>NZ_JARPQB010000011.1 GCF_029478665.1 Pseudomonas entomophila
CCGGCGAACAGTCGCAAGATCAGTACACGTCCCGCCGATACCGCCCATCCTCGATCAACTGTTGCACGCTATCTGCTCCCAGCATCCCGTGCAGTGCCGCATCCACGCCCGCCGCCATCCCTTGCAGGCTGCCGCAGACATACACGCACGCACCCTCGTCGACCCAGCGCTTGAACTCGGCGGCGTGCTGCAGCAGCACATCCTGCACATAGACCTTCTCCACCTGATCCCGCGAAAACGCCAGGTCCAGCCGTTGCAGGTCGCCACCGCGCAGCCAGCCTTGCAGTTCGTCGCCGCACAGCAGGTCATGGGCCTGGTTACGTTCGCCGAACAGCAGCCAGTTGCGTGGCTCGCCGGTCGCGATACGTGCCCTGAGCAAACTGCGCAGCCCGGCCAGGCCAGTACCGTTGCCGATCAGAACCAGGGGGGCGGACACCTCGGGCAGGTGGAAGCTGCTGTTGCGCCGCAGGCGCAGGCTCACCGTGCCGTCCAACGGCAGGTACTCAGTCAGCCAACCTGAACCCAGGCCCAGGCTGCCGTCGGGGTGGCGCTCCTGGCGCACGATCAGTTCCAGCACGCCATCGCTGGCGATGGAGGCGATCGAGTATTCCCGCGCTGTCAGCGGGATCAGCGCATCGACCAGCGCCTGGGCGTGCAGGCCGACCAGATGCTCGCGACTCTGCGGCAACTGGCGGCTAGCCAGGGCCTGGGCGAGGGTTTCGTTCAGGCCGTCCAGTTGTACGGGGCTTTCAGGGGGCAGCCCGAGCCCGGTGAGGAAGGCGTCGACACGTACCTGGCCGTGGCGTGGCAGGATTTCCACCAGGTCTCCCGCTTCCCAGGTCACAGGTGCCGGTGGCAGCAGGCCCAGCAGGTACACAGGGGCACCCTGGCTGCCAGAATTGAGCAGCTCTCGTCGGGTCAGGCGCCAATTGTCGAAACTCGGCGGCTGCCAGGCGACCACCGGGCGGGCGCCGGTCAGCCGGGCCAGTTCCTGCTGCCACCGTTGCAGCGCGGCGGGGTCGGCGTTGTCCACTTCAACCGCGCCGAAGGCGCTGCTGGCGCCACGTTCACCGAGCCAGGCCTGCAGGCGCCGGGCGAAGCCACAGAAGTGCGGGTATTGACGATCGCCCAGGGCAAGCAGGGCATAGTCCAGGTGCTCCAGCGCCCAGGGCTGGCCCAGCACCTTGCGTTCGAAGGCGCGGGCGCTGTCCGGCGCCTCGCCGTCACCGAAGGTGCTGACCACGAACAGCGCGCGCTTGGCCTGGCGCAATTCTGGCTCGCCCAGTTCCGCCAGTGGGCGCACCTGTACCGCCAGCCCGGCAGCCTGCAACTGGCCAGCGCTCTGCCAGGCCAACTGCTCGGCGAAGCCGCTCTGGCTGGCGAAGCCGATCAGCCAGCTGTCACCCGTGTTCGCTACGGTGTC
Organism: Pseudomonas entomophila; assembly: GCF_029478665.1. Classification (GTDB taxonomy): domain Bacteria; phylum Pseudomonadota; class Gammaproteobacteria; order Pseudomonadales; family Pseudomonadaceae; genus Aquipseudomonas; species Aquipseudomonas entomophila_F. The sequence continues at coordinate 1,424 of NZ_JARPQB010000011.1, forward strand.
CACCGCACCACGGGCGGCGCGGACCTGGCGCTTCTTGCGGCGACGGTCGAGGTACAGCAGCCAGCCAGTGACGAAGAACAGCGGCATGGTCAGGCTGGCGATAGTGACGATGATCCGCCCCGGCAGGCCGAAATAGCTGCCCACGTGCAGGGCGTAGACACTCTGCAGCAGTTGGGCCTTGAACGATTTGTCGGCGTACCGCTCGTGACGCTTGATCTGGCCGGTGGCCGGATCGAGGGTGAGGGTGTTGAGTGCGCGCTCGTGGTCGGCGCCTTCGAGCAGGTAGAACAGGGTCGCCGGTTGTCCCCCCGCAGGCGGCAGACGCAGGTTGTAGGTCGACAACCCAGGGCCGGCAACCTCCTTCAGGTTGGCCCAGATGGCGTCGTAGTCGACCACCAGCGGTGGCGCGTTGTTGTCGGCCTTGGGCGGGCCATGGCGGCCACCACGTCCTTCGCCGCGCTTCTGTTCGCCTGCGGCCGGCTTGTCGGCCAACAGCGTGTTCAGGCCTTCGCGATACCACTCATAGGACCAAAACAGCCCGGTCAGGGCGAACAGCAGATAAAACAGCAGGCACCACGTGCCAAAGACCGCATGCAGGTCCCAGTTGAACGCACGGCCTTTCTTCGCCCAGTCCAGGGTCAGCCAGGCTCGCCAGTTCAGCGCTTGGCGCGGCCAGCGCAGGTACAGGCCGGAAAGGCAGAAGAAGATCAGCATCAGGGTGCATGCACCGGTGATCTGCCGGCCAGTATCACCCATGGCCAGGAAGCGGTGCAGGTTGAGCACGAAGTCGAAGAAGCCCAGCCCCGCGACATCGCCCCTGAGTTCGCCGGTGTATGGGTCGGCATAGCGCAGCTCGCCACGGCGCTTGCCTGGAGGCGGGGTGAAGAAGATCCGCGCGGCGTTGCCTTCACGGGTATCCACCCAGAGCATCGAGACCTTGTCGCCTTGTGCGCTCTCCACCCGGCGTACCAGCTCGGCCGGTGGCAGCACGCCCTCCTGGCGCACCTCGACCTTGAGCACGTCGGCGTTGAATGCGCGCAGCAGTTCTTCCTGGAACGACCAGATGGCGCCGGTGATGCCCATCAGCGCCAGCACCAGGCCTGCGGTGATGCCAAAGAACCAGTGCAATTGGAACAGTGTCTTCTTCACCACATCGATCACCTTGTGTTGCCGCCAGAGCCCGCGCGGCGTGCATTATGCCTTGATACGCAAAAGCCCCGTCCATGACCATGGACGGGGCTTGGGGGGCGACCTTTAGAAGTGCACGCTGGTGGTCAGCAGTGCGGTCCGGCCCGCCGCCTGGTTGGCGAAGTGGGTGGAGTACGCCTTGTCGTAGTAGACCTCGTTGGTGAGGTTCTGCACGTTCAGTTGCAGGTCGATGTTCTTGGTCAGCTTGTAGGCGGCCATGGCGTCGTAGCGTACGTAGCTGTCGACCATGGTGGTGTTGGCTACGCTGCCGTAGACGTCATCGACATAGAAGGCGCCACCACCGACGGTCAGCTTCGGCGTCAGCTGGTAGGTGGTCCACAGGCTGGCGCTGTTGTTCGGCGTATTGGGCAACTGGTTGCCGTCGTTCGCCTTGCCCAGCGGGCCGCCATCGATCTGGCGGGCCTGCATGTAGGTGTAGCCGGCGAACACCTGCCACTTGTCGGTCAGCTTGCCGCTGGCCGACAGCTCGATGCCCTGAACGCGGGTTTCACCGACGTTCTCGTAGGTGGTGGTGTCGACCTGGACCCGGGCGTTTTCCTTCTCGGTCCGGAACAGCGCCGCAGCCAGGGACAGGCGCTGGTCGAGCAGGTCCCACTTGGTGCCGATCTCGTAGTTGGTGGTTTCCTCCGGCTCCATGTCACTGCTCAGCAGGTTGCCGGAACGGTCAGTGGTGTTGCCCAGCGGGTTGCCCTCGGTACCCTCGCCGAGCATGGCCCCGGGCGGCGTGGCGGAGGTGGCGTAGGACACATAGATGCTGCCGTTGTCCGCCGGTTTCCACACCAGGCCCACCTGGCCGGTGATGAACTCGCTGGTGTCCTGGCCCTTGGCAGGTACGCCCTTGCTGCTCACCGCGGTACTGCCGTCGGCGTTGTAGCCACGGTAATCAGTGTCGAAGTGGTCGTAGCGCAGGCCCATGTTCAGCAGCCATTGCGGGGTCAGCTCCAGAGTGTCGAACACATAGAGCGCACGGGTCTTGCTGCTGGTCCTGGTACCTGCGTAGTTACGCGCGACGGTGCCGACCCAGTTGTCGTCCGGGTTCGGGTTGTCCAGCGAGGTGCAGCTGCCGCCGCTGCCTGGGCCGGTGCAGGTCAGCTTGCTGTTGGGGGTGACGGTGTAGCTCTGGCGGTCGGACTCTTCCTTGGTGAACTCGACGCCGGTGGAGAAGCTGTTCTTCAGGCCGCCCAGGTAGAACTCGCCGAACAGGTCGGTCTGGTTGGTGGTGGTGGCGGTGTTGCCCACACGGGTATTGGCGCGACGCCAGACGCCATTGTTGTTGACGTTGCCGGCGCTGTCGTCAGGCTGAGTCAGCACGTAGTCCTGCATGCTGTTGCCGTGGCGCAGGGTATTCTTGATGGTCAGCGTGTCGGACAGGTCGTGCTCGATGGCAAAGGTCGCGATATCGACACGGGTCTTGCGGAAATCGCGTCCGGTCAGACCGTAGAAGTTGTCACTGTCGCCACCGTCTACCGGTTTGTCCGGATGCGCCGAAGTCCGTGCGGCACTGCCTGCCCTAGGCACGCTGTACGGGATGCCCGAGTCCGGCAGGTCGTCGCTTTCCAGGTGGTAGTAGTCGAGGTTGACGCGGGTTGGCGTGCCCAGGCCGAAGGCCAGGGACGGGGCGATGCCCCAGCGGTCGTAGTTGACCTTGTCGCGGCCGGCGACGTTGCTCTCGTGGGTCATCAGGTTGAGGCGCCCGGCCACGCTGTCGCTGAACTGGTAGTTGCCGTCGAAGGTGTAGCGCTGGGTCTGGTCGCTGCCCCAGGTCCAGGCGCCGTCCAGCGAGTTGCCCAGGTGCGCGCGCTTGCTTACCAGGTTGATGGTGCCGCCGGCGGCGCCACGGCCACCGATGGCCGAGTTCGGGCCCTTGGCCACTTCCACCGATTCGATGGCGAAGATTTCGCGGGTCTGCGCGCCGGTATCGCGCACGCCGTCCAGGTAAGTGTCGCCCTGGGCGTCGAAGCCGCGAATGAAGGGGCGATCGCCTTGCGGGTTGCCGCCTTCGCCGGCACCGAAGGTGATGCCCGGCACGGTGCGCAGGGCGTCCTGCAGGTTAAGGGCGTTGGTGTCCTTGATCACCTGCTGCGGGATCACGGTGACCGAGCGTGGGGTGTCCACCAGTGGTGCAGTGTACTTCTGCGAGGAGGCTTTCTCGACCTTGTAGTCGGTGCTCGCCTGCTCGGCCTTGCCGTTGATGCTGGTGGCATCGAGGGTGACGGCATGGCTGGCGGCAGGATCGGCGGCATAGGCGGAGGTGGCGGTGATCGCCATGCCGATGGCGGAGACGAGCAGACGTGGTGAACTCACAGCGGTTGGCACGTGACGCATTGTTGTAGACCTTCCCCAAGGTATGAAGGCCGCGGATGTTAATGTAAGCGAATGTAAGGAACAATTGAGAAGCGTTACCATTCGACAGAAATTTACATTCTTTACAATTTCACCTTACGGTTTTTACGGGCTCATACGTCACGGCTGGATCAAGGGGGCTTGTGATCCGTAAAAGGTAATCAATATCATTGGCGGCTCTCTTTCCGCATCAGGTGCCATTGCCATGCTGCTTCACATTCCCGGGCTGTTCGATGCCGACGAAATCTCGCGTATCCGCGAGGCCCTGGAGCAGGCCGACTGGGCCGATGGCAAGGTCACGGCCGGCTACCAGTCGGCCAAGGCCAAGCACAACCTTCAGTTGCCCGAGGGGCATGCCCTGGCCAAGGAAATCGGCAACGCATTGATCGACCGACTGTGGCGCAACCCGCTGTTCATGTCGGCGGCGCTGCCGCACAAGGTGTTCCCGCCGCTGATCAACTGCTACCGCGAGGGTGGCAACTTCGGCTTCCACATCGACAATGCCCTGCGCCAGCCCAAAGGCAGCCCGGAGCGTATCCGCACCGATTTGTCGTCGACCTTGTTCCTGAGTGATCCGGCCAGCTACGACGGCGGCGAGCTGGTGATCCAGGACACCTTCGGTGTGCAGCAGGTCAAGCTGGCGGCCGGCGACATGGTGCTGTACCCAGGCACCAGCTTGCACAAGGTCAACCCGGTTACCCGTGGCGCGCGCTACGCGGCGTTCTTCTGGACCCAGAGCCTGGTGCGCGAGGATAGCCAGCGCACCCTGCTGTTCGAGATGGACAACGCCATCCGCCAACTCACCGCCGATGTGCCGGAGCACCCGTCGCTGCTGCAGTTGACCGGCACCTACCACAACCTGTTGCGCCGCTGGGCCGAGGTTTGAGCCGTGTCCTATCAATTGCGTCGTGAAGAGGTCGTGGATGTCGCCGGGCTGCAGGCGATGCTCGAGCACAGCCCTGGCCAAGCCGCCCAGGCGATTCTGGCAGCGGCCGGGCAGGGCGCGGTCGAGGCGCAGCTGTTGCTCGGGCAGATCCTGCTCGATGGGCGCGGTATCGAAGAGGATGCCTGCGTGGCTCGCCGTTGGTTCGCCATCGCCGCCCAGGGCGGCAGCGCCATGGCGCACAACATGCTCGGCCGTTGTCTGGAGCACGGTTGGGGTGGTGAAGTGAGCCTGGCGCAGGCGGCCATACACTATGCGCATGCGGCTGATGCTGGGCTGGACTGGGGCATGTACAACCTGGGCAACCTGCTGGCCACCGGACGCGGGGTGCCGGCCGACCAGTTCCAGGCGTTGGCTTGTTACGAAAAGGCCGCCCACCAGGGGCATGCCAAGTCGATGAACCTGTATGGGCGTTACCTGGAGCAGGGCATTGCCACGACCGCGAGCCCGGCACGGGCGGTGCGTTGGTATCGGCGTTCGGCCGAGGCGGGGGATTTTCGCGGGATGTTCAGCCTTGCGCTGGTGCTGGTCGAGCGGGGCGAGGTGGCTGAGGCCGGGCCCTGGCTGGATCGGGCGCGGGTCGAGGGCAACCTGAGTTTCCTGCGCAGTGCGCTGGTGACTTTGCAGGGGGCCGGGCCGGTGTTGACGACTTTCGCGGCGCGGTATGCCGAGGAGATCGAACAGCGCGGAACCTGACGAGCCTGTGCCGGCCTCGTCGCGGGGCAAGCCCGCTGCCACCGGCGCTCACCATGGATGCGAAAACGGGGCCTTGCGGCCCCGTTCGGTATTACAGGTAGTAGGCCTTCAGCGGCGGGAAGCCGTTGAACTCCACCGCGCTGTAGCTGGTGGTATAGGCGCCGGTCGACAGCCAGTACAGGCGGTCACCGATCGCCAGGTTCAGCGGCAGGCCGTACTTGTAGTTCTCGTACATGATGTCGGCGCTGTCGCAGGTCGGGCCGGCGATGACCACTTCTTCGGTCTCGCCTTTCTTCTCGGTCCAGATCGGGAACTTGATGGCTTCGTCCATGGTTTCGATCAGGCCGGAGAACTTGCCCACGTCGGTGTAGATCCAGCGCTCGACCGCGGTGCGCGACTTGCGTGCCACCAGCACCACTTCACTGACCAGGATGCCGGCGTTGGCGATCAGCGAACGGCCCGGCTCGAGGATGATTTCCGGCAGGTCGTCGCCGAAGTCTTCCTTGAGGAAGCGGATGATCTCTTCGGCGTAGGTCTCGAGGCTGTTGGTACGGGTGATGTAGTTGGCCGGGAAGCCGCCACCCATGTTGATCAGTTTCAGCTCGATGCCGTCTTCTTCCTTCAGGCGCTCGAAGATCACCTTGACCTTGGCGATGGCCGCGTCCCACACGCTGATGTCGCGCTGCTGCGAACCGACGTGGAAGGAGATGCCGTAAGGCACCAGGCCCAGGTCGCGGGCGAGGATCAGCAGGTCCATGGCCATGTCGGTCTGGCAGCCGAACTTGCGCGACAGCGGCCAGTCGGCGGTGGTGGAGCCTTCGGTGAGGATGCGCACATAGACTTTCGAGCCTGGCGCGGCCTTGGCGATGTTGCGCAGGTCGGCTTCGGAGTCGGTGGCGTACAGGCGCACGCCCTTCTCGTAGAAGTAGCGGATGTCCTTGGATTTCTTGATGGTGTTGCCGTAGCTGATGCGATCGGCGCTGACGCCACGGCCCATCACCTTGTCCAGCTCGTAGATCGAGGCGATGTCGAAGCTCGAACCTTTCTCCTTCAGCAGGTCGATGATCTCGACCGCCGGGTTGGCTTTCACTGCGTAGTACACCTTGGCGAACTCGAAACCGGCGCGCAGGTCGTCATAGGCCTGGCTGATCATCTGGGTGTCGATGAGTACGAACGGGGTTTCCTGCTTGTCGGCGAACGCCTTCATTTTCTGGAAGGTGTCGCGTGCGAAATAGTCTTCGACCTGGATCGACATGCTCAAGGGCTCCATGGGCAAACTGAAAAGATAAGTGGCAGCAAACTGAACGCCCTCCGTATCCCCACTTTGGTTCGCCTACTTCCCAAGGCATGTCGCCGAAAGCAAAAAGGTCAACCGTGCCCGTGGTGCGGAGCGGCGGGTGACCTTGCTGTCTCGTCGTCAGTACTTGAGCCGGATGGATCGTTTCCAGCATGGACGTTCGGCGCGCACTTTAGGGCGTGAAAACCGCAAGATCAACAGGCAAACCCGGTGGTTTCGCCGTGGATCGATGAGCTGTCACCTGAATAACCGACCCACATGACCGGCATATGTTCCCAGGCCTTGTGCAAGCGTAAAAAATAGTGGAATGGACCGTGTTGACCCCATCGCGGGTAAACCCGCTCCTACAGGGATCCAGCGCTTTTCTGCAGGAGCGGGTTTACCCGCAATGAGGCCGGCAGTGTTCATATTTATGGCCACGAAGCCCGCGCCTCCCCCGCGCATGAAATCAGCAAAAAAAATTGTCATCGCACCCGCTGCTCGCCCTTGGTCGGACTGACAATGCACCGATTGCCGTTGTTGATGAGAAACATTACTATTCGCGACCTCGCCCTGCCTCCCTGATGAACACACCCGTGTCCGGACACAAAGGCTTCCTCGACCACTACCACGAGCTGATCGGCACCTGGACGCGCAAGCTGCGCAGTCGTCAGCAGGCCGAGGACCTCACCCATGACGCCTTCGTGCGGGTTCTGGAGAACCCGAACGAGCAGGTCGAGCAACCGCGCGCTTATCTGCACCAGACCGCCCGCAACATTGCCGTCGATGGTTTCCGCCGCGAGGACCGTCGCCAGGCCCTTGAACTGGAGGCATTCGAGGAAGGGGCGGCGGGCCATGACGACCCCGAGGCCTATGTGCATGCCCTGGAGCTGGCTGCCTCCGTGGAGCGGGCGCTTTCAGCGCTGCCGCTCAACTGTCGCCGGGTCTTCATCTGGCAGAAGCTCGAGGGCCTGACCCAGGCCGAAATCGCCGAGCGCATGGGCTTGAGCAAGAACATGGTCGAAAAGTATATGATCCGCACGCTCCGACATCTGCGTGAGCACCTGGATGTGTCGGCCAGATGAGTCAGGAGACCCCATTGATGAAACAGCACGTGCGCGAGCAGGCCGCCGTATGGTTCACCCGGCTTCAGGACGCGCCGCGCGACGGTGAACTGCAGGCGGGTTTTGGCCGGTGGCTGGCACAGCATCCGCAGCACCGCGAGGAGTACGAGCGGCTGACGCAACTATGGCGCGCCGCCGATTTCATCCCACGCCAGCGCCTCGAGGCACTGTGCGAGCCCGACTCTGTACGCCCGTTGCCGCGCCGTCGCCTGCTGCGCCAGGCACTGGCCGCCAGCGTGGCGGTCGTGGCCCTCGGCCTGGGCTGGGTGGGTTGGCAGTACCAGCAACTGAACCACCAGGACACCTTGCAAACCGCCCTGGGTGAGCGCCACCAGGTCGAGTTGCCCGACGGGTCGCAGCTGGAGCTCAACAGCGCCACCCGGTTGCAGGTCGACTTTTCCCCCGGCCGCCGTCACGTGCGGTTGGGCCAGGGCGAGGCGATGTTCATCGTCGCCCATGACAGCGATCGGCCATTTGTGGTGAGCACCGCCCAGGGGGATGTGACCGTGACGGGCACGCGCTTCGATGTACGTCAGGACCGGGACAGCACGCGTGTCGCGGTCGAACAGGGGTCGGTACGGGTCCGGGGCGCGGGCGAATCGCTGGCGCTGCTCGGTGCCGGCCAGGGTTCGCGCATCGACGCCCACGGCCAGGTCGCCGCGCCCTACGCCATCGATGCCAATGCGCTGACGGCCTGGCGCCAGGGCAAGCTGGTGTTCGACAACGCCCCGCTCAGCGAAGTGGTCGCCGAAGTCTCGCGTTATCGCGCCCAGCCCCTGCGTGTCGCGCCTGGCAAAGTGGCGAACCTGCGCCTGTCCAGCACCTTCAGCAGCGATGACCCCGATGCGCTGCTGCGCGCCTTGCCGAACATCCTGCCGGTGGCGATCAAGCAGCACGCGGATGGCTCCAGCGAAATTATTTCGAAATAGATTCAGGTTTTTTTCCGCTCGTTCGTCTTCCCCGCCAGCTGCAACTGCCAAGCATTTCCATTTGCATGCGGTTGGCGTTTATCCCGACTTTCAGGACCCATCGAAGACGTGAACAACAATAAGCCCCTTCTCCAGTTGCGCCGCCTGGCGCTGGCCCTGGCGGTCAGCGCCGCCGCTGGCAACAGCTATGCCGAGACTATCCAGATCCAGGCGCAGCCTCTGGCTACTGCCCTGAAACAACTGGGCCAGCAGACCCGTCTGCAACTGTTCTTCAGCCCCGAACTGGTGGCCGGCAAGCAGGCCCCGGCCGTGTCGGGCAACCTGGCGCCGGAGCAGGCGCTGGCGCAGCTGTTGCAGGGCAGCGGGCTGACCTACGAGCAGTCCGCCGACACCGTGGTGGTCAAGCCGGCCCAGGCTGCCGGCACCCTCACCACCGGCAGCCTCGAACTGGCGCCCACCGACGTCAAGGTGGTCGGCGACTGGTTGGGCGACGCCGAGCAGAGCGTGGTGCAGAACCACCCGGGCGCGCGAACCGTGGTGCGTCGCGAGGCGATGGTGGAGCAGGGCGCGATGAACGTGCGCGATGTACTGCGCGGTATTCCCGGCGTGCAGGTGCAGGACTCCAACGGTACTGGCGGTAGCGACCTGTCGCTGAACGTCGGTGTGCGTGGCCTGACCTCGCGCCTGTCGCCGCGCTCGACCGTGCTGATCGATGGCATCCCGGCGGCCTTCGCCCCTTACGGCCAGCCGCAGCTGTCGATGGCGCCGATTTCCTCGGGCAACCTCGACAGCATCGATGTGGTGCGCGGCGCCGGTTCCGTGCGCTACGGCCCGCAGAACGTCGGCGGGGTGATCAACTTCGTGACCCGGGCGATCCCCGAGAAAGCCTCGGCGGAACTGTCCACCACCCTGGAAACCTCCCAGCACGGCGGCTGGAAGCACACCGAGTCGGCGTTCGCCGGTGGCACCGCCGACAACGGCATGGGCGTGGCCTTGCTGTACACCGGGGTGAATGGCAACGGCTACCGCGAAAGCAACAATGGCAACGACATCGATGACGTCATGCTCAAGACCCACTGGGCCCCCACTGATGTCGACGAGTTCTGGCTCAACTTCCACTACTACGACGGCCGCGCCGACATGCCTGGTGGCCTGACCCAGGCGCAGTACGACAGCAACCCGTACCAGTCGCTGCGTGATTACGACTACTTCGCCGGCCGGCGCAAGGACGTGTCGTTCAAGTGGCAGCGCCAGCTCGACGACGCCACCCAGTTCGAAGTGCTGACCTACTACACCGACAGCTTCCGTGGCAGCGCCATCGCCGCGCGCGACATGAAGACCCTGTCGTCGTACCCGCGCAACTATCACACCTTCGCCATTGAGCCGCGGGTGTCGCGGATCTTCTTCGCCGGCCCGACCACCCAGGAAGTCAGCGTCGGTTACCGCTACCTGAAAGAAGCGATGCGTGAGCAATCGACGCGCCTGGCGCTGATCGACAACGTACCGACCGTTACTCCGACCTCCGACGGCCATGTGTTCCAGGACCGCAGCGGCGGCACCGAGGCCAGCGCCTACTACATCGACGACAAGATCGACGTGGGTAACTGGACCATCACCCCAGGCATCCGTTTCGAGCACATCAACACCGACTGGCGCGACCGTCCGGTGCTGGACGCCAACAACCGGCCAGTGCCGGAGAAGAACCGCAGCATCACCAGCAACGAGCCGCTGCCGGCGCTGAGCGTGATGTACCACCTCTCCGATGCCTGGAAAGTGTTCGCCAACTACGAGACGTCGTTCGGCAGCCTGCAGTACTTCCAGCTGGGCCAGGGCGGTACCGGCAACAACACGGCCAATGGCCTGGAGCCGGAGAAGGCCAAGACCTACGAGGTGGGCACGCGCTATGACAACGGTGGTTTCGCCGGCGAGTTGACCGCGTTCTACATCGACTTCGACGACGAGCTGCAGTACATCAGCAACGACATTGGCTGGACCAACCTGGGGGCCACCAAGCACCAGGGGATCGAGGCGTCGGTGCGCTATGACCTGGCGGGGCTCGATCCGCGCCTGGAAGGTTTGTCGGTCAACGGTGGCTACACCTATACCCGCGCCACCTACGAAGGCGAGATTCCCGGCTTCAAGGGCCGCGACCTGCCGTTCTACTCGCGCACGGTGGCCACGGCCGGGCTGCGCTACGAGGTCAACCACTGGACCTGGAACCTGGACGCCTACGCCCAATCCAAGCAACGTGCGCCGGGCACCGGCATGAATGCCGACGGCAGCTTCAACGGCAACTACATCACCGAGCCGAGTGCCGATGGGCAATATGGCGACATTCCGGGTTACGTGACCTGGCATGCGCGCGGTGGTTATGCGTTCGGGCCGCAGCTGTCGAACCTGAAGCTGGCGGCGGGGGTGAAGAACCTCTTCGACAAGCAGTACTTCACCCGCTCCAGCGACAACAATGCCGGGCTCTATGTGGGTGAGCCGCGTACGTTCTATGTGCAGGCCAGTGTAGGGTTCTGATAGCGCGTCGCCTTCATCGCCGATGAATCCGCTCCTACAGGGCCTGCGCCAATCCTGTAGGAGCGGATTTATCCGCGATGAGGCCGGCTCAGGCGACCACCACCTCGGCCGGCGACACGATCGAGGTCTTCGCCCCGCGCGAGCGCCCCGAGCTCAGGTACGCCGCAATCGACTCCTGCGTCACCTCTCCCAGAAACACCTGCTCGGCATCCAGCACCGGCAACCACGCCCGGTTGAACTCGTACATCCGCGACAGCAGGATGCGCAGGTGTTCGTCGTGGGACGCCGTGGCATTGAACGCCCTCAGGAAGTCCGCGCACGCCCCTTGCTGGCGATGCATGTCGCGCCTGCGCACATACCCCAGCGCCTTGTTCTGCCCGTCGGTGACCACCACATAGCGCCGGTCATGCTCATCCAGCAGTTCCAGCGCATCGCTCACCGGCGTTTCCGGGCTCACCGATGGCGCGTTGTCCGCGGCATCCTCGGCACGCACCAGCAACAGGCGTTTCAGCGTGCTGTCCTGGCCGACGAAGTTGCTGACGAAATCATCCACCGGATGGGCCAGCAACGTGTCCGGATGATCCAGCTGCAGCAGCTTGCCGGCACGGAAGATGGCGATCTTGTCACCCAGCTTGATCGCTTCGTCGATGTCATGGCTGACCATGATCACGGTCTTGTTCAGCGCCCGCTGCATCTCGAAGAACTCGTGCTGGATCAGCTCGCGGTTGATCGGGTCGACCGCGCCGAACGGCTCGTCCATAAGCAATACCGGCGCCTCGGCGGCCAGGGCGCGGATCACGCCGATACGCTGCTGCTGGCCACCGGACAGCTCACGGGGGTAGCGCTGCAGGTACTGCTTGGGCTCGAGCTTGATCATGTGCATCAGCTCGCGGGCGCGGTCGTGGCATTTCTGCTTGCCCCAGCCGAGCAGGCGCGGGACCACGGTGATGTTCTCCTCGATGGTCATGTTGGGGAACAGGCCGATCTGCTGGATCACGTAGCCGATCTGGCGGCGCAGGGTGACTTCGTCCAGCGCGCTGGTGTCCTCGCCGTTGATAAAAACCTGGCCGGAGGTGGGGGTGATCAGGCGGTTGATCATCTTCAGCGTGGTGCTCTTGCCGCAGCCGGAGGGGCCGAGGAACACGCAGATCTCGCCCTCGTTGACGGTGAGGCTTACCGCGTCGACGGCGTTGACGTCCTTGCCGTTGGCGGTGAAGGTCTTGCTGAGGTTGTTCAGTTCGATCATGGGCGCAGTCCTTCTGGAGTCAGGGCACGTTGCAGGGCTTGCAGGAGCAGGTCGGCGATGATCGCCAGCAGGCTGACGAGCACGGCGCCGACCAGCAGCATCGACATGTCGCTGCGGCTGATGGCGGTGAGGATGAGCACGCCCAGGCCGCCGGCGCCGATGGTGGCGGCGATGGTCATCACGCCGATGTTCATCACCACGGCGGTGCGCACGCCGGCGAGGATCACCGGCACGGCGATGGGCAGCTCGACCATGCGCAGGCGCTGGCCGAAGGTCATGCCGATGCCACGGGCCGCTTCACGGATGCCGGGCTCGACGTTGGTCAGGGCCAGGTAGGTGTTGCGCAGGATCGGCAGCAGCGAATAGAGGAACACGGCCGTGATCGCTGGCAACGGGCCGAGGCCCTGGCCGAACTTCGAGTAGAACGGCAGCAGCAGGCCGAACAGGGCGATCGAGGGGATGGTCAGCAGCACCGTGGCGCTGGCTTGCAGGGGGCCGGCGAACACCGGGAAACGGGTCATCAGGATGCCCAACGGCACGCCGACGATAATGGCCAGCCCCACGGCGATGCCGACCAGGGTGACATGCTGCCCGGTCAGTTGCAGGACCTGGGCCCAGTCGAGGTGGGCAAAGGTATCGAGCAGGTTCATGGTTGTACCTCGCCGAGTGAGTGCTCACGCAGGAATGCCGTGGCGACCACGGTCGGGCTCCGGTGCTCGACATCGACCTGGGCGTTGAGCTGGCGCATGGTCTCGTCGTCCAACTGCTCGGCCAGTGGCTTGAGCAGGGCGGCCAGTTGCGGGTGGGCGTCCAGCACCGCTTTGCGCAGCACCGGCGCCGCCGTGTAGTCGGGGAAGTAGTGCTTGTCGTCTGCCAGCAGCTTGAGGTCGAAGGCGTTCAGGCGCCCGTCGGTGGTGTAGACCAGCCCGGCGAACACTTGGTTATTGCGCATTGCGGTGTACACCAGGCCGCCATCCATCTGGCGGATGTTGCGGCGGTCCAGGGGCAGGTCGTACACCTCGCGCAGGCCGACCAGGCCATCGGGGCGGTTGGCGAACTCGGTGTCCAGGGCTACCAGGTGGTGGCGGGTGCGCTCAGCATGCAGCACCTGGTTGAGGTCGCTGATGGTGTTGACTTGTGGATAGGCTTCGGCCACCTGCTTGGGCAGGCCCAGGGCATAGGTGTTGCTGAATTTCGACGGGGTCAGCCAGACCAGGCCCTTGTTCGCATCGAGTGCCTTCACGCGGGCGTAGGTGGCTGCGGCGTTAGGCATGCGTTCGTCGATATGGTTGTAGGACACCAGCGAGACCCCGGTGTACTCCCACATCAGGTCGAGTTGCCCGGTTTCCTGGGCCTGGCGGGCGATATTGCTGCCAAGGCCCGAGGTCACCCGCACGTCGAAGCCGTTGGCGCGCAGGTACTGGGCGGTGATTTCGGCGAGCACGGTCTGTTCGGTGAACACCCGGGCGCCGATGCGGATCAGCGGTTTGTCCGCCGCCTGGGCAAAGCCTGCGCATAGCAGGGCCGCGCCCAGGAGCAAGGCGATTGTCTTCTTCATGGTTTCCCTCTTGTTATCGGGCCAGGCCACGTTCCAGCCAGCGCTTGCTGGAGAAGCTCACCAGGGCGTCGAGCGCCAGGGCCAGCAGCGCGGTGCAGGCGGCGCCGAGCAATAGCTGCGGCTGGTTGTTCAGGGCGATGCCGGGGAAGATCAGGCTGCCCAGGCTGTTGGCGCCGATCAGGAACGCCAGCGGCGCGGTGCCCACGTTCAGCGCCAGGGCCACCCGCACCCCGCCGACGATGATCGGCACGGCGTTGGGCAGTTCCACCTGCCACAACTGCTGGCGCGGGGTCATACCGATGCCGGTGGCGGCTTCCTTGAGCGAGGCGGGGACGTTTTTCAGGCCCTCGTAGGTGTTGCGCACGATGGGCAGGAGGGAGGCGAGGAACAGCGCGAAGATCGCGGGACCGGCGCCGATGCCCAGGACACTCAGGGCGATGGCCAGGACGGCCAGGGGAGGGATGGTGTTGCCAACATTGAAAAACTGCATGAAGCGCTCGGCCTTGTCGACCCGGTGCGGTCGACTCAAGGCAATGCCGGCGGGGATGCCCACGGCCAGCGCCGCCGCCATCGAAGCCAGCACCAAAACCAGGTGCGCTTGCAGGTAGAACCCAAGATCGTCGCGGTAGCGGGCGATCGTGTCGATGCCGATCCAGTGGACCAGCAGGGCCAGGATGACGAGCACGGCGGCCCATCCCAACAGCCCTTTTCCGTAGCGTGCAGCCACAGGCGGACTCCTTTTTTGTAGTCGGCGATCACACCCCCGTGCGGCCGGCCATTCCTGGCGGCGGGCAGCGTGGTCGCGAGTAGCAGCCCGATGCGCGGCATCAGGCCATGAGCCGAACCCCGTCGGGCTCGTGAAGCGGGTGAAACCAGCCCTGAACCGAGGCGGGTTGCAGGGGAGTGGACGTCTCCGTGGGCGTAAAGGTTCCCATCTGGGGCGGCATTTGGCCAGTGCTAATCACTGGGTTGTAGGAATCTTCACGCGAAAAACAAGCGCAGATATTACGTTTAGGCGTTGAAGTGCCTGCTATTGAGGTGCCTGTCGGGAAGGGCAACATAGCTGAACAAAAATTTTTTAGTCGCTTGAGGGAATATTCTCTCGGAGGTATTTTATTGGCCTGGTCGATCAGTTTTTGTCTGGAGTTCGTTGCTGAGTTCGACGCATTGGAGCGATCGGTCAAGAGGGAACTGATCGGTCAGCTGAAGCTCCTCGAACACCAAGGTCCTGAGCTGGGCAGGCCAAGGGTGGATACTTTGAAGGGATCCCAGCATCCGAACATGAAAGAGCTGAGGTTTCGCGTTGGTAGTGGAGTGTGGCGCGTCGCGTTTGCCTTCGACCCGGATCGCCAGGCCGTGATTCTGGTCGGCGGTGACAAGGCAGGATTGAGCGAAAGGCTGTTCTACCGACGATTGCTCAGACGCGCCGATAAGCGTTTTGAAAAGTACCTGTTAAAGAGGAACGAGGAATGACCAAGACACTTGAAGAGGTCATGAACAGCTTGCCGGCCGACTTGCGCGCCGAAGCCGAGCAACGAGGGCGTGAGCTGATTCGTGAGGAAATGACGCTTCAGGCTTTGCGCAAGACGCTCGAGTTGACCCAGGAGGGGATGGCCGAACGTCTCGACATTCGCCAGGCCAATGTCTCGAAGTTCGAGAAACGCAACGACATGCTTATTTCCACCTTGCGCAACTATCTCGAAGCCATGGGTGGGACGCTTGAGTTGGTCGCACACATGCCGGGCCGTCCTCCCATTACTCTGGATGGATTTGCTGAAGGGCTTCCAGGCCAGGACTGATTCGCGTCACTGGACTGACGGAGGCTGCAGACTTTGGCCAAGGGCGTGACTTCAGGTATGATATCGCCCCTTTTTGAATCCCCAGTCAGGCGATTTCCCATGACCAACCAGGCCGCCGAAGTCGCGAAGCGCCGCACTTTCGCCATCATTTCCCACCCCGACGCCGGTAAGACCACCATCACCGAGAAGCTCCTGCTGATGGGCAAGGCGATCTCCGTCGCGGGTACCGTGAAGTCGCGCAAGTCCGACCGCCACGCCACCTCCGACTGGATGGAAATGGAGAAGCAGCGCGGCATCTCCATCACCACCTCGGTGATGCAGTTCCCCTACCGCGAGCACATGATCAACCTGCTCGACACCCCCGGCCACGAGGACTTCTCGGAAGACACCTACCGCACCCTGACCGCGGTGGACTCGGCGCTGATGGTGCTCGACGGCGGTAAGGGCGTCGAGCCGCGCACCATTGCCCTGATGGACGTCTGCCGCCTGCGCGACACGCCCATCGTCAGCTTCATCAACAAACTCGACCGCGACATCCGCGACCCGATCGAACTGCTCGACGAAATCGAGGCGGTACTGAAGATCAAGGCCGCGCCGATCACCTGGCCGATCGGCTGCTACCGCGACTTCAAGGGCGTGTACCACCTCACCGGCGACTACATCATCGTCTACACCCCGGGCCACGGCCACGAGCGCACCGAGGCCAAGATCATCCAGAAGCTGGATTCGGACGAAGCCCGTGCCCACCTGGGTGACCAGTACGATTCGTTTGTCGACCAGTTGGAGCTGGTGCAGGGTGCCTGCCATGAGTTCAACCAGGACGAGTTCATCAACGGCCAGCTGACCCCGGTGTTCTTCGGTACCGCGCTGGGCAACTTCGGTGTCGACCATGTGCTCGACGCGGTCGTCGACTGGGCGCCACGCCCGCTGGGCCGTGTCGCCCACGAGCGTACCGTCGAGCCTGTCGAGGAGAAATTCACCGGCTTCGTGTTCAAGATCCAGGCGAACATGGACCCGAAACACCGCGACCGCATCGCCTTCATGCGTATCTGCTCGGGCAAGTACGAGAAGGGCATGAAGATGCGTCACGTACGGCTGAACAAGGACCTGCGCATCGGTGACGCGCTGACCTTCTTCTCGTCCGAGCGTGAGCAACTGGAAGAGGCCTTTGCCGGCGACATCATCGGCCTGCACAACCATGGCACCATCCAGATCGGCGACACCTTCACCGAAGGCGAGGCGCTGGGCTTTACCGGTATCCCGCACTTCGCCCCTGAGCTGTTCCGCCGTGTGCGCCTGAAGGACCCGCTGAAATCCAAGCAACTGCGCCAGGGCCTGCAGCAGCTGGCCGAAGAGGGCGCCACCCAGGTGTTCTTCCCCGAGCGCAGCAACGACATCATCCTCGGCGCGGTCGGTGTGCTGCAGTTCGACGTAGTCGCCAGCCGCCTGAAGGAAGAGTACAAAGTCGAGTGCGCCTACGAGCCGATCACCGTCTGGTCGGCGCGCTGGATCAGCTGCGACGACAAGAAGAAGCTGGAGGAATTCCAGAACAAGGCCATGGAGAACCTGGCCATCGACGGTGGTGGCCACCTCACCTACCTGGCCCCGACCCGGGTCAACCTGTCGCTGATGGAAGAGCGCTGGCCGGACATCAAGTTCCGCGCGACTCGCGAGCATCACTGATCGTACAGGTCTTCACCTGACCCTGTAGGAGCGGCCTTTAGCCGCGAAAGGGCCGCAAAGCGGCCCCGGCGATCTTTGTTGAACACTGAACCCGGGGCCGCTACGCAGCCCTTTCGCGGCTCAAGGCCGCTCCTACAGGGGTAAGCGTAAACCCCGCAGTTAATTTCCTGCTTTTATGCTGGTCCAGATCCGCGTCCTGATGCGGTCGATCTTCGCCGGCATCGCCTCCAGCGCATACAACTTGCCCATCACGTCCTCGCTCGGGTAGATCATCGTGTTGCCCTTCATCGCCGGGTCCACCAGCGCGTCAGCCTGCTGGTTGCCATTGGCGTACTGCACGAAGTTGCTGATCCCCGCCATCACTTCAGGCTGCAACAGGTAGTTCATGTAGGCATACCCTGCCTTCTCATTGGGCGCATCGGCCGGCATGGCCACCATGTCGAACCACATCGGCGCGCCTTCCTTCGGGATCGAGTAACCCACCTTCACCCCGTTCTTCGCCTCTTCGGCGCGGTTCTTCGCTTGCAGCACATCGCCCGAGAAGCCCACCACCAGGCACACGTCGCCATTGGCCAGGTCGCCGGTGTATTTCGACGAGTGGAAGTAGCTGATATACGGGCGCACTTTCATCAACAGCGCCTTGGCCTTGTCGTAGTCGGCCGGGTTCTGGCTGTGGTGCGGCAAGCCCAGGTAGTGCAGGGCGATCGGCAGCAGCTCGGGGCCGTTGTCCAGCACCGCCACGCCGCAGCTCTTGAGCTTGGAGAGGTATTCGGGCTTGAAGAACAGGTCCCACGAATCGATCGGCGCGTTGTCGCCAAGCACCGCCTTGACCTTGTCGATGTTGTAGCCGATGCCGGTGCTGCCCCACAGGTACGGGAAACCGTACTGGTTGCCCGGGTCGTTCACCTCCAGTGCCTTGAGCAGCACCGGGTTGAGGTTCTTCCAGTTCGGCAGCTGCGACTTGTCCAGCTGCTTCAGGGCCTTGCCCTGGATCTGCCGGGCCATGAAGTGGTTGGAGGGGAACACCACGTCATAGCCGGAGTTGCCGGTCATCAGCTTGCCGTCGAGCGTCTCGTTGCTGTCGAACACATCGTAGGTTGGCGCGATACCGGTGGTCTGCTGGAAGTTCTTCAGGGTGTCCGGGGCGATGTAGCTCGACCAGTTGTAGATCTTCACCGAGTCGGCGGCGTTGGCAACGCTTGCGGCCAGCATCAGGGGAGCGAGAAGGAGCGTGCGCATGTCGGGGTTACCTTGCTTTGTCTGTTGTTATCGAAGGCAGGCGATCAGCGGATCAGAAAATCAGTACGTAGGTCTTGCGCACGGTCTCCTGGATATCCCAGGTGCCGAGGCTGTTGGCCGGTAGCATCAGGGCGTCTCCGGCTTCTATGACAAGCGGCTCGCCACCGTCGGGGGTGAAGGTGCAGCGGCCCTTGATGAAATGGCAGAACTCCTGTTGCACGATCTGCCGTCGCCAGCGGCCCGGGGTGCACTCCCAGATACCGGTCTCGACACCATCGCTGCGCTCGACGCAGGTGACCGAGGTGACCGCGACCGGCTCGCCGAGGGGCACGGCGACCGGGGTGGAGCTGTCCAGGATGGCGCTGTCGGTGTGCTTGAACTGGGTGATGCTCATGACCGGTGGATCCTGTGTGGTGATGAAGGGAAGTCAGTGCATGAAGCCTTCCATGAAGTCGGCCAACCCGCTGGCCAGGCGCCGCCGCCAGGGGGCGCTGGCCGGGTTGGCGAGGGTCCGGTCCTCGTGGACGAAGCTCTGGATGATCGCGTTGTAGCCCAGCCAGCGGCAGGGCTCGGGTGGCCAGCTGGCCAGGCTCGACAAGGGGCGGTTGTCATGCACCCAGGGCTGGGCGGTGAGTGCGTTGTGTTGACCGAGAATCAGTGCCGCCAACGTGCGGCCACCCAGGTTGGTGGCGCCGACGCCTTCGCCGCCATAGCCACCGGACAGGGCGATGCCGCGCTGGCGGTCGCACAGCATGTGCGGGCGGAAGCGTCGGGCCATGCCCAGGTTGCCGCCCCAGGAATGCGTGATGCGAACGTGCTTTAGCTGCGGGAACAGCTCGCCGAACAGGTAGCGGCGCAGTTCGACCTCGTTTTCGCTCAGGGTGAAGTCCTCGCGCAAGCGTCCACCGAAGCGATAGCCGCCGCGGGCGCCGAATACCAGGCGGTTGTCGGCGCTGCGCTGGCCATAGGTGACCTGGCGGCTGCTTTCGCTGAAGGCCTGGCCCTGGCCCAGGCCGATCTGTTCCCAGGTTGATTCCGGCAGTGGTTCGGTAGCCACCAACAGGCTCTGCACGGGCAGTTGGTGACGCCCGAGCGGTGGCAAGCTGGCGGCGTAGCCTTCGACGGCGGGCACCACCCAGTGGCTGCGAATGCGTGCCAGTGGGGTGCGCACTGCGCCGGTCTGCCAATCGATGGCCGGGGTGTTCTCGTAGATCGGCACGCCCATGGCCTCGACCGCCCGCGCCAGGCCGCGTACCAGCTTGGCCGGCTGGATCGTGGCGACATGGGGGCTGTAGATGGCGCCGTAGGGGTTGCTGACTTTCAACTGGGTGTCCAGTTGTTCGGGGCGTAGCCAGCGGTAGTCGTCTTCGCTCATGCCTTGGCGGTAGAGGTTGTCGAGCCAGGCGCGCAGGCTGCGCTCCTGTTCTGGATAGCGGGCGGCGCAGTAGAGCACGCCGCCCTTGCGGTAGTCGCAGTCGATACCCTCGCGCTGGAGCACGTCGTGGACTTCGTCGGGGATGCCATGCAGCAGGTCGATGCTTTCACGGCGTTGCTGTGGCGAGAGGGTGGCGAGCAGGCGGTCCTCGCCCAGCAGGTTACCCATCAGCCAGCCGCCGTTGCGCCCGGACGCGCCGAAGCCGGCGATGTTGGCTTCGATCACCGCAATATCGAGCTGGGGCGCCTGGCGCTTGAGGTAGTAGGCGGTCCACAGGCCGGTATAGCCGGCACCGATGATGCACACATCGAGGTCAAGGTCCTGGCGCAGGGCCGGGCGCGCGCACAGCGGCTCGTCGAGCTGGTCCATCCACAGGCTGATCGTGCGCAGGGGTTGCATCGGGGCGGGCTCCACATCCGGTAAAGGTCTGTGGGCGATCCTAGTGAAGCGCGGGGAAGGCTGTCTTACGTGCGTGCACGCAGGGAAATTTGCTTGAGGTAGGCCTTCGGGGACAACCCAGTGTGTTCGCGGAAACACTTGTAGAAGGCTGACAGTGAGTTGAAGCCGGCGTTGAAAGCCAGTTCGTCGATGGGTGTGCGCACGCTGCCGTCGCCCAAGCTCGCGATCAGGTGTTGCAGGCGAGCCTGGTTGACGTAGCGGTAGAAGCTTTGCCCGAGCACCTGGTTGAGCAGGTAGGAGATCTGGTTGCGACTGTAGCCGCTTGCGTCGGCGACCTGCTGCAGGTCCAGTTCCGGGTCGAGGTAGGGGCGCTGGCCCTGGAAGTAGTGCTCCAGGTCCTGGGCCATGGTCGACAGTTGGCGTGGTGACAGGCCCAGCCTGCTGGTGGCTGGGCGTGGCCGACCCGGGTGGCTGGCGCTGCTACCCTGGCGCACCAGCGTGGCGTACTCGTTGACCTGCCAGATCAGCCCGTCCTTGACCGTGATCGCTTCGCTGGACTGGAACGCTGCCAGCCCGTCGCCACCTTGAACCGTGACCTGGTACTGGATGAACGCGGTGCAGCCGTCGACGCGGATGCGGTCGCGGTGGACGATGTCCTCGCCAGCTTCATGGGGCAGGCAGGCGCGCACGTAGTCGCGCAGGTCGTCGTAGCCGAGCACGCGGTTCTGGAAGAAGTCGTGGTACTGGATGTCCGGGTGGTAGAGCGCCATCACCCCGTCGAGGTCGCGATGCTTCCAGCACAGGTGGTAGCGCATGACGGTGTCGGCGGTGAGCGGGGTTTGCCCGGGGCCGTCGGGGAGGGGAGTGGCGGTCATGGGCCTGATAGTGCATTGCAGAAAACCCAGGCGCAAGGGCATGGATCTGGCATTTTGCACGGTCTTGCCAGGCTACTTGCCGGGCAAGGTGTTGATTCGAATGGATGTTATCTTTTGATACAAGTGGCACGAGCACTGCACTGTCTTTGCTCAACACCGAACAAGGAGAACAGCCATGCGCTCGATACTGCTGTGGATGATTGGGGTGCCGATCCCGGTGATCATCCTGATCTGGTTCTTTATGCATTGAGATCCCCGGGGCCGCTGTGCGGCCCTTTCGCGGCACAAGGCCGCTCCTACACAGGCAACGCGTTTCCCTGTAGGAGCGGCCTTGTGCCGCGAAAGGGCTGCGAAGCGGCCCCAGCGTTCCAACGTTTAAAGAAACTGCTCGGCATAGTGACAGGCCACCTGCCGCGTGCTCACCTGGCGCAACGCCGGCACTTCCTTGGCGCAGCGCTCGGTGGCATGGGGGCAGCGTTTGTGGAATGCGCAGCCATCCGGCGGGTTCAGCGGGTTGGGCAACTCACCGGCAATGCGGATCTTCGGTTTCAGCGGATCCGGGTGGATCGCCGGGGTCGCCGACAGCAGCGCTTGCGTGTACGGATGCAGCGGCTTGTCGTAGATATCCTCCTTCGGCCCCATCTCCGCCGGCCGGCCCAGGTACATCACCAGCACCTGGTCCGCCACATGGCGCACCACCGCCAGGTTGTGGGAGATGAACACGTAGGCGGTGTTGAACTCCTTCTGCAGGTCCATGAACAGGTTCAGCACCTGGGCCTGGATCGACACGTCGAGAGCGGAAGTCGGTTCGTCCGCCACCAGCACTTTCGGTTGCAGCATCATCGCCCGGGCCAGGGCGATACGCTGGCGCTGGCCACCAGAGAACATGTGCGGGTAGCGCTGGTAGTGCTCGGGGCGCAGGCCCACCTGCTCCATCATCTTCTGCACTTTCTCGCGGCGCTCGGCCTTGCTCAGCGAAGTGTTGATCAGCAGCGGTTCGGCGAGCTGGTCACCGATCTTCTGCCGCGGGTTGAGCGAGGCGTAAGGGCTCTGGAACACCATCTGCACGTCGCGGCGCAATTGCTTGCGCTGGTCCTTGCTGGCGCCCTTGACCTCATGCCCGGCGATCTGCAGCGAGCCGGAGGAGGGTTCCTCGATCAGGGTCAACGCACGGGCCAGGGTGGACTTGCCGCAGCCGGACTCGCCGACCACGGCCAGGGTCTTGCCGGCCTCCAGTTCGAACGACACGCCATTGAGCGCGCGTACCAGCGCATGGCCCTTGAACAGGCCGCGGGAGACTTCGTAGTGGCGGGTCAGCTCACGGGCGGATAGAACGACGGTCATCACGCCACCTCCTGGTTCAGCGGATAGAAGCAACGCACCAGGCTGTGGGCCTGGGGATCGAGGGCCGGGCGCTGGCGGCGGCAGTTTTCCTGCACGTACGGGCAGCGCGGCGACAGCAGGCAGCCTTGCGGGCGGTCATAGCGGCCGGGAACGATACCGGGCAGGGTCGCCAGGCGCTCGGCGCCGATGCTGTGCTCGGGGATGGCCGCCAGCAGCGCTTCGCTGTACGGGTGGGCGGGGATGTCGAACAGTTCGGGCACCTGGCCCACTTCGACAGCCTGGCCCGCGTACATCACGCACACGCGCTTGGCGGTTTCAGCGACCACGGCCAGGTCATGGGTGATGAGAATCAGCGCCATGTTGCGCTCTTTCTGCAGGTTGACCAGCAGCTCCATGATCTGCGCCTGGATGGTCACATCCAGGGCGGTGGTCGGTTCGTCGGCGATCAGCAGTTTCGGTTCGCCGGCGATGGCCATGGCGATCGCCACCCGTTGGCTCATGCCGCCGGACAGCTGGTGCGGGTAGGCGTCCAGGCGGCTTTCGGCGGCCGGGATCTCGACTTTCTTCAGCAGCTCCAGGGCGCGCTGGCGCGCGGCCTTGCCCTTGAGGCCGAGGTGCTGGCGCAGCACTTCCTCGATCTGGTAGCCCACGGTGTAGCTGGGGTTGAGCGCGGTCATCGGGTCCTGGAAGACCATGGCGATGTCCTTGCCCACCACCTTGCGCCGTTGGCGGCCGCTGAGCTTGAGCATGTCGATGCCGTCGAAGTTGAGCACATCGGCGGTGATACGGCCGGGCGCGTCGATCAGGCCCATCAGGGCCATCATGGTGACCGACTTGCCGGAGCCGGACTCGCCGACGATGGCGAGGATCTCGCCGGCTTCCACGGCCAGGTCGAGGCCGTCCACGACAGGGATGGCGTTGGCGTCGCCGAAGCGCACGTTCAGGTTGTTGATCTGCAACAGTGACATGGCGTTCTCCTCAGGCGGCGTTCTTGAGTTTCGGGTCCAGCGCGTCGCGCAGGCCGTCGCCCATCAGGTTGATTGCCAGCACACTGAGCAAAATGGTCAGGCCGGGCAGGCTCACCACCCACCAGGCGCGCTCGATGTAGTCGCGGGCCGAGGCCAGCATGGTGCCCCACTCGGGGGTTGGCGGCTGCACGCCCAGCCCCAGGAAGCCCAGGGCGGCGGCGTCGAGAATGGCCGAGGAGAAGCTCAGCGTCGCCTGCACGATCAGCGGTGCCATGCAGTTGGGCAGCACGGTGACGAACATCAGGCGCGGCAGGCCGGCACCGGCCAGGCGCGCGGCGGTGACATAGTCGCGGTTCAGCTCGCCCATCACGGCGGCGCGGGTCAGGCGCACATACGATGGTAGCGAGACGATGGCGATAGCGATCACGGTATTGATCAGGCCTGGGCCGAGGATGGCGACGATGGCCACGGCCAGCAGCAGCGAGGGCAGGGCCAGCATCACGTCCATCAGGCGCATGATCGAAGGGCCGAGCAGGCGCGGGAAGAAGCCGGCGAACAGGCCGAGCAGGATCCCCGGGATCAGTGACATCACCACCGACGACAGGCCGATCAGCAGCGACAGGCGCGCGCCCTGGATCAGCCGCGAAAGCAGGTCGCGACCCAGTTCGTCGGTACCCAGGATGAACTGCCAGGTGCCGCCTTCCAGCCACACCGGCGGGGTGAGCAGGAAGTCGCGGTATTGCTCGCTGGGGTTGTGCGGCGCCACCCAGGGGGCGAACAGGGCGCAGAACACCACCAGTATCATGAAGGCCAGGCCGGCCACCGCGCCTTTGTTGCGCGAGAAGGCCTGCCAGAATTCTTTGTAGGGCGAGGGGTAGAGCAAGCTCTGGTCGACCGCGCTGGACGGGGTCACGGATTTCGGAATCGGGCTAGTCATGACGGGAGCCTCAGCGCTGATGACGGATGCGTGGGTTGACCAGGCCGTAGAGGATGTCCACGACGAAGTTGACCAGGATCACCAGGCAGGCGATCAACAGGATGCCGTTCTGGACCACGGGGTAGTCACGGGCGCCGATGGCTTCGATCAGCCATTTGCCGATGCCCGGCCAGGAGAAGATGGTTTCGGTGAGCACGGCGCCGGCCAACAGTGTGCCGACCTGCAGGCCGAACACGGTCAGTACCGGGATCAGCGCGTTGCGCAGGCCATGGATGAACACCACGCGTGACGGCGACAGGCCCTTGGCGCGGGCGGTGCGGATGTAGTCCTCGCGCAGCACTTCGAGCATCGACGAGCGGGTCATGCGGGCGATCACCGCCAGCGGGATGGTGCCCAGCACGATGGCCGGCAGGATCAGGTGCATCACCGCATCCTTGAATGCGCCCTCTTCGTCACTGAGCAGGGTGTCGATGAGCATGAAGCCGGTTTTCGGTTCGATGTCGTAGAGCAGGTCGATGCGCCCGGACACCGGTGTCCAGCCGAGGCTCACGGAGAAGAACATGATCAGGATCAGGCCCCACCAGAAGATCGGCATCGAATAGCCGGCCAGCGAGATGCCCATCACCCCATGGTCGAACAGCGAGCCGCGCTTGAGCGCGGCGATCACCCCGGCCAGCAGGCCGATGACGCCGGCGAACAGCAGGGCGGCCATGGCCAGCTCGAGGGTTGCCGGGAACAGGGTGAGGAATTCGTTCCATACGCTCTCACGGGTGCGCAGGGATTCGCCCAGGTCGCCCTGGGCGAGCTTGCCGACATAGTCCAGGTACTGGGCCGGCAGCGGCTTGTTCAGGCCCAGGCGCTCCATGGCCTGGGCGTGCATTTCGGGGTCGACCCGGCGTTCGCCCATCATCACTTCGACGGGGTCGCCGGGGATCAGGCGTATGAGCGCGAAGGTCAGCAGGGTGATACCGAAGAAAGTCGGGATCAGCAGACCCAGGCGTCGGGCAATAAAACTCAACATTGTCGGGGGTACCTCATCAGCCGGAACGGCGGTGCCGCCGGGCCCCTTGCAGAGGGTCCGGCGGCTGTTGTTGTTCTACTTCACCTTGGTGGTGGCGAAGTTGTTGTTGGTCAGTGGGTTGATCACATAGCCTTCGACGTTCTCGCGCATGGCGGTGAACATTTTCGGGTGGGCCATGCTGATCCAGGGCTGTTCTTCATCGTACACCGCCAACGCCTCGTTATAGAGCTTGGCGCGTTCATCGTTGTCGATCACTTCGCGGGCCCGGGTGATCAGGTCCTGGAACTTCTGGTTGCACCAGCGTGCGTAGTTCTCGCCGCTCTTGACCGCGTCGCAGCTGAGCATGGGGGTGAGGAAGTTGTCCGGGTCGCCGTTGTCGCCGGCCCAGCCCGCCGATACCAGGTCGGCTTCGCCTTTCTTCGCACGGCGCAGCATCTCGGCCCATTCCATCACGCGGATGTCGAGCTTGATGCCGATCTTGGCCAGGTCGGACTGGAGCATTTCGGCGGACAGGCGCGGGTTGGGGTTGGTCGGGCCACCGCCGTTGCGGGTGAACAGGGTGATCACCGTGCCTTCCGGCACGCCGGCTTGCTTGAGCAGTTCGCGGGCCTTGTCCAGGTCATGGGGCGGGTTCTTGTTGTCGGTGTTGTAGCCGATCATGGTCGGTGGGTACGGGTTCACGCCCGGCAACGCATTGCCCTTGCCGAACAGCTGGTCGACGTGGGTCTGGCGGTCGAAGGCCATGTTGATCGCCTTGCGCACGCGCACGTCGCTCAGGTACTTGTGCTGGGTGTTCATCGAGATGTAGCCGGTGAC
Organism: Pseudomonas entomophila; assembly: GCF_029478665.1. GTDB lineage: Bacteria > Pseudomonadota > Gammaproteobacteria > Pseudomonadales > Pseudomonadaceae > Aquipseudomonas > Aquipseudomonas entomophila_F. The sequence continues at coordinate 27,790 of NZ_JARPQB010000011.1, forward strand.
CAGCGCCTCGATTTCCGCGACCTTGAGTTTCGGGTCGGTCTTGATGCCCGGCACGTCGTCAGGCTTGGGGTACAGGGCGACCTGGCATTCGTTGGCGCGCAGTTTCTGCAGGCGCACGTTGCTGTCGGTGGCGATGGCGAAGATCAGCGCGTCGGCCGGTGGCTTGCCGCGGAAGTAGTCCGGGTTGGCCTTGTAGCGAACCTGGGCATCCTTGTTGTAGCGCTGGAAGATGAACGGGCCGGTGCCGATCGGCTTGCTGTTGAGGTCGGCGGTCTTGCCGGCCTTGAGCAGCTGGTCGCCGTATTCGGCGGAGTAGATCGAGGTGAAGGCCATGGCCATGTCGCGCAGGAACGGCGCTTCGGGGCGGGTGAGGGTGATCACCACGGTGTGGTCGTCGGTCTTCTCGACCGACTTGAGCAGGTCCTTGAAGGCCATGCTTTCGAAATAGGGGAAACCGATGCTGGTCTTGTCATGCCACGGGTGGTCGGGCCGCAACTGGCGGTTCAGGCTCCACAGCACGTCGTCGGCGTTGAAGTCGCGGGTCGGGGTGAAGTAGTCGGTGGTGTGGAACTTGACACCTTCACGCAGGTGGAAGGTGTAGACCAGCCCGTCGGGGCTGACGTCCCAGCTCTTGGCCAGGGCCGGCTGGATCTCGGTGGTGCCGGGCTTGAAGTCGACCAGGCGATTGAAGATGGCCTCGGCCGTGGCGTCGGCGGTAACGGCGGTGGTGTACTGGACGATGTCGAAGCCCTCGGGGCTCGCCTCGGTGCACACCACCAGCGGCTTGGCCGCCAGGTTTGACGCCGCGCCCAGGATGACCGCTGCCAGGGCAGCGCGTAGCGGTAGCGATTTCATGGAACCTCCCTGCAGTCATTGTTCCAGCGTAGCCGCCACGGCCCGTTGTCAGTCGGGCCGTGGCGGCAACGGTCAGAGGATGTTGAACGGAATGGTGGTGACCAGGCGGAACTCGTCCAGGCTGCCGTCGCCCTGGGCCTTGCTGGCGCGGTGGGCGGTGTAGGTGGCGCGGATCGCGGTATCCTTCAGCGGGCCGCTCTGTATCGCGTAGCTGGTACCGAAGCCCCACTCGTAGTGGGTTTCGCCGTCCAGGCCTTTGACGTCGTACATCGTGCCCTTGTAGTGGGTGCCATCGATGCCCCAGCCGCGAGCGTTGTACAGGTTGAACTTGAGGCCTGGCACACCGTACGGCGCCATGTTCAGCACGTAGCTGATCTGCAGGGATTTCTCGTTCGGGCCGTTGAAGTCCGACAGCAGGGAGTTGGCCAGGTAGATGCCGTTGGTTTCGTGCAGGTAGTCGAAGTACTCGTTGCCGTTGACCTGCTGCCAGGAGGCGCTGAGCGTGTGGGCCTGGTGGGTCAGGCCGAACGACAGGCTGTAGGTGTCGTTGTCGATCTCGCCCATCTTCTTGCTGCCTTCGTCCACGGTCTTGTAGTAGTTCAGACCGGTGGTCAGGCTCAGCACCGCGCTGTCGCCCAGCACATGGTTGGCGCCGACGTAGTACTGGTTCCAGAAGTCCTCGACCTGGGTGGCGTAGAAGCTGGTGGTCAGGCTCTTGAGCGGCTGGTAGTTGACGCCGACGGTGCTGGCGCGGTCGGTTTCCACGCGCTTGGCCGTGTATTCGCTGCGGAACTTGCTCAGGCTCTGTTCGGTACGCGGCGAGACGCGGTCGAACGTGCCCAGGTCGAACGACAGGTTGTCGAACTCGGCGCTGTGCAGGAACGCACCCTGGAAGCTCGAGGGCAGGGCACGGTTGCCGATGTAGGCGATCATGGGCGTGTCGACCGACTGGCGACCGACGGTCAGCGTGGTGTTGGAGATGCGTGCCTTGACGTTGCCCAGGCCCATCTTGCTCCACTGGCCGATGACATCGCCGTCGCTGTGGGTGAGCGTGCGGTTGTTCGGCCCGGCCACGGCGGCGCGGCCGCGCTCGAGGGCGATGGCGTTGTAGGCCGCGGCCTCGACGGCGAAGCCCACGGTACCTTCGGTGAAGCCCGAGCTGTAGTTGAGGATGGTGCCCTGCACCCAGTTGTTACGGCTGTGGGTGTCGTGCTGGGTGCCGTCGCCCTTGTAGTACTTCCACAGCGGCGCGCGGGTGGCGCGTTCGTGGGCATACCAGTTGCGGGTGCTGCCGGACAGGCTCTGGCCGTCGATGAAGCCTTTGCTCTCGGCCTGTTCGCTGCTCGACTTGAGCGTGACCGGAACGAAGTCCTGGCTGGCGGGCTCGGCCAGGGCGAGGGCGCTGAAGGCGCCGACGGACAAGGCTAATGCGGTGAGTGTGAAACGTCTCAAGATTAAAGCTCCCTTTATTTTTTTTTAGTTATCACCCAGGCCTTGTGGGCCGGGCCTGTTGCGGTGCTGCGGTACTGCAATGTTTGCCTTGGGGTCACCAGGCAAATCCGGGCTGCACGCGGGCGCGGGGGTGGGTCTCACCCCCGGCCGCGCGGTGCAGGGTCAATCGATGCTGACGCCGGAAAATACGTTGCGTCCGAAGGGGCTGACCTTGAAATCTTTCACGCCGATGCTCAGTGGCTGGTTGACCGTGGAATGGGCCACCGGGGTGATCGGCACCTGTTGCTTGAGGCGTTGCTGGGCCTGTTGGTAGAGGGCGGTGCGCTGTTCACGGTCGGTGACCTGCTTGGCCTTGTTGACCAGCGCGTCGTACTGCGGGTCGCACCACAGCGAGTAGTTGTTGCTGCCGATGGCGCCGCAGCTGTACAGGGTGCCCAGCCAGTTGTCCGGGTCACCGTTGTCGCCGGTCCAGCCGATCAGGGCGATGTCGTGCTCGCCGTTTTTCATGCGCTTGAGGTACTCGCCCCACTCGTAGCTGACGATGCGTACCTTGAAGCCGAGCTTGCTCCAGTCCGACTGCAGCATTTCGGCCATCAGCTTGGCGTTGGGGTTGTAGGGGCGCTGCACCGGCATGGCCCACAGAGTGATCTCGGTGCCTTCCTTGACCCCCGCCTGTTTGAGCAGTTGCCTGGCCTTTTCCGGGTCGTACTTGGCGTCCTTGAGCGAGGTGTCGTAGGACCACTGCGTGGGCGGCATGGCATTGACCGCGGGTTGGCCGGCGTCCTGGTAGACCGCCTGGATGATCGCCTGCTTGTTCACCGCCATGTCCATGGCCTGGCGCACTTCGACGCGGTCGAACGGTGGGTGCTGGGTGTTGTAGGCGATGTAGCCGAGGTTGAAGCCGGATTGCGTCATCACCTGCAGCTTGTCGTCCTGCTTGAGCGCAGGCAGGTCGGCCGGGCGTGGGTGCAGGGTGATCTGGCATTCGTTGCGGCGCAGCTTCTGGATGCGCACCGAGGGGTCGACGTTGATGGAGAACACCAGGTTGTCGATCTTCACCAGGTCCGGGGCCCAGTAGTCCTTGTTGCCCTTGTAGCGGATCTGCGAGTCCTTCTGGTAGCGCTGGAACACGAAGGGGCCAGTGCCAATCGGTTTCTGGTTGATATCGCTGGGCTTGCCGCTGGCCAGCAGGTGCTCGGCGTACTCGGCGGAGAGGATCGAGGCGAAGGCCATGGCGATGTTCTGCAGGAACGCGGCATCGACCTTGTTCAGGGTGAAGACCACGGTCAGCGGGGCGGTCTTCTCGACCTTGGCGATGTTCTTGTCCAGCCCCATGCTGATGAAGTAGGGGAACTCGGTGGGGTAGGCCTTGCGGAAGGGCTGGTCCTTGTCGAGCATGCGGTTGAAGGTGAACAGCACGTCGTCGGCGTTGAAGTCGCGCGAGGGCTTGAAGTCCTTGTTGGCGTGGAACTTCACGCCGGGCCGCAGGTGGAAGGTGTACTTCAGGCCATCGTCCGAGACCTGCCAGTCGGTGGCCAGGCCAGGCTGCACCGCGGTGCCGCCACGTTCGAACTCGACGAGGCGGTTGTAGATCGGTTCGGCGGCGTCGTTGTCGGTGGCAGCGGTGTACTGGGCGGTGTCGAAACCGGCCGGGCTGCCCTCTGAACAGAACACCAGGTTGTTGGCCGCGACGAGCGGCGCCTGGCTCAGCAGGCCGAGGGCGAGCAGGGTGGAACTCAGTGTGGTGAGGCGCATGGCAGATCCTTTGTCCGTGTATTTCGGCCGCGCCAGGCAAAACGCGGCTGCAACGTCCCGGCCCTGACGATAGAAGCGCCAGAATGCGGGAACCAGAGTCAGATACTGATAAGTGAGCGGGAGCTGTCCGGTGAGCGCTAGGGAATTGCCCTGCGTATCACCCGGTCGTGTCGCCGTCCTGCCGAAAACGCCGGCAGGACGGCCACGGCCGTTAGTTGTCCACGCTTACCCCGTAGAAGGCGTTCAGACCGAAGGGGCTGATCTTGAAGTCCTTCACTTTCGTGCTCATGGGCTGATACACGGTGGAGTGGGCGATCGGGGTGATCGGCACCTGCTCCTTGAGGATGTGTTGCGCCTGCTTGTACAGCTCGGTGCGCTTGGCCTGGTCGGGGGTGGCCTTGGCTTGCTTGATCAGGTCGTCGTACGGCTTGTAGCACCACTTGGAGAAGTTGTTGCCGTCCATTGCATCGCAGCCGTAGAGGGTGCCCAGCCAGTTGTCCGGGTCACCATTGTCGCCGCTCCAGCCGATCAGCATGGCGCCTTGTTCGCCGCCTTTGGAGCGCTTGATGTACTCACCCCACTCGTAGCTGACGATCTTGGCCTTGATGCCGACCTTGGCCCAGTCCGATTGCAGCATCTCGGCCATCAGCTTGGCGTTGGGGTTGTACGGGCGCTGCACCGGCATGGCCCACAGGGTGATCTCGGTGCCTTCCTTGATGCCGGCTTCCTTGAGCAGCTGTTTCGCCTTCTCAGGGTCGTACTTGGCGTCCTTGATCGTGGTGTCGTAGGACCATTGCGTGGGTGGCATGGCGTTGACCGCCAGCTGGCCGGCGCCTTGATAGACCGACTCGATGATCTGCGGCTTGTTCACCGCCATGTCCAGCGCTTCGCGTACCTTGAGTTGCGCCAGCGGGTTGGGTTCGTTGCTGCCCTTGACCTTGTCCATCACGTTGTAGGCGATGTAGCCGAGGTTGAAGCCGGCCTGGTCAGGCATCTTCAGCTTCGGATCCTGCTTGAGCGGTGCGATGTCGGCTGGGCGCGGGAACAGGGTGACCTGGCACTCGTTCTTCTTGAGCTTCTGCATGCGCACCGAGGCGTCGGTGCTGATGGCGAAGATCAGGTTGTCGATCTTCACGTCCTCGGGCTTCCAGTAGTCCTTGTTGCCCTTGTAGCGGATCTGCGCGTCCTTCTGGTACTTGCTGAACACGAACGGGCCGGTGCCGATGGGCTTCTGGTTGATATCGGCGGCCTTGCCTTCCTTGAGCAACTGGTCGGCGTATTCGGCGGACTGGATGGAGGCGAAGCTCATGGCGAGGTTCTGGATGAACGCGGCGTCCACTTCGTTGAGGGCGAAACGCACGGTGTGGTCATCGACCTTCTCGACCTTGGCGATGTTCTTGTCCATGCCCATGTCGGTGAAGTAAGGGAACTCGGTGGGGTAGGCCTTGCGGAAGGGGTGGTTCTTGTCGAGCATGCGGTTGAAGGTGAACAGCACGTCGTCGGCGTTGAATTCACGGGTGGGCTTGAAGTACTCGGTGGTATGGAACTTCACTCCGTCGCGCAGATGGAAGGTGTACGTCTTGCCGTCGTCGGAGACTTCCCACTTGGTGGCCAGGCCCGGGATCACCGCGGTGCCGCCGCGCTCGAATTGCGTCAGGCGGTTGAAGATGGTTTCGGCGGAGGCGTCAAAGTCGGTCCCGGTGGTGTACTGGCCAGGGTCGAAACCGGCCGGGCTGCCTTCGGAGCAGAACACCAGGTTGGTCGCGGCGAGGGCGGACGGAGCGCCGGCTAGCAAGCCTGCACTGACCAGGAACGGGATGACTGCGTGTTTGAGCATGGTGGCCTCATTGTTGTCATTTTTCGAATTGAGGCGGCCTCGTGAGCCGACCTGCGGATACTTATGCAGGGGCTATTCCCAATGCAACACTCAGCGGGATGGTTGGCGGCAAAAATGTGGGACGGACGTACATGGATGTCGCATCCATATAACTTTGGCGAATGTTGATCGTTTGCGCGGTCGTTTGACACGAAAATTTCAAGATGTTTCGCATCAAATGTGACAAGCGGATGCACCCGTTTGGGGCGTGGGAAAGGTCTGAAACTACTGTCCGAGACGGTCTTGTCCGTCCCGGACATCCAACTGGAGGGGTCAGGGCACCTGAACTTCGATCAGGCCATCGGCAGTCATGCTCACTTCACTCGTGCCGGCTTCGATATCCGGTGCTGGCGCGGCTTCATCGGCGGCGCCCTTGGCCATCATCGCCATCGGCGCGCTGCGCAGGTAAGGGCGCGGGTAGCCGCTGCTGTTCAGGTTCAGGCTGACCACCTTGTAGCCTTTGCCGCCCAGGGCCTCGGTGGCCAGCTGGGCACGTGCCTTGAAGGCCGCGACGGCATCCTTGAGCAACTCGTCTTCATTGCCCTTGCGGGTGGCGGGGGCGATGGAGAAATCCATGCCGCCCATCTTCAGGTCCTGCAGCAGTTCGCCGGTCAGCTTGGACAGGGCCGGGAAGTCGGCGCTCTCCAGGCGCAGCTCGGCGCGCTCGCGCCAGCCGGTGATCTTCTGGCCTTTGGTGTCGTAGATCGGGTAGCTGTTGCGGCTGCCCTGGCTGATCTTCACTTCCTTGACCTGGCGTGCCTGCTGCACCGCCTTGTTCATGGTTTCGGTGATTTCCTTGGCCAGCTTGCCCGGATCACTGTTTTGCGATTCGCTGTACAGCGTCACGACCATCAGGTCGCGTGCCACTTCCTTGCTGACTTCGGCGCGCAGCGAGACCTGGTTGTAGCGTGGCTCGTCGGCCGCCAGGGCGGGCAGACTGGCGAGCATGCCGCAGGACAGGGCGAAGGCTTTGCTGCGACGGGAAATGTGCATGTGGAACTCCTTGGCAATATATAAAGCGCGGAACGCTATTCATCCCACGCATGGCCGATCAGACCGGAGTGAGTGTAGTGGGTTCAAAAGTGCCATCATGATTCTGTGACAAAGTGTGGCGCTTTGCCGCATTGCTGCAGCGAGGCGCCTGGCTTCGGTATACTCCAGCCGATTTTCCTGGAGCACTCATCGGGAGAGCTCATGCTCGCCGCCGCACATCCGCTGTCCGCTACACGCCAGAACCTCTGGCGCCTGACCTTCATTCGCATCCTCGTCCTGGCGGCCCAGGCCGGTTCGGTGGGCGTGGCCTACTGGACCGAACTGCTGCCCCTGCCGTGGTTCTCGCTGGCGGTGACCCTGGCCCTGTCGTCACTGCTGTGTGCCTTCACCGCCCTGCGCCTGCGCCTGTCGTTGCCGGTCACCGAGCTCGAATACGCCCTGCAGCTGGCCTGTGACCTGCTGATCCACAGTGCCCTGCTGTATTACTCGGGCGGCTCGACCAACCCCTTCGTCTCTTATTACCTGGTGCCGCTGGCAATTGCCGCGGTCACGCTGCCGTGGATCTATTCGCTGGTGCTTTCGGGTATCGCGCTGGTGGCCTACAGCCTGTTGCTGGTGCAGTACTACCCGCTGGAAACGCTGCCACTGGCGCGCGACACCATGCAGGTCTACGGCATGTGGCTGAGCATTGCCCTGGCGGCGGGGGTGATTACCTTCTTCGCCGCGCGCATGGCCGAGGAACTGCGCCAGCAGGAAAACCTGCGCGCCGAGCGGCGTGAAGAAAGCCTGCGCGACGAACAGTTGCTGGCCGTGGCCACCCAGGCCGCCGGCGCTGCCCATGAGCTGGGCACCCCGCTGGCGACCATGAGCGTGCTGCTCAACGAGATGCGCCAGGACCACGCCGACCCCCTGTTGCAGGAAGACCTGCAGATCCTTCAGGACCAGGTCAAGCTGTGCAAGGAAACCCTGCAGCAACTGGTGCGCGCCGCCGAGGCCAACCGGCGCCTGGCCATCGTCGAGCAGGACGTCACCGCCTGGCTCGACGAAGCGCTCAATCGCTGGCACCTGATGCGCCCTGAAGCCAGCTACCGCTTCCAGCGCCTGCGCGACGGCGTGGTGCCGCGGCTGACGCCGCCACCGGACCTGACCCAGGCCCTGCTGAACCTGCTGAACAATGCCGCCGATGCGTGCCCCGACGATCTGGAAGTGCGCCTCGACTGGGACGCCCACGACATCGTCATCAGCATCCGCGATCACGGCCCGGGCGTACCGCCGGCCATCGCCGAAGCCATCGGCAAACCTTTCATTACCACCAAGGGCAAAGGCTTCGGCCTGGGCCTGTTCTTGAGCAAGGCCAGCGTGACGCGTGCGGGCGGTTCGGTGAAACTCTATAGTCATGAGCAGGGTGGCACCCTGACCGAATTGCGCCTGCCCCATGGCAAGCGAGGAGATGCATGATGAGCGAAGAAAACCAGGTTGAAGGCGAAGAGCTGCCGCACCTGCTGCTGGTGGATGACGACGCCACCTTTACCCGGGTGATGGCGCGAGCCATGGCCCGTCGCGGGTTCCGCGTGAGCACCGCGGGTTCCGCCGAAGAGGGCTTGAAGCTGGCCGAGCAGGACCTGCCGGACTACGCCACGCTGGACCTGAAGATGGAAGGCGACTCGGGCCTGGTGCTGCTGCCCAAGCTGCTGGAGCTGGACCCGGAGATGCGCGTGGTGATCCTGACCGGCTACTCGAGCATCGCCACGGCGGTCGAGGCGGTCAAGCGTGGTGCCTGCAACTACCTGTGCAAGCCGGCCGACGCCGATGACGTGCTGGCGGCGCTGCTTTCGGAGCACACCGACCTGGACACGCTGGTACCGGAAAACCCGATGTCGGTGGATCGCCTGCAGTGGGAGCATATCCAGCGTGTGCTGGGTGAGCACGAAGGCAATATCTCTGCCACGGCGCGGGCGCTGGGGATGCACCGACGCACCCTGCAGCGCAAGTTGCAGAAGCGCCCGGTTCGTCGCTGACGGGTTCGCCGGCAAGCCGGCTCCTACGTGATATTTGGTCGTTTTGACGATTACGTACAGGAGCCGGCTTGCCGGCGAAAGGGCCGCCAGGCGGCCCTGCCTTCTATCAGGCTTTCACCCCCGACCGGTCAACGCGCACCGCTAACTGTCCGGTACCCGCCGGTGCCTCGAACGCTACCTGCCCTCCCGCCGGCACCTTGGTCCGGCCAATCACCTTGCCCGCCCGCAGCAGCTCCAGCGGCATGCCTTCCAACGACTGGCCCGAAGCCAGCTCCAGTTTGATCCTGATGTTCATCTGTGACCTCCTTGTCACGCGTTGCGATCGATATATGTAGTTGCCTTGCCATCCAGGCTGGCGATCAGCTCCGGCGAGCCACCGCGGAACTGGCGGAACAGGTTGCGCCCGCGCTGCTTGCCGTCCACCGGCACCTGCACGGTCGGGTGGAACTGGTCGGTCAGTTCGGCATAGGTGCTCCACGGGCCGATGTAGGACTCGTTGAACTGTTCGGTCACGCTGAAGGCGTAACGCACGGCATTGCCACGCTGCCAGTTGAGGCCATCGGGTTCGCGGCGCTGCCAGCCATTGGCGACGATCGCCGGTGAGCTGGTGGGTGCCTCGATGAAGCCCGTGGGCTTGTTTGGTTTGTAGTCCTTGAGCAGCAGGTAGGTGCTCCAGCCCCACCAGTCGGCGGTGCGGTTGCGGTCGTTGAGGTTGTTGACGTCCTTGCGTCGCAACACGGTCTTGCCGTCGTGGAAGTACAGCGGGGCGAAGTTGCCGGGCATCAGGTCCTGCTCGGCGGCGCGCAGGTCCGGCACCAGGCGCAGGGCGGCGTAGTCCTTGGCCTGCGGCACGCGGCCATCGACGAAGGCCTGGAACACTTCATCGGCCGAGCGCTGCACCGCCCGCCCGACCTGGCGACGGTTGGTCACGTCGACCGTGTCGAAGTAGCGCTTGTCGCCATAGGCGCGCCATTGCTCGCCCTCGGCGTTGCGCACGGCCAGGCCGTACTTGCTGTCCTCGTCGTGCATGAAGCGCGCGATCAGCGAGCCGACGTCGCTGGGGGTGACGGTGTCGGCCAGTGCCTTGCGCGGCACCCGCAGGTGGCCAGCGGAGAACAGGTCGGTGAGGAAGTGGTCGGCGAAGGCGTTCATCGCATAGGCCAGTTGCAGGTCGCGCTCGTTGCCGCTGGCGCGTGCCTTCACGGCTTGCTGCAGGGCACAGGCGTGACCGGCCTGGTAGGCCAGCAGGGCCCAGGGGCCGAAATGGTCCCAGTTGCTGGCGGCCAGTTTCAGGTAGCGGCCCAGAGGGAACAGGTCGGAGGCGAAGCTGCCGCCGCCGGTGATGCGGTTCCAGCGTGCTGACAGTGTGTCGCCCAGCGCGTCGTAGGCTTCGTGGGGCTGGCGGCCATCCTTGATGGCCTGGTTGGCGGCGCTGATTTCTTCCTGCATGACGGCCAGGATCGACTCGGCTTCGCTTTTCGCCGCAGGCAGGCGAGCGAGGGCGTCGAACGCCTGGGTGAAGCGTTCGAGGCGCTCGGCCTCGTTGGCACCATCGGCGATCGGGCGTTCGGGCACGCCGTAGAAGTCACCGCCCAGGGCGATCACCTGGCCGTAGGTCAGGCTCAGGCCATTGGGCAGCGGCAGCGGCGACTGATGGGCAGGGATAGCTGCCTGCCCGGCCTCGAAGCGCAGCAGGGTGTTGTCGCCGATGGCGGTATGTTCTGCGCCTTCGAAGAACAGTTCCGGGCCACGCTTGGGGGGCGCGGGCGGTACGGCAAAACGGTGGTACTTGAGTGTGTGATGCCCGTGCATCACCAGCACAAGGTGGCTGTCCGCCCCAGGCAGGGCAACGCCCTGAGTGTCGAACAACTGGTCGAGGTCGGCGACCACCAGGCTGGCCTGGGCCTGAATGGCCGCAGGCGGGGTTTGCATGCCTGACATGATTTGCTCCTTGCAAGGTCTGGATTATCCATTTTTATACTGTATGCATATACAGTGATTTTCATCATATGCAGGAATTTTCCTACGTCAAGGTCTGTTTGTGCGGGTAACCGGCACCTGCGGCGGGCGCAAGCCCCTGGCACTGACGTATGATTGCTCCCCTGACGAATACCCTCAGGATCGCGCTGCATGCTCGCCCTTCTCATCCAGACACTGAACATCACGGCACCTGTGTTCGCCATGCTGTTCATGGGCGTGCTGCTCAAGCGCATCCGCCTGATCGACGACAACTTCAACAAGGTCGCCTCGACGCTGGTGTTCAATGTGTGCATGCCGGCACTGCTGTTCCTCGGCATCTACCACGCCGACCTGGCGACGGCGGTAAAGCCCGGGGTGATCCTCTACTTCATCGCCGCCACGCTGGTGTGCTTCGGCCTGGCCTGGTGCCTGGCGATCTGGCGCTGCCCGCCGGCGGACCGGGGCATCTACACCCAGGGCGCGTTTCGCGGCAACAATGGCGTGATCGGCCTGGCACTGGCGGCCAGCTTGTATGGCGACTACGGTATATCCCTCGGCGCGGTACTGGCCGGGCTGGTGATCCTCATGTACAACTCGCTGTCGGCCGTGGTACTGGCGGTGTACAGCCCGGACCTGAAGTCCGACCCGTGGAGCATCTGCAAGAGCATCCTCAGCAACCCGTTGATCATCAGCGTGCTGCTGGCCACGCCCATGGCTTATGGCCAGGTGCCGCTGCCCAACTGGCTGCTTACTTCAGGTGACTATTTGGCGCAGATGACCCTGCCGCTGGCGCTGATCTGCATCGGTGGCACCTTGTCGATGGCGGCGCTGCGCGACAGTGGCCGGCTGGCGTTCGACGTCAGCCTGGTGAAAATGGTCTGGCTGCCACTGCTGGGGACGCTGGGCGCCTGGCTGTGCGGTTTTCGCGGCGCGGAGCTGGGCATCCTGTTCCTCTACATCGGCAGCCCCACCGCGGCGGCCAGTTATGTGATGGCGCGGGCGGCCAATGGCAACCACGAACTGGCGGCGTCGATCATCGTGATCACCACCTTGATGGCGGCGATCACCACGAACATCGGTATCTTCTTCTTGCAATGGGGTGGATGGATCTAGCCCATGACAGCAAGCAACACTAACAATACGGCCTCATTGAAAGGACACTTCATGCAAGACCAGAGCACGCCCGAGCAGTTGCAACGCGGGCTGAAGAATCGCCATATCCAGCTGATCGCGCTGGGTGGCGCCATCGGCACCGGATTGTTCCTGGGCATCGCCCAGACCATCCAGCTGGCCGGCCCCTCGGTGCTGCTGGGCTATGCCGTCGCCGGCCTGATGGCTTTCCTGATCATGCGCCAGCTGGGCGAGATGGTGGTCGAGGAGCCGGTCGCCGGCAGCTTCAGCCACTTCGCCCACCAGTACTGGAGCGAGTTCGCAGGCTTCGTTTCGGGCTGGAACTACTGGGTGGTGTACGTGCTGGTCGGTATGGCCGAGCTCACCGCGGTGGGCATCTACGTGCAGTACTGGTGGCCGGATTTCCCCACCTGGGCCACGGCGGCGATCTTCTTCGTGGCCATCAACGCCATCAACCTGACCCAGGTGAAGGTGTACGGTGAAATGGAGTTCTGGTTCGCCCTGGTCAAGGTGGTGGCCATCGTCAGCATGATCGGCTTCGGTGCCTGGCTGCTGACCAGCGGCCACGGTGGCCCGGATGCCAGCGTCGCCAACCTCTGGCAGTACGGTGGCTTCTTCCCCAATGGCGTGACGGGTCTGGTCATGGCCTTGGCGGTGATCATGTTCTCGTTTGGTGGCCTGGAGCTGGTGGGCATCACCGCCGCCGAAGCCGCCAACCCGCGTGAAAGCATCCCCAAAGCCACCAACCAGGTGGTCTACCGCATCCTGATCTTCTACATCGGCGCGCTGGCGGTGCTGTTGTCGCTGTACCCGTGGCAGAAGGTGGTACAGGGCGGCAGCCCGTTCGTGATGATCTTCCACGAGCTGGACAGCGACCTGGTCGCGACCATCCTCAACATCGTGGTGTTGACGGCGGCGCTGTCGGTCTACAACAGTTGCGTGTACGCCAACAGCCGCATGCTGTTCGGCCTGGCTACGCAAGGTGATGCGCCGCGTCAGTTGCTCAAGGTCAGCCGCCGTGGTGTGCCGCTTACCGCATTGGGTGTTTCTGCGTTCGCCACCGGCCTATGCGTGGTGATCAACTACCTCATGCCGGGCGAGGCGTTCGGCCTGCTGATGGCGTTGGCGGTGTCGGCGCTGGTGATCAACTGGGCGAGCATCAGCATCACCCACCTGAAGTTCCGCAAAGCCAAGCTGGCGGCCGGTATCACGCCGTTCTACCGCAGCTGGGGGCACCCGCTGACCAACTACCTGTGCCTGGCGTTCATCGTGCTGATTCTGGTGGTGATGTACCTGACGCCGCCGATCCGCATCTCGGTGATGCTGATTCCGGCGTGGATCGCGGTGTTGTGGGTGGCGTTCAAGATGAAGAAGGCGCGCCAGGCCCAGTGATGTAGCCAGTGCAGGCCCTTTCGCCGGCAAGCCGGCTCCTACAGAGAGCGTGCAATATCTGTAGGGGCCGGCTTGCCGGCGAAAGGGCCGCTGGTCACTCAGCCTTCGTAACTGTCGATCACTTCCTGCGCGGCACGGAATGCATCGATCGCCGCCGGCACACCGGCATATACCGCACAGTGCAGCAGCGCCTCGCGAATCTCTTCCACCGTGCAGCCATTGTTCAGCGCCCCACGCACATGCCCCTTGAGCTCCTGCGGGCACTTGAGCGCGGTCAACGTGGCCAGGGTGATCAGGCTGCGGGTCTTTAGCGGCAACCCCTCACGCGACCAGACGCTGCCCCAGGCATGCTCGTTGACGAAGTCCTGCAGGGGCTGGGTGAACGCGGTCGCGTTGCCCAGGGCGCGGTCGACGAACGCATCCCCCATCACCTGGCGGCGAATGCTTTCACCGGCCTGTTTCGTGTCAGCCATGTTGTTTTCCTTAGTGTTGGCGGCGCCAGGCACGGGCCGTGGTGTACAGCAGCACGATCCCGAGCACGGGCATCACATAGAACAGCATCAGTCGTTCAAGGCGGCCGGCCAGCGGCATGCCGGTGGTGAAGGCCACCACATGCAGGCCATAGGCCAGGTAAAGGCAGAGGAACACCAGGCCTTCGGCACGGGTGACCCGGTAGCCGGAGTAGAACACCGGCAGGCAAAGTGCTGCTACGCCGAGCATCACGGGTAGGTCGAAGTCCAGCGCATTGGGCGAGATCGACAGCGGCTCGGGCGTGACCAGCGCAGTCAGCCCCAGCACCGCCAGCAGGTTGAACAGGTTGCTGCCGATCACCGTACCCACCGCGATTTCCCGCTCGCCACGCAGGGCGGCGATCAAGGCGGCGGCCAGCTCCGGCAGCGAGGTGCACACGGCGACCACGGTCAGGCCGATGACCCGCTCGGACAACCCCAGGTCGGTTGCCACTTCCACGGCGGCCTCCAGCAGCAGGTGGCCGGCCAGGCTCAGAAGGCCGAGCCCCAGGGCGATCTGCAGCAGCGCGCCGCTCCAGAAGCGTCCGGCGCTCGTATGGACCGCACTGGGTGCCGGATAGGTACGGGCATAGTGGCGCGACTGGTGCCAGAGCATGAGCAGGTAGCCCAGTAATCCGAGCAGCAGCACCAGCCCTTCGACACGCCCCAGCGTGCCGTTGCCGGCCAGCAGGTAGACCAGACCGCTGGCTGCGATCATCAGCGGGATGTCCAGGCGCACCAGCTGGCGGGAAACGCGCAGGGGGATGATCAGCGCCGCCAGGCCGAGAATCACCAGCACGTTGAAGATGTTGCTGCCGACCACGCTGCCCACCGCGACGTCCGGGGCGCCTTGATAGGCGGCCTGCAGGCTCACGGTCAATTGTGGCGCGGTACTGCCGAAGGCCACCAGGCTCAGGCCGATGATCAGCGGGCGCACATGCAGGCGGGTGGCCAGGCGCAGGGCAGCGCGCACCAGCAGTTCGGCGCCGATGATCAGCAGCACCAGGCCCAGGCCCAGTTGCAGGAGGCTGAAGGTGGGGAGGGTGGCCAGGTCGAAAATGGCGAGGGCTCCAGTCAGGTCAATCGCTCAGACCTTGTACCCGGACTCGCGCCGTTCCGCTACGGAGCATGCCGATTTTTTCCGCGGCTGCGCGCGACAGGTCGATCAGCCGGCCACGGGTGTGGGGCCCTCGGTCGTTGATACGGACCACGACGCTGCGCTGGTTGGCGAGATTGGTGACCAGTACGCGGCTGCCGAAAGGCAGGCTGCGGTGGGCAGCGGTGAGGCCGTGCTGGTTGAAGGGTTCGCCGCTGGCGGTGCGTTTGCCGTGGTGGCGTGAGCCGTAGTAGGAGGCGGTACCGGTTTCGTTGTAACCGCGGGGGTCGATGTCGTGGCTGGCGCAGCCGGCCAGGAGGGAGAAGAGGGTGAGAGTGGTGAGGGAACGCTTCAGCAATTCGGATGCTCCGCAAAATGGGGCCGCTGTGCGGCCCATCGCGGATGAATCCGCTCCTACAGGTATGGCGTCATCAACTGTGTAGGAGCGGATTCATCCGCGATCGAGGGCAAAGCCCTCGCCGCTTTTCAGATCACCCTTCGAGCTTGGCCTTGAGCAATTGGTTCACTTGCCCCGGGTTGGCCTTGCCCTTCGACGCCTTCATCGCCTGGCCGACGAAGAAACCGAACATCTTGCCGCGCTTGGCTTCATCAGCGGCGCGGTACTGTTCGACTTGCTCAGCGTTGGCGGCGAGCATCTCGTCGAGCATCTTGTCGATCGCACCGGTGTCGGTGACCTGCTTGAGGCCCTTGCTTTCGATGATGCTGTCGGCGTCGCCTTCACCGGCGGCCATGGCCTCGAACACGGTCTTGGCGATCTTGCCGCTGATGGTGTTGTCGCGGATGCGCAGCAGCATGCCACCGAGTTGTTCCGCGCTGACCGGCGACTGGTCGATCTCGACGCCCAGCTTGTTCAGCAGGCTGCCCAGCTCGACCATGACCCAGTTGGCCGCCAGCTTGGCGTCGCCGCCGATGCTGACCACCTGCTCGAAGTAGTCGGCCTGTTCGCGGCTGGAAGCCAGCACGTTGGCGTCGTACGGGGACAGGCCATACTGGCTCTGGAAGCGCTCGACTTTCTGCGGTGGCAGCTCCGGCAGGGCGGCGCGCACGCTGTCGAGGAAGCTTTGCTCGATGACCACCGGCAGCAGGTCCGGGTCGGGGAAGTAACGGTAGTCGTTGGCTTCCTCCTTGCTGCGCATGGAGCGAGTCTCGTCCTTGTTCGGGTCGTACAGGCGGGTTTCCTGCACCACCTTGCCGCCGTCCTCGATCAGGTCGATCTGGCGCTGGATCTCGCTGTTGATCGCGCGCTCGATGAAGCGGAACGAGTTGACGTTCTTGATCTCGCAGCGGGTGCCGAATTCGGTCTGGCCTTTGGGGCGGATCGAGACGTTGCAGTCGCAACGCAGCGAACCTTCGGCCATGTTGCCGTCGCAGATGCCCAGGTAACGCACCAGGGCGTGGATCGCCTTGACGTAGGCCACGGCTTCCTTGGCGCTGCGCATGTCCGGCTCGGAGACGATTTCCAGCAGCGGGGTGCCGGCACGGTTCAGGTCGATGCCGGTGGCGCCGTTGAAGTCTTCGTGCAGGCTCTTGCCGGCATCCTCTTCAAGGTGCGCGCGGGTCACGCCGATGCGCTTGATCGTGCCGTCTTCCAGGGCGATGTCCAGGTGGCCCTTGCCGACGATCGGCAGGTCCATCTGGCTGATCTGGTAGCCCTTGGGCAGGTCGGGGTAGAAGTAGTTCTTGCGCGCGAACACGTTGCGCGGCCCGATTTCGGCGTCGATCGCCAGGCCGAACATGCACGCCATGCGCACGGCTTCCTGGTTGAGCACTGGCAGCACGCCAGGCATCCCCAGGTCGACCAGGCTGGCCTGGGTGTTCGGTTCGGAACCGAAGGTGGTGGCGCTGCCGGAGAAGATCTTCGACTGGGTGGCGAGCTGGGTATGAATCTCCAGCCCGATCACAACTTCCCATTGCATGTGTGAACTCCTCAGAAGCCGTTAGGGGCGCGGGTGTGCCAGTCGGTGACTTGCTGGTAACGGTGCGCGACGTTGAGCAGGCGGCCTTCCTGGAAATACGGGGCCAGCAGTTGCACGCCCACCGGCAGGCCATCGACGAAGCCGGCCGGCATCGACAGGCCCGGCAGGCCCGCCAGGTTGGCGGTGATGGTGTAGACGTCTTCCAGGTACGCGGCGACCGGGTCGGCGCTCTTGGCGCCGAGCTTCCAGGCCGGGTTGGGGGTGGTCGGGCCGAGGATCACGTCGACATCGTTGAACGCGGCCACGAAGTCGTTCTTGATCAGGCGGCGGATCTGCTGCGCCTTGACGTAGTAAGCGTCGTAGTAGCCGGCCGACAGGGCGTAGGTGCCGACCATGATGCGGCGCTGCACTTCAACGCCGAAACCTTCGCCACGGGAGCGCTTGTACAGGTCGGTCAGGTCTTTCGGGTCCGCGCAGCGGTGGCCGAAGCGCACGCCGTCGAAACGCGACAGGTTGGAGGAGGCCTCCGCGGGGGCGATCACGTAGTACGCCGGGATGGCGTGCTGCATGTTCGGCAGGCTGATTTCCTTGACCACCGCGCCGAGCTTTTCCAGCTCCTTGACGCTGGCCTGGACCAGCGCTGCGATGCGCGGGTCGAGACCGGCGCCGAAGTACTCTTTCGGCAGGCCGATGCGCAGGCCCTGCAGCGAGGCATTGAGGTCGGCACTGAAGTTCGGTACGGGCTCGTCGACCGAGGTCGAGTCCTTGCTGTCGAAGCCAGCCATGCCTTGCAGCAGCAGGGCGCAGTCTTCGGCGGTGCGGGCCAGCGGGCCGCCCTGGTCGAGGCTCGAGGCGTAGGCGATCATGCCCCAGCGCGAAACGCGACCGTAGGTCGGTTTCAGGCCGGTGAGGTTGGTCAGCGCCGCCGGCTGGCGGATCGAGCCGCCGGTGTCGGTGCCGGTGGTGGCCGGCAGCAGGCGCGCGGCCACGGCGGCGGCCGAGCCACCGGACGAACCGCCCGGCACGTGCTCGAGGTTCCACGGGTTCTTCACCGCGCCGTAGTGGCTGGACTCGTTGGCCGAGCCCATGGCGAATTCGTCCATGTTCGTCTTGCCCAGGGTGACCATGCCGGCTTCGGCCAGCTTGGCGACCACGGTGGCGTCGTAGGGTGCGGTGAAGTTGTCGAGCATCTTCGAGCCGCAGCTGGTGCGTACGCCGTTGGTGCAGAACAGGTCCTTGTGGGCGATCGGCGCGCCGAGCAGCGCGCCGGTCTCGCCGGCGGCGCGTCGGGCATCGGCGGCGCGGGCCTGGTGCAGGGCCTGTTCTTCGGTGACGGTGATGAAACTGTTGAGTTGCGGGTCGAGCTGCTTGATGCGCGACAGCAGTGCGCCGGTCAGTTCTTCCGAGGAGAACGACTTGTCGGCGAGTCCGCGGGCGATCTCGGCCAGGGTCAATTGATGCATGGCAGGCGCTTTCCCTTAATCGATGACTTTCGGTACGAGATACAGGCCGTTCTCGGTCGACGGCGCGACGGCCTGGTAGCGGTCGCGCTGGTTGCTTTCGGTGACCTGGTCGGGACGCAGACGCTGGGTGGTCTCCAGCGGGTGGGCCAGAGGCTCGATACCGCTGGTGTCGACGGCTTGCATCTGGTCGACCAGCCCGAGAATACTGTTCAAGGCGTCGGTAATGCGTGGCAGTTCGCCTTCATTCAGGCCCAGGCGGGCCAGATGGGCGATCTTTTCCACGTCGGAGCGTTGAAGCGCCATGGGGATCTCCAGGGAAACGAAATGCGGAATGGGTCCGCAAATGAGGAACATGTCAGGATTCTGGCGGTCAAAGGGCCGCGATCATCGGCAGGCATGCTCGGAAAAACAGCCAATTTAACATATTGGCTCCTTGCCCAAAATCCCTGCCATTGTTAGAGTTTGCCGCACTTTTTTACCCACGCTTTCCCCAGGGTCACTTTCCCATGTTCAAGAAACTGCGTGGCATGTTTTCCAGCGATCTGTCCATCGACCTGGGTACTGCCAACACCCTTATTTACGTGCGTGAGCGCGGTATCGTCCTGAATGAGCCCTCGGTGGTTGCCATCCGTACCCATGGCACCCAGAAAAGCGTCGTCGCAGTCGGGACCGAAGCCAAGCGCATGCTCGGCCGTACTCCAGGCAACATCGCTGCCATTCGTCCGATGAAGGACGGCGTGATCGCCGACTTCAGCGTCTGCGAAAAGATGCTGCAGTACTTCATCAACAAGGTGCACGAAAACAGCTTCCTGCAGCCCAGCCCCCGTGTGCTGATCTGCGTACCCTGCAAATCGACCCAGGTCGAGCGTCGTGCCATCCGCGAATCGGCCCTCGGTGCCGGTGCCCGCGAAGTATTCCTGATCGAAGAGCCCATGGCCGCCGCCATCGGTGCCGGTCTTCCGGTTGAGGAAGCCCGCGGCTCGATGGTCGTCGACATTGGTGGCGGTACCACCGAAATCGCGCTGATCTCGCTGAACGGCGTGGTCTACGCCGAGTCCGTCCGCGTCGGCGGCGACCGCTTCGACGAAGCCATCGTCACCTACGTGCGTCGCAACTACGGCAGCCTGATCGGCGAATCCACCGCCGAGCGTATCAAGCAGGAAATCGGTACCGCTTATCCAGGCGGTGAAGTGCGTGAAGTCGACGTTCGTGGCCGCAACCTGGCTGAGGGCGTACCGCGTGCCTTCACCCTGAACTCCAACGAAGTGCTCGAAGCGCTGCAGGAATCGCTGGCGACCATCGTCCAGGCGGTCAAGAGCGCCCTTGAGCAGTCGCCGCCGGAGCTGGCCTCGGACATCGCCGAGCGCGGCCTGGTGCTGACCGGTGGTGGCGCGTTGCTGCGCGATCTGGACAAGCTGCTGGCCCAGGAAACCGGCCTGCCGGTGATCGTCGCCGAAGACCCGCTGACCTGCGTCGCCCGCGGTGGCGGCCGTGCGCTGGAGATGATGGACAAGCACGCCATGGACCTGCTCTCCAGCGAGTGATCGCAGGCGCTGCAGCAAGCATCCAGGTTTACAGGTAGCACGCACAGTGCTACCTGTATGCGCTGTGCTGGCGCCCGTTCGGGCGTCGTTTCCGTCAACCCGCAAGCAGGCCGGTGCGTTGCCCCATGTCCCATGACCTCCTGAATCGTCGTCCACGAGGAACGGCCCATTAAACCGCTTTTCTCCAAGGGCCCTTCGCTGGGCGTTCGCCTGCTCGTGCTGGTGGTGCTGTCGGTCGCGCTGATGGTGGTCGACTCGCGCTTCGACCTGCTCAAGCCCGTGCGCAGCCAGATGGGCCTGGTGTTGATGGAATCCTACTGGATCACCGACTTGCCCCAGCGTGCGTGGCAGGGCGTGGCGGGCCAGTTTGGCAGCCGCACCGAGCTGATCGCCGAAAACGAGAAGCTCAAGACCGAAGCCTTGCTGCTGCAAGGGCGGCTGCAGAAGCTGGCGGCCCTGACCGAGCAGAACGTGCGCCTGCGCGAGCTGCTCAACTCTTCGGCGCTGGTCAACGAGAAGGTCGAGGTCGCCGAGCTGATCGGCGTCGACCCCAACCCGTTCACCCACCGCATCCTGATCAACAAGGGCGAGCGCGACGGCGTGTTCCTCGGCCAGCCGGTGCTCGATGCCCGGGGCCTGATGGGGCAGGTGGTCGAGCTGATGCCGTATACCTCGCGCGTGCTGCTGCTGACCGACACCACCCACAGCATTCCGGTGCAGGTCAACCGCAACGGCCTGCGCGCCATCGCCAGCGGCACCGGCAACCCGGAGCGCCTGGAACTGCGCCATGTGGCCGACACTGCCGACGTCAAGGAAGGCGACCTGCTGGTGAGCTCCGGCATGGGCCAGCGCTTCCCGGCCGGTTACCCGGTGGCCACGGTCAACGAAGTGATCCACGATTCCGGCCAGCCATTCGCCATCGTCCGCGCCATCCCCACCGCCGCGCTCAACCGCAGTCGCTACATGCTGCTGGTGTTCAGCGACCGGCGTACGCCGGAAGAGCGCGCCACCGAAGCGGCGATCGCCCAGGAAGAAGCCGACCGTCAAGGGGCCAACCATGGCCAGCCGCCCGCCACCCCGGCGACGCCGGCCCCGGCCAGCCAGACCGTGCCTGCGGCACCCGTCACGACGCCCGCCGCACCGGCCCATCCGCCTGCCGCGCCCGCTCAACCCCGGAGACAATGAATGGCCAGCACCCGTAGCAGAAACGGCTGGGTCATCTGGGTGACGTTCGCCATCGGCCTGTTGCTCAGCGTTTCGCCCATGCCGCAGTTCATGGAAGTGTTCCGGCCCATGTGGCTGGCCTTGCTGCTGGCGTTCTGGACCTTGGCCGTGCCCAGCAAGGTCGGCATGACCACCGCCTTCGTGCTCGGCCTGGCCGAGGATGTGCTGTACGGCACCCTGCTGGGGCAGAACGCCCTGATTCTCACGCTCATCACTTTCCTCGTGCTGTCGTTGCAGCAACGCTTGCGTATGTTCCCCATGTGGCAGCAGAGCCTGGTGATCCTGGTGATCTTCGGCATCGCCCAGCTGATCCAGCTGTGGCTGAGCGCCCTGACCGGCAATCGCCTGCCAACGCTGGCGCTGGTCTGGCCTGCGGTGATCAGCGCCTTGCTCTGGCCGTGGATCAGCTTTGCCTTGCGCGGCCTGCGCCTGCGCCTGCATATCCACTGACGGCCGCCGCCACTGACAAGGAGATGTCTACATGCCCCAGTTGTACCTGGCCTCCGGTTCGCCACGACGGCGTGAACTGCTGACCCAGATCGGCGTGCCGTTCGTTGTCGTCAGTGCGCCCATCGATGAAACCCCGTTACCCGACGAGGCGCCGGCTGCCTACGTCGAACGCCTGGCGCAGGCCAAGGCTGTGGCGGGCTTCACCCAGACCGACGGCACCGGCGTGGTGTTGGGCGCCGACACTACCGTGGTGCTCGATGGCAACATCCTCGGCAAACCCGAAAACCGCGAGCAGGCGCTGGCCATGCTCGGCGACCTGTCCAAGCGCGAGCACCAGGTGCTGACCGCCGTGGCGGTGACCGATGGCCAGCGCAGCCTGAGCTGCTGCGTCACCACCACCGTGCGCTTTCGTACCATCTCCTTCGAGGAGGCCCTGCGCTACTGGGCCAGCGGCGAGCCCCAGGACAAGGCCGGCGGCTATGCCATCCAGGGCCTGGGCGCGGTGTTCGTCAGCGGCATCGAAGGCAGTTATTCATCAGTGGTCGGCCTGCCCCTGAGCGAGACGGCTGAATTGCTCGAGCAATTCGCCATCCCCTGCTGGCAACTGCAAGAGGATGCCGCCCAGCGCTAGCCAGCCACCTTGCTGCGATCCATCATTACCCCAGACCTTTGACGAGAGCGTGCCATGAGTGAAGAGATCCTGATCAACATCACCCCGATGGAATCACGCGTGGCGGTGGTGGAGAACGGCGTCCTGCAGGAAGTGCACGTCGAGCGGACCCAGCGCCGCGGCATCGTCGGCAATATCTACAAGGGCAAGGTGGTGCGGGTGTTGCCGGGCATGCAGGCGGCCTTCGTCGACATCGGCCTGGAGCGCGCGGCGTTCATCCATGCCTCGGAAATCTCGCAGCGCGAAGGCTCGGCGGTGGAGACCATCACCGCGCTGGTCCACGAGGGCCAGGCGCTGGTGGTGCAGGTCACCAAGGACCCGATCGGCACCAAGGGCGCGCGCCTGACCACCCAGCTGTCGATCCCCTCGCGTTATCTCGTGTACATGCCACGCAGCAGCCATGTCGGAATTTCGTTGAAGATCGAGGAAGAAGCCGAGCGCGAACGCCTCAAGCAAGTGGTCAACGACTGCATGGCCCAGGAAGACATGAAGGATGCCGGTGGCTTCATCCTGCGCACCGCCGCCGAAGGCGCCCGCTCTGAAGACATCCTCCAGGACATCCGCTACCTGCGCCGCCTGTGGGAACAGATCGGCGCGCAGATCAGCACCTGTGGCGCCCCCACCGTGATCTACGAGGATCTTGGCCTGGCGCTGCGCACGCTGCGCGACCTGGTCAACCCGAAGATCGAGAAGATTCGCATCGATTCGCGGGAAACCTTCCAGAAGACCACGCAGTTCGTCGCCGAACTGATGCCCGAGATCGCTGATCGCCTCGAGCATTATCCCGGCGAGCGCCCGATCTTCGACCTGTACGGGGTCGAGGACGAGATCCAGCGTGCCCTGGAGCGCAAGGTGCCGCTCAAGTCCGGCGGCTACCTGGTGGTCGACCCGGCCGAGGCGATGACCACTATCGACGTCAACACCGGTGCCTTCGTCGGCCATCGCAACCTCGAAGAGACCATTTTCAAGACCAACCTCGAGGCGGCCACCGCGATCGCCCGGCAATTGCGCCTGCGCAACATCGGCGGGATCATCATCATCGACTTCATCGACATGGAGGACGAGGAGCATCAGCGCCAGGTCCTGCGTACCCTGGAGAAGCAGCTCGAGCGCGACCACGCCAAGACCAACATCATCGGCATCACCGAGCTGGGCCTGGTACAGATGACCCGCAAGCGTACCCGCGAAAGCCTCGAACAGGTGCTATGCGAGCCGTGTGCCGCCTGCCAGGGGCGGGGCAAGCTGAAGACCCCCGAGACAATATGTTACGAAATCTTCCGTGAGATCCTGCGCGAGGCCCGCGCCTACCAGGCCGAGGGCTATCGGGTACTGGCCAACCAGAAGGTGGTCGACCGCCTGCTCGACGAAGAGTCGGGCAATGTCGCCGAACTGGAAACGTTCATCGGGCGAACCATTCGCTTCCAGGTCGAGTCGATGTACTCCCAAGAACAATACGATGTGGTGCTGCTCTGACCCGTTCTGAAGGCCGTCGCCCCGTACGAGGGCTGGCAAAGCCCGATTCCCCGGCCATAGTTAAGGGACGACTCGGAGGGCCTTGGCCATGGAACGTCTGACCCGCGTTCTGGGCGCCCTGACCCGCTGGGGGCTGGGTATCTGCGCCCTGCTGGCGGTGCTGGTGGCGCTGTATGTCAGCCTTGGGCGACAACTGGTACCCCTGGTCGCCGAATACCGCGCGGACGCCGAGCTCAAGGTCGAACAGGCCTTGGGCTTGCCTGTGCATGTCGGCGCGCTGGAAGGGCGCTGGAGCGGCCTGGCCCCGGTGCTGCGGGTGCGCGACCTGCAACTGGGCGAGGGGGCCGCGGCGCTGCGCCTGGATGACGTCAAGCTGGTGCCGGACCTGTGGGCCAGCCTCAAGGCGCGCGAAGTGCGCCTGGCACGTATCCAGCTCGCAGGCTTGCAGTTGATCCTGCGTGAAGACGAGCAAGGCGCTTGGGCCCTTGAAGGCCTGCCGCACCAGGATGATGCTCCGCTCGATCCGGCCGATGCGCTCAAGCGCCTGCGCCAGTTGGGGCGCATCGACCTGTTCGACAGCCAGGTCACCCTGCGCCCGTGGCAGCGTGACCCGTTGACCCTGACCTATGTCAGCCTGGGTTTGCAGGCCGGTGCCTCGCGCCAGCGCCTCGATCTGCGGGCTACCTTGCCCGACGGCCAGCCGCTGGCCATGAGCCTGGACAGCCGGGCCAGTGCCAAGGCCTGGCGCGAGGGGCGCCTGCAGGCCTACCTGAGCCTGCCGCAAAGTGACTGGGCCCGCTGGTTGCCGGCGCGCCTGCTGGGCCAGTGGCAAGCCAGTACGCTGCGTGCCGGCGGTGAATTCTGGATCGACTGGAACAATGGGCAATTGCAGCAGGCGATGGTTCGCCTCAATGCCCCGCAGCTCAAGGGTGCCTATACCGGGCGCAAAGCTGTCACCCTGGACAACCTGGCCTTGTCGGCCTGGTTCCAGCGCAAGGACCAGGGTTTCGACGTGGCGGTCGACTCGCTGGCCATGAGCCTTGGCCAGACTCGCTGGGAGTCCCACCTGCAACTGGCGCAGCGCCTGGGCCAGAACCCTGCCGACGAAACCTGGCAGGTGCAGGCCGATCGCCTCGACCTGACGCCGCTGACCCCGTTGATCGACGCCCTGGCGCCGCTGCCCGACAAACTCATGACCGTGGTCGACGCCCTCAAGGTGACCGGCTCGTTGCGCAACGTGCGCCTGGACATCCGCCCGAAGGCCGAGGGCGACCAGCGTTTGCAGTTCGCCGCCAACCTGGAGAAGGTTGGCTTCGACGCCTATCACGGCGCGCCTGCTGCCGGCAACGTCACCGGGGCGATCAGCGGTGACCTCGGGCATGGCGAACTGCGCCTGGACACTCAAGCGTTCATGCTGCATCTGTACCCGATCTTCGGCAAACCCTGGCATTACCCCAAGGCCAACGCGCGGCTGACCTGGACGCTGGACAAGCAAGCCTTCACCCTGGTCGCCCCCTATATCAAGGTGTTGGGCGACGAAGGCAAGATCGCCGCCGACTTCCTGATCCGCATCCACCTGGAGCCAGGCCATGAGGACTACATGGACCTGCGTGTCGGCCTCACCGAGGGCGATGGCCGCTACACCGCCAAGTACCTGCCCGAGGTACTCAGCCCGGCGCTGGACGAATGGCTGCGCAGCGCCATCGTCAAGGGCAATGTCGACGAAGGTTACTTCCAGTACCAGGGCTCGCTGAACCACGGCGCGCCGCCACATGCCCGCGATATCAGCTTGTTCTTCAAGGTGCACGACGCGGCCCTGGACTTCCAGCCGGGCTGGCCCCAGGTGCAGCAGGTCGAGGGCGACGTGTTCATCGAGGACACCGGGGTGCGGATCAAGGCCCGGCAAGGGCTGCTGCTCGACACCAAGGTCAGCGACGTGAGTGTCGACATTCCCCATGTCGAGGGCGACCAGCACAGCCACCTGTATCTCGATGGCGACTTCGATGGCAGCCTCGGCGATGGCCTGAAGATCCTCAAGGAAGCGCCCATCGGCACGGGGGAGATCTTCGCCGGTTGGGAAGGCGAGGGGCCGCTACGAGGCAAGGTCAAACTTGATATTCCCCTGACCCACGGGCAGCGCCCCAAGGTGCTGGTGGATTTCTCGACCGCCGACGCAACGCTCAAGGTCGCGCCACCGAGCCTGGAACTGAACCGCCTGAAGGGCGACTTCAGCTTTGATTTCGACAAGGGGCTCAGCGGCAAGGGCATCACCTTGCAGGCCTTCGGCAAGCCGGTCACCGCGCAGATCGCCGCCGAAGGGCAGGGCGGGCAGATCCAGACGCGTATCAGCGCCACCGGCCAGGTCGGCCTCAAGGCTTTGACCGATTGGCTGAACTTCCAGCAAGCACTGCCGGCTTCGGGCGATCTGCCCTACCAGTTGCAGGTGATGCTTGGAAGCCGTGACAACCGGATCACTGTCAATTCATCGCTCAAGGGCCTGGCCATCGATCTCCCAGCCCCCTTCGGCAAGGCGCCCGCAGACATTCGCGACAGCCGTTTCAGCCTCACCCTGCAAGGCCCCGAACGGCGTCTCGATGTCGGCTATGCCGACCTGGCCCGCTTCGCCTACGCCGTGCCCCCCGACAATCTGGCCCTTGGCCGTGGCGAATTGCTGTTGGGTGCCGGTGAGGCCAGCGTGCCGAATGGCCAAGGCCTGCGTGTGCGTGGGCGCCTGGAGACACTGGACCTGGCACCCTGGCAGCAGCAGATGGAGCGTTTCGCCGGGCAGGACCCAGGCGGCAGCGCGCGACAGAACCTGCAGGGCGTCGACCTGAGCATCGGCCAGCTCAAGGCCTTCGGCATGGATCTCAACCAGGCGGTCGTGCGCCTGGCGCGTGGCGGCCAGGCCTGGGACCTGCGCCTGGACAGCAAGGAAGTCATCGGCAATGCGCGTATTCCCGACGCCAAGGCCACGCCGATGACCATCCGCCTGCAGACCTTGCGCCTGCCTCCCGCCAACCCGACGACGGAGGAGCAGGCGGAAAACGCTCCTGATCCACTGGCCGGCGTCGACCCGCGCAAGGTGCCGCCGCTGGACCTGACCATCGACAAGATGTACCGCGGCGACGACCTGTTCGGCAGTGCCTCGGTGAAACTGCGCCAGGCGTCGCGTGGCCTGGCCCTGGCCGATATCGACCTGGACCTCAAGGGGCTGTATATCGATGGCAGTGGCGGTTGGGAAGGCGAGCCCGGCAGTACCTCGAGTTGGTACAAGGGCCGCCTGGACGGCAAGAACCTGGCCGATGTGCTCAAGGCCTGGGGCTTCGCCCCCACCGTAACCAGCCGGGATTTCCGCATGGATGTCGATGGCCGCTGGCCGGGTTCGCCGGCCTGGGTCAGCCTCAATCGTTATTCCGGCAGCCTCGACGCCGCCCTGCGCACCGGCCAGTTCGTCGAGGTCGAGGGCAGCGCCCAGGCCCTGCGGGTGTTCGGGCTGCTCAACTTCAACTCCATCGGGCGCCGCCTGCGCCTGGACTTCTCCGACTTGTTCAGCAAGGGCCTGGCCTATGACCGGGTCAAGGGCCTGCTGGTGGCCAGCGAGGGGGTCTATGTGACCCGCGAGCCGATTACCGTGACGGGGCCGTCGAGCAACTTCGAGCTCGACGGCACTCTGGACTTCGTCCGCGACCGGGTCGACGCCAACCTGCTGGTGACCCTGCCGGTGACCAACAACCTGCCGCTGGCAGCGCTGATCATCGGCGCGCCGGCCGTCGGTGGCGCGTTGTTCCTGGTCGACCGCCTGATTGGCGACCGCGTGGCCCGCTTTGCCAGCGTGCACTACCGCGTAGAAGGGCCGGTGAAAGAGCCTAAAATCACGTTTGTGAAACCATTCGACAAGTAATGGCAGGGGTGGGCATGACTTCAGCAGTGATCCAGATGGTCAGCCAGGACGATATCCTGGCCAATCTGCAACGCGCCCGGGCCTTGCTCGAACAGGCCGCGGCCGGTGGCGCGCGCCTGGCCGTGCTGCCAGAGAACTTCGCCGCCATGGGGCGGCGTGACGCCTCCGCCATCGGCCGCGCCGAGGCGCTGGGCGAAGGGCCGATCCTGCCCTGGTTGAAACAGGCGGCCCGCGACCTCAGGTTATGGATTGTCGCCGGCACCTTGCCGCTGCCGCCGGTCGGCCGGCCGGAGCACAAGGCCCATGCCTGCTCGCTGCTGGTCGACGAGCATGGCGAGATTGCCGCGCGCTACGACAAGCTGCACCTGTTCGATGTGGACGTGGCCGACAACCGTGGCCGCTACCGTGAATCCGACGACTACGCCCACGGTGACCAGGTGGTGGTAGCTGATACGCCGGTCGGGCGTCTCGGCTTGTCGGTATGCTACGACCTGCGCTTCCCCGAGCTGTACAGCGCCTTGCGCGCCGCCGGGGCCGAGCTGATCAGCGCGCCGGCGGCGTTCACCGCGGTGACCGGCGCGGCGCACTGGGAAGTGCTGATCCGTGCACGGGCCATCGAAACCCAGTGCTATGTGCTGGCGGCCGCCCAGGGCGGTGTGCATCCGGGGCCGCGGGAAACCCATGGCCAAGCGGCGATCGTCGACCCCTGGGGGCGGATCGTCGCGCAACAGGCGCGGGGCGAAGCGGTATTGCTGGCCACGCGCGACAGTGAAGAACAAGCGTCCATCCGGGCGCGCATGCCGGTGGTCAGCCACCGGCGCTTTTTCTCGCAGGACGCCTTGCGGCCTGCGCACACCTCGGAGTGACTATGAGCCAGATGTTATCCACCGTCAGCGAGCAGCTCCTGGCCCCGGGCGGCTTGACCCTCGACAGCCTGCAGACGGTGCTGGGCGAGTTGGCCGGCCCCGGCATCGACGCCGCCGACCTGTATTTCCAAGGCCAGATCTCGGAAACCTGGGCGCTGGAAGACGGCATCGTCAAGGAAGGCAGCTTCAACCTCGACCAGGGCGTGGGCGTGCGTGCCCAGTCCGGCGAGAAGACCGGTTTCGCCTACAGCAACGCGATCAACCTCGAGGCGCTTACCTCGGCGGCCCGTGCCGCCCGTTCGATCTCGCGCGCCGGGCAGAACGGCAAGGTACAGGCCTTCCGCAGCCAGGACGTGACTGCGCTGTATGCCGCTGACAATCCCCTCGCAGTGCTCAGCCGGGCGGAAAAGGTCGAGCTGCTCAAGCGCGTCGACGCCGCCACCCGCGCTCTCGACCCCCGCATCCAGCAGGTCAGCGTGAGCATGGCCGGGGTCTGGGAGCGCATCCTGGTGGCCGCCGCCGACGGCAGCCTGGCCGCCGATGTGCGCCCGCTGGTGCGCTTCAATGTCAGCGTGATCGTCGAGCAGAACGGTCGCCGCGAGCGCGGCGGGCAGGGCGGTGGCGGGCGTACCGACTATCGTTTCTTCACCGAGGAGCGGGTCATGGGCTATGCCCGTGAAGCGTTGCGCCAGGCACTGGTCAACCTCGAGGCGATTCCTGCGCCGGCTGGCACATTGCCTGTGGTGCTCGGCCCAGGTTGGTCCGGCGTGTTGCTGCATGAAGCGGTCGGTCATGGCCTGGAAGGCGACTTCAACCGCAAGGGCAGTTCGGCGTTCAGTGGGCGAATCGGCGAGCAAGTGGCCTCGAAGCTGTGCACCATCGTCGACGACGGCACCCTGGAAGGGCGTCGCGGTTCGCTCAGTGTCGATGACGAAGGCACGCCGACCGAGTGCACCACGTTGATCGAGAATGGTGTCCTCAAGGGCTACATGCAGGACAAGCTCAACGCCCGCTTGATGGGCATGGCAGTCACCGGCAACGGGCGCCGCGAGTCCTACGCCCACCTGCCGATGCCACGCATGACCAACACCTACATGCGCGCCGGCGACAGCGACCCGCAGGAAATCATCGCGTCGGTGAAGAAGGGCATCTACTGCGCCAACCTCGGCGGTGGCCAGGTGGACATCACCAGCGGCAAGTTCGTGTTTTCCACCAGCGAGGCCTACCTGATCGAGGACGGCAAGATCACCGCACCGGTGAAGGGCGCGACGTTGATCGGCAATGGTCCGGAAGCGATGCGCGGCGTGTCGATGGTTGGCAATGACCTGGCCCTGGACAGCGGCGTGGGCACCTGCGGGAAGGATGGGCAGTCGGTGCCGGTGGGGGTTGGCCAGCCGACCCTGAAGCTGGATGCGATTACCGTGGGTGGTACCGGGGCTTGAGGGTCATGGGGACCGCTTTGCGGTCCTTTCGCGGCACAAGGCCGCTCCTACAGTCTTGCGCGTTCCCTGTAGGAGCGGCCTTGTGCCGCGGTGGGTTGCGTAGTAGCCCCCGAAACCAGGGCTCAACGCAGGCCGCGCTGGGTCTCGTCGAGGTCGCGGATGTACTTGAACACTTTGCGCGCGGCGGCAGGCGGTTTGTTCCGCGCCTTCTCGTGCTGGGCATGACGGATCAGCGAGCGCAGGTGCTGGCGGTCGGTGTCGGGGAACTCGTTGACGAAGCGTTCGAGGTCTTCGTCGTTACCGTCGATCAGCCGGTCACGCCAGCGCTCAAGACCGTGGAAGCGCTCGTTGTACTGGCGGCTGGAGCTGTCGATCTGCTCGAGCACGGCGTGGATGGCGTCGAGGTCCTGGACGCGCATCAGCTTGCCGACGAACGACATGTGGCGTTTGCGGGCGCCGTGGGCGGTGTGCCGGGAGGCCTCGTCCAGGGCCTTGCGCAGCTCGTCGGTCAGCGGCAGGCGCGCCAGGGTGTCGGCCTTGAGGGTGGTGAGGCGCTCACCGAGTTCGACCAGCGCATGCAACTCGCGCTTGATCTGGGTTTTGCTTTTTTCGCCATCGAAGGCGTCGTCGTAAGAATCAACCATGGGGGCAGTCCGCAGGAAATCGCCGCCATGATAACCAGTCGGGGGCCGCTTGTCCGGCCCGGTCGTAGAATGACCCTAGCCGTACGCAGAATTTTCATTGGAGAGAACCATGAGTGCAGTCCAGAGCGTAGGCCCCAAGGACCTGCCGGCCTTGCAGGAACAGGTCGAGGCGATCGTCGCCGAGGCGCGCCGCCAGGGGGCCAGTGCCTGCGAAGTGGCGGTATCGCTGGAGCAGGGCCTGTCCACCACGGTGCGCCAGCGCGAGGTCGAGACCGTCGAGTTCAACCGCGACCAGGGCTTTGGCATCACCCTCTATGTCGGCCAGCGCAAAGGCTCGGCCAGCACCTCGGCCAGCGGCGCCGACGCCATTCGCGAAACGGTCGCGGCGGCGCTGGCGATCGCCAAGCACACCTCCGAGGATGAGTGCTCGGGCCTCGCTGATGCGGCGCTGATGGCGCGTGACATTCCGGACCTCGACCTCTATCACGACTGGGACATCGAGCCTGAGAAGGCTATCGAGATGGCGCTGGCGTGCGAGGCGGCCGCCTTCGACGCTGACAAGCGCATCAAAAACGCCGACGGTACCACCCTCAACACCCACCAGGGCGTGCGGGTGTACGGTAACAGCCACGGTTTCATCGGCGGTTACGCCTCCACGCGCCACAGCCTGAGCTGCGTGATGATCGCCGAGAGCGACGGCCAGATGCAGCGTGACTACTGGTATGACGTCAATCGCCAGGGCCAGCTGCTGGCCGACCCGCGCAGCATCGGCCAGCGCGCGGCTCAGCGTGCGGCCAGCCGGCTGGGCGCACGTCCTGTACCGACCTGCGAGGTGCCGGTGCTGTTCTCGGCGGAACTGGCTGGCGGCCTGTTCGGCAGCTTCCTCTCGGCGATTTCCGGCGGCAACCTGTACCGTAAGTCGTCGTTCCTTGAGGGCACCATTGGCCAGCGCCTGTTCCCCACCTGGCTGACCCTCGACGAACGCCCACACCTTCCACGTGCGCTGGGTAGTGCAGCATTCGATGGGGATGGCCTGGCCACCTACGCCAAGCCGTTCGTCGACAAGGGTGAGCTGGTTTCGTACATCCTGGGCACTTACTCCGGGCGCAAGCTCAAGTTGCCGAGCACCGCGAACTCGGGCGGGGTTCACAACTTGTTCGTCACCCATGGCGTAGAGGACCAGGCCGCGCTGATCCGCCGTATGGGGCGTGGCCTGTTGGTGACCGAGTTGATGGGGCATGGCCTGAACATGGTCACAGGGGATTACTCCCGTGGCGCGGCGGGTTTCTGGGTCGAGCATGGCGAGATCCAGTTCCCGGTTCAGGAAGTGACCATCGCCGGCAATATGAAGAATATGTTCCAGCAGATTGTGGCGATCGGCAGCGATATCGAAACCCGCAGCAATATCCACAGCGGTTCGGTGCTGATCGAGCGGATGACTGTCGCGGGGAGTTGATACGCAAGACCTGTTCGCCGGCGAGCCGGCTCCTACCGGTTGGTGTAGGAGCCGGCTTGCCGGCGAACAGGTCCGAACCGCAGTTTCCAGAACCGGCCACCGTGCCGGTTTTTTGTTTATCGCGGCAAGCTTGAAGTGATTCTGATTATCATCTAATAATGAATATCATTACCCGGTCACCTGGCGATGAAGTTCATGAAATCCGTTCTCCACGAACTGCCCTACCTGGAAAACTGGCGCTGGCTAAGCCGGCGCATTCGCTGCGCCCTCGAGCCTGATGAACCGCGCCTGATCGAGCACTACCTGGCCGAAGGCCGCTACCTGGTGTGCTGCACCGAAACCTCGCCCTGGACCGTGGCGCTGACCTCTTTCCGCCTGCTGCTGGATACCGCCTGCGACCGCATGCTGCCCTGGCATTGGCGCTGCCTGTGCCTGGACCAGGCCTGGAGGCCACTGCTCGACCTGCGCAACCTCGACCGCCGCGAACACAACCAGCGCTGGCAACCCTACGCAATGCAGCTCGCCAACTGCGTGCTGCTGCCGTCGATCTCTCCCGAAGAACTGATGCAAGGACTTGAAGATGAGTGATACCCGTATCGAACGCGACAGCATGGGTGAACTGCAGGTGCCGGCCCAGGCCCTGTATGGCGCCCAGACCCAGCGCGCGGTCGACAACTTCCCGATCAGCGGTCAGCCGATGCCAGCGCAGTTCATTCGCGCACTGCTGCTGGCCAAGGCTGCGGCGGCCAAGGCCAACATCGAATTGGCGCAACTGAGCGCAGGGCAGGGCGGTGCGATCGTCAAGGCGGTGGAGCAACTGTTGGCCGAGGACTTCATTCGGCATTTCCCGGTGGATGTGTTCCAGACCGGCTCCGGCACCAGCTCGAACATGAACGCCAACGAAGTGATCGCCACCCTGGCCAGCCGTGTGCTCGGCGAACCGGTCAATGCCAACGATCACGTCAACTGCGGCCAGAGCAGCAACGACATCATCCCCACCACCATCCATGTCAGCGCCGCGCTGGCTTTGCACGAACAGTTGCTGCCTGCCCTGCGTCACCTGGTCCAGGTGATCGATGGCAAAGCCGTCGAGGTTCATCAGTACGTGAAGACCGGCCGCACCCACTTGATGGACGCCATGCCGGTGCGCATGAGCCAGGTGCTCGGTGGCTGGGCCGCACAGATCAGGGGCGCTCTGGCGCATATCGAGTCCACCCTGCCGAGCTTGCAGGCCCTGGCCCAAGGCGGCACCGCGGTGGGGACCGGGATCAACGCGCACCCACAATTCGCGGCAGGCTTTGCCCGTCAACTGAGCGGGTTGACCAAGGTCGAGTTTACGCCGGGCCAGAACCTGTTCGCCCTGATCGGTTCCCAGGACACCGCCGTGGCACTGTCGGGCCAACTGAAGACCACTGCCGTGGCACTGATGAAGATCGCCAACGACCTGCGCTGGATGAACTCCGGCCCACTGGCCGGCCTGGGTGAAATCGAGCTGCAGGGCCTGCAGCCGGGCTCCTCGATCATGCCGGGCAAGGTCAACCCGGTGATCCCGGAGGCGACCGCGATGGTTGCAGCCCAGGTGATCGGCAACGACGCCACCATCGCCGTGGCGGGGCAGTCGGGCAACTTCGAGCTGAACGTGATGCTGCCGGTGATTGCCCGCAACTTGCTGGAAAGCATCGAGCTGATGGCCAACGCCAGTCGCCTGTTGGCCGACAAGGCCATCGCTACCTTCAAGGTCAACGAAGGCAAGCTCAAGGAAGCGTTGTCGCGCAACCCGATACTGGTCACCGCGCTGAACCCGATCATCGGTTACCTCAAGGCTGCCGAAATCGCCAAGACCGCCTACAAGCAGGGCCGCCCGATCATCGACGTGGCGCTGGAGCACACCGACCTGTCGCGCGATCAGCTCGAGGCGCTGCTGGATCCGGAAAAACTCACCGCCGGCGGCATCTGAGCCCAGGAGGCACGTCATGCAGCACTGGAGACGCACCACGCAGATCGCCAACCACCTGTTCGAACGGGGTGAGCTG
Organism: Pseudomonas entomophila; assembly: GCF_029478665.1. GTDB lineage: Bacteria > Pseudomonadota > Gammaproteobacteria > Pseudomonadales > Pseudomonadaceae > Aquipseudomonas > Aquipseudomonas entomophila_F. The sequence continues at coordinate 61,929 of NZ_JARPQB010000011.1, forward strand.
GTCGATGCTCGGGAACACTACCTGCAGGCGCTGGCGTTGGCCCAGGTGCTGTTCGAGCGCTGGCATGACGTCGACGAGGCGGTGGCCGCGCTGGTCATCGCCCACCACAACCTGGCCGACCTGCACCTGCGCTTGGATCAACCGCACGAAAGCGCCGACTACCTGTGCGCCGCCCACCAGCGGCTGCTCCAGGCCAGCCAGGAGCAACGCCTGCCCCAGGCGCTGCGCGATGCCGCGCTGCGCCACAGTGGGCGGACCTACACCGAACTGCTGAGTTTCATCGCCGAGTACGGGCAGTACCCGCGCACCGAACGCCTGCTCCATCGCCAGGTACCGGTGACCAGCGAACTGGTCGCGCAAGCGGAAACCACTCACAGCACTACAGCCTATGGAATTCACTGATATGCCCCACACCTTGCCTGCATTGCCTTACGCCTACGATGCACTGGAACCGCACATCGACACCCAGACCATGGAGATCCACCACAGCAAGCACCACCAGACCTACATCAACAACCTCAATGCCGCCCTCGAGGGCAGCGAGTGGGCCGAATGGCCGGTGGAGCAATTGGTCGCAGCGGTCAAGCAATTGCCCGAGAAGCTGCAGGGCGCGGTGATCAACCAAGGTGGTGGCCATGCCAACCACAGCCTGTTCTGGACGGTCATGTCGCCCAAGGGCGGCGGACAGCCCCAAGGGCAGGTAGCAAAGGCCATCGATGATCAGCTCGGTGGCTTTGACGCGTTCAAAGAGGCGTTCACCAAGGCTGCGCTGACCCGTTTCGGCAGCGGTTGGGCCTGGCTCAGTGTCACGCCGCAAAACACGCTGGTGGTGGAGAGCAGCGGTAACCAGGACAGCCCGCTGATGCACGGCAATACGCCGATTCTCGGCCTGGATGTGTGGGAGCACGCCTATTACCTGAAGTACCAGAACCGTCGCCCGGAATACATCGGTGCCTTCTATAACGTGGTCGACTGGTCCGAAGTGGAACGTCGCTACCTTGAAGCCTTGAAGTGAGTCGGGCCGGTATGCGCTCGCAGGTGTTGTCTGTCAGCAGTGTGCGCCTGTTCCGCCTGGCGCTGGGGACCTTGCTGTTGCTGGTCGGCGCGGCGTTGCTCGCGGCCCGTGGCATTGCCTGGTTGGAGCTGGAGCCACGCATGTTGCGCGCCCTGGAGGGTGGAGCGCTGTGTGCATTGGGGACAGCTTTGGGCGCGGTACCGGTGTTGGTCATTCGCAACATGCCGGTGGCATTGGCCGACACGCTGCTGGGCTTTGGCGCGGGGGTGATGCTGGCGGCCACGGCGTTTTCCCTGATCATTCCCGGGCTGGACGCCGCTCAAGCGGTCGGTTTCAGCCCGTGGGGGGCGGGTGGTCTGATCAGCAGTGGCTTGCTGTTTGGGGCACTGTGCCTGTTCCTGGTCGACCTGAAGGTTTCCGGTGCCTCGCCGGAGGCATTGGTTGGCACCGAGCAGCAGCCGGTGATTGCCGCACGGATCTGGCTGTTTGTCATCGCCATCATTGCCCACAACATTCCCGAGGGCATGGCCATCGGTGTTTCCGCTGGGGGCGGCATGCCCGATGCCGACAGCCTGGCCATGGGCATTGCCCTGCAGGATGTACCGGAAGGGTTGGTGATCGCCCTGGTGTTGGCGGGGGCGGGCATGCCGCGCTTCAAGGCCTTTCTGATCGGAGCCGCGTCCGGGTTGGTCGAGCCGCTGGCCGCGGTGATCTGCGCCTGGCTGGTGAATGTCGCCGAGTTGCTGTTGCCGCTGGGGCTGGCCTGTGCGGCAGGGGCGATGTTGCTGGTGGTGACCCAGGAAATCATCCCGGAGTCGCGCAGCAACGGGCATCACCGGTTGGCGAGCCTGGGGTTGTGCGTGGGGTTCTGCCTGATGATGGTGATGGATACGGCGATGTCGTGAAGCGCCTGCGGCGCGACCTCTGTAGGAGCGGCTTTAGCCGCGATCACCCGCGAAGCGGGTGCCAGATACCGCGTTGCCTGCATCGCGGCTAAAGCCGCTCCTACAGAGGGCAGGGCTTCTCACTCGCCTTCGTCGAAGAAGTTGTTGATCAGCGCCACCAGCGCGTCCATGGCGTCGTTGTCCTGCTCGCCTTCGGTGGCCAGATGCACCTGGGTGCCCTTGCCGGCCGCCAGCATCATCACGGCCATGATGCTCTTGCCATCCACCAGTTTGTCCGGTGCGCGCCCGACGCGCACCTGGCAGGGAAAGCGCCCGGCCACGCCGACGAACTTGGCGGCCGCCCGGGCGTGCAGGCCCAGCTTGTTGATGATGGTGATTTCGCGGGCGGGCATCGTGGTGCGGATCCTGTGGGCTAGAGGTCGCGGTGGCGGACCTGGACGTTTTTCAGGGATTGCTGGAGCAACTGGCCCAGCCGTTCGGTGATGTACACCGAGCGATGGTGGCCGCCAGTGCAGCCGATGGCGATGGTGACATAGGCGCGGTTGCTGGCGGCGAAGCGCGGCAACCATTTGAGCAGGTAGCTGGAGATGTCCTGGAACATTTCCTCGACATCCGGCTGCGCGGCCAGATAGTCGATCACCGGCTGTTCGAGCCCGGAATGCTCGCGAAGTTCCGGTTTCCAGTAAGGGTTGGGCAGGCAGCGCACATCGAACACCAGGTCGGCGTCAACCGGCATGCCACGCTTGAAACCGAACGACTCGACGAGGAATGCGGTACCGGGTTCCGGCTGATTGAGCAGGCGCAGCTTGATCGAGTCGCGCAGCTGGTAGAGGTTCAGGCTGGTGGTGTCGATCTTCAGGTCGGCGAGATCCGCGATTGGCCCGAGCAGCTCACTTTCGACCCGAATCGCCTCGGCCAGTGAGCGATTGGCGTTGGTCAGCGGGTGGCGTCGGCGGGTTTCGGAAAAACGCTTGAGCAGCGTGTCTTCGTCAGCGTCCAGATAAAGCACATCGCACTGGATATGCCGATTACGTGCTTCCTCCAGTAACTCTGGAAAACGGGTCAGATGGCTGGGCAGGTTGCGTGCATCGATCGAGACAGCCACCTTGGGTTGCTGCAACTCGGTGTTGATCAATGCGTTTTCCGCCAGCTGCGGCAACAACCCGGCGGGCAGGTTGTCGATGCAGTAGTAACCGTTGTCTTCCAGTACGTCGAGGGCGGTGCTCTTGCCGGAGCCGGAGCGGCCGCTGACGATGATCAGGCGCATGGTCAGGCCTCGTTCTGCACGTCCAGGACTACCTGGTACAGAGCCTCGTTGCTGGCGGCGCCGCGCAGGCGATCGCGAACTTCCTTGCGATCGAGCATGCTGGCGATCTGGCGCAGCAGTTCAAGGTGGGCATCGGTGGCGGCTTCCGGGACCAGCAAGACGAACAGCAGGTCGACCGGGGCGCCGTCGATGGCGTCGTAATCGATGGGGGCATCCAGATGCAGCAGGGCGCTGACGGGCGCGATGCAGCCTTCGAGCCGGCAATGCGGGATGGCAATACCGTTGCCGAAGCCGGTGGAGCCCAGTTTTTCACGAGCGACGAGCTTTTCGAAGACGTCTTGCATCTCCAGCTCGGGTACTTGCTCGGCGATCAGGTTGGCGACCTTTTCCAGGGCGCGCTTCTTGCTGCCGCCCGGCACGTTCACGAGGGAACGGCCGGGGGTCAGGATGGTTTCAAGTCGGATCATGGATGAGGGGGATCAGCGGGCGGCTGCACCTTGCAGCAGGCTTTGCTGTTTTTCCTTGTGTTTTTTCAGTTGGCGGTCGAGCTTGTCTGCAAGGGCGTCGATCGCTGCATACATGTCTTGGTGTTCGGCGTTGGCGACCACTTCGCCACCGGGTATCTGGAGTGTGGCTTCAACCTTCTGCTGTAGCTTCTCGACTTTCATGATCACCGTTGCGTTGGTGATCTTGTCGAAATGACCCTCCACTCGGGCGAGCTTTTCAAGCACGTAATCGCGCAGTGGTTGGGTGACTTCTACATGCTGTCCACTGATGTTGACTTGCATACAGCTTCTCCTTTGTTGCCCGTGCATAAAGAGGCAGGTATTGCACCTGCCACTGAAACGCTGTGGCACATCCCGGGGCTACATCAGTCGCTTGCGCTCGCTCGAAGGGGCGATACCCAACGACTCGCGGTACTTGGCGACGGTGCGACGGGCTACCTGGATGCCTTGTGCCTCCAGTAAACCAGCGATCTTGCTGTCACTCAATGGCTTTTTCTGATTTTCCGCCGCTACCAGTTTCTTGATGATCGCGCGGATCGCCGTGGACGAGCATTCGCCGCCTTCGGCGGTGCTTACGTGGCTCGAGAAAAAGTATTTCAGTTCGTAGATGCCACGCGGCGTGTGCATGTACTTCTGGGTGGTGACCCGGGAAATGGTCGACTCGTGCATGCCCACGGCTTCGGCGATGTCATGCAACACCAGGGGTTTCATGGCTTCGTCGCCATGGTCGAGGAAGCCACGCTGGTGCTCGACGATCTGCGTCGCCACCTTCATGAGCGTCTCGTTGCGACTCTGCAGGCTCTTGATGAACCAGCGAGCCTCTTGCAGCTGGTTACGCATGAAGGTGTTGTCGGCGCTGGTGTCGGCGCGGCGGACGAACCCGGCGTACTGCGGGTTGACGCGCAGGCGCGGGATGGCCTCCTGGTTCAGCTCGACCAGCCAGCGCTCGCTGTCCTTGCGCACGATGACGTCCGGGACCACGTACTCCGGCTCGCTGGACTCGATCTGCGAGCCGGGGCGCGGGTTGAGTGTCTGCACCAGTTCGATGACCTGGCGCAGTTCATCTTCCTTGAGCTTCATGCGGCGCATCAGCTGGCTGTAGTCACGGCTGCCGAGCAGGTCGATGAAGTCGGTGACCAGGCGCTGTGCTTCGCTCATCCAGGGTGTCGAGGCCGGCAGCTGGCGCAATTGCAGCAACAGGCACTCACCCAGCGAACGGGCGCCGATGCCGGCGGGTTCGAACTGCTGGATGCGGTGCAGTACCGCCTCGACCTCGTCCAGCTCGATATCGAGCTCGGGGTCGAAGCCGGCGCAGATCTCGTCGAGCGAGTCTTCGAGATAGCCTTGTTCGTTGATGCTGTCGATCAGGGTGACGGCGATCAAGCGGTCGGTGTCGGACATGGGCGCCAGGTTCAGCTGCCACAGCAGGTGGCTCTGCAGGCTCTCGCCGACCGAGGTGCGGGTGGTGAAGTCCCACTCGTCGTCGTCATTGCTGGGGAGGCTGCTGGCGCTGGTCTGGTAGATGTCTTCCCAGGCCGTGTCGACCGGCAGCTCGTTGGGGATTCGTTCGGCCCATTCGCCATCTTCCAGGGTTTCCGCGCTGCTGCTGGTGGATTCCTGGAAACTGTTGTCCTGGACTTCGGCGGCCGGTTTGTTCTCGGCGTTGTCCGCCATCGGGTCGCTGTTGTCGAAGTCGTCGCCGTCTTCCTGACGTTCGAGCATCGGGTTGGACTCCAGCGCTTCCTGGATTTCCTGCTGAAGGTCCAGGGTGGAGAGCTGAAGCAGACGGATGGCCTGTTGCAACTGCGGGGTCATCGTCAGTTGCTGGCCCATTTTTAGGACGAGCGATGGTTTCATGGCAGGGGCTTAATACCTTGTTCGCCGGCGCACATGCGCCATCCACTACGTAGGGCGCTTGGGCGCCGACTTTAAGCAAGTTGTATGCCTGAAATTGCAGCGTTTGCCTAGAGCACTGTTACACTTAAGCCCGTCCCGGGCGTGTTCGCCAGTGCTCCAGGCAGGCCCTGGATCAGAGGCGGAACTCGTGGCCCAGGTAGACTTCCTTGACCAGCTGGTTGGCCAGGATGGTCTCGGCATCGCCTTCGGCGATCAGTTGGCCGTCGTTGACGATGTAGGCGGTCTCGCAGATGTCCAGCGTTTCGCGAACGTTGTGGTCGGTGATCAGTACGCCGATGCCCTTGTTCTTGAGGTGGTGGATGATCTGCTTGATGTCGCCCACGGAGATCGGGTCGACGCCGGCAAAGGGTTCGTCCAGCAGGATGAACTTGGGTGCGGTGGCCAGGGCGCGGGCGATTTCGACACGGCGGCGTTCACCACCGGAGAGGCTCATGCCCAGGTTGTCGCGGATGTGGCTGATGTGGAACTCCTGCAGCAGGCTTTCCAGCTCCTTGCGCCGGCCGTCGCGGTCGAGGTCCTTGCGGGTCTCGAGGATGGCCATGATGTTGTCGGCCACCGACAGCTTGCGGAAGATCGAGGCTTCCTGCGGCAGGTAGCCGATGCCCGCTTGCGCGCGGCCATGCATGGGCTGGTGGCTGACGTCGAGGCTGTCGATCAGGACGCGGCCCTGATCCGCCTGGACCAGCCCCACGATCATGTAGAAGCAGGTGGTCTTGCCGGCGCCGTTGGGGCCGAGCAAGCCGACGATCTGGCCGCTGTCGATGGACAGGCTTACGTCGCGAACGACCTGCCTGCCCTTGTAGCTCTTGGCCAGGTGCTGGGCTTTGAGGGTTGCCATTTACTCGGCCTTTTTCTTCGGTTGAATGACCATGTCGATGCGCTGACGTGGTGCAGTCACGTTGCCACCGCGACCGGCGGTCGCCACCTGGGTCTTGGTGTTGTAGACGATCTTCTCGCCTTCGGTGGTGTTGCCTTCGTTCTCGACCTTGGCGCGGTCGGTGAGAATCACCATGTCTTTCTGCGCCTGGTACTGGATGGTCACGGCCCAGCCTTTCATCTTGTCGGGCTTGGCGGCGCTCTGCTGCTGCTCGAAATAGGCCAGGTTGCCCACCGAAGTGACCACGTCGATGTCGCCGGAGGCGGCGCGGGTCATGGTCACGGTATTGCCTTTGATCATCATCGAGCCCTGGGTGATGATCACATCGCCGGTATAGGTGGCCACGCCCTGCTTGTCGTCCAGGTGGGCGTTGTCCGCCTGGATGCGGATCGGCTGGTCACGGTCGTTCGGCAGGGCGAAGGCGCTCGCGCTTCCCAGTGCTACGCCCAGGCTGAGCAGAAGGGGGATGGTTTTAACGAGCCTCATACTGTCCTCTTACGTTAGAGAGCAGGTCCATCCTGCCTTCTTTCAAATACGCTTTCATTCCTTTGCCCGTAGTCGTGCCACCGGCGCCGTCGATTCTAACGGCTTGCTCGGTCTGCGCATATTGCTTCTGCGGGAACACGGTCATGCGGGTGCTGGTAATAATGGTTTCGCGTTGCTTTTCGTCGGTACGTGCCACGCGCACGTCATCGATCAGCTCGACCTCGGTGCCGTCCGGGTTGACCTCGGCGCGTTTGCTCTGCACGTGCCACGGGTACTCGGTGCCGCGGTACATGTGCAGGTCGGGCGTGGTCACCAGGGTGACTTCGCTGGCCTTGAGGTGTTCGACCTTGTCGGCGGTCATCTCGTATTGCAGCTTGCCGTCGGGCAGGAACTGCACGCTGTGGGCGTTGATCGCGTAATAGTCGATGGCGCTTTCGTCGACCTGGGCGGTGGGCTGGTCGAGGAAGCTTTCCGGACTGACGTTCCAGTAGCCGACGGCGGCCAGCACCGCGGCAATCACGCCGAACAGCACAAAATTACGAAGTTTCTTGCTGAACATGAGCGGCCTTACAGGTAGTTGGCGTTGGCAGCGTCCAGGGTACCCTGGGCCTGCATGATCAGTTCGCAGAACTCGCGGGCGGCACCTTCACCGCCGCGTGCCTGGGTCACACCGTGGGCGTGCTGGCGAACGAACGGCGCGGCATTGGCTACCGCCATGCCCAGGCCCACGCGGCGGATTACCGGCAGGTCGGGCAGGTCGTCGCCAAGATAGGCGACCTGTTCATAGCTTAGGTTGAGTTCGGCGAGCAGGCCGTCGAGTACCACCTGTTTGTCCTCGCGGCCCTGGAACAGGTGCGGGATGCCCAGGTTCTTCGCCCGACGCTCGACCACGGGGGTCTTGCGCCCGCTGATGATCGCGGTGGTCACGCCCGAGGCCATGAGCATCTTGATGCCCTGGCCGTCGAGCGTATTGAAGGTCTTGAACTCGCTGCCATCCTCGAGGAAGTACAGGCGGCCGTCGGTGAGCACGCCATCGACGTCGAATACCGCCAGCTTGATGGCCTTGCCGCGTTGCATGAGGTCCTGGTTCATTTACATCACTCCGGCACGCAGCAGGTCGTGCATGTTCAGGGCGCCGGTCGGACGGTCGTCCCGGTCGACCACCACGAGCGCGCTGATCTTGTGGTCTTCCATGATCTTGAGCGCTTCGGCGGCGAGCATCTCGGCGCGGGCGGTCTTGCCGTGGACGGTCATGACCTCGTCGATGAGGGTCTTGTGGATGTCGATGCTGCGGTCGAGGCTGCGGCGCAGGTCGCCGTCGGTGAATACGCCGGCGAGCGTGCCGTCGCTTTCCAGGACCACGGTCATGCCCAGGCCCTTGCGGGACATCTCGAGCAGTGCATCCTTGAGCAGCGTGCCGCGTTGCACCTTTGGCAGCTCCTCGCCCGAATGCATCACATTCTCGACTTTCAGCAGCAGGCGTCGGCCCAGTGCGCCGCCCGGGTGCGAGAAGGCGAAGTCCTCGGCGGTGAAGCCGCGGGCTTCCAGCAGGGCGATGGCCAGGGCGTCGCCCAGCACCAGCGCGGCGGTGGTGGAAGAGGTGGGGGCCAGGTTGAGCGGGCAGGCTTCCTGGGCAACACGGGCGTCGAGGTTGACCTCGGCCGCTTGCGCCAGGGGCGAGTCCGGGTTGCCGGTAAGGCTGATCATCTGGATCCCCAGGCGCTTGATCAGCGGCAGCAGGGTGACGATCTCGGCGGTGCTGCCGGAGTTGGACAGGGCAAGAATGACATCGTCACGGGTGATCATGCCCATGTCACCGTGGCTGGCCTCGGCCGGGTGCACGAAGAACGAAGGGGTGCCGGTGCTGGCAAGGGTGGCGGCGATCTTGTTGCCGATGTGCCCCGACTTGCCCATGCCGACCACCACGACGCGGCCCTTGCTGGCCAGGATCAGCTCACAAGCCTTGACGAAGTTGCCGTCGATACGGGCCAGCAGGCCCTCTACGGCCTCGAGTTCCAGGCGCAGGGTGCGCTGGGCAGAGTGGATCAGCTCGCTGGATTGGCTCATGTCGAAAACGCAATGCCTGATGAAAAGGCGGCGATTATAGCCGCAATGTGTGAAACGCTCATCCTTCGAATGTCACATATAGCTGTCAGCGCCCTGAATGGAACGTTTGACGCCCTTGGGAAGGGCCTGCCAGCGGTGCTATAGTTCGCCGCTATTCGGCCTGCCAGGGGCGCGTGTGCCTTCACGATGAAGGTGAACGTCCATGAGTGCGAGGCTGCACTAGCAAGGAGTCTAGATGAGTGTGGATAGCGCCTACGCGGTCGAGTTGAAGGGTGTCACCTTCAAGCGCGGTTCGCGCAGCATTTTCAGCAACGTGGACATACGTATTCCCCGTGGCAAGGTCACCGGCATCATGGGGCCTTCGGGGTGCGGCAAGACCACCTTGTTGCGCCTGATGGGCGCGCAGTTGCGCCCAACAGGTGGTGAGGTCTGGGTCAACGGGCAGAACCTGCCCGCGTTGTCGCGCAGCGACCTGTTCGACGCCCGCAAGCATATGGGCGTGCTGTTCCAGAGCGGCGCGCTGTTCACCGACCTCGATGTGTTCGAGAACGTCGCCTTTCCGCTGCGCGTGCATACGCAGCTGTCCGACGAGATGATCCGCGACATCGTCCTGATGAAATTGCAGGCGGTGGGGTTGCGTGGCGCCATCGACCTGATGCCCGACGAACTGTCCGGTGGCATGAAGCGCCGGGTGGCGCTGGCCCGCGCGATCGCCCTCGATCCGCAGATCCTCATGTACGACGAACCGTTCGTCGGCCAGGATCCGATTGCCATGGGGGTGCTGGTCCGTCTCATCCGTCTGCTCAACGACGCCCTGGGGATCACCAGCATCGTGGTCTCCCACGACCTGGCGGAAACCGCCAGCATCGCCGACTACATCTATGTGGTGGGTGATGGCCAGGTACTGGGGCAGGGTACGCCGGACGAACTGATGGGGTCGGACAACCCGCGTATCCGCCAGTTCATGAAGGGTGACCCGGACGGTCCGGTGCCATTCCATTTTCCCGCGCCTGACTATCGCGCCGATCTGCTGGGGGCGCGTTGATGCGCAGAAAATCCTTACTCGAACGTATCCGTCTGTTTGGCCGGTCGGCCATCGACGTGCTTGCGGTGCTAGGGCGTTCGTGCCTGTTCCTGGGGCACGCGCTGAGCGGTCGCGGCGGCATCGGCGGTGGCTTCCAGTTGCTGGTCAAGCAGCTCTACTCGGTTGGCGTGCTGTCGTTGGCGATCATTGTCGTATCCGGCGTGTTCATCGGCATGGTGCTGGCGCTGCAGGGCTACAGCATCCTCACCAAGTACGGCTCGGAGCAGGCCGTGGGGCAGATGGTCGCCCTGACGCTGCTGCGTGAGCTGGGGCCGGTGGTGACCGCCTTGCTGTTCGCCGGGCGCGCAGGTTCCGCATTGACCGCCGAGATCGGCAACATGAAGTCCACCGAGCAGCTGTCGAGCCTGGAAATGATCGGTGTCGACCCGCTCAAGTACATCGTTGCCCCGCGCCTGTGGGCCGGTTTCATTTCGCTGCCGCTGCTGGCGCTGATCTTCAGTGTGGTCGGCATCTGGGGCGGTTCGTGGGTCGCCGTCGACTGGCTGGGCGTCTACGAGGGTTCGTTCTGGGGCAACATGCAGAACAGCGTTTCTTTCAGCGACGATGTGATCAACGGGCTGATCAAGAGCTTGGTGTTCGCCTTCGTCGTTACCTGGATCGCCGTATTCCAGGGGTATGACTGCGAGCCCACTTCAGAAGGGATCAGCCGTGCCACTACCAAGACCGTGGTCTACGCCTCATTGGCAGTACTGGGTCTGGACTTTATTCTGACCGCCTTGATGTTTGGAGATTTCTGATGCAAAACCGCACCCTGGAAATCGGTGTCGGCCTGTTCCTCCTGGCCGGGATCCTGGCGCTGCTGCTGCTGGCCCTGCGTGTCAGCGGGCTGTCGGCCAGCCCGAGCAGCGATACGTACAAAGTTTATGCGTACTTCGACAATATCGCCGGTTTGACGGTCAGAGCCAAAGTGACCATGGCCGGTGTGACCATTGGCAAGGTCACAGCCATCGATCTGGACCGTGATTCGTATACCGGTCGGGTCACGTTGCAGTTGGACAAGCAGGTCGACAACCTGCCGACCGATTCCACTGCCTCGATCCTGACCGCCGGCCTGCTGGGTGAGAAATACATTGGCATCAGCGTAGGTGGCGAAGAAGCGGTTCTCAAGGATGGCAGCACCATTCACGACACCCAGTCGGCGCTGGTGCTGGAAGATCTGATCGGCAAGTTCCTGCTCAATTCCGTGGGCAAGGAACCGAAAGAAGCTCAACCGGCTAATTAAGGAGTTCCCATGATTTCGATCCTGCGACGTGGCCTGCTGGTGCTGTTGGCGGCCTTCCCCCTGCTGGCCCTGGCCGCGCCCGGGCAATCCGCCCGTGATGTCATCCAGGGCACCACCACTCAATTGTTGAGCGACCTCAAAGCCAACAAGGAGCAGTACAAGGCCAACCCAGAGGCGTTCTACAAGGCGCTCAACGACAACCTCGGCCCGGTGGTCGATGCCGACGGCATCTCCAAGAGCATCATGACGGTCAAGTATTCGCGCAAGGCCACGCCTGAGCAGATGCAGCGCTTCCAGGAGAACTTCAAGCGCAGCCTGATGCAGTTCTACGGCAACGCGCTGCTGGAGTACAACAACCAGGGCATCGTCGTCGACCCAGCCAAGGCTGAGGATGGCGACCGCACCAGTGTCGGCATGAAGATCACGGGCACCAACGGCGCGGTCTATCCAGTGCAGTACACCATGGAGAAGATCGGCGGCGAGTGGAAGGTGCGTAACGTCATCGTCAACGGCATCAACATCGGCAAACTGTTCCGCGACCAGTTCCAGGATGCGATGCAGCGCAACGGCAACAGCCTGGACAAGACCATCGATGGTTGGGCTGGCGAAGTGGCCAAGGCCAAGCAGACCGCTGACAACTCGCCGGACAAGGAAGTCAAATGAGCGATGCCGCAGTGAGCATGATCGAGCCTGGCGTCCTGCGCCTGGCCGGCGTGCTGGACTACCGCAGCGGCCCGGCCCTGCGCAAGCAGGGCAAGGCACTGATAGCCGCCAGCGGCGAGGCCCGCCTGGTGCTGGACTGCACTGCAGTGGTGAAGTCGAGCAGCGTCGGCCTGTCGCTGCTGCTGGCCTTCATGCGTGACGCCCAGGTGGCCGGCAAGGCCTGCGAACTGCGCGGCATGCCTGACGACATGCGCGAAATCGCCGAGGTCTACGACCTCGATGAGGTACTGGCGGGCTGATGGCCTGCCGCAAGGTGAAAGCCCCTCGGTCAGTGAGCCCCGTCTTGGGCTTCGCAGGCGAGGGGCTTTTTTGTATGATGGCCGACCCGCGCGCGTTGGGCGCCGATCGAGGTTGAGCATGCAGGCCGTAGAAGTCAAAAGCTTTCTGGAAGAGAAATTGCCGGGAACCCGGGTCGAAGTTGAAGGCGAAGGCTGCAACTTCCAGTTGAACGTGATCAGCGACGAGCTGGCCGGCCTGAGCCCGGTCAAGCGTCAGCAGGCGATCTATGCTCACCTCAATCCGTGGATCTCGAACGGCAGCATTCACGCGGTAACCATGAAATTCTTCAGCAGCGCAGCCTGGGCTGAGCGCACCTGAGCCAACTTGGCGGCGAGAGACGTATGGACAAACTGATTATCACTGGCGGCCCGCGCCTCGACGGCGAAATCCGCATTTCCGGCGCGAAGAACGCCGCATTGCCAATCCTGGCGGCGACCCTGCTGGCCGACGGCCCGGTCACCGTGGGCAACCTGCCACACCTGCACGACATCACCACCATGATCGAGCTGTTCGGTCGCATGGGCATCGAGCCTGTGATCGACGAGAAGCTGGCGGTCGAGATCGACCCGCGCACGATCAAGACCCTGGTGGCCCCGTACGAGCTGGTCAAGACCATGCGCGCCTCGATCCTGGTGCTGGGCCCGATGGTCGCCCGTTTCGGTGAGGCCGAAGTGGCCCTGCCAGGCGGTTGCGCCATCGGTTCGCGCCCGGTCGACCTGCACATCCGTGGCCTGGAGGCCATGGGCGCGAAGATCGAGGTCGAAGGTGGCTACATCAAGGCCAAGGCCCCGGAAGGCGGCCTGCGTGGCGCGCACTTCTTCTTCGATACCGTGAGTGTGACCGGTACCGAGAACATCATGATGGCCGCCGCGCTGGCCAAGGGGCGCAGCGTGCTGCAGAACGCCGCGCGCGAGCCGGAAGTGGTCGACCTGGCCAACTTCATCAATGCCATGGGCGGCAAGGTTCAGGGCGCCGGTACCGACACCATCACCATCGATGGCGTCGAGCGCCTGGCCTCGGCAACCTATCGCGTCATGCCCGACCGCATCGAGACCGGCACCTACCTGGTCGCTGCTGCCGTGACCGGTGGCCGCGTCAAGGTCAAGGATACCGACCCGACCATTCTCGAAGCCGTATTGGAGAAGCTCAAGGAAGCGGGTGCCGACATCACTACTGGCGAAGACTGGATCGAGCTGGACATGCATGGCAAGCGGCCCAAGGCTGTCAACCTGCGTACCGCGCCGTACCCGGCGTTCCCCACCGACATGCAGGCGCAGTTCATCTCGCTCAACGCCATCGCCGAAGGCACTGGCGCGGTGATCGAGACCATCTTCGAAAACCGTTTCATGCACGTGTACGAGATGCACCGCATGGGCGCGCAGATCCAGGTCGAGGGCAACACCGCCATCGTCACTGGCGTCAAGGCGCTCAAGGGCGCTCCAGTGATGGCCACCGACCTGCGCGCTTCCGCCAGCCTGGTGCTGTCGGCCCTGGTTGCCGAAGGTGACACGCTCATCGATCGCATCTACCACATCGACCGTGGTTACGAGTGCATCGAGGAAAAACTGCAGATGCTCGGCGCCAAGATCCGCCGCGTACCGGGCTAGTCTGTGACCGGCGCAGGGACGCGCCAGCCGAATCGTATGCGGTCGGGCCCATGGCCCGGCCGGCTATAGCTGCTTAAGGACCGACGTTTCCCATGTTGACCATCGCGCTATCAAAAGGCCGCATTCTCGACGACACCCTGCCGTTGCTGGCAGAAGCCGGCATCGTCCCCACCGAGAACCCGGACAAAAGCCGTAAGCTGATCATCCCCACCACGCAGGATGACGTACGCCTGCTCATCGTGCGTGCCACCGACGTACCGACCTACGTCGAGCATGGCGCCGCCGACCTTGGTGTGGCCGGCAAGGACGTGCTGATGGAATATGGCGGCCAGGGCCTCTACGAGCCGCTGGACCTGCAGATCGCCCAGTGCAAGCTGATGACCGCTGGCGTGACCGGCGCGGCCGAGCCCAAGGGCCGCCTGCGCGTGGCCACCAAGTTCGTCAACGTAGCCAAGCGCTACTACGCCGAGCAGGGCCGCCAGGTCGACATCATCAAGCTGTACGGCTCGATGGAACTGGCACCATTGATCAACCTCGCCGACAAGATCATCGATGTGGTCGACACCGGCAACACCCTGCGTGCCAACGGCCTCGAGCCGCAAGATCTGATCGCCACGATCAGCTCGCGCCTGGTGGTCAACAAGGCCTCCATGAAGATGCAGCACGCCCGTATCCAGAGCCTGATCGACACCCTGCGCAACGCCGTCGAATCACGACACCGCGGCTGACCTCTGCGCGCGACCTCCGCTGTCGCGCCCGTCTATCCGCGTCATAGCCAATTTTCTCAGGTGCCCGCGCGGATGGACTGGTAGCTTAGGGCGCCTGAGCATTCGCTAATCATTCGAGGCCCTCGCCATGACCGTGTCCACTGCAATTGCCCGTCTCAACGCTGCTGACCAGGATTTCGCCCGACATCTGGATCATCTGCTGAGCTGGGAAAGCGTGTCCGATGACGCGGTCAACCAGCGCGTGCTCGATATCATCAAGGCCGTGCGCGAGCGCGGTGACGCAGCGCTGGTGGAGTTCACCCAGCGTTTCGACGGTGTCGATGCCAAATCCATCGATGACCTGATCCTTGACCGCGCTCGCCTGGAGCTGGCCCTGACCCGTATCACACCGGTTCAGCGCGAAGCCCTGGAGAAGGCCGCCAACCGTGTGCGCATTTACCACGAGCGCCAGAAGCAGGATTCCTGGCAGTACACCGAAGCCGATGGCACCGTGCTGGGCCAGAAGGTCACGCCGCTGGACCGTGCCGGCCTGTACGTGCCGGGCGGCAAGGCGTCGTACCCGTCGTCGGTGTTGATGAACGCCATTCCGGCGAAGGTTGCCGGCGTGGCCGAAGTGGTGATGGTGGTCCCGACGCCGCGTGGCGAGGTCAACGAGCTGGTGCTGGCCGCTGCCTGCATCGCCGGGGTTGATCGGGTCTTCACCGTCGGTGGCGCGCAGGCCGTCGCGGCCCTGGCCTATGGCACCGAGAGCGTGCCGCAGGTGGACAAGATCGTCGGCCCGGGCAATATCTATGTCGCCACCGCCAAGCGCCATGTGTTCGGCCAGGTCGGGATCGACATGATCGCCGGCCCGTCGGAGATTCTGGTGGTGTGCGATGGCCAGACCGATCCGGACTGGATCGCCATGGACCTGTTCTCCCAGGCCGAGCACGACGAGGACGCCCAGGCGATCCTGATCAGCCCTGATGCGGCCTTCCTCGACCGGGTTGCCGCCAGCATCGAGAAACTGCTCCCCACCATGGAGCGTGCCGAAATCATCGAGAAGTCGATCAATGGCCGTGGCGCGCTGATCCAGGTGCGCGACATGCAGCAGGCGATCGAAGTGGCCAACCGCATCGCCCCAGAGCACCTGGAGCTGTCGGTGGCCGACCCGCAGGCCTGGCTGCCGCAGATCCGCCACGCCGGTGCGATCTTCATGGGCCGCCACACCAGCGAGGCGCTGGGCGACTACTGCGCAGGCCCCAACCATGTGCTGCCGACCTCCGGTACCGCGCGGTTCTCTTCGCCGCTGGGTGTGTACGACTTCCAGAAACGTTCGTCGATCATCTTCTGCTCCGAGCAAGGGGCTTCCGAGCTGGGCCACACCGCGTCGGTGCTGGCCCGTGGCGAATCGCTGACTGCCCATGCGCGCAGCGCCGAATACCGCATCCTCAACGAGAAGGGGAACTGAGCATGAGTCGTTTCTGGAGTCCCTTCGTCAAGGATCTCGTCCCATACGTGCCTGGTGAGCAGCCCAAACTGGCGCGCCTGGTCAAGCTCAACACCAACGAGAACCCCTATGGCCCGTCGCCCAAGGCGCTGGAGGCCATGCGGGGTGAGTTGAACGACAACCTGCGCCTGTATCCGGACCCGAATGGTGACCGGCTCAAGCAGGCGGTCGCCGAGTACTACGGCGTGACGCCGGCGCAGGTATTCGTCGGCAATGGCTCGGACGAGGTGCTGGCGCACATCTTCCACGGCCTGTTCCTGCACGACCGTGGGCCGCTGTTGTTCCCGGACGTCAGCTACAGCTTCTATCCGGTGTATTGCGGCCTGTACGGCATTGCTTTCGAGCAGGTGGCGCTGGATGAGCAGTTCCAGATCCAGGTCTCGGACTACAGCAAGCCCAATGCCGGGATCATTTTCCCCAACCCCAACGCGCCGACGGGGTGCCTGCTGCCGCTTGAGGCGGTGGAGCAGCTGTTGCAGGCGAACCGTGATTCGGTGGTGGTGGTCGATGAGGCCTACATCGATTTCGGTGGCGAGACGGCGATCAGCCTGGTGGATCGTTATGACAACCTGCTGGTGACCCAGACCCTGTCCAAGTCGCGCTCGCTCGCGGGCTTGCGGGTGGGGTTGGCGGTGGGGCATCCGGACCTGATCGAGGCGCTGGAGCGGATCAAGAACAGCTTCAACTCCTACCCGCTGGATCGCATGGCGATCGTTGGCGCGGCGGTGGCGTTCGAGGACCGAGCGTATTTCAACGAGACTTGCCGCAAGGTGATCGATAGCCGTGAAGTGCTGGTCGCTGAGTTGGTGGCACGTGGGTTTGAGGTGCTGCCTTCGGCGGCGAACTTCATCTTTGCTCGTCATCCTTCGCAGGATGCGGCGGGGATCGCGGCGCGGCTGCGGGAGCAGGGGGTGATCGTGCGGCACTTCAAGCAGGAGCGGATTGCGCAGTTCCTGCGGATTACGATTGGGACGCCGGAGATGAACCAGGCTTTGCTTGATGCGCTTTAAGTTGGTGGTGGTTTGAGTGTTTGACTGAAGGGCGGGTTGGGGCGTAGTTGGTTACGTTTCAATTCGCCCTTGTTGTTGTTGCCGGTTTTTCAAGTTGTGAGCATATCCATTTGCTATAGGGATGCTGACTCACCTTTCCGCCCTTACGGCGGGTCACTTTTGGTCTTGGCCAAAAGTAACCAAAAGCCGCTCGCTCCATCATACGGCCCTCCGCTACGCTCCGGGTCCCTTCGCTCCGGCGCCTTCCGGGCCCGCGCGGCCTACGACTTGCTGCGCAAGTCTACATCTCGCGCCTTCGGCTACGCCGAAGGGTGCTGCGCACCTGGCCCTCCAGACGCCTGCGCTCAGCCTCCTGAAGTCGCGAAGTTACGGGCTGCGCCTGCGCAGGCGCAGCTGTCGCTAGCTGCTTGTTCGTGGCCTTGAGTACGCATTCGCCTCCTACCGGACGGTGTACGCCGCTCCATTGTAGGAGCCGGCTTTGCCGGCGAACCAATGGCACAAACACCACAATCATCACTGCACTACATAGCTATAGAACTTTCCGATCTTTGATCTTTGATCTTTGCTCTTTGCTCTTTGCTCTTTGCTTCTGCGAGCGCGTAGCGCCTCGCCCGGCTTTTGATCTTGATGCGCGATAGTCCAGGCGCCGCCCATTGCGACTTCAGGAGGCCGAGCGGAGTTCTTGCGTAGTGGGGCGACGGCCATGGATGGCCGTCGAGCGCTGCGCCCCAGGATGGGGCGTTCAGCGCGGTACCCACGGGAGCAAGGACGTAGCGAGGGGACCCCGGAGCGCAGCGCAGGGGCCGGATGATGGAGCGAGCGGTTTTGCCTACTTTTTCCAAGAAAAAAGTAGGCCGCCGTAAGGGCGGAAAGGTGAATCAGCGTCTCTATCGCCAATGGATATGCCCACAAGCCTTCAAACCCACACTCTAAAAGCCGAAGCCGAAGCCAAATCCATCACCCCACCTCCCGCCCAGCCCGATGCGCCAACAACGTATAAATACAAGGCAACACAAACAACGTGAACAACGTCCCAACCGACATCCCCGTGGCAATCACGGTCCCGATGTCGAACCGGCTCACCGCCCCAGCCCCGGTGGCCAGAATCAACGGCACCATGCCGAACACCATGGCTGCCGTGGTCATCAGCACCGGCCGCAATCGAATCGCCGCCGCCTCTTCGATCGCCTCGCGAACCCCAAGCCCCTTTTCTTCACGCAGTTGGTTGGCAAATTCGACGATCAGGATCCCGTGCTTGGTAATCAACCCTATCAAGGTCACCAACCCCACCTGCGTATAGATGTTCATGCTGGAAACCCCAAGGAACAACGGTACCAGCGCCCCGCAGATGGACAGCGGCACGGTCACCAGGATCACCAGCGGGTCACGGAAACTTTCGAACTGCGCCGCCAGCACCAGGAAGATCATCGCCAGCGCCAAGCCGAAGGTCACCCACAACGCGCTACCCTCCTGGACGAATTGCCGTGCCGTACCCGCATAGTCCACTGCAAAGCCCTCCGGCGCCTCCTCGTGGGCGATCGTGCGCACGGTGTCCAGCGCTTCGCCCATGCTCACCAGCGGCACCCCCTGGATGATCGCCGAGTTCAATTGCTGGAACTGATTGAGCTGGCGAGGCCGGGCACGGTCGCTGAGGGTGATAAGCGTCGACAGGGGCAATAGCTGACCCTGTTCGTTCTTCACGTAGTAGTTGTTCAGCCAACCCGGCGTGGCGCGATAGGCGCGTTCGACCTGGGCGATCACCTTGTAGCTGCGGCCTTCCAGGGTGAAGCGGTTGATCTCCGCCTCGCCCAGCAAGGTGGCCAGGGTTCCGCCGAGGGTGTCCATCGACACGCCCATCTGCGCGGCCTTGGCGCGGTCGATATCGATCATCACCTCAGGCTTGTCGAACGCCAGGTCGATGTCGAGGAAGGCGAACTTGCCGGAGGCCTGCGCACGCTCCTTGACCCGCTGGGCCACTTCCAGCAGCGCGGTATAGTCGCCGGCAGTGTTGATCACGAACTGGAAGGGCAAGCCTTCCCCGGTACCGGGCAAGGACGGCAGGTTGAAACCGAAAATCTGCAGGCCGCCGACCTCCTCGAGCTTGGCCTGAACCAGCGGCAGCAACTCCATCTGGGTCCGATGCCGCTCGCTCCACGGCTTGAGCAGGAAGCCACCGATGCCGCTCTGCACGCCATTGAAACCGTTGATCTGGAACGACGAGTAGTACTCGGGGAAGGTCTTGAACAGCGGAGTGAACTCGTCGGTGTAGGCGTTCAGGTAGTCCAGGTTCGCGGTTTGCGGCGAGTTGCTCATCATGAAGATCACGCCCTGGTCCTCATTGGGTGCCAGTTCGCTCTGGGTGAACTTGAGCAGCACCGGGATCAGGCACAGGATGATCACTGCGAACACCAGCACCACCGGCCGGCTGTTCAAGGTGCCGTGCAACAGGCGCTGGTAGCGCACCTTCAGCTGTTCGAAAAGCAAATCCAGACGGTGGGCCAGGCCGCTGGGGTTCTGCTCGTGGCGCAGCAGCAGGGCGCACATCATCGGCGACAGCGTCAGGGCCACGACGCCCGAGATGATCACAGCTCCGGCCAACGTCAGCGCGAACTCCTTGAACAACGCACCGGTCAGCCCGGTGAGAAAGCCGATGGGGGCGTAGACCGCAGCCAGGGTGATGGTCATCGATACCACCGGCAGGGCGATCTCGCGGGCACCTTCCAGTGCCGCCTCGCGGGGTGTCTTGCCCTCCTCGATATGACGGTGGATGTTCTCCACCACGACGATGGCGTCGTCCACCACCAGGCCGATGGCCAGCACCATGGCCAACAGGGTCAGCAAGTTCAGCGAATAACCCATCATCTGCATGAAGAACAGCACGCCGATCATCGACAGCGGGATGGTCACCACCGGGATCAGCACCGAGCGCAACGCACCGAGGAACAGGAACACCACCACGATGACGATCAGCACCGCCTCGCCGAGGGTCTTGATCACTTCGTTGATGGAGGCCTGGATGAACAGGGTGGCGTCGTAGGCAATGGACACCTTGAGGCCCGACGGCAACTGTTCCTCGAGTTGCGGCATGATCCGCCGCACCTCCTTGATCACCTGCAGCGGGTTGGCGGCGGGAGTGGCCTTGATGCCGATGTACACAGACGGCGTACCGTCGAACGAGCTGACCGTGTCGTAGTTCTCCGCGCCCATCTCGATGCGTGCCACGTCCCCCAATAGCACCCGGCTGTCGCCTGCGATCTTGACCGGCAAGGCGGCGAAGGCCTCGGCGGACTTGAGCTCGGTGGTGGCGTTGACGCTGGTGACCACGTATTCGCCTTTCACTTCGCCGGCCGCGGCGAGGAAGTTGTAGTGGCGCACCGCGTTGGTCACGTCCACCGCCGACAGGCCGAAGCCGGCCAGTTTCACCGGGTCGATCCAGATGCGCATGGCGAACAGCTGGTTGCCGAGGATCTGCGCCTCGGCCATGCCTGGCAGCGTCGCCAGCTTGGGCTGGATCACCCGCGACAGGTAGTCGGTGATCTGCGGGTTGCTCATCTCGTTGCTGTAGAAGCTGATGTACATCAGCGCCGAGGCGTCGGCCGCCTCCTTGCTCAGCACCGGGTCCTCGGAATCCTGCGGCAGCTTGTTGCGCACCTCGTTGGCCTTGGCCAACAGTTGGGTGAACAACCGGTCGGTGTCGGCGCCGATGCGTGCGTAGACCGAGATCACCGAGAAGTTCTGCCGGCTCACCGAGGTCATGTAGTCGATACCGTCGGCGCTGGCCAGGCTCTGCTGCAGCGGCTGGGTGATGTAGCCCTGGATGGTCTCGGCGTTGGCACCGGGGTAGGCGGTGGTCACCGTGATCAGGGCGTTTTCCATCTGCGGGTACTGGCGGATCTGCAGCTTGTTCCAGGCCTGTGCGCCCAGCAGCAGGATCAGCAGGCTGACCACGCAGGCCAGCACCGGGCGGCGGATGAACGGGTCGGTGAACGCCATGCCTGCCTCCTTCAGTGGGTGCCCGGCTTGAGCGCTTGCTCGCTGCTGATGCGAATCGCCGCGCCGGGCGCCAGCTTGAGCTGGCCGGCGGTGACCACCTGGTCGCCGGCCTGCAGCCCTTTGCTGATCACCACCCAGCCGTCGCGGCGCTCCCCGGTCTGCACGGTGCGCTGTTCGGCGATCAACTGGGGCTGGCCCTCATTGTCGTCCAGCGGCTTGCCATCCTCGCCTTTCCTGCGGCTGACCAGGTACACCGAATTGCCGTACAGGGTGTAGGTGATGGCGTTTTCCGGCACCACCACTTGCGATTGCGGATCGGGCAGCAGCAGTTGGAGGCTGGCAAACATGCCGGGCAGCAGCTTGCCGTCGGGGTTGGCCAGGGTGGCGCGGACCAGCAGGTTACGGGTGCTTTCCTCCACTTTCGGGTTGATCGCGCTCAGGCTGGCGGGGAAGGTCTGGCCCGGGTAGGCGGCGACCTGCACCAGCACTTGCTGGCCGAGGCTCAAGTGGGGCAGGGCCTGTTCGGGCACGTTGAAGTCGACGTACAGGCTCGACAGGTCCTGCAGGGTGGCGATCACCGTGCCGCTGGCAAGGTAAGCGCCGACGTCCACCTGGCGAATGCCGATAGTACCGCTGAAAGGCGCGCTGATGCTCTTCTTCGCCAGCGACGCCTTGAGCTGGTCGACCACTGCCTGGTTGCGTCGGTACTGGGTGGTCAGCCGATCGAACTCGCCCCGTGAGATGGCCGAGTCGCCGACCAGTTGGCTGCCGCGACCGAAGTCCACCTTTGCCAGATTAAGGTCGGCCTGGGCTGTACCCAGCAGGGCGGTCTCCTGTTCGCTGTCCAATTGCAGCAGCAGTTGCCCGGCCTTCACTTTCTGCCCGGATTCGAAGTGCAGGGACTTCACTGTGCCGGCCACTTCCAGGCTTAGTTCGACGCCCTGGTAGGCCTTCAGGCTACCGACCGCCGGCAGGCGCTCCTGCCATTGGCGCAGCTCGGCCTGGGCCGCGGCGACACTGACCGGTGGCTTGGGTGCCGAGAACATCTGTACCTGCTTGTAGATGGAGAAGGCCTTGAAGCCTCCCAGGATCAGCACGATCAGCAGGACGACGGCCAACATGATCAGCATGCGGCGGCGCAGCATAGGTCCGGTTCCCTGGATGCGAGGTGGTTTTTCGTTGCGCACGGGCACAGGCGATCCGGCCCACGTGCGATGGGGGAAAGTATTGTCGGTTTTTGCGAAAACGGGAGGTTCGCCGGCAAGCCGGCTCCTACAGGGCAGTGTAGGGGCCGGCTTGCCGGCGAACAGGGTCAGGCCAGGTGCAGGTGGTTGTCCCAGAACCCGGACGGCAGGTTCATCGGCTGCCCGATCAATGCCTGCTTGCGGCAATCGTAGAAGCGGCAACGCCCCTGCCCGGAGGTGACGACGAAGCCATCCTTCACCGCCCCGACCCCCGCGCAATCGGGCATCGGTGCATCGAGCTTCACCGCGCCGCTGTCGAGGTCCCAGATGAACAGCCGGTTGGCCCGCGGCGCGGTCAGCGCCACCAGGCGCAGGTCGCTGTGGATGGCGACGCTGGCGGTGTACTGGGCCATCGACTGCAACTGCCGTTCGGGCACCGGGAAGGCCTTGAACGGCTCGCCCGGGCGCTTGATCGCCAGCAGCTCGGCGGTCTCGTCGGAGGCGCCCATGAACTGCTGGCAGGCGGCGATGGTGCCGTCGCTGCCCACCGCCAGGTGGCGCACGCTGTTCATCTGCTGGGCAAGCGTCTCCTTGCTCAGCAGGGCGCCGTCGCGCTGCATCAGCACCAGGCTCGGTTCCATGGCGTCGAGGTTCATCTCCACCCGGCTTTCGGCCTCGGTGCGGATGCCGCCGTTGGCCACCACCAGGGTTTCGCCGTCGGGCAGCCAGGCCAGTTCGTGGGGGCCGATGCCATGGGTCGGGAGTTCGCCGCTGTGCGCCAGGCGTTCGCCTTCGAAGCGATAGACACCGAGTACGCCACGACCAGGGTCGGTGGTGTCGTTCTCGGTGGTGTACAGCCACTCGCCACCCTTGTGGATCACCGCATGGCCGTAGAAGTGACGGTTCGGTTGCGAGGTGATGGTCTGCAGCAGGCGCCCGTCGCGCAGGTCGACCAGGTAGCTTTCGGTACCGGGGCGACGGGCGACGAACAGGGCGATGGGCTGTTCAGGGTGGTTGATGATCGCGTGGCAACGCTGGGCCACCTGGGTGCTGAACACCTCGGTGCCGTCCAGGCGAAAGCCGACGGCATAGTGCCTGCCGTCGCCATCGTCGCGCGCCGAGAGCAGCAGGGGTTCGCCGCCTTTGTTGCGAAACAGGCTCCAGCCGCCCAGGGTGAGGGCGCTGAGCACTACGCTACCGAGTTTCAGGGCCTGGCGTCGCAGCATGATCAGTCACCGTCGTTGGCATTGAAGCCCAGCTGGATGTTCAGCGCCTTGGCCAGGTCGCCTTCGTGCAGGCGGTGGACGGCGTTGAGGTTGTCGTAGATCTGGTTGAGGGTCTGCTGGCCGGCGTCGTCGGCCAGCAGCTCGCCCAAGGTCTTCGGGTTGTCGGCCAGCGACTTGAGCGCCGTTGCGTAGGCGTCGTCGATCTTCTGCGCCAGCGGCGCCTGGTCCTTGCCCAGCAGGCCGCGCAGGCCCTGGTTGTCGACCCCGACCCAGACCGTCTGGGCGGCCTTGAGCGAGGCTTCCAGGCTCTTGAGCGAGGAGTGGCTGCGCCAGGCTTCGGCCTGCAGCGGCTGCGGGATGCCCTTGCTCTGGCGGCCCATCGGCGCGCCGAGTTTCTTCTTCAGGGTGTCCAGGGCGGTGACTTGGGCGCGCAGCAGGTCGGCGATTGCTTCGTGAGAGTCGGCGTAGCGCTGGTTGGGGAACTTGGTCATCTGCGACAGCATGCCGTCGGTGCTGTTCCAGCCCTTGAGGATCTCCTCGGCCAGGACCTTCTGGTGCTCGCCGATGGCGACCAGCAGCGGGCAGTAGCGGGCCTTCTGTTCAGCACTGGCGACATCCGGCTTGCTGTCGAAGAGGATGTACTCGTAGGCCGACAGGCCGCGCACCACGACGCTGGCCTTGCCCAGCGATTCGGCGTCGACCGGTTTGTCGCCGTTGACCAGTTGCTCGACCTGGCGACCGACCAGGTTCTTCTTGTCCGGCCAGAACTGCACCTGCCAGGCGCGGTTGCCTTCGGCCAGCGGGCCGACCAGCAGGGGTTGCAGCTCGGCCCAGGCCTTCTGCGCGTTGAGGAAGTCGGCGCGGGCGGTCTCCAGCGAGCTTTTGCCCTCGCAATAAGCCAGGGCACTGGCGGCCAGGGCGCGGTCGACCTCGACCCAGCGGCTGTAGGTCGGCAGGATCACCTGCTTGGCGATGGCGGCCGAGGTCACGGCCTGCGGGTCCTGGGGCGAGCAGGCACCCAGGGCGAGTGCGGCGAGGCTGGTGAACAACAGTTTGGGTCGGAACATGCCCGGCTCCTTGCGCGTTTAAAGTGAGTTCAGGAAGGCCAGCAGCGCGGCGCGCTGCTCGGCGTTGAAGGTCAGTACCCGGTCGCGTGCCGCCTGGGCTTCGCCGCCATGCCAGAGCACGGCTTCGAGCAGGTTGCGGGCACGGCCGTCATGCAGGAACTGGGTGTGGCCGCTGACCGTCTCGGTCAGGCCGATGCCCCACAGCGGCGGGGTGCGCCAGTCCTGGCCGTTGGCGGCGAATTCGGTGCGCTCGTCGGCCAGGCCAGGGCCCATGTCGTGCAGCAACAGGTCGCTGTAGGGGCGGATCACCTGGTTGGCCAGTTCCGCCTCATGGGCATCTGCGGCGGTGGTGAATTGCGGGGTGTGGCAGCCCTGGCAACCCGCCTGGAAGAACAGGTTCTTGCCGGCCAGCACCTGGGGCGCGTCGACACCGCGCCGGGCCGGCACACCCAGGTTGCGGGTGTAGAAGGTGACCAGGCGCAGGATGTTGTCGCTGACTTCCTTCTCGCCATCGGCGCCATCGCCGTTGGGCGCGGCCAGGCAGTCGGTCTGTGCCGGGGTGCAATCGTC
Source organism: Pseudomonas entomophila (assembly GCF_029478665.1). Taxonomy (GTDB): domain Bacteria; phylum Pseudomonadota; class Gammaproteobacteria; order Pseudomonadales; family Pseudomonadaceae; genus Aquipseudomonas; species Aquipseudomonas entomophila_F. Next base: position 87,172 of record NZ_JARPQB010000011.1, read on the forward strand.
GCTCGGTTTGAGCGTGCTGGTCAGACCCATGTCGCCGGCGAACGCGTGCACGTTCTGCTGGTTGACGTTGGGCTGCCCGGCCTTCCAACCGAAACGACCGACCACCGTCTTGCCCAGGGCGTCGTCCCAGACGCGGTTGGCGCGGCCACGGATGCCGTCGCGATTGCGGTCGTCCGGGTCTTCGCTGGCCAGGATATCGGCTTCGGGGATGGCTTCGAGCAGGCCCAGGCCGATCATCGGCGGCGCCACCCGGGCCGAGAACCGGGTATCGGGGTGCATCGGGCCGTAGCCGAGCTGGGTGATCTGCAGGGTGGGGCGGCGCAGTTCGACCTGATGGCCGTCCTTGAAGGCCACGCTGTGGTTCTCGTAGCTCACCCGGACCTTGCCCTCCGGCGCCACGCCGGGGATGGCCATGTCCTGCAGCTGTGTGCCATAGGCCGGCTCGGGGGCCACGCCCAGGCGCTCGATCTCGCGGGCCAGGTACGGCTGGTCGGGGATCGACAGGCGCACCAGCATTGACACCGCATTGCTGTCACCGGGCTCGGGCGGATGGCCACGGCCGTCGCGCACATGGCAGTTCTGGCAGGCGTTGGTGTTGAACAACGGGCCGAGGCCGTCGCGGGCGGTGGTGGTGGAGGGGGCGATCACCCACGGGCTGCGGAAGAAACTGTTGCCCACGGCGAAGTCCAGGCGCCGCTCGGGCGACAGGTTGGCCGAGGGCAGCGAGAAGGCGTTGCGGTCGTTGCGTTTTACCGTCGCCGTGCCGCCGGAGAGGGCTTCACCGGGCTCGGCCTGGGTGAAACGCGGGGCGTCGTCACAGGCGGCAAGGGTGAGGGCCAGTAGCAGGGGGCTTAGGCGGAGCAAGGACATCGACAATCCTGGGCATGGGCGAAAAACCGGCGTGCAAGCTTATCAGGCCGGCTGTTATTGAATAAGAGCAATTTGCAATTACTCGGATGAAAAGAATGTGAAATGCGCAACCTTTGTAGGAGCGGCTTCAGCCGCGATGCGGGCAGCGCGGTGCCAGGCACCCGCTTCGCGGGTGATCGCGGCTGAAGCCGCTCCTACAGAGGGCATGTCAGGTCAATGGGCAACTAAAAAAGGCGGCCCGAAGGCCGCCTCTTGTGAACCGCTAGCGCCGATCAGAACTCGTGATCAGCGGTGTCCGGGTTCAGGTTGTCGATCCCCAGCTTGCCAGCGGCCTGCTCGATCGCGCCGGTCTGCTTGACCAGCGAGGCGATGGCGTCGCGCACGATCTGGTTGCCAGCGGTGTTGTCGGCGGCGATCAACTGGTCGTAGTGCTCGCCCTTGAGCGCGTGGTCGACCATCACCTGGATCTTCGCCTCGGTGGCTTCCAGGTCGGCCTTGAGGGTGGCGTCGGTGGCCGGGTCGACCTTGGCCACCAGCGACGACAGGCTCGGGCCGGTCAGCTTGCTGCCGTCGGCACGGGTGTACTCGCCCAGGTAGACGTTGCGGATGCCCTTGGCGTCGTAGAAGTGCGAGTAGTGGGTGTTGTCGCTGAAGCAGTCCTGCTCGTCTTCCGGCGAGTTGGCTTCCAGCGAGACCTTCATGCGCTCGCCCGCCAGCTCGCCCAGCGACAGGCTGCCCATGCCGAACAGCATCTTGCGCAGGCCATCGTTGACCGGGCCGTTCTCGAGGGTGGCGCGGTAGTTGTCGGCGACGTTCGGCGCCCAGTTGCCGACCATCTCCTCGAGGTCCTTGACCAGCAGTTGGGTGACCGATTTCAGGTAGGCGCGGCGACGGTCGTTGTGCCCGCCGGTGGCGCCCTTGCCCTCCAGGTAGTCGGAGGCCGGGCGGTTGCCCGCGCCTGGGCCGGTGCCGTTGAGGTCCTGGCCCCAGAGCAGGAATTCGATGGCGTGGTAGCCGGTGGCGACGTTGGCCTCGGAACCGCCCAGCTCGTTCAGGCTGGCCAGCTTCTCGGGGGTGATGTCCTTGACGTCGACCTTGTCCTCGCCGACCTGGATCTGGGTGTTGGCGATGATATTGGCGCTGGCCGCCGGGTTGCCCAGGGCGTGCTCGTAGCTCTTGTCGACGTAGTCGATCAGGCCTTCGTCCAGGGGCCAGGCGTTCACCTGGCCTTCCCAGTCGTCGATGATGGTGTTGCCGAAGCGGAACGCCTCGCTTTGCAGGTAAGGGACGCGGGAAGCGGCCCAGGCCTCCTTGGCGGCCTTCAGGGTCTGGTCGTTGGGGTTGGCCAGGAAGGCGTCGACGGCGGTCTGCAACTGCTTGGCGGTGCTCAGCGCGTCGCTGTACACGGCGTGGACCATTTCGGCGTAATGCTTGACCACGGCCTTGCCGGCGGCTTCATCGACCGCCCCAGGGGCCGCGGCGGTGGTGCTGGCGGCGGCAGGTGCCTGGGCTTGCGGAGCGGCGGCCTTGTCATCCTTGCCTTCGCCGCAACCGGCGAGGGCGATGGCGATGGCCAGCAGACTGGCGGAGGCCAGAGGCATTCGAATCATTGTTGGTATCCTGCGTCGTGTGGTTGGACCGTGCGCCGAGGCACGCGAAACCGTCACATCATGCGAAAGATTTGCATTTGCTGTAAAGGGGCGGGCGTGCATTTCATGCAAACGCCCGTTTGCGGGGCAGGGCCAATATCGACGGGGGTTACAGCACCGAGACCTGGTTACGCTGGGCCTGCTTGAGGAAGGCGGTCAGCTCGCGCGCCGACAGCGGTTTGCTGTAGTGGTAGCCCTGACCTTCGTGGCAGCCCTGGGCGATGATATAGCTCTCTTGCTCCGCCGTTTCCACGCCCTCGGCGATGACTTGCATGCCCAGGCTCTTGCCCAGCTGGATGATGGCGCGAACGATGGTGGCGTCGTCATCGTCGTCGAGCAGGTCCTGGACGAAGCTCTTGTCGATCTTGATCTTGTCCAGCGGCAGCGACTTCAGGTAACTCAGCGAAGAGTAACCGGTACCAAAGTCGTCGATGGCGATCAAGGCGCCCGAGCGGCGCAGGCTGAGCAGGTGCTGGGCGGCGGTGCTGATGTCTTCCATCAGGCCGGTCTCGGTGACCTCCAGCTCCAGGCTGCGCGGCGGCAGGCGGTAGGCCTGCAACAGGTTGTTGACCACCCGCGGCAACTCGTTGTGGTGCAGCTGCACGGTGGACAGGTTGACCGCCATGCGCAGCTCGCCGAAGCCCAGGTCGTGCCACTCGCGCAGTTGGCGGCAAGCCTGGTCGAGCACCCACTCGCCGATGCTGATGATGTTGCCGTTCTGCTCGGCCAGCGGGATGAACTGGTCAGGCGGTACCATGCCCAGTTCCGGATGCTGCCAGCGCAGTAGCGCCTCTACCCCGACCACACGGTGGTCGCGGTAGCTGATCTGCGGTTGATAGACGAGGTACAGCTGGTTGCGCGGCAGGGCTTCGCGCAGGTCTTTTTCCAGCTCGCGGCGGCGGCGCATCTCGCTGTCGACGCTGGCGATGTAGAACTGGTAGCGGTTGCGCGAGCGGGCCTTGGCCAGGGTCATGGTCTGTTCGGCCTTCTGCAGCAGCTTCTCGGTGCTGTCGCCATCCTCGGGGAACAGGGTGATGCCGATGGTGGCGCGCAGGCGGATCTGCTGGTGGTCGAGGTCGAAGGGCGCCTCGAGGTCGTCGAGGATGCTCTGGGCCAGCTCGGCGGCTTCGTAGGGCTGCTCGATATTGGCCTGCACCAGGGCGAACTGGTCACCGCCCAGGCGGGCCAGGGCGCCGAGGCGGCCGCTGTGGGCGCGCAGGCGGTCGGCCAGGGCCAGCAGCAATTGGTCACCCACCTGGTAGCTGAACTGCTCGTTGATGCCCTTGAAATCGTCCAGCCCCACGCAGAGCACCGCCACCCGGCGTTGCAGGCGGCCACCGTCGACGAGGATCTTGTCCAGCTGCTGCTGCAGTTGCTGGCGATTGGGCAGGCCGGTGAGGAAATCGTACTGCGCCATGCGCTGCAGGCTGTTCTCGGCCTCATGGCGCAGGTGGGTATTGCGTTCGATCGAGGCCAGCAGCTGGTTGGCGGTGTTGACCCACAGGCCCAGCTCGTTGCGTTCGTGGCCCTTGAGCTGCGGGATCTGGTGCTGGCTGGGGCGGTCGGGGTTTATCTGTGTCAGGTGGTCGATGATCTTCGACAGCGGCTTGGTCAGCAGCCAGTGGTACACCAGGTACAGCACCAGGCCCATGGCCAGCGCCCTGAGCACGCCGGAGACGAAAATGATCACCGCGTTGATCAGGAAATCTTCGCCGTAGGAGGAGGTGTCGAGGGTGATGCTCAGGTCGCCGTAGTACTCGCTGTAGGGGCCGCGGCCAACCAACTGAGTGGTGTAGGTGCGTTCCTGGCCCAGGATGAGGTCGGTCAGCCAGCGCATGGACATGTCCTGCAGCGGCCTGGATTTTTCCGCCAGCATGGTTTCGTTGGGGTGGCCGATGGCGGCCATGCGTACCGACTCGTCCTGGAACAGGCCTTCCATCACCTGCATGCCCATTTCCCGGTCGAGGCTGTACACCGCTTGCGTCGACGGATCGCGGAACATGTCGAGGATGCGCTGTGCATCGTTGTTCACGGCCTGGCGGGTCTTGTAGGCGTCATAGACGATTTGCGCGCAGCTGAGAACGACCCCGACCGCCAACGCCGAGAGCAGCACCACCCTGAGCAACTTGACCGATAAGCTGTTCCGAAATTCCAGCTTCAATGGGGTTTCCTTAATCCATGCGCATGCCATTATTTTGCCATTAGTCATGGCGACAGACTATCGACCGATTACCAACTTGCAGGCGCGCCCCGGCAGATGGAGTTGCCCTTGGCTCTGTATCGGTTGAAAAGGCATGCGACTTGAGTGCGCTGCATCAACTTTCCAGACGTTTGATGTTAGCGCGCTCTGCGTCTTGAGCAAGAGCGTCAAGGCACGGCACAGCGATTTCTGTCGCGCCCTCCGTAGGAGCCAGCCTTGCTGGCGATGCAAGGCGCAGCCTTGCCCGTGGGCCTGTTCGCCAGCAAGGCTGGCGCCTGCAGGGGTGCAATAAAAAACCCGGCACAGGGGCCGGGTCTTTTTGTTCAAGGCTGATTCAATCAGGCCGTGAAGGCCTTGCCTTCGAACTGCTCGGCAACGAACTTCCAGTTGACCAGGTTCCAGAACGCCTCGACGTACTTCGGACGCAGGTTACGGTAGTCGATGTAGTAGGCGTGCTCCCAGACGTCGCAGGTCAGCAGCGGGGTGTCGCCGCTGGTCAGCGGGCAGCCGGCGCCGATGGTGCTGGCCAGGGCCAGGGAGCCGTCGGCTTTCTTCACCAGCCAGCCCCAGCCGGAACCGAAGGTGCCGACCGACGTCTTGGTGAACTCTTCCTTGAACTTGTCGAAGGAACCGAAAGCAGCAGTGATGGCGTCAGCCAGGGCACCGGTCGGTTGGCCACCGCCGTTTGGCGACAGGCATTCCCAGTAGAAGGAGTGGTTCCAGATTTGCGCGGCGTTGTTGAAGATGCCGCCCGAAGAGCTCTTGACGATCTCTTCCAGGGTCTTGCCTTCGAACTCGGTGCCTGGCACCAGGTTGTTCAGGTTCACGACATAGGTGTTGTGGTGCTTGTCGTGGTGATACTCCAGGGTTTCCTTGGAGATGTGCGGCTGCAGGGCATCGTGGGCGTACGGCAGCGGCGGCAATTCAAAAGCCATGGTGGATCTCCTGATTCAGGTCTGTTTGCGGTTTGCGCAAGGCCGATCACGGGCGGCCCGATGTGCGTCGGCGAGTTTGTACTCTTTGCGACGCAAGGGCTGGATCATAGCACCGGCCCCGGTGCATAACCACGCAACATCTATAGGGAATAGAGGTTCCAGAGCGGTTGCTGGAGTCGGACAGGCGGGGCGCCATGTGCTCTTCAGGGCATGTGCAATCTCTGTAGGAGCGGCCTTGAGCCGCGAAAGGGCCGCAAGGCGGCCCCGACGATCGTTATATCAACGCTGAAATCCTGGGGCTGCTGCGCAGCCCTTTCGCGGCTCAAGGCCGCTCCTGCAGAAGAGGCGCATGTTCCTGATCCTCAGTTGAAGATCAACTGCGCCGCGACCGCGAACATCATCACCGCCACCATCAGGTCGAGCATCCGCCAGGTGGCCGGGCGTGCCAGCCAGGGCGCCAGCCAGGCCGCGCCGATCGCCAGGGTCGAGAACCACACCAGCGACGCGCTGGCGGCCCCCGCCACATAGGCCCCGGGCACGGTCTGCTGGGCGCCGAGCGAGCCGATCAGCAACACGGTGTCCAGGTATACATGGGGGTTGAGCAAGGTCACCGCCAGGGCGCTGAGCAGCACCGCCCGGCGCGAGCGAGTGCCTTGCCCTTCCTGATGTTGCAGGCTCTGCTTGGAGCATGCGCTGCGCAGTGCCTTGGCGCCGTACCAGATCAGGAACACCGCGCCGCCCCAGCGGGCGATGGCCAGCAAGGTCGGGTTGTGCGCCAGCACCGTGGCCAGGCCGAACACGCCGAGGGCCACCAGGATGGCGTCGCAGACGATGCACAGCGCCGCCACCGGCAGGTGATGCTCGCGGCGCAGGCTCTGTGCCAGGACGAAGGCGTTCTGCGCGCCGATGGCCATGATCAGCCCGAAAGCCACCAGCATGCCGTTCACATAGCTTTGCCACATAGCGCGAACACTCCACTGTCGCCGACGATTCGCCGGCGCTGATTGTCTAGAAAGATGTGGCCATTGTGGCGGGTGCGGATGTATAAGAAAAACCAATAAAGCTCATCTGTCATTAGGAAAATAGATGTTCGACTACAAGCTGCTCGCCGCGCTTGCCGCAGTGATCGAACAAGGCGGTTTCGAGCGTGCCGCCCAGGTGCTGGGGTTGTCGCAATCGGCCATCTCGCAACGCATCAAGCTGCTCGAGGCGCGGGTCGGCCAGCCGGTGCTGGTGCGTGCGACGCCGCCGAGCCCCACCGAAGTCGGCCGCCAGTTGCTCAACCATGTGCAGCAGGTGCGCCTGCTTGAGCGCGACCTCCAGCGCCAGGTTCCGGCATTGGACGAGGAAGGAATGCCCGAGCGCCTGCGCATCGCCCTTAATGCCGACAGCCTGGCGACCTGGTGGGCGGGCGCGGTGGGGGCTTTCTGCGCCGAGCAGCAGGTGCTGCTCGACCTGGTGGTCGAGGACCAGGATGTCGGTCTCAAGCGCATGCGCGCGGGCGAGGTGGCGGCCTGCCTGTGCGGCAGCGAGCGCCCGGTGGCCGGTGCGCGCAGCCTGCCGTTGGGGGCAATGCGCTACCGCGCCCTGGCCAGCCCGGCGTTCATGGCACGCTACTTCGCCAATGGGTTCGATGCCGAGCGCCTGCCCCGCACGCCGGCGATCGTGTTCGGCCCGGATGACTTCCTGCAGCATCGCTACCTGGCTTCGCTGGGTATTCAGGACGGTTTCCTGCACCACCTGTGCCCATCGTCCGAAGGCTTCCTGCGCATGACCGAGGCGGGACTCGGCTGGGGCCTGGTGCCCGAACGTCAGGTGGCCGAGCAACTGGCGCGGGGGGAACTGGTGGAAATTTGCAGCGATACCCCCATCGATGTGCCGCTGTACTGGCATCATTGGCGCAATGGCGGGCAACTGCTCGCACAACTGACCGAACACCTGCGCCATTCGGCGCGCAATTGGCTGGTGCCCTTGTAGGCGCGGCTGGCGTCAACTGCATCTGAAATCTGGCAAGGCGGAGTCTTACATGCGAATTCTGGTCACCGGCGCGAGCGGCTTCATTGGCGGGCGCTTTGCGCGTTTCGCCCTGGAGCAGGGCCTGGAGGTACGGGTCAATGGTCGGCGGGCGGAAGGCGTGGAGCATCTGGTCAGGCGCGGGGCTCAGTTCATCCCTGGCGACCTGGGCGACGCCGAGCTGGCCCGGCGCCTGTGCCAGGGTGTCGACGCCGTGGTGCATTGCGCCGGGGCCGTGGGCAACTGGGGGCGCTACCAGGATTTCCACCAGGGCAACGTGGTGCTTACCGAGAACGTGGTCGAAGGCTGTATCAAGGAGCATGTGCGCCGGCTGGTGCACCTGTCGTCACCGTCGATCTACTTCAATGGCCGTTCACGCCTGGATATCCGTGAGGAGCAGGTGCCGCGGCGTTTCCACGACCATTACGCATTGACCAAGCACCTCGCCGAACAGAAGGTGTTCGGTGCCCAGGAGTTCGGCCTCGAAGTGCTGGCGCTGCGCCCGCGGTTCGTCACCGGGGCCGGGGACGCGAGCATTTTCCCGCGGCTGATGCACATGCAGCGCAAGGGGCGGGTGGCGATCATCGGCAATGGTCTGAACAAGGTTGACTTCACCAGCGTGCACAACCTTAACGAAGCGCTGCTCAGCGCGCTGTTCGCCGGGGACGAAGCCCTTGGCCAGGCCTACAACATCAGCAACGGCCAGCCGCTGCCGCTGTGGGACGTGGTGAACTACGTGATGCGCCAGATGCAGCTGCCCCAGGTCACCCGCTATCGTTCCTACGGCATGGCCTACAGTTTGGCTGCGCTCAACGAGGCTGCTTGCCTGCTCTGGCCCGGGCGTCCGCAGCCGACCCTGACGCGCACCGCGATGCAGGTGATGAGCACGGATTTCACCCTCGACATCAGTCGCGCCCGCCAGTACCTGGACTACCGGCCGAAGACCACCGTCTGGGCCGCGCTGGATGAATTCTGCACCTGGTGGAAGGCGCAGCCGCGCAATCAGTGAACCTGGCGGCAGGTTGATGGTCATCAGTGCGCCGCCCAGGCGGTTTATACTCATGCCTCTTTGCTACTACCGCGGTTGAATGCACCCATGCGTAATGACGCCCACGACGATTTCGACGATGTGCCCGCCCTGCGCGCCGGCACCCCTGATGACGATGAACTGCTGCCCGCTCACGTGGCACGCAGCCGCCAGAAGGCCGCGCAACCGCGCAGCAATGGCCCCTTGTGGGCGTTGCTGGGGGCATCGTTCATTGCCCTGGCGGGGTTGGGCTGGTGGAGTTTCCAGCAGATCTCGCTGATGGAGCAGCAACTGGTGGCGACCCAGGAAAGCTTCGCCCGCATCAGCGAGGAAGCGGCGGGGCGCTTGCAGGCGATCAGCGGCAAGGTCGATGCCAGCGAATCGAACAGCACCACCGGCAGCGAGGCGTTGAAACTGCAGATCCGCCAGTTGCAGACCAGCCTGGCCGAGCAGGGCAAGCAGCAGCAAGGCGTCGCCGGGCAAGCCGGTGACCTGGGCAAGCGCCTGGAGCAGGTGCTGGCCGATACCCGTGAACAACAGAAGGCGGTAACCGAGCTGCAAGGCCAGTTGCAGGCGCAGTTGAAGGCGGTCAATGCAGAGCTGACGGCACTCAAGTCGGGCCAGGTCGACGGTGGCAAGCTGGACGATCAGCTCAAGAACTTGAACAGCGAAGTGGCGGCGCTGAGGAAGCAGGGCAACCCAAGCGCGGCCATCGCCAGCCTGGAGCAGGATGTGCTGGTGCTCAAGAGCCAGGTCGACAACCGCCCGGCGCAGGCATCCGGTGGTGCCTCGGTGCAGGAGTTCGATGCCTTCCGCGGGCAGATGACGCGCAACATCAACACCCTGCAGAGCCAGATCCAGAACCTGCAGCAGCAGATCAACGCCCGGCCCTGACCGGTTGTTCGCCGGCAAGTCGGCTCCTGCGCAGGAGCCGGCTTGCCGGCGAACAGGGCCTCACTCACATCCGCGGATAATCGATATACCCCACCGGCCCCTTGCCATAGAAGGTTTCCGGATGCGGCGCGTTGAGCGCTGCATCGGCGGCCAGGCGCGCCGGCAGGTCGGGGTTGGCGATGAACGGGATGCCGAAGGCCACGGCATCGGCCTTGCCGGCGGCAAGGGCGGCGTTGGCGCTGGCCTTGTCGAAGCGTTCGTTGACGATGTACGGGCCACCGAAGGCCTGCTTGATCAGCGAACCGATGCTGTCGTCGGCCTCTTTCTCCCGCGAGCAGATGAAGGCGATGCCGCGCTTGCCCAGCTCGCGGGCCACATAGGTGAACGTCTCGGCGCGGTCCGCGTCGCCCATGTCATGGGCATCGGCGCGCGGTGCCAGATGCACGCCCACACGGCCTGGGCCCCACACCTCGATCACAGCGTCGGTCACCTCCAGCAACAGCCGGGCACGGTTCTCCAGCGAATCGCCGTAGCGGTCGCTGCGCTGGTTGGTGCTGCTTTGCAGGAACTGGTCGAGCAGATAGCCGTTGGCGCCATGGATCTCGACACCGTCGAAGCCCGCGGCCTTGGCGTTCTCGGCGCCGCTGCGGTAGGCCTCGACGATATCGGCGATCTCCTCGGTCTCCAGGGCCCGCGGGGTCGGGTAGTCGCTGAGCGGCCGCACCAGGCTCACATGGCCCTTGGGCTGGATCGCGCTGGGCGCTACCGGCAGCTCGCCGTTCAGGTAGGAGGGGTGGGAAATGCGCCCAACGTGCCACAGTTGCAGGAAGATGTGCCCGCCGGCCGCGTGGACGGCCTTGGTGACGTTGTGCCAGCCGCGCACCTGCTCGTCGTTCCAGATGCCGGGCGTATCGGGGTAGCCGACGCCCATGGCGGAGACCGAAGTCGCCTCGCTGAGGATCAGCCCGGCGCTGGCGCGTTGCACGTAGTACTCGGCCATCAGCGCGTTGGGCACCCGGCCCTCGTCGGCGCGGCAGCGGGTCAGCGGGGCCATGATGATGCGGTTGGGCAGTTCGAGGTCGCCCAGGGTGATCGGGTCGAAGAGCGTAGTCATGTGCAAAGCCTCGCTTGAATCAGTGGGATGCGGCGCCGCCGCTATCAGAGCTCTTGGCTCATCTGCTTGAGGAACGCCTGGATGGTGGCCTCGTTGCGTTTGAAAAAGTGCCATTGGCCGACCTTCTGGCTGCTGATCAAACCAGCGCGCTGCAGGGTGGCCAGGTGGGCGGAGACGGTCGACTGCGACAGGCCGCAGCGTTGGTCGATCTGCCCGGCGCAGACACCGTTGTCGGTGCTGTGCTGCTGGTCGGGGAACTGCACCGCCGGGTCCTTCAGCCAGGCGAGGATTTCGCGTCGGACCGGATGGGACAGGGCTTTTATTATTTCGTCGAGATCGATCGGCATGGCGGGGTCTCAGGCTACGTAACGGTATATCGCGATGGGGCGAAATATAAATCGGTAGTTCGCGATATACAAATATGAAAGTGTTCTTAGGCGAGCTGGAATCGCTATATCGGACCATGACGATGGGAGCCGGGCGAGTGCTAGACTGCCGCCATGAACTACCTCGCACACCTGCACCTTGGCGGCGACGCGCCGCAACAATTGCTTGGCAGCCTGTATGGCGATTTCGTCAAGGGCACGCTGGAGGGGCGTTTTCCTCCTGTGCTGGAGGCGGCGATCCGGCTGCACCGGCAAATCGACAGCTACACCGACAGCCATCCGCTGGTGCTGGCGGCGCTGGCGCGTTTCCCCCGGGAGCGGCGGCGTTTTGCCGGGATCGTGCTGGACGTGTTCTTCGACCATTGCCTGGCGCGGCATTGGGGCGAGTATGCCGAACAGCCGCTGGCACAGTTCACCGGCGACTTCTACAAGGTACTGCTGGCCGAACCGGAGCTGCCGGGCCGGCTGGCGCGGATCGCGCCGTTCATGGCGGCGGATGACTGGCTGGGGGCCTATGGCGACTTCGCCATGCTGGAGCAGGTGTTCCAGGGCATCGCCCGGCGCCTGTCGCGGCCGGAGGGGATGACAGGGATGATGGGCGAGGTGGAGCGGTTGTATACGCCGTTGCTGGCGGACTTTCGTGAGTTCTATCCGCAATTGCAGGCGTTCGCCGCGGCGAAGCGCTCCGAATCTCCGGCCAGCTTGTAGGAGCGGCTTCAGCCGCGATCACCGGCAAAGCCGGTGCCATCCCGCGGTTGTTCGCAGTTGCTCCCCGGGCCCAAAATCAGATTTAACCCCTTTCGTGTAGTCCATTTCCCAAACATACTCCCAACCCCCTTTCAGCCATTGCGGTGTTCTGGATTGGCCCCTAGTCTCGGGCGGTCGCTGCGAAATCAGTGATCGGCTTTGACAGGCCGCTCAGAAAAAACCTCATGGCTTTTGCCTTATGGCGGCTGTGTGTGGGGCACCTCGTGTGCGCCGGGTTTTTTGGTTTTTTCCTGCCGGTCTGTCAACCCATGCACAGCTGCCACCCTATTGTTTGACAGCAAATGGTGTCGGCCCTTTCTTCAGGAAAAATACCGATGCTTAAGATTGTCCCTGATCCACCCCAGCACTCTCATTCCCTTGAAGACACCCTCATCCAGGCCACCGAATACGCCCTGTGGGCGCTGACCGTGGCCCATCAGGCCGTGCACGCCCAACCCAGGTCACCGGCCACCATCCTGATGATGGCGTCGATCCACGAAGTCGAATCGCTGCGCGTGTTGCTCGAATCGGCGTTGATCCAGGTGCAGATGCCGGCGCAGCCGCAGACGCTGCACTAAGCCCTTGCCGGCCCTGTTCGCCGGCAACGCCGGCTCCTACCGGGGCTGCGCTCCACCTGTAGGAGCCAGCCTTGCTGGCGAAAGGGCCCGCCCAGGCCCCAACAACTTCAGGGAGATTTGAACAATGACCACAGACGACACCACCCCCAACACCACCGCAGGCAAAACCAAGTTCTACCAAGGCGAAGGCCAGACCGCCCCGCTGTTCTGCATCGAACCCGGCATCCCCTGCCAGCACGCCCGGGAACAGGCTTCGGAACTGATGGGCTGCGTGCGCGACCTGACCATTGCCGGGATCATGGAAGAGAAGCCTCAGCTGCTCTGGGCGTCGTATTACCTGAGCGCGCTGGCCAAGGCGCTGATGGATGATGCGGAGCTGGGTATGAGGCACTGAGGTAGGAACTGAAATTCGCGAGCTCCGACAGTACGAGACAAAATTACGCAGGGCGACAGATGTCGCCCGTCCTGATAAGCAAAGTCACTCAAGCCATTTAACAGCCGCCTCCAGAAGCTCTTGTAGATTCAGTGAGCCGCCATATGCTTGAAATGCTGTGTCGTCTGCGTTGATTACTATCCAGTCCGCGTCGCTTCTTTCGACGTTGATAGTTAGGTTGCTTTTGTTATTTGCGCCTGTGATTTTGATTTTCCAGCCTGGGTTGTCAATGTTGGAAATTTCAATGCCGAATGAATGTTCCCAAACATCATTGTATTGACTGCTGTACCAGCTTTGTGGTTTTTCGATCAGCTTTTCCATCTGCAAAGTCCTTGCCGTCTTGCGAGTTCTCAAGCCAATCGCACATCTTGTCTTGTAGCTGCTGTTGCTACTTCGGTTTTCTTGGAGGCCGTTCTCATACCGTTAGAGCACAATTTGGGACAGATTTATTTTTCTGCTGATTCAGGCTGCGATTGTGGTGAGATCGCAGTAGTTCATGATGGTTTGTGTGTTTTTTATTAATGGTTGACGCGCATAAGCGGTAGCCACAGTCGCTGTGGCTACCGGTGAGTTCCGGTCTGGCGCGGGGAAACTAATGTCGGAAGTTTAAGCTGATGGTTCGAAGTACCAGGTTAAAAACTCGTTAAAGCTTTTCCAGTGAGCAGGTAGTTCGCCATTAATGAACTCATTAAGGTGCGAGATGTCGAGATCGTAAACGGCGCCGTCGTTTATTCCGTACAAGTACATTCCCTCACTTTCGTCGGAAGATAGTGCGAGGTAGTTTGTCGGTATCTCGTACCTGTCCCAGACATAGTCAGTTTGATCTGGGATTGCAGGGATGTCTGGGCCTTCAATGTCAAGGAGTTCGGCGGCAGGTCGGGGGCTTATAAAACTACCTTGATACTTAAGGTAGAAGCGTCCGAATTCAGAGTCTGTCGCCACTCCCAGACGTTGAAGTGCCGATGCTGCTCTATTTTGATCCGCTCTGGCGATATCGCCCTTGTAGCCGCTTAAGTACTTTGTAACTTCCAGTGGAATCATATGCTGCAGCCTCCAGTTCTCGATTTGTTTGCTTCTGCCGCACGATCTTTCCAGTACTGCCTTCGGTCAATGTCAAAAGCATCACGATCAACAGGGAATTCTGGGTTTTTCTTGTTTCCGTGTGGGTGCAAGGCTTCTCGGCCTCGACCTTTTGCAGCTCTGTGTGTGCTTGTCGTTACCTCGAACTGTGGCCCGACCGACTGTAGTACCGGTGCCGGTTGTAATGTAGCCCCGTCTCATGGTCGTGGTACTGACCCTGGAAGCGAATCGGGTTGCCCAGGCCATGCTGTTTGGCCCACGCCGAGCGCTCCTCACGGACTTCGCCCCAGGCCTTGTACTGCCCGGCCCAAGCGACATTGCCCTGTTCGTCGGTGAGCTCCATCGGCGTGCCGAGGTGATCGCAGTGGTACCAGGCAATCGCGTCGAACGCCTGTGGTTTCACCTCGGTATGCCACAGCGGATCCTGGTCGAAGTCGTACTCGCGCTGGCTCCAATCCGGTTGCTTGTGCAGGTGGATCGGGCTCTTGCGCAGAGCCTGGGCCACCGGCACGAAGCTGCCCGGCTCGTACAGGTAATGCACGGTACGCCCGGTGTCGCCTTCATCGCGTGGCGGTGAGCTTTCCCAGGCCAGGGTGTCACCGTCCCAACCGAACAGGGTGAAGCCACAGCCAAGTTCGCGTTGACGCTTGGCCCGTTGCAACTGGTTCCAGCCGGTGCCGGCTTCCGGGTGGTCCCAGAAATGCGCCACCGAATGCTTGTGCAGGCGCCGGCCCAAGGCGTCGTAGCTGTAGTCGACCTTGAGCTTGTCGTCGTTGTAGCTGGCCAGACGGTCGAACAGGTCCCAGGTGAAGTGGGCGTGCGAACCGTTGTGCAGGCGGTGGATCAGGTTGCCGCGTTCGTCGTATTTGTAGTGAGTGCCGGCGTACTCGCGCAGCAGGTTATCCATCAGCTTGTTGCGGCGTGGATCGGCTTCCAGCGGACTTCGCTGAGGAGGGTGTCGAGGGGGGCAATGGCGATCTGGATTTCGCGCGTGGTGAGCGCGGCATCGGCGGGTGCGGCAGACATCGTGAAAGGGCCTTCCTAGGCGGGGGACGCGGGGTCCCGGGTGGTCCGTGAGGGCGAAATGATACTAAGGCGAGGGCGGTTCGGCCATGGGGGAAACCCTGAGGTGGGTGTGGGAATGCGCGGGGTGGGGGTGGCGGTGCCGGCCCTATCGCGGCTGAAGCCGCTCCTACAGGGGACGCGCCGACCTCTGTAGGAGCCAGCCTTGCTGGCGAACCGGGTCCGACGCGGGACCGCGGTGTGGCCTTCGCCAGCAAGGCTGGCTCCTACGGGGCGAGTGGTTTGACCGATGCTCAGGCGGCCTTGGCCTGGCGGCGGGGCTCGATTTCCTCGACGCCGAACAACGCCAGCTGGATCGCCTGCTGCGCCTGGAACGCCAGCGCCGCGCGCTCCATGCCCGCGCTGCTGATCGGCGGCATCAGGTGGATCACCACCTCGCCCCGGTCATGCCCGAACAGGCGCATCAGGTGCGACACCAGGTCGTCCTCGCCAATGAACGGCGCGATCGGGTCAGGCTCGCCCGTGCGAAGGTACTGGATCGCCACCGGCTGCACCGGCGCGCCCTGGTCGATGGCCCCGGCCAGCAGCCGGCCATGGAAGGTGCGCAGGCTGCGGCCATCGGTGGTGGTGCCTTCGGGGAAGATCAGCAGCGGGCGAGCCTGCCCCAGCTGGCCGGCGATCTGCTCGCGCAGGCGCTGGGCGTCGCCACCGCCGCGACGGATGAACAGCGTCCCGGCTTTCTCGGCCAGCCAGCCGGCCACCGGCCAGTGGCGCACCTCGGCCTTGGACAGGAACGACAACGGGGTGAGCATGCCGAGCAGGGGGATGTCGGTCCACGACACGTGGTTGCACACCCACAGCATCGGCCGTTGCGGCAGGGCGCCGACCACGCGCACCTCGAAGGGCAGGGCGGCGACCAGGCGCCCCATGAACAGGCGGGTCCAGCGTTGACGACGTTCGATGGAGGCGTTCAGCCCCAGGCGCTCACCCAGGGCGATGACGCTGGCCATGGCCAGGCCCAGCACCAGCACCAGGCACAGCCGCAGCAGGCGGGCACTGGCCCGCAGCCGCCGCATCAGACCGCCGCCTTGAAGTGGCGGGCGTAGCGCGGGCAGAGGTCGTCGCGCTTGAGCAGGATGAACACGTCGGCGACCTGGAAGTCCTCATCCCAGCACGGCTCGCCGCAGATCTTCGCGCCCAGGCGCATGTAGGCCTTGAGCAGCGGCGGCATCTCGGCGATGACGTTGTTCGGCAGGGCCAGGGTCGGCAGCGGGTTCTTCGGCTCGGCGCGCAGGTGCTCGGTGCACAGGTAGCGCTCGCGCAGGCGCTGCATGATCGCGTGGGCCTGCACGCCGCCGTCCTGCATGGGGATGCTGGCGCAGCCCATCAGGTAACTGTAGCGGCCTTCGTTGAGCACTTCGGCCAGTTCCCCCCAGAGCACGGCGATGGTGCCGCCGTTGCGGTAGGCCGGGTCGACGCAGGTGCGGCCCAGTTCGAGGATCGGGCCTTGCAATTGCAGCAGGCCGTGCAGGCTGAACTCCTCTTCGCTGTAGAAGCGCCCCAGGCTGCTGGCGGCCTGGTGGTCGAGCAGGCGGGTGGTGGCGACCAACTGGCCGGTGGCCAGGTCGCGCACGCCGATGTGGCGGCAGTGGATGTCATAGTCGTCCATGTCCAGGCCGTGTTCGGCGCCCTTGAGCTTGGCCTTGAATTCGCCGCTGAACACCTTGAAGCGCAGGGCCTGTGCTTCTTGCAGGGCCGCGGCGCCGACCAGGCGTTCGGCTTGCAGACGGCGTTCAGTGCTGTTGTCGCCAGGGCGAGCGATCCGAGTCATTGCGAGTCTCCATAAGCCAGCCAAAGGGTTGCGGCCGGTCGGCTTTGTTGTGCAAAGTCAGCCTAGGTACGCGTGGTGTCACCCCTGTGAATCTTTGGTGATGCTTGCGTGACACCCCCTCCGCCAGCCCACAAGGAGCGCCCGATGGCCTGGTTGCAACGACTCAATGACCCCCTGCGCCTGCCCTTGGCAACGACGTTGGGCGAAACCTACACGGCCGTGCTCGAACGCCTTGGCGCGGTCGCCCCGTTCGAACTGGCGGTGCTCGGCGGGCGCGCGATGGCCACCCCGGGGCTGGCCTTCCTGCTCGGCTACCAGGCCGCGCTGCGGGTGCTCTGGCCCAGCGCGCCGGCCAGCCTGGGCGCGCTGTGCGCCACCGAGCGGCGCAGCGTGCGCCCGGCCGACATGCATACACGGCTCGACGGGCTGCGCCTGACCGGCAGCAAGGATTTCGTCACTGCCGGCCTTGAAGCTGAATGGTTGCTGGTGGCGGCGCGCAATGAAGGTCAGGGCGAGGCGCCGAGGCTGCAGCTGGCGGTGGTCTATCCGGGGGAGCACGGCGTCACACTTGAAGCCTTGCCGACGCTACCGCTGATGCCAGAGGTCGGTCACGGTCGGTTGTTGCTCGAGGACGCGGCGTGTGAACTGCTGGCCGGCGATGGCTGGGATGCCTATGTCAAACCCTTCCGGTCGCTTGAGGACCTCTATGTGCTCGCTGCCCTGGTGGGCTGGTTGCATGGCGTCGCGCAGGAATGTGCGTGGCCGCAGGATCTGCGCCTGCGCCTGGTGGGCCTGCTAGCCGGCTGTGCCGAGGGCAGTCGGCAATGCCCCGACAGCGTTGCCTGTCATCTGTTGCTGGGTGGATTGTTCGCTCAGTTTCAGAGCCTGCGCGGCGAAATCGACAAGGCCCTGGCCGCAGGCCCCGGGCACTGGGCGCAGCTGTGGCAGCGCGACCAGGGTGTGCTGGCGTTGGCCGCCGCCGCCCGTGACAAGCGCCTGGCCAAGGCCTGGACTGCCGCAGGATTGTCATGAAAGGCTGAGACGCTGGGGGATCCTTTGAACCAGGGCCGCTGTGCGGCCCATCGCGGCTGAAGCCGCTCCTACAGGGGCCGCGCAAAACCTGTAGGAGCGGCTTCAGCCGCGATGGGCTGCAAAGCAGCCCCCTGCAGGCGCTCCCCCATGAAGGCACTGTTGTTTGCCCTGGCGATAGCTGCCGGTCCTGCATTGGCCGAAGACTGGCCCGCGGCACAGTGGCCGGTCGACGATGCAAACCTCGACTGGCAGGCCGTCGACACCTACGCTTTCGCGTCACGCGATACAGCACGTGGCGGCATTCGCACTGACGCGCTGCTGATCATCCGCGATGGCCGTATCCTCCATGAGCGTTACGCGGCGCCGACCAGCGCCGACACCCCGCACCTGACCTGGTCGGTGAGCAAGAGCGTGCTGGCCACGCTCATGGGCGTGGCCTATGGCGAAGGACGCTTCCACCTCGACGACCCTGCGGCCCGCTACTATCCGGCCTTGCAGTCACACCCCGGGCTGCGCATCGCCGACCTGCTGCACTGGGCCAGCGGCCTGGCCTGGCAGGAAGACTATGAATACGCGCCGCTGAAGTCGTCGGTCGTGGCCATGCTCTACACCCGAGGCCGTGGCGACATGGCGGGCTATACCGCAGCGATGCCCGCCGACAGCCTGCCAGGCAAGCGTTTCCGCTATTCCAGCGGTGACTCCAACCTGCTGGCCGCCACCCTGCGCGGCACGCTCGAAGCGGGTCGTTATGCCGACTACCCCTGGCAAGCCCTGTTCACGCCGCTGGGCATCACCAGCGCTGTGTGGGAGCGCGATGGGGCTGGCACCTACGTCGGCTCTTCCTACCTTTACCTGAGCGCCCGTGACTTGGCGCGCATCGGTTTGTTGATGCAGCGCGACGGGCGCTGGGGCGAGCACCGTTTATTGCCGGAGGGCTGGGTGGCGTTCAACCGAACCCTGTTCACACAGGCTGAGCCGCACCCCGGCGAGGCCAATCCTGGGGGCCACTGGTGGTTGAACCAGCCGTTGCCTGGCAACCCTGCGCCTTGGCCGGAGGTACCGGTCGATACCTTCGCCGCCCTCGGCCATTGGGGCCAGGCACTGTATGTGCTGCCGACACAGAAGCTGGTGATCGTGCGTTACGCCGATGACCGCGATGGCAGCTTCAGCCATAACGAACTGCTCAAGCGGGTGCTGGCTGCGGTGGCCGGGGAGGGGGCATGAAGAAGGCCTTGCTGGTGCTGCTGCTCGCGCTGCTGGGCTGGGGCTGGTACGAGCGCCAGGCGCTGATGGACTTTCCTGGCATCCTCTCGGCCTACTCTGCGAAAGAGTACTGTTCCTGCCGCTTCGTCATGGGCTTCGAGCAATCGTATTGCCGAGGCTATGTGAAGCAGTACCTGGCGCTCAGCCTGCTCGAGGAGGACGCCGCCCATCGCCAGGTGGCCGCCGAGGGCCTGGGCCGGCGCAACCAGGCGGCCTGGCAGGGCGCGCGCGAGGGTTGCCGCTTGCTGCCGTGAAACCGGGCGGGTAAGGTTGACGGCCTTGATTCACAGGATTTCACATGTTCAACGCGTCCCGTCTGCTGCCCGCACTGCTGCTTGCCCTGTGCCTGCCCGCCCAAGCCAACTGGCACTTGGATGGCGAGTCCTCGCGGCTCTCTTTTGTCACCGGCAAGAACGGCAATATCGCTGAGGTGAACCGCTTCCTGGTGCTGCACGGCAAGGTCGACCGCAAGGGCGGCGCAGAAGTGAGCATCGAGATGGACTCGATCAGCAGCGGTATCCCGCTGCGGGACGAGCGCATGCGCGACGGCCTGTTCGAGGTCGAGCGCTTCGCCGAAGGCAAGGTGCAGGCGCAGATCGACCTGCGCCCGATCAACGACCTGGCCAACGGCGCCCAGCTGGAATTGCGCCTGCCGGTGAGCGTCACCCTGCACGGCCAGACCCACGACTACAACACCCTGCTGCTGGCCACCCGCCTGGATGAGCGCCGTTTCCAGGTGGTGACGCTGGAGCCGCTGGTCCTGCGCGCCGCCGATTTCGGGCTGCTGCCGGGCCTGGAAAACCTGCGCAAGCTGGCCGGGCTCAAGTCGATCAACCCGTCGGTGCCGGTGAGCGCGGTGCTGATCTTCACCGCCCGCTGACATGCCGGGGCCGGTCTTCCCCTGGCGGGATGGCAATCAGTTCGAGCTGCTGGTCGACGGCCCCGAGTTCTTTCCGCGCATGCTCCTGGCGATCACCCGCGCTGAATTCCAGGTCGACCTGGAGTTGTACCTGGTCGAGGGCGGGGCCTGTGCCGAGGCGGTGGTCGAGGCCCTGGAGCAAGCGGCGCGGCGAGGCGTGCGAGTACGTTGCCTGTTCGACGACTACGGTTCCCTGGCATTTCCCAACGCACTGCGCGAGCGCTTGCTGGCAGCGGGCGTGTACCTGCGCTGGTACAACCGCCTGCGCTGGCGCCGGGGGCTGCGCAACCTGTACCGGGATCATCGCAAGTTGCTGTTGGTGGACGAGCGCTGGGCGGCGGTGGGTGGCACCGGTGTCACCGACGAATTCTGGACGCCGGGCGAGGCCACCAGCGACTGGCACGAAGTGATGGTGCGCATGGAAGGGCCGGTGGTCACCGACTGGCAACTGCTGTTCGACCGCCAGTGGCACGCCAACCAGCGCCGCACCGCCTGGCGCCCGCCGGAAGGCTTCGGCCTGCCGCGCCTGCCCCAGGTGCCGGCGCAGGGCCAGGGCATGGGCCGGGTGGCCTATGCCGATGCGCGCCAGCACAAGGATATCCTGCACGCCCTGGTACGCGCGCTGAACAGCGGCCAGCGGCGCATCTGGCTGGCCACCCCGTATTTCCTCCCCACCTTCAGTGTGCGCCGGTCCCTGCGCCGTGCCGCGCAGAAGGGTATCGATGTGCGCCTGCTGCTCACGGGGCCGCGCACCGACCACCCGGCCGTGCGCTATGCCGGCCATCGTTACTACCCGCGCCTGCTGCGTGCCGGCGTGCGGATCTTCGAGTATCAACCGTGCTTTCTGCACCTGAAGATGGCGGTGGTGGATGACTGGGTGAGTATCGGTTCGTGCAACTTCGATCACTGGAACCTGCGCTTCAACCTCGAAGCCAACGTCGAAGCGCTCGACCCCTCGCTGACCCACGCCGTGACAGCGAGCTTCGAACGGGACTTCGCGCTCAGCCAGGAGGTCGACCTGGCGCGCTGGCATGCCCGGCCTTTGTGGCGCCGCATCCAGCAACGCCTGTGGGGCTGGCTCGACCGGGTGGTGGCCAACTGGCTGGACCGGCGCGACTAGCTACTTGCGGCGTATATCGCTTGTCGGTAAAGCGGTCTATCGTGCTGGGATTGTTCCCGTGCAACGGAAGGAATGGATGCAATGACAGCGAAGAAGATTCTCATGCTGGTGGGTGATTACGTCGAGGACTACGAGGTGATGGTGCCGTTCCAGGCCCTGCGCATGGTCGGCCACACCGTGCATGCGGTGTGCCCGGAGAAAGTTGCGGGGCAGACCGTGCGCACCGCGATCCACGATTTCGAGGGCGAGCAGACTTACAGCGAGAAGCCTGGCCACAACTTTGCCCTGAACTTCGATTTTGTCCAGGTGCGGGCTGAAAGTTACGACGCGTTGCTGATCCCGGGTGGACGGGCACCGGAGTACCTGCGTCTGGACGAGCGAGTGCTGACGTTGGTCCGGGCGTTCGACAAGGCGGACAAGCCGATCGCGGCGGTCTGCCATGGCGCTCAGTTGCTGGCCGCGGCCGGGGTGCTGGAAGGACGTGAGTGCAGCGCTTACCCCGCCTGTGCTCCGGAGGTGCGCCTGGCGGGCGGGCGTTTCATCGATATCGCCGTGGATCAGGCCCATGTGGATGGCAACCTGGTCACCGCGCCGGCCTGGCCTGCGCATCCCGCATGGTTGGCTGCATTTCTGAAGGTGCTGGGGAAGATTCCTCGGTAATCGCGAAGGGGAGGTGCTGACCTCCCCGTTCCGGGCGCAATGATTGCGGTGATGGAGAAATACCTGTCGCGCAGGGGAAAGGCCGCAGGGCAGGGTGGGTGCTAGGGTGGACCTCAGTCATAGCCATCGACAGGATGACCGCCCCGCATGGAAATCCGCTTGCTCCATGGCGCCGCCATCGCGCCGTACATCGATGACCTCGCGCGTCTGCGGCTGACGCTGTTTCGCGAGTTTCCCTACCTGCTGGACAGCTCCCTGAATCACCAGGCCGATTACCTGGCCAGCTACGCCGAGTCCGGGCGCAGCCTGGTGGTACTGGCGCTGGACGGCAACCAGGTGGTGGGCGCCGCCACCGGCCTGCCGCTGGTGGATGTCGATCCCGAGTTGCAGCAACCGTTCCTTGCCCAGGGGCGTGACCCGGCTTCGGTCTACTACTTCGGCGAGTCGATACTGCTGCCGGCCTATCGTGGACAGGGGCTCGGCGTGCGCTTTTTCATCGAGCGCGAATCCTATGCGCACAAGCTGGCCGAGTTCGACTGCTGCGCGTTCTGTGCGGTGGAGCGTCCTTCCGGACACCCGCGGCGTCCGGTGGACTACAAGCCATTGCAGGGTTTCTGGCGCAATCGCGGCTTTCTGCATGAGCCGTCGTTGCGTACGGCCTATCGTTGGCGGGATCTCGACGAACAGGCGCAATCGGCCAAGATCATGTCGTTCTGGCTCAAGGCGCTACCGGTGTGAACAATGGTTTCAGCGCTTCAGCCGGGATGATAGAACCGTCCCGTCGCATGCTCATATTCCGGGTGATCGGAAAAGGCGCTTCGTTCGCCCATGAGACGGCGCATGAACGGGATTCTCTGTGTGGGGGCGGTGGTCCAGACATTCGAATGGGCGAAGGTTTGCGAAGGTTTCAGGTCGTACACAGCAATTACCTTGTCATAGCCGTAAACCGGGCGCCGCAGGATATCGGCGAGTCTTTGTGCCGCCCCGCTTGACCCCCCCTCGCAGGCGACCAGGAACAACGGCTCCGCCGGGTCCACTCCCTGCAGTCGTGGAGCGATTTCCTTGACTGCCAACCTTACCGGATCGACCATCTTTCCTCGGGCGTTCATCAGCTGTCCATTGCTCGCACCATGGGTCTCCAGTGCCCTGTAGCGGCCCAGGAAGCGCTCGTGCCAGACCACGTCGTGAGTGGGGCGGCCCTTTACCCACTGTTCATACAGCACTTCGCTTTTGCCCGCCGAGCGCACAGGGGCACTTTGCGGCGATGAACGGGTGGCATTGCGCCTGCCTGCGTCGGCTATCCTGCGCGCCCGACCTGGTAAACGCAGGCTGTTGCCGCTCAGTCGTGATGCTCCCGCGCCAAGCAACGCGCCGGTTACCATGCTCGCGGCACCTGTGCCGATGGAAATCCAGCCTAGAATGCTGGCGGCATTTTCATCCTTGTCACTGGCTTGCATGGCCATGGCCGCCACACCTGTCGCGAGTGAAAGCGTGTTCAATGCGGCCGTGGCGACTGCCATTGCTGCGCTGGCACTGAGCCCGCCGGCAGCCAACAGGGCGGGCAAGGCGGTCCCCAGGCTGGCAACGGTGGCGATCAGGCCGATGGCAAGACCGGCGCCGGTCAGCACCCAGCTCTGCCAGCTGTGGCCATCTGGGTCGCAGCGGTTGATCGGGTCACCTGCGCAATATGCGTAGGGGTTGATACCGCCGCGGCCAAAGGGGCTCTCGCTGTCAGGTGCAAGGAAGCACATCAGCAATGGATCGTAGGGTCGATACCCCGCCGGGATGATCCACCCGGTCAGTGGCTCGTGCCGCTCGCCGCAATAGCCAAAACGCGTCTGTCCAGCCTGTCCAGGTTCGGTGCCATAGCTGCCGTAACGACGGCTGCGCAAGTGGCTGCCGGCCTCGAGGCGGACACTTCCCTGGCCATCGCAACCGAGCAGGGTGCTTTGGCGCACCCCGTTTGTTATCCGGTTCACGGCGAACAGGGTGGTGCCATCACCGACAAGTTCCAGACGTTCACCCTGTTGTCGTTCATGGGTCAGTTGCGAACCGCTGTAAAAACTGCGGATCAGGGTGTCGTCGACTACCCGGTCGCACAGCTGACCGCTGGGGCTGTAGTGATAGTGACAGGTGCTTCCCCGGTAGCTGACGCTGGCCAGGCGATCCTGGCTGTTCCAGGTCAATTGGCGACCGAGGCTATCGCTGATCACGCGGCCGCAGGCGTCGTAGGTGAGTGTGATCTCGGCTGGCCAACTGGGGTGGGTGTGATTGATCGCGATGATTTGCGTCGGGTCGCTTTCGGCGTAGCGGAAGGTGGCGGAGTCAGCGCTACCGTCGGCGAAAGTGCTGAGCACTTCGCACAATCCATCGACGGTGTTGAAGGCAAACCGCTGCTCGACGACGGCGTTGCCGAAGGGATCCTGCGCGGCGGCGTCAGTATTGGCGGTGTAATGCACCAGGCGACCGCGCAGATCGTAGGCGAAGTGTTCCTGTGCCTTCTTGCCGGTTTCCTCCCAGGTGCGTGAAACCAGTTGATCCAGGTTGGAGTAAACCTGGGTCTGGACAAACGTATGCATCTGTCCCGCTTCGCTGACGCTGAAGGTGCAGCGGGTCTCGCGACCCAGGCCGTCGTACTCCAAGTGTTTGCTCAGGGTCTTGCCGCTGACCAGATCCTGGGTCGTGATGTTCGAGGGGCGTGACAAGGCATCGTAGGCGAATGTGGTACGCACTTCGCCGGCCTGGATACGCCAGACTCGCCCGAACTCATCATGCGTGCGCTGATGCTTCACGCCTGCGGCATCGGTGAAATCCAATGGCTCCCCAAGCAGCGAATGATGCCAGCTGGTGCTGTGGGTCTGGCCGTCCACCGTCCAGCTGTCCTGTTGCAGTTGGCCGGATGGGGCGAAGTGCCATTGTTGTTTATCGCGTGTGCCAATGGCCTGGATTGGTCGGCAGAATCGTTTGTGGTAGTTCAGGCGTTCGCTGGCTTTGCCCTCGACCTCGATGGCGAGCAGGGCATTGCCCAGTTGGGGTTCGTAGTTGTACGTCACGCGTTTGCCGTCGGCCAAGGTATTGGCGGTGGGTGGCAATTGGCCCGGTTGGTAGTGATAGCGGGTGGTGCGCCCGGCCACGCTGACGGAGCGCTGACGCCCAAGGCCATCATAGGTCTGGCGACCCATTTCGATCAATTCGGCGGTCATGGCTGGTGCTCCTTTGCTGGGGTGACGGTGATGGACTCGATGTGCTCGGCATCGCTGTGGGCGGCGAATGTCCAGGACAGACGGGTGCCATCGGCCTGGGTGTTCTGAGTGACGCGCCCGTAGTGGTCGTAGTCGGTGAGGGTGATGATGGAGGGGGTACCCGTGGCCTCGATGCGCTCCTCGATGACCCTGCCCAGGCCATCACGCACCTGCTTGTGGCTGCGGATCAGTTTGCCGTCTGCCGTCAAGTGTTGCTGTTCGATGGGGGCACCCGCGGTATCGCGTATTACCACGAGCTTTGGCCCGGTCAAGGTACCGGCTGATTGCCATTGCTCGCTGCGCAGGGCGATTGGGTCGTTATGCTGATGGTTGCTGATGCCCTCGGGGCTGGTGCTGAGCACGGGGTGGCCCCAGTTATCGTAAGTCGTCGTGCTGGTCAGGCTGAGCACCGTTCTGTTGCCTGTTCCAAGCCAATCCTGTCGGGTCTGGCTGACCGGGCGACCAAGGGCGTCGTAGACCGTGTGCATGACTGCACGGAAGGTCCCAGGAGCATGATCGAGGTCCTCACGTTCCTGTCGTACGATGCGGCCGTCACCATCGAGCCACTGTCGCTGGCGGCACCCGGTGGCGTCGGTCTGTTCGACCATGACCGGATTGTCCTGAG
This sequence comes from Pseudomonas entomophila, assembly GCF_029478665.1. GTDB lineage: Bacteria > Pseudomonadota > Gammaproteobacteria > Pseudomonadales > Pseudomonadaceae > Aquipseudomonas > Aquipseudomonas entomophila_F. The sequence goes on from NZ_JARPQB010000011.1 coordinate 112,813, forward strand.
GGTTGGCGCGGACCGTGCGCGCCAGGGTGTCGTCCAGGTGGTAGCGGGCGGTTTGCTCCGTCTGGTAAGGGCTGCCGGCAGCGTTGACGGTGCGGATGATGCGGCCCAGGGCGTCGTAATCGTGGCAGGTGCGGACGCCGGCGCGGTCACGCACCCAGGTAGACTGGCCGCTTAGTAGAGACTGCGCGCGGCTGTCGCTGACACAATTTTCTTCGTCGTTCTCGAAGCCGGTGATCGTGGTGGTACTGATCAGTTCGCCGTTGCTGACCCTGTACTGATAGCAGGTGGTGGTGGCTTTGCCGTTGAGCTCGGTGGTGCTCAGGGCTTCGCGGCCGTAAGCGACGCCAGGTGTCTTGATATAAGACAGGCGGGTCTGCTCCAGAACGCGATCACGCTGCTCGTCCAGCAAGCATTCACTGGCAACCAGGATATGCGCAGGCGCGCCCTCGATCAGCGAGGGGAGCAGTTCGTAGGTGTAGGCGGTGCTCAGGGTCGGTGCGTTGCCAGGGGCAGCGGCAGGCCGGGTGATTTTCTTCTTGATCGAGCGGATCATGCCCAGTGGGTCCTGCGGGCAGCCTTCGGCACCCTCGGCCGGATAGTACAGGGTGACTTCCTCGATACCGCTCGGGTAGTTCACACAGGTGATATTGCCGAAGTCGTCATAACGGTAGAGGGTGGTTTCCGTGCGGCTGGCACCAGTGTGGGCATGGTCGGTCCAGGTGGTCGAGACCTCGTGAGCTAGCTGGCAGCAGGGGGGTTGCTGTTCCCAGGTCAGCTTGGGATCGATGCCATAGCGGGTGTTCTTGCGGGTTTCGTGGTTGCCCAGGCGGGTCGTTTCACTGACCAGCAGGTGAAAACGGTCCCATACCCGTTCGATACTGCCCAGGTCATGCCCTTTGGCATCGGCAAGCGTTTCGATGCACTGGTACTGATACTCGCGCTCTACCTGGTACAGGTTGTCCCGCCCTGTTTGCCAGGAGAGGGCCTGCTGGCTGCCAAAACCCAGGTAATTGGTCGTACCGAGCCATTGGTAGTGATGTATCCGCTCGTTACCCGGCGTGCCGGTGCCGTGGCTCCATGACAGCACCCGCGGCAAATAAGGGAACGGTGCATCGGACGGCAGCTGGTGCCCATGGCGACCGGTCGCCCAGGTGATGGTGTCATGCGCACCTAGCGGGCTGTGCACTTCACAGGGCAATAACAGCTGCGAGCCATCTGCCAGGGGCGCTGTGTCGTATTCGATGCTGATTGGGGAGTCAACATTGGGCAGATGGACCTCGACCAATCGCTCATTGCTCAGCACCAAGCGCAACACCGCCGCCTGGATGGTGTGCGGGTTGATGGTAAGCGCTATTTCATCTTCCAACTGCTCCACGCTCAGCAGATCGCGCTGTTCATCGCGGATGCACTGGAGAATGGAGTAGCCGTCATTGCCGTAGGGTGCCCAGTCGATAAACAGTCGATTACCTTCTGGGGAATGCATTTCCTCGACCAGATAGCGGCCAGTGGCTTCTTGCTCACGCAGGATTTCACGTTCGCCGGACTTCTTGTCCACTCGAAAATCACCGTCGGCCAGCGGGGTGACTCGCAGTGTCTTGAGTTTCTGGTCAATAAAGGTCAAAGGTGTACCGGGGAGGAAAGTGGAGGCCTCCTGGTCGATGGCGTACTGTTCGCCGGAAGCGAGCCTGAGTCTGTGCTGGTCCAGTTCGGACAGGCCCAGGGTCCAGCCCATTCCGTAACCTCTGTTGGCACGGGAGGCCAGGAGGCTGAAGGCCAGGGTGACCGACAGGGCGGGACCACGGAGCTGGTTGGCTGGGGGGAGTGGCAGGGCGAGCGCCAGGGTGAACTGACCCGTACGGTTGTCCACGCCGGTTTTCATAAAGTCCAGGAAATTACTGGCCTGGGTATGCAGGCTTGACATGGTGAGCGTCTCAGAAACACGAAGGATGGAATAGAGCCTCATTGCGAGGCTCTGAAGCTTGATCTCAGGCTTGGGGCTGGATGAGACGGTACTTGGCGCTGCGACCTGACTCGGTGGCGACAAATTCGACGCCGTAGGCATTGCCGTGCTTGTCCAGCACGGTCCATCGACTGGCGTGTTCTGCCCGATCACTGTAATGGCGGCGGTAGAAGCGCTGGTGGTAGAGGCTCAGGGTCATATGGTTGGGCCGGTTGGTGAAGAGCGGTTGCGCCTCTCCCGTGTCGAGCTCAACCGTTTCGTTCACGCCATAGGCTTTCACGTGGCAATGCTGGCTGTAGTCATTGGTGCCGGTAAACGAAATCAGCACATGCTCCCAGTTATGGCGCCAGTAGAACGCTTCGCCGGAGGGGGTGGCATGGGCGCGGCTCTCAACGATGCTGTTGCGCGGGTCGCTGCAGCCGAAGTGGCCTATCTGGTACTCGAACTCATCATCGTGAGCACCTTCTACGTGGTAGGTTTCGCTGGTCTTCTCCAGTTCCAGATTGAACATTGAAATATGCGGCTCGGGCGCTGCAATGGATTCGATGATCACGGAGGACTGGAAGGGCGCGCGCGTGGTTTCGAAATGCGTCTCGGGGTCTTTCCAGATGCCGGCATACAGGGTGCTCAACGTGCCGCCGGCGAGGGTGGAGCTGACATAGAAGCGGCGCCGGAGGGTTCGCGGGGTCGACTGCAGCAGGGCGCTTGGCGCCGTACCGGAGGCGGCATGGTAGACGAAGCGTGGATCACGCTGGTCGCTGACCTGAAGATCGCCTTGCAAGTCGCGTGGGATGCCGTCGTCATCGAGGACGACAAGCTGCAGGGTGGCAAGCTGTTCTGCGGTGATCTCCTGGCCTTTGCGCGGTTCGATACTCAGGGTGACCTCGACTTGCTGACGACCATTGGCATAGACACGGTTGGCGTTGGAGGTGATGGCGACTTCGAAGCGGCTGAGCCATTGATTGGCCTGTTGCGTGTGGTTCATGAGGGCTTCCTGTCGTGGGAGAAGGGCCTCATTAAAGTGGGAACAGGGCCGCTGGCTGCGTTACATAAAGCTCAGCGTGATCACCCAGAAGAAGGCCGCAGGGAGGCAGCCGCGAGTGCTTGGGGGGCACAGCCGCTGGATAGAAATCCTCGTGCAACAGCCAGTGCACGGGCAAAAAAAAACCGCTCCAGGGGAGCGGCTTTTTGCCTACGGCAGGGGGGTTACTTCACTTCCACCGCCAAGCTTTCGGCGATCTTGCTCTGCCACAGCGCGGGGCCGGTGATGTGTACCGACTCACCCTGGCTGTCCACCGCGACGGTGACCGGCATGTCCTTGACCTCGAACTCGTAGATCGCTTCCATGCCCAGCTCGGCGAAGGCCAGGACCTTCGACTTGCGGATGGCCTGGGCCACCAGGTAGGCGGCGCCACCCACGGCCATCAGGTACACGGCTTTGTTGTCCTTGATCGCCTCGATGGCGGTCGGGCCACGCTCGGACTTGCCGATCATGCCTAGCAGGCCGGTCTGCTCGAGGATCTGGCGGGTGAACTTGTCCATGCGGGTGGCGGTGGTCGGGCCGGCAGGGCCTACCACTTCGTCACCGACCGGATCGACCGGGCCGACGTAGTAGATGAAGCGGCCTTTGAGGTCGACCGGCAGCTCCTCGCCACGGTTGAGCATCTCGACCATGCGCTTGTGCGCGGCGTCGCGGCCGGTGAGCATCTTGCCGTTGAGCAGGATGGTCTCGCCCGGTTTCCAGCTGGCGACTTCTTCCGGGGTGATGGCGTCCAGGTTGACGCGGCGGGCGCTTGGGCCGGCTTCCCAGACGATTTCCGGATAGGCGTCCAGCGACGGCGCTTCCAGCTCGGCCGGGCCGGAACCATCGAGCACGAAGTGGGCGTGGCGGGTGGCGGCGCAGTTGGGGATCATGCACACCGGCAGCGAGGCGGCGTGGGTCGGGTAGTCCATGATCTTGACGTCGAGCACGGTGGTCAGGCCGCCCAGGCCCTGGGCGCCGATGCCCAGCTGGTTGACCTTGTCGAACAGCTCCAGACGGATCTCTTCGAGGCGGTTCTGCGGGCCACGGGCCTTCAGCTCATGGATGTCGATGGACTCCATCAACACTTCCTTGGCCATCACCGCGGCTTTCTCGGCGGTGCCGCCGATGCCGATGCCCAGCATGCCAGGCGGGCACCAGCCGGCGCCCATGGTCGGCACGGTCTTGAGCACCCAGTCGACGATCGAGTCGGACGGGTTGAGCATGGCCATCTTCGACTTGTTCTCGGAACCACCGCCTTTGGCAGCCACGTCGACTTCGACCTTGTCGCCAGGGACGATCGAGTAGTGGATCACGGCCGGAGTGTTGTCCTTGGTGTTCTTGCGGGCACCGGCCGGGTCGGCCAGGATCGAGGCGCGCAGGACGTTCTCGGGCAGGTTGTAGGCGCGGCGCACACCTTCGTTGATCATGTCGTCGACGCTCAGGGTGGCGCCGTCCCAGCGTACGTCCATACCGACGCGGATAAACACGGTGACGATGCCGGTGTCCTGGCAGATCGGGCGGTGGCCGGTGGCGCACATGCGCGAGTTGATCAGGATCTGGGCGATGGAGTCGCGCGCGGCGGGCGACTCTTCACGCAGGTAGGCCTCGTGCATCGCCTGGATGAAGTCGACGGGGTGGTAGTACGAAATGAATTGCAGGGCGTCGGCGACGCTCTGAATCAGGTCGTCTTGCTTGATCACGGTCATGCAGCGCGCTCCTCTTGAAGACGGGAACATTCGAAAAGGCATTCCGACAGTGCACACCTGTATGTCAGGAACGCCTGGCAAGGCGCCGGCTGGTCGGGCCGGCACAAAAAAGGCGCGGCAGTATACCGTGCCCCGCCGTGGGAAACACCTGCACGTGGTCTGGACCAAGGTCGGCAGGGCGCGGGCATCCTTCTTGCTGGCGCCGTAGAATGAGAAAAGAACGACCCCAACCCCGTAGGAGCCGGCTTGCCGGCGAACCGATCTCGAATCAGCCCCCTGGAGAACACATGCCCGAACTTTGCGTGGGCGAACACCGCTGGACAGTGCCGGCCGCCAGCAACTTGCTCGACGCGCTCAACGACGCGGGCTGTGCCGTGCCTTACAGCTGCCGTGCCGGCAGTTGCCATGCCTGCCTGGTGCGTTGCCTGGATGGGCTGCCCGAGGACGCCAAGCCCGAGGCGCTGGCGATGGACAAGCGTGAGCAAGGCTGGCGGCTGGCCTGCCAGTGTTCGGTCAGCGGTGACCTGCGGGTGGCCTTGTTCGACCCGCAACGCGACGGCCTGCCAGCATTGGTGCGTGAACTGGCCTGGTTCGGCGATGTGCTGCGCCTGCGCCTGCAACCTGACAGGCCGCTGCGCTACCAGGCCGGGCAGCACCTGGTGCTGTGGTGCGGTGAAGCAGCACGGCCCTATTCATTGGCGAGCTTGCCTGGGGAAGAGGACTTCCTGGAGTTCCACATCGATTGCAGTCGTCCCGGCGCATTCTGCGACCGGGCCAGGCAACTGCAGGTGGGCGACGCAATGAGGCTTGGCGAGTTGCGCGGTGGCGCATTGCACTACGACCCGGACTGGCATGGGCGCCCGCTCTGGCTGCTGGCGGCGGGTACTGGGCTTGCACCGTTGTGGGGCATTCTGCGCGAGGCGTTACGCCAGGGGCATCAAGGGGAGATCAAGGTGCTGCACGTGGCGCGCGATCAGGCAGGGCATTACCTGGCCGAGCCGTTGTCGCAAATGGCGGGTGTGAGTGTCGAACTGGTGCTGGCGGATCAGCTGGAGGACGCGTTGGCGAGGTTGCGGCTGTCATCGCGGCAGACGATGGCGCTGGTGTGCGGGAGGCCGGGGAGTGTCGAGCGGTTTGCGCGGCGGCTGTTCATTGCCGGGGTGCCGCGCAATCAGGTCTTGGCGGATGTGTTCACCGAGCATGCCTGACGTTTCTCGGTGAGCAGCGCTGGCCGTTTCGCCGGCAAGCCGGCTCCTACGGGGGATACACCGTATCCGTAGGAGCCGGCTTGCCGGCGAATGCGGGGTCAGCCGACCAGCGGATCACCGACGTGCAGGATCTTCATGCCGTTGGTGCCACCGATGGTGTGGTAGCTGTCGCCCTTGGTCAGGATCACCCAGTCACCTTGCTCCACCAGCCCACGCTTGAGCAGTTCGTCGACGGCCGCCTGGCTCACCTTGTCGGCCGGCAGCGAAGCCGGGTCGAAGGCGATCGGGTAGACGCCGCGGAACATCGAGGCGCGCGCTTGCGTTGCGCGGTGCGGCGACAGGGCGAAGATCGGCACGTGCGAACGCAGGCGCGACATGATCAGCGGGGTGTAGCCACTTTCGGTGAGGGCGATGATCGCCTTGACGCCCGGGAAGTGGTTGGCGGTGTACATGGCCGCCAGGGCGATGCTCTCGTCGCAGCGCTCGAAAGTGGTGTGCAGGCGGTGGCTGGACTTCTGGTTGGTCGGGTGCTTTTCAGCGCCCAGGCAGATGCGCGCCATGGCCTGGACGGCTTCGATCGGGTAGGCACCGGCGGCGCTTTCAGCCGACAGCATTACCGCGTCGGTGTTGTCGAGCACGGCGTTGGCCACGTCGGACACTTCGGCACGGGTCGGCATTGGGTTCTGGATCATCGACTCCATCATCTGGGTCGCCACGATCACCGCCTTGTTGTTGCGGCGGGCGTGCTGGATGATCTTCTTCTGGATACCGATCAGCTCGGCGTCGCCGATTTCCACGCCCAAGTCGCCACGGGCCACCATCACGGCGTCGGAGGCGGCGATCAGGCCGTCCAGCGTCTCGTCATCGGCCACGGCTTCGGCGCGTTCGATCTTGGCCACCAGCCAGGCGCTGCCGCCGGCTTCGTCGCGCAGCTTGCGGGCGTATTCCATGTCCTTGGCGTCACGCGGGAACGACACGGCCAGGTAGTCCAGGTCCATTTCCGCGGCCAGCTTGATGTCGGCCTTGTCTTTTTCGGTCAGGGCTGGCGCGGTCAGGCCGCCACCTTTGCGATTGATGCCTTTGTGGTCAGACAGCGGGCCACCGACGATCACCACGCAGCGCAAGGCGTCCGCGGTGGCGGTCTCGACGCGCATGACCACGCGGCCGTCGTCGAGCAGCAGCTCGTCACCGACGCCGCAGTCCTTGACCAGGTCGGGGTAGTCGATGCCGACGATGTCCTGGTTGCCTTCGGTCAGCGGGTGGGCGGTGGAGAAGGTGAAGGTGTCACCGACTTTCAGTTCGATGCGCTTGTTGGCGAACTTGGCGATACGGATCTTCGGACCTTGCAGGTCGCCCAGCAGCGCAACGTGGCGGCCGTTCTTGGCGGCGATGTCGCGGATCAGGCGGGCGCGGGCCTTGTGCTCGTCCGGCGTGCCGTGGGAGAAGTTCAGACGTGCCACGTCGAGGCCGGCGAGGATCAGCTGTTCGATCACTTCCGGCGAGTTGCTGGCGGGGCCAAGGGTGGCGACGATTTTGGTGCGGCGGATGGACATGCACAGACTCCTATAGTGAAGCGCAGCGAAAGGCTACTCCTGAATCTCGCTGTAGTCATTGTTCCGTTGCACTACCTGTGCACGCGTGTGGGTGGCGTTTGAACGGTCGAGGTATGCTTGCAAATGCCTGTGAAGATTTGTCGAGAAAGGCCGATACACTGCCATCAAAGGAGAATTCCCATGCGCACCCTGATCGTTTTGACCATGGCGGCCAGTGTCGTCGGCTGCACCCGCTGGTCCATGGACCATCACCTGAACAACGCCTACCGCGCTTACGACCGTGGCGACTGCTCGAAAGTGATGCTGGAGCTGTCGCAGGTCGACCGCACCAGCCGCGCCCGCCCGTTCATCCACCCGGAAGTGTCGCTGCTGCGCGGCCAGTGCCTGGAGCGCCAGCAGCTTTTCGTCGATGCGGCGCAGACTTATCAGTACCTGATCCAGCAGTACCCGCGCAACGAATACGCCTACCGCGCCCAGGCCCGCCTGCAGACGCTGGAGAAGCTGGGCCACCTGCGTGGCACGGAAGCGGCGGTGGCCAATCCGGTGAACACTACACCTTGGCGTTAATACCAAGGTTTCCATGATTTCATGTAGAGGGTGCCGCCGACTGGGCTAATCTGTTAAACATGTTGTATCGATTATCGCCAGTACCTTGTCTTCCTGGCTCCAGGTACAGGAACGCGCTGCGACCATGTTCATCGAACGCCATATCCAACGCCATCAGCTCCCCTGCGTGCTCAAGGTCTTCAACCGCTTCACCGACCAGCAGATCGGTTACCTGGGCAACGCATCCGAAGATGGCCTGATGCTGATCAGCCAGTTGCCGGTCCTGGTAGGGCCGGACTTCGAGCTGCAACTGCGCGTGCCGCTGGCCGGCGGCGGGCTGCAGTTCATCAACCTCACCGCCAGTTGCCTGTGGTGCCGCGAAGACGAGACGCCGGGGCACTACGATGCCGGCTTCATGCTGCTGCAGGCCCCCCAGGAATACGATGAGTTCGTGCGCTCCCTGCGTGTCTTCTTCAGCTTCCGCCCCGTGAATGCTTCTGCCTGAGCGCTGGCCCAGGCCCCACACAGCCCGCTAGACTCTGGTCGACCTTGTTACAGGAAGACCCCGTGAGCTCCAGCATCTTCTGGCACGACTACGAAACCACCGGCATCAATCCGCGTTGCGACCGCCCGCTGCAGATGGCCGGTGTGCGCACTGACCTCGATCTCAACGAGATCGAGGCGCCGATCAACCTTTACTGCCGCCCCTCGGACGATATCCTCCCGCACCCGGCCGCTTGCCTGGTGACTGGCATCACGCCGCAGCAGCTAGCCAACCAGGGGCTGTGCGAGGCCGAGTTCATGACGCGCGTGCACACCGAGCTGGCGCGCCCAGGTACCTGTGGCGCCGGCTACAACACCTTGCGCTTCGATGATGAGGTTACCCGTTACAGCCTCTATCGCAACTTCTTCGACCCCTACGCCCGCGAGTGGCAGGGCGGCAACAGCCGCTGGGACCTGATCGACGTCGTGCGTACCGCCTACGCCTTGCGCCCCGAGGGGATCGTCTGGCCGCAGCAGGACGGGCGCACCAGCTTGCGCCTGGAGTTGCTCAGCAAGGCCAATGGCATCGAGCACGGCCATGCCCATGAAGCGCTTTCCGACGTGCGGGCAACCATCGCCCTGGCCCGATTGATTCGTGATCGGCAACCGAAGTTGTATGACTGGCTGTTCCAGTTGCGCAGCAAACATAAAGTGATGGAGCAGATTCGTCTGTTGCAGCCTTTGGTGCATGTCTCCGGTCGTTTTTCGGCGGAACGTAACTATATCGGCGTGGTGTTGCCGCTGGCCTGGCACCCGCGCAATCGCAACGCGTTGATTGTGTGTGACCTGGGTCAGGACAGCGCGCCGTTACTGAAGGAAAGTGCGCAAGTGTTGCGTCAGCGCTTGTACACGCGCCGTGAAGACATGGCCGAGGGTGAATTACCGGTGCCGTTGAAGTTGGTGCATATCAATCGTTGCCCAGTCGTGGCCCCGTTATCGGTAATACGTGCCCACGATCAGCAGCGGCTGGGGATCGATATGTCGACGTTGCAGTCGCATGCTGACCATCTGGCCAATCAGCAGGCAACCTGGCGCGACAAGCTGGATATTATCTTCGAAGAAGAAGCTTTTGCCCCGACGGAGGATCCGGAACAACAGCTGTATGACGGTTTCTTCGGGGATCGCGATCGGCGCTTATGCGAGCAAGTGCGAAGCGTGGATCCAGCTCAACTGGGTCAAGGGCACTGGATGTTCGATGATCCGCGCTTGCCGGAGTTACTGTTCCGCTACCGTGCACGCAACTTTGCCGACACGCTTGATGAGCAGGAGCTCGCACGTTGGCATGGTTTCTGTCAGCAACGCCTGAGCGACCCGAAGTGGGGAGCCCCCAATACACTCGGCGACTTCGAGGTGGCGTGCCAGAGCAGCTTGGCCAGTGCCGACGAGGCCGGCCGGAAGGTGCTGGAGGCTTGGCGGGCCCATGCCGGACAACTGAAAGCGCAGTTCCAGATCTGAAGGGAATGGATAAACAAAAACGCCGGCAAATGCCGGCGTTCTTGAAGTTGAAACTGAAGCGCGGTGCGCGAATCAGTCCAGCAGGGTGGCCCAGCTTTCGACGACGTCGCCGCCCCACTTGGCTTTCCACTCTTTCAGGGTCTTGTGGTTGCCACCCTTGGTTTCAATAACCTCGCCATTGTGCGGGTTCTTGTACTGCTTGACCTTGCGCGCGCGCTTGGTAGTGGTGGTTTTGGCAGTGCCGCGTGGCGCTTTGCTCAGTTTGCTTTCCGGATCGAGCAGGGCGATCACGTCACGCAGGGACTTGGAGTATTCGCCCATCAGGGTGCGCAGTTTGCCTTCGAATTCCAGCTCTTTCTTCAGCTTGTCGTCTTGCGACAGGTTGGCCAGGCGAGCTTGAAGTTCCTTGATGGCTTCTTCGGTGGCGCGGTATTCGTTGATCAGGGACATGGAGCGTTCCTTAATTCATGTGTAGGGGACAGTGAGGGCAATAATAGACAGGCGATACTCGCAAGTAAACAATAAAAAAATATTGAATCAATTAATGATGGCGAGTGATAGCGCCACTGTTAGGTTAAGAAAAATTTACATATTCATGCGGGACAGGGTCATCTCCCCGTTGAAAGAAGGGGTATGTCCTGCGTTGGCCGTGGAGTATGGCTGGCCCGCGCAGTGTGTCGATCGATACTGCGTTTTTCCCAGCGGCCCGCTAGAATGGGCCCTTTGCGAAGTTTCTGGAGTCTTTCTCATGCGCACCTATCGACTGGTGATTGCCTGCCCCGACCGTGTCGGCATCGTGGCAAAAGTCAGTAATTTCCTGGCCCTCTACAATGGCTGGATCAACGAGGCCAGCCATCACTCCGACGAACAGAGCGGCTGGTTCTTCATGCGCCATGAGATCCGCGCAGAATCCCTGCCGTTCGGTATCGAGGCTTTCCGCGAGGCCTTCGCGCCGATCGCAGAAGAGTTCTCCATGACCTGGCGTATCACTGATTCCGCGCAGAAGAAACGCGTGGTGCTGATGGCCAGCCGTGAGTCGCACTGCCTGGCCGACCTGCTGCACCGTTGGCACACCGACGAGCTGGACTGCGAGATCCCTTGCGTGATCTCCAACCACAACGACCTGCGCAGCATGGTCGAGTGGCACGGTATTCCGTTCCACCATGTGCCGGTCGACCCGAAGGACAAGCAGCCGGCGTTCGCCGAGGTTTCGCGCCTGGTTCAGGAATACGCGGCCGACGCCGTGGTGCTGGCGCGCTACATGCAGATTCTTCCGCCGCAGCTGTGCCAGGAATACGCGGAAAAGGTCATCAACATCCACCACAGTTTCCTGCCCTCGTTCGTTGGTGCCAAGCCTTACCACCAGGCGGCCCTGCGTGGCGTGAAACTGATCGGCGCGACCTGCCACTATGTCACCGAGGAGCTGGATGCCGGCCCGATCATCGAGCAGGACGTGGTGCGTGTCAGCCACGCCGACAGCATCGAGGACATGGTCCGCTTCGGCCGTGACGTGGAGAAGATGGTCCTGGCCCGCGGCCTGCGTTATCACCTGGAAGACCGCGTGCTGGTCCACGGCAACAAGACTGTCGTGTTCAACTGAGGCGAGCATTGGCCTATGACAGACCCACGTGACAAGGCCGGCGCCGTGGCGCCGCCCACCTTGGGCGAGGGTTGCCTGGCCCGTTTCGATCCGGATGCGCTGAGCGATGAAGACGGCACCGAGTTCCCCGGTGCCGCCGAGCTCTGGGATGTGATGAATTGCGCTGACGAGCCCTGTGCTCGGCAGGTTGCCAAATCACTGCTGTGACTTGACCTGTAGGAGTCAGCCTTGCTGGCGAAACCCGGCAAAGCCGGGCCAGAGGGCATCCTGTGCCTATCCTGGGCAGGGCCGGCCTGCACTTGCTCCCACAGCGAACGCTGTTCTCCATGGGAGCGCCCGCAGGCGGCTCCAGGTCAGATCCGGAAGCTACCGACCAGCTGCTTCAGGCGCCCGGCCTGCTGCTCCAGGTCCGAGCACGCGCGCAGGGTGGCCTGCAGGTTCTCGACCCCTTCCTGGTTGAGCATGTTGATTTCGTTGATGTCCATGTTGATCGAGTCGACCACGGCGGTTTGTTCCTCGGTGGCGGTGGCCACCGACTGGTTCATGCCGTCGATCTCGCCAATGCGCTGGGTGACGCTGCCCAGGCGTTCACCGGCCTGGTTGGCGATGTCCATGCTGTCCTGGCTGTGACGTTGGCTCTGGCCCATGGTGTCGACCGACTCGCGGGCGCCGACCTGCAGCTCCTCGATCATCTTCTGTACCTGTTGCGCCGACTCCTGGGTGCGGTGGGCGAGGTTGCGTACTTCGTCTGCCACCACGGCGAAACCACGCCCGGCTTCGCCGGCGCGGGCGGCCTCGATCGCGGCATTCAGCGCCAGCAGGTTGGTCTGCTGGGAGATGCTGGTGATCACTTCGAGGATCTGGCCGATGTTGACGGTCTTGTTGTTGAGCGTCTCGATATGCTCGCTCGACGTGACGATCAGGTCCGACAGGCGGTTCATCGCATCGATGTTGCGCTGCACCACTTGCTGACCTTCCTCTGCCAGCAAACGGGCGGAGCTGGCATGTTGCGAGGCCTGGGCGGCGTTGCCGGCAATTTCCTGGGCGGCGGCGCCGAGCTGGTTGATGGCGGCGGCGACGCTGTTGGTGCGGTTGGACTGTTCGTCGGAGTTGCTCATCGACGAGTTGGAGGCGCTGATCACCCGCAGGGCCACTTCGTTGACCTGCTCGGTGGCCGACGACACTTCGCGGATCGAGCCGTGGATACGCTCGACGAAACGGTTGAAGGCGGTCCCGAGGATGCCGAACTCGTCGTGGTTGTGGATCTCCAGGCGACGGGTCAGGTCGCCTTCGCCCTCGGCGATGTTCGCCATGGCGCGGGTCATGGTGTGCAGCGGTTGCATCAGCACGTTGATCAGCAAGCCCAGCAGGGCAATGATGATCACCACCGCCACCAGGGTGGCGATCACCGCCGAGGTGCGGAAGGTGCTGAGCATCGAGAAAGCCTTGTCCTTGTCCACCGACAGGCCGATGTACCAGTTGGCCGAAGGCAGGCCCTTGACCGGGGTGAAGGTGAGCAGGCGGGTCTGGCCGTTGAGCTCGACCTCGGTCAGGTCACCGGACAGGCGCGGGGTGTTCTGCGGGAACAGGTCCGACAGCGACTTCATCACCAGGTTCTTGTCCGGGTGCACCAGGATCTTGCCCTGGTCATTGACCAGGAAGGCGTAGCCCATGCCACCGAAGTTCAGCGCGTTGATGATCTCCACCAGGCCGTCCAGTGCCAGGTCGCCACCGACCACGCCGACCGAGCGCGAGGCGGTGGCGACGATCGAGATGACCATCTTGTTGGTGGCCATGTCGATATAGGGCTCGGTGAGCATCGGCCCATTGGCGTTCAGGCCATCCTTGTACCACGGGCGTACGCGCGGGTCGTAGCCGTCGGGCATCTTGGTGTCGGGGCGCACGGTGAAGGTACCGTCGGGCTGGCCCAGGTAGATGGTCAGGAAGCTCGAGGTCAGGGCGTTCTGGCCGAGCAGGGCGCCGGCGTTCTGTGGCGACTGGGCGAGGTTCTGGGCGACGTTCTCGACCAGTTTTATCCGCCCTTCGAACAGGTTGCGAATGTTCGTGGACGTCGATTCGCCCATTTCAGCCAGGTAGTTCTCCAGGTTGGCGCGAATGGCATTACGCTGGAGGTAGTCGTTGTAGAGGGTGAACAGGCTGAAGGCGAGGATCACGATCAGTGATGCCGCCAGAAGAATCTTGTGGCTGAAACGAAGGCTTTTATTCATGACGTGATGCGTCCGCTAAGGTTTTGTTATCGGGTCGTTCGCACAAAGCACGGCTGGAAAACAGTGCAACAATTCCCGTGAGTCCTTTTCGGGTTGTTACTGTCTTTCTGGGAGGAATCATTTTGAAATATCGGCAGTCAGGTGGCAGAACTTGAGTAGGGGATGAAGCAAGATGTCAGATTCTTCGCAAATGGTTATAGGGGCCGGCCCTGATGGCCAGTCCGTGTCACAGGCCATGCGCCTGGCCAATCGCCATGGTCTGGTGGCGGGGGCGACCGGTACCGGCAAGACAGTCACTTTGCAGCACCTGGCCGAGCTGTTCAGCGATGCCGGTGTCGCGGTGTTCGCCGCGGATGTGAAGGGTGACCTGTGTGGCCTGGGTGCCAGCGGCGCGCCCCAGGGCAAGGTGGCCGAGCGGATCGCCGGGATGTCGTGGTTGAACCACAGGCCTCAGGCTTATCCGGTTACCTTGTGGGATGTCGCCGGGCAATCCGGGCATCCCTTGCGCACCACCTTGAGCGACATGGGCCCCTTGTTGCTGGGTAATCTGCTCGAGCTGACCGACAGCCAGCAGGCTGCGCTGTATGCGGCCTTCAAGGTGGCTGACCGCGAAGGGCTGCTGTTGCTTGATCTGAAAGACCTCAAAGCGTTGCTCGCGCACCTGAAGGACAACCCCCAATTGCTGGGCGAGGACAGCGCACTGATGACCAGTGCCTCTACCCAAGCCTTGCTGCGCCGGTTGGCAACCCTGGAGCAACAGGGCGCCGAGGCGTTGTTCGGCGAGCCGGCCCTGCAGCTTGAGGATCTGCTGCGGGCCGACGGTGACGGTCGCGGGCGCATCCACCTGCTTGACGCCAGCCGCCTGGTGCACGACGCGCCCAAGGTGTATGCGACCTTCCTGCTTTGGCTGCTGGCCGAGCTGTTCGAACAGTTGCCCGAACGTGGTGATGCCGACAAGCCGGTGCTGGCGCTGTTCTTCGACGAGGCGCACTTGCTGTTCAACGGTACCCCCAAGGCGTTGCAAGACCGTCTGGAGCAAGTGGTGCGGCTGATCCGCTCCAAAGGCGTGGGGGTGTATTTCGTCACCCAGTCGCCCGGGGACCTGCCTGATGCCGTACTCGCCCAGTTGGGGCTGCGTATCCAGCACGGCCTGCGGGCGTTCACGGCCAAGGAGCAGAAGTCGCTGCGCGCCGTGGCCGATGGTTTCCGCCCCAACCCGGCATTCGACAGCCTGGCGGTGCTGACCGAGCTGGGGATCGGTGAAGCGCTGGTGGGCACGCTGGAGGAGAAAGGCACGCCTGCGATGGTTCAGCGGGTGCTGATCGCGCCGCCCCAGTCACGGATCGGGCCACTGAGCGCCGCCGAGCGTAGTGCGTTGATCGGCGCCTCGCCTCTGGCGGGGCGTTATGACAAGCCGATCGATCGGGAATCGGCTTACGAAATGCTCACCCAGCGCAAGGGTGAGCCGGTGGAGCCGGCGCCGCAACCCAAGGCGGATGAAGACAGTTTTGCCGACAAGGCCGGGGAGTTTCTGCAAAGTGCGGCAGGGCAGGCGATCAAGTCGGCGGTACGCCAGGCGGCCAATCAGTTGGGGCGGCAGTTGGTGCGTGGTTTGATGGGGTCGTTGCTGGGCGGGAAAAAACGCTAAGCCAGATTGTGGTTATAGGAGCGGCCTTGTGCCGCGAAGGGGCTGCGCAGCAGCCCCGGCAGTCTTGAGGTGAATCGAAGATCAGGGGGGCGCTTCGCACCCCTTTCGCGGCACAAGGCCGCTCCTACACGGGTGGTGTAGGGGCTTATAAAACGAAGAAGGCGCCCGAAGGCGCCTTTTTCGTTACAGTGCTGTCACTCAGCCGATGGCCTTGGACGCCAGCCAGAACAGGCCGGCCGCCAGGCCCATCGAGGCCGGCAGGGTGAGGACCCAGGCCAGCAGGATGGTCTTCACCGTGCCGCCCTGCAGGCCGCTCTTGTTGGCGACCATGGTACCGGCCACGCCTGACGAGAGCACATGGGTGGTGGACACCGGCAGGCTGAAGATGTTGGCCATGCCGATGGCACAGGCGGCGGTGATCTGCGCCGACATGCCCTGGGCATAGGTCATGCCCTGTTTGCCGATCTTCTCGCCGACGGTCAGCACCACGCGCTTCCAGCCGACCATGGTGCCCAGGCCCAGAGCCAGGGCGACGGCAACGATCACCCAGAACGGCGCGTACTCGGTGGTGGCGGTCAGGTCCTTGCGCAGCTTCTCCAGGTCGGCCTTTTCACGGGCTTCCAGGCCTGGCAGCTTGCCGACCTTCTTCGCCGTGTCGTCCAGGCACAGCAGGTAGCGGCGCACTTCGACGCGCTTCTCGGCGCTCAGGGCGCGGTAGTCGGTCACGCCGGCGAGCGAGGACTGCAGGGCGGCGATGGTCGGTTCGGTCTGCTGCGGGTTGCAGCTGAACTGCTCCGGCAGGTCGCTGGATTGCGCCTTGCCCAGTGCCAGGAACTCGCCGAGGGTGGCGGAGTTGCGCTGGTAGAACTGGCTCAGGTGCATCGTCGCGTCGCGGGTACGCTCGATCTGGTAGGTGGTGCTGTTCAGGTCGAGGACGAACTTGGCCGGGACGATACCGATCAGTACCAGCATGATCAGGCCGATGCCTTTCTGGCCGTCGTTGGAGCCGTGCACGAAGCTCACGCCCATGGCCGAGATCACCAGCACCAGGCGGTTCCAGAACGGTGGGTGCTTCTTGTCGTCGAGCTTGCGGCGCTGTTCGGGCGTCTTGTGCATCTTCGACAGCGGGCGCCACCACTTCAGGCCGAGCAGCACCAGGGCTGCAACGGCAAAGCCAGCCATTGGCGAGAGGACCAGCGACGTGGCGATGTCGATCGCCTTCTGCCAGTTCACGCCATCGCCCAGTGGGATGTCGCTGATCAGTGCATTGGCCAGGCCGACACCGAGGATCGAACCGATCAGGGTATGCGAGCTGGAGGCCGGGATACCGAAGTACCAGGTGCCCAGGTTCCAGGTGATGGCCGCGGCCAGCAACGAGAAGACCATGGCCAGGCCGTGCCCGGTGTTCACATTGATCAGCAGTTCGACCGGCAGCAGGTGGACGATGGCGTAGGCCACCCCGACACCGCCGAGCAGAACCCCGAGGAAGTTGAACACACCGGAGAAGAACACGGCCAGGTGCGGTGGCATGGCTTTGGTATAGATGACAGTGGCTACCGCGTTGGCGGTGTCATGAAAGCCATTGATGAACTCGAATGCGAGGACGAAGGTCAAAGCGAGCGTCAGGCTCACGATAACCCAGGCATCCAGTCCGCTGAATAAATCGATCATGAAGGTTTTCTGGCGGTCTTAGGGGGGCGGGATTATGCCAGAAAACCATGGCAATCGATGCACCCGCCGCTGACCGATGGCAGGCAGGCATCTGTTGCAGGCGGTGAAGCTGGCAATACGATGGTTGGCGAAAGTGCGCGGAAAATTCGGCAATTTCTATAAAAATCAGAGATTTGATGCGTAGGTTGATTGCGGTTCAAATTTCAAACGGTTGTATGAAATTTGTGTGAATCCATTTCACCGAGGCTGTTCCGACCACGCTCAACGCGCGCCAGGGCGATCGCCGATGGCGCGATGGCATCACGCAGGTTCATCACCTTCGGCGCGCAGTTCCTTCTCCATCTTTTCCAGTTCCTGGGCAAAGGCCTGGTCACGGACAGTGGCGCGTTTACGCCAGGGTTTGCGTTCTGGTTCGGGTTGCGCGGCATAGGTGGTGACTTCGCCACCGTATACATCCTTGTAACGTTCGGCCTGGCGCTCGAGTTCCGCGCGCAGTTCTTCTTTCGTCACAGTAATACCTGAATAGGTTGAAGTTTGGCGCTGGCGTTGAAGGACACAATTAACGTGTGGGCGCACCGCCAGCGCGAAATGATTCGTCGCGAGGACACGCGGTGGGGAGTGAAGGGCGACCTGGAAAAGTGCCTTTGATCACCACTGGACAAGCCATGCCTGAGGCAATGGGCCTGAAGGTCGGAAAGCGACGAAGGTGGGTCGATTGGATCCGTAATAGTGCGAGTGGGCAATCAACGGAGTCGATTATAGCAATCGCCAAGTCGAAGACTATCGTTCTTTACTTGTTACTGACAAGGTCACCGAAGTTGTCAATGACTGGCGTGGGCATTGGTCCCTTCGGTCGTCAGGAAGTTCAACGCCGTGAAGCGTGGAAGTTTACTTCGAGCGGCTGAAATGAAAACGGCCTCGCGGGAGGGCGAGGCCGTTGCCTGGGACTTCTGCGGTGGGTACCTGACCAGTCTCTCCAAAGAAGCCACATGTGGCAGGGGAAAGGTATAAGCAAAAGTGTCAGCGGTCAATTGCGATTATCGGCCGTTCGTTCGATAATCGCACAAACCAGCGTTTTTTTGAGGCGAGTCCATGAGCGAAGAAACCAACGGCCCCTTGGCAAACGAACCCGCAAAGGGCGCGACGCCTGCCATGGCACCCCCGATCGTGGCTTCGGCGGCCAAGCGTATCCAGGCGTTCACTGGCGATCCGGACTTCATGACTTCCCTGGCCCGCGGCCTGGCGGTGATCCAAGCCTTCCAGGAGCGCAAGCGGCACCTGACCATCGCCCAGATCAGCCATCGCACGGAAATCCCCCGCGCGGCCGTGCGCCGTTGCCTGCACACCCTGATCAAGCTGGGCTATGCGACCACCGATGGCCGTACCTACTCGCTGCTGCCCAAGGTACTGACGCTGGGCCATGCCTACCTGTCCTCGACCCCGCTGGCGGTTTCGGCCCAACCCTACCTGGATCGGATCAGCGACCAGCTCCACGAGGCGGCCAACATGGCTACCCTCGAAGGTGACGACATCCTTTATATAGCGCGTTCGGCCACGGTGGAGCGGCTGATTTCGGTGGACCTTTCGGTGGGCGGACGGCTGCCGGCCTACTGCACGTCGATGGGGCGCATTCTCCTGGCGGCGCTCGACGACGCCAGCCTTCACGAATACCTGGAGCGCGCCGACCTCAAGGCCCGAACCAGTCGTACCCTGCATGATCCGGCGTCGTTGTTCGCCTGCATCCAGCAGGTACGTCAACAGGGTTGGTGCGTGGTCGACCAGGAGCTGGAGCAAGGGCTGCGCTCGATTGCCGTGCCGATCTACGATGCCTCCGGGCAGGTGCTGGCGGCGCTGAATGTCAGTACTCATGTTGGGCGGGTCAGCCGCAGCGAGCTGGAGCAGCGTTTCCTGCCGATCCTGCTGGCGGCCAGCCGGGACCTTTGTCATCAGTTGTTCGGTTGACTCGCCGAGCCTCACGGGTTTGCAAAAATCTGTAGGAGCGGCTTTAGCCGCGATGCAGGCAGCGCGGTGTCTGGCACCCGCTTAGCGGGTGATCGCGGCTGAAGCCGCTCCTACAGGTAAGTTATGCATTACCTAATCGAACAGCTCACCTGCTTTCCTGTTCGATAAACGCACAATCTCGTTTCCAGTGAATTGCGCAGTCCACGCCTGCTGATTAATGTCTGTCGCACGAGTCGGCTTTGCCGACCCGACAATAACAACAGGCCAGAAGGGCTCCCCATGAAAACGCCTCTATCGTTGTCGCGGCCGCACCCGCGCACGGTGCCATTGCTCTCAGGCTGATCCCGCGCCTGTATATCCGAGAAGTTTCCTGCCCCTGCGTTTACTTTTACGCAGTCGCCTGCCTGCGCCTCTCTCCTGGATAACAATAATGAACAAACCGCAATCCACCGTCGGCCGCTGCCTCGACGTCCAGACGTTCATCAATGACCAGCCCCTGTCGCGTTATCAGTGGCGGGTGGTCATCCTGTGCTTCCTGATTGTCTTTCTTGATGGCCTCGACACCGCGGCCATGGGCTTCATCGCCCCGGCGTTGTCCCAGGAGTGGGGGATCGACCGCGCCAGCCTTGGCCCAGTGATGAGCGCCGCGTTGATCGGTATGGTATTTGGCGCGCTGGGTTCCGGCCCGCTGGCCGACCGTTTCGGGCGCAAGGGCGTGCTGGTGGCGGCAGTGCTGGTGTTCGGTGGTTTCAGCCTGGCCTCGGCCTACGCCAGTAATGTCGATCAGTTGTTGGTACTGCGCTTTCTCACGGGCCTCGGCCTGGGCGCGGGCATGCCCAATGCCACCACGTTGCTCTCCGAGTACACGCCGGAGCGTCTCAAGTCGCTGCTGGTGACCAGCATGTTCTGTGGTTTCAACCTGGGCATGGCCGGTGGCGGCTTCATGTCCGCCAAGCTGATCCCGGCCTATGGCTGGCACAGCCTGCTGGTGATCGGCGGGGTGCTGCCCTTGCTGCTGGCGCTGGTGCTGTTGGCCTGGCTGCCGGAGTCGGCGCGTTTCCTGGTGGTGCGCAACCGCAGTGTGGACAGGATTCGCAAGACCCTGGCACCCATTGCGCCGACGGTGGTCGCGCAAGCGTCGAGCTTCAGTGTGCCGGAGCAGAAGGCCGTCGCCACGCGTAATGTATTTGCCGTGATCTTCTCTGCAACCTATGGCTTGGGCACCATGCTGTTGTGGCTGACCTACTTTATGGGCCTGGTGATCGTCTACCTGCTGACCAGCTGGCTGCCGACCTTGATGCGCGACAGCGGCGCGAGCATGGAGCAGGCCGCGTTCATCGGTGCGTTGTTCCAGTTTGGTGGTGTGCTCAGCGCGGTGGTGGTGGGCTGGGCCATGGACCGCTTCAATCCGCACAAGGTGATCGGCCTGTTCTACCTGTTGGCTGGCGTGTTCGCCTATGCGGTGGGGCAGAGCCTGGGCAACATCACCCTGCTGGCGACCCTGGTGCTGATCGCCGGCATGTGCGTCAACGGGGCGCAGTCGGCCATGCCTTCACTGGCGGCACGGTTCTACCCCACCCAGGGGCGGGCCACCGGGGTGTCGTGGATGCTCGGGATCGGGCGGTTCGGAGCGATTCTGGGGGCTTGGAGCGGGGCGACCTTGCTTGGGCTGGGGTGGAGTTTCGAGCAGGTGCTGACGGCGTTGCTGGTGCCGGCGGCCTTGGCCACCGTGGGGGTGGTGGTGAAAGGGCTGGTGAGCCACGCCGACGCAACCTGACCTGGCGCTGTTCCCTGTAGGAGCCGGCCTTGCCGGCGAACACCGGCAACGCCGGTGCCAGCCACCGCGTTGCCTGGTTCGCCGGCAAGGCCGGCTCCTACAGTTGAGTACATGTCGATCAGGTAACAAAACGTTCGATAATCGAACGTTAGTGCGATTATCGGATTGTAACGCTGCCAGCATTCTCCTTAATCTGGGCCCATCGCAGCGATGCATCGGCCCGCTGCTCACTGACCCGACTCGTCCTGACCAGGAGTCTCCAATGGCAGCAATCCTCTCGCTTCACGAGGCCGTGAAGCAGTTCATCCAGGATGGCGACAGCGTCGCCCTCGAAGGCTTCACCCACCTGATCCCGACCGCCGCGGGCCACGAGATCATCCGCCAGGGCAAGCGCGACCTGACCCTGGTGCGCATGACCCCGGACCTGATCTACGACCAACTGATCGGTGCCGGCTGTGCGCGCAAGCTGATCTTCTCCTGGGGCGGCAACCCCGGTGTCGGTTCGCTGCACCGCTTGCGTGACGCCGTCGAGAAACAATGGCCGCATGCGATCGAAATCGAGGAACACAGCCATGCCGACCTGGCCAACGCCTATGTCGCCGGTGCCTCCGGGCTGCCGTTCGCGGTACTGCGTGCCTACGCCGGCTCCGACCTGCCGAAGGTCAACCCGCTGATCAAGAGTGTCACCTGCCCGTTCACCGGCGAAGTGCTCGCCGCCGTGCCGTCGGTACGTCCGGACGTCACTGTGATCCACGCGCAGAAGGCCGACCGCAAAGGCAATGTGCTGCTGTGGGGCATTCTGGGCGTACAGAAGGAAGCGGCCCTGGCGGCCAAGCGCTGCATCGTCACCGTCGAAGAGATCGTCGATGAACTGAATGCGCCGATGAACGCCTGCGTGCTGCCGACCTGGGCACTCAGCGCGGTATGCCTTGTGCCTGGCGGCGCCCATCCGTCCTATGCCCACGGTTACTACGAGCGCGACAACCGCTTCTACCAGGCCTGGGACCCGATCGCCCGCAACCGTGAGTCGTTCTCTGCCTGGATCGATACCTACATCCGCGGCACCGCAGACTTCAATGAATTCCAGGCCAGGCTGGCCAGCACCGCGGAGGCCGCGCAATGAGCTACTCCACTTCCGAAATGATGACCGTCGCCGCTGCCCGTCGCCTGCGCAACGGCGCCGTCTGCTTCGTCGGCATCGGCTTGCCGTCCAAGGCTGCCAACCTGGCGCGCCTGACCTCGTCACCCGACGTGGTGCTGATCTACGAGTCCGGCCCGATCGGTGCCAAGCCCAGCGTGCTGCCGCTATCGATCGGCGATGGCGAGCTGGCCGAGACCGCCGACACCGTGGTGCCGACCGGCGAGATCTTCCGCTACTGGCTGCAGGGCGGGCGTATCGATGTCGGTTTCCTTGGCGCCGCCCAGGTCGACCGCTTCGGCAACATCAACACCACCGTGGTGGGTGACTACCATGCGCCGAAGACCCGCCTGCCGGGCGCTGGCGGCGCGCCGGAGATCGCCGGCTCCGCCAAGCAGGTGCTGATCATCCTCAAGCAGTCGCCACGGGCGTTCGTCGACAAGCTCGACTTCATCACTTCGGTCGGCCATGGCGAAGGCGGCGATTCGCGCAAGCGCCTGGGCCTGCCGGGAGAGGGGCCGGTCGGCATCATCACCGACCTGTGCATCATGGAACCGGAAGAGGGCACCCACGAGTTCGTGGTCACCGCGATCCATCCGGGCGTGACCCGTGAGCAGATCATCGCCGCCACCGGCTGGGCAATCCGCTTCGCCGACGACGTGCAGGAAACCGCCGCACCGAGCGACGTCGAACTGTCCGCCCTGCGCGACCTCGAAGCTCGCACCGCCGCCGCCCATGGTCAGACGGCAGGAGAAGCCTGATGCGTGATGTATTCATCTGCGATGCCATCCGCACCCCCATCGGCCGTTTCGGCGGCGCCCTGGCCGGCGTGCGTGCCGACGACCTGGCGGCGGTGCCGCTCAAGGCGCTGATAGAGCGCAACCCGGGCGTGCAGTGGGAGCAGCTCGACGAAGTGTTCTTCGGTTGCGCCAACCAGGCCGGTGAAGACAACCGCAACGTCGCGCGCATGGCGCTGTTGCTGGCCGGCCTGCCAGCGAGCATTCCCGGGGTGACCCTCAACCGCTTGTGCGCCTCGGGCATGGATGCCATCGGCACCGCCTTCCGTGCCATCGCCAGTGGCGAGATGGAGCTGGCCATCGCCGGTGGTGTCGAGTCGATGTCCCGTGCGCCATTCGTGATGGGCAAGGCCGAGAGCGGCTATTCGCGCAACATGAAGCTGGAGGACACCACCATCGGTTGGCGCTTCGTCAACCCGTTGATGAAAGCCCAGTACGGCGTGGACGCGATGCCCGAGACCGCCGACAACGTCGCCGACGACTACAAAATCTCGCGTGCCGACCAGGACGCCTTTGCCCTGCGCAGCCAGCAGAAGGCGGCCGTCGCGCAGGCTGCGGGGTTCTTCGCCGAGGAAATCGTGCCCGTGCGTATCGCCCACAAGAAAGGCGAAACCGTGGTCGAGCGTGACGAGCACCTACGTCCGGACACCACGCTGGAGGCGTTGAACAAGCTCAAGCCGGTGAATGGCCCGGACAAGACTGTCACGGCGGGCAATGCCTCGGGGGTCAACGACGGTGCGGCGGCCTTGATCCTCGCGTCGGCCGAGGCCGTGAAGAAGCACGGTCTGACCCCGCGTGCTCGGGTGCTGGGCATGGCCAGTGCCGGTGTGGCGCCTCGGGTGATGGGGATCGGCCCGGTGCCGGCGGTACGCAAGCTGACCGAGCGCCTGGGCGTGGCAGTGGCGGATTTCGATGTCATCGAGTTGAACGAAGCGTTTGCCAGCCAGGGCCTGGCGGTGCTGCGCGAGCTGGGGGTGGCGGATGATGCGCCGCAGGTGAACCCCAACGGTGGCGCGATTGCCCTGGGGCATCCGCTGGGGATGAGCGGGGCGCGGCTGGTACTGACGGCGTTGCATCAGTTGGAGAAGAGCGGTGGTCGTAAAGGGTTGGCGACCATGTGCGTCGGGGTTGGCCAAGGGTTGGCGCTGGCCATCGAGCGGGTGTGATCTCGAACACGGCACGCTCCCCTGTAGGAGCGGCCTTGTGCCGCGAAAGGGCTGCGTAGCAGCCCCAGGATCTGAAGATCCCTTCAAGATTGCCGGGGCTGCCTTGCACCCCTTTCGCGGCACAAGGCCGCTCCTACAAAGGGACCTGTACCTTGAAGTGGAACAAGATTGTTACTGGGTATGTCTAGACTTTGCAGTGACCCCCCAGGAGTAAATAACACCATGACTTCCAGCTATTACACCGGCGAAGAACGCAGCAAGCGCATCTTCGCCATCGTTGGCGCCTCGTCGGGCAACTTGGTGGAATGGTTCGACTTCTATGTCTACGCCTTCTGCGCGATCTACTTCGCCCCGGCCTTCTTCCCCTCCGATGACCCCACCGTCCAATTGCTCAACACCGCCGGGGTGTTCGCCGCCGGCTTCCTGATGCGCCCCATCGGCGGCTGGATCTTCGGCCGCCTGGCCGACCGCCATGGGCGCAAGAATTCGCTGATGACTTCGGTGCTGATGATGTGCTTCGGCTCGCTGATCATCGCCTGCCTGCCCACCTACGCCAGCATCGGCGCCTGGGCGCCGGCCCTGCTGCTGTTGGCGCGGCTGATCCAGGGGCTGTCGGTGGGCGGCGAATATGGCACCACCGCCACCTACATGAGCGAAGTGGCCTTGCGCGGGCAGCGTGGTTTCTTCGCCTCGTTCCAGTACGTCACCCTGATCGGTGGGCAGTTGCTGGCGGTGCTGGTGGTGGTGATCCTGCAACAGCTGCTGACCGAGGAAGAATTGCGTGCCTATGGCTGGCGCATCCCCTTCGTGGTCGGCGCCATCGCCGCGCTGATCTCGCTGATGCTGCGCCGTTCGCTGAAAGAGACCAGCAGCGCTGAAAACCGCCAGGACAAGGAGGCGGGCACCATCAGTGGTCTGTTCCGTCATCACGCTGCCGCCTTCATCACGGTGCTCGGCTACACCGCCGGTGGCTCGCTGATCTTCTACACCTTCACCACCTACATGCAGAAGTACCTGGTCAACACGGCCGGGATGAACGCCAAGAGCGCCAGCTTCGTGATGACCGGCGCACTGTTCCTGTTCATGATCCTGCAGCCGGTGTTCGGCATGCTCTCGGACCGTATCGGCCGACGTAACTCGATGCTGCTGTTCGGCGCCCTGGGGACGATTTTCACCGTGCCGCTGCTGATGGCGCTGAAGACTGTCACCAGCCCGTTCATGGCCTTCGTGCTGGTGACCCTGGCGCTGTGCATCGTCAGTTTCTATACCTCCATCAGCGGCCTGGTGAAGGCCGAGATGTTCCCGCCGCAGGTGCGCGCCCTGGGCGTCGGGCTGGCCTATGCGGTGGCCAACGCGGTGTTCGGCGGCTCGGCCGAGTATGTGGCCCTGAACTTGAAAAACATGGGCATGGAGAACACCTTCTACTGGTATGTGACCGCCATGATGGCGATCGCCTTCCTGTTCAGCCTGCGCCTGCCGAAGCAGGCGGCGTACCTGCACCACGATCACTAAGGACATTGCATGAGCAACCAGCTGTTCGATGCCTACTTCACCGCGCCGGCCATGCGCGAGATCTTCTCCGATCGCGGAAGGCTGCAAGGCATGCTCGACTTCGAGGCCGCGCTGGCTCGGGCCGAGGCGGCCGTCGGGTTGGTGCCGCACACGGCGGTGATGGCCATCGAGGCGGCCTGCAAGGCCGAGCGCTACGAGGTGCCGGCCCTGGCGCAGGCCATCGCCATCGCCGGCAACTCGGCGATCCCGCTGGTCAAGGCGCTGGGCAAGGTGGTCGCCAGCGGCGTGCCCGAGGCCGAGCGCTATGTGCACCTGGGCGCCACCAGCCAGGATGCGATGGACAGCGGCCTGGTACTGCAACTGCGCGATGCCTTGGCGCTGATCGAAAGCGATCTCGCCAAGTTGGCCGGTAGCTTGGCCCGCCAGGCCTTGCAGCATGCCGACACGCCGCTGGTGGGGCGTACCTGGTTGCAGCACGCCACACCGGTGACGCTGGGGATGAAATTGGCTGGCGTGCTCGGCGCCCTGACTCGTCATCGCCAGCGCCTCAAGGAACTGCGCCCGCGCCTGCTGGTGCTGCAGTTCGGCGGCGCCTCCGGCAGCCTGGCGGCATTGGGCAGCAAGGCCCTGTCGGTGACCGAGGCGCTGGCCGAACAGCTTGAATTGACCGTGCCCGAGCAACCCTGGCACACCCAGCGCGACCGCCTGGTGGAGTTCGCCTCGGTGCTGGGTTTGGTCGCCGGCAGCCTGGGCAAGTTCGGGCGCGATGTCAGCCTGCTGATGCAGACCGAGGCGGGCGAGCTGTTCGAACCTTCAGCCCCAGGCAAGGGCGGCTCCTCGACCATGCCGCACAAGCGCAACCCGGTGGGCGCGGCGGTACTGATCGGTGCCGCCACCCGCGTGCCGGGGCTGGTCTCGACGCTGTTCGCCGCCATGCCCCAGGAGCATGAGCGCAGCCTGGGCCTGTGGCATGCCGAGTGGGAAACCCTGCCGGAAATCTGTTGCCTGGTCTCCGGCGCCCTGCGCCAGGCCCAGGTGATCGCCGAGGGCATGCAGGTGGATGCCGCGCGCATGCGCCGCAACCTTGATCTCACCCAGGGCCTGGTGCTGGCCGAGGCGGTCAGCATCGTCCTGGCCCAGCGCCTGGGCCGTGACCGTGCCCATCACCTGCTGGAGCAGTGCTGCCAGCGCGCGGTGGCCGAGCAACGCCACCTGCGTGCCGTGCTCGGCGATGAGCCGCAGGTCAGCGCCGAATTGTCTGCCGATGAACTCGACCGCTTGCTCGACCCCACTCATTACCTTGGCCAGGCCCGCGTCTGGGTGGCGCGCGCCGTGGCCGAACATCAACGTTTCACCGCCTGAAAGGAGACCGCTGTGGCGCACGTGCAACTGGCCGATGGCGTACTGCATTACCAACTCGACGGCCCGGCCGATGCCCCGGTGCTGGTGCTGTCCAACTCGCTGGGCACCGATCTGCGCATGTGGGATGCGCAGGTCGCGGCGTGGAGTGAGCATTTTCGCGTGCTGCGCTACGACACCCGGGGCCATGGCGAGTCGTTGGTGACCGCTGGCCCCTACACCATCGAACAATTGGGTGGTGATGTGCTGGCCCTGCTCGATGCCTTGGATATCGAAACAGCCCATTTCGTCGGCCTGTCCATGGGCGGCCTGATCGGCCAGTGGCTGGCGATCAACGCCGGCCAGCGCCTGCTCAGCCTGACCCTGTGCAACACGGCGGCGAAGATTGGCAGCGACGAGGTGTGGAACACCCGTATCGACACGGTGCTCAAGGGCGGCCGGCAGGCCATGGGCGAATTGCGCGATGCCTCGATCGCCCGCTGGTTCACCCCGGCCTTCGCCGCAGCCGAGCCGGAGCAGGCCCAGCGCATCTGCCAGATGCTGGCGCAGACTTCGCCCGAAGGCTACGCGGCCAACTGTGGCGCGGTGCGCGATACCGACCTGCGTGACCAGCTCAACCATATCCAGGTACCAACCTTGATCGTCGCCGGCACTGCCGATGCGGTCACCACCCCCGAACATGGTCGTTTCATGCAGGCCGGTATCCTGGGTGCCGAGTACGTCGAGTTCCCGGCGGCGCACCTGTCCAACGTCGAGGTCGGCGCGCCGTTCAGCCGCCGCGTGCTCGATTTCCTGCTGAGCCGCTGAGGAGCCGACCGTGGACGAGAAGCAACGCTACGAAGCAGGCATGAAGGTGCGCCGCGCGGTGCTGGGCGATGCCCATGTCGACCGCAGCCTGGAGAAGCTCAACGACTTCAATGGCGAGTTCCAGGAGATGATCACCCGCCATGCCTGGGGTGACATCTGGACCCGCCCCGGGCTGCCCCGGCATACCCGCAGCCTGATCACCATCGCCATGCTGATCGGCATGAACCGCAACGACGAACTCAAGCTGCACCTGCGCGCGGCGGCCAACAACGGCGTGACGCGGGAAGAGATCAAGGAAGTGATCATGCAGAGCGCGATCTACTGCGGGATTCCCGCAGCCAATGCCACGTTCCACCTGGCGGAGTCGGTGTGGGATGAGCTGGGGGTCGAGTCGCGCGGTTGAGTGCACCTGCGGCCCGAAACGCAACGAGGCCGCTGCCAGGGGACTGGCAGCGGCCTCGTTCGTTGAAACGGTGGTGCGGGCACCACCGCTCAGGCGGGCTTACTCAGCCAGCTTGTAGGCGATGATGTAGTCGCCCATGCGGGTGCCCAGCGAGCCGTGGCCGCCAGCGGTCACCAGCACATACTGCTTGCCGTCCTTGCCGGTGTAGGTCATTGGCGTGGCCTGGCCGCCTGCCGGCAGGCGGCCTTTCCACAGCTCCTGGCCGTTCTTCACATCATAGGCGCGCAGGTACTGGTCCAGGGTTCCGCTGAGGAAGCCGACGCCACCGGCGGTGACGATCGAGCCGCCCATGCTGGGCACGCCCACCGGCATGCCGATCGGCACCGGGGTGCTGTCACGGGTGGTGCCGTTCTTGTGCTTCCACACCACCTTGTTGGTGAACAGGTCGATGGCCGCCACATAACCCCAGGCTGGCGCCTGGCACGGGATGCCGATCGGCGACATGAACGGGTGCATGGTCACCGCGTACGGCGCGCCGGCGTTTGGTTGCACGCCGCTGGTCTCGCTTTCGCGCTTGCTGCCCTCGGCCACCTGCTCGCGGGGGATCATCTTCGACACGAAGGCCATGTAGTTCGGCGAGGTGAACAGCAGCTGGCGCACCGGGTCGACCGACACGCTGCCCCAGTTGAACACGCCGACGTTGCCCGGGTAGACCAGGCTGCCCTGTTCGGACGGCGGGGTGTACTGGCCTTCGTAGCGCAGGCCGCGGAACTGGATGCGGCAAAGCATCTGGTCGAACGGCGTGGCGCCCCACATGGCCTGCTCGGTCAGCTCGGGGCCAAGCAGGTTGAGGTCGGAGCGGGCCTGGGTCGGCGCGGTGTGGTCGCCTTTCACGGCGCCTTGCGGTACCGGGATCTCGCGGATCGGCACGATCGGCGTGCCGTCACGACGGTCGAGCACGTACAGGCTGCCCTGCTTGGTCGGCACGATGACCGCCGGCTTGACGCCGTCGTCGGTCTTCAGGTGGACCAGGGTGGGCTGGCTGCCGACGTCCATGTCCCACAGGTCGTGGTGGGTGAACTGGTAGTTCCAGCGCGCCTTGCCGGTGGCCAGGTCCAGGGCGACGATGCCGGCGCTGTACTTCTCGGCGCCCGGGGTGCGGTCGGCGCCCCACTGGTCCGGCGTCTGGTTGCCCAGCGGCAGGTAGATCATGCCGAGGTCTTCATCGACGCTGGCGATCGACCACATGTTGGCCGAGTTGCGGCTGTACAGCTTACCGTCGGCCAGGGGCTTGGTGTCGTCCGGGTTGTTGCTGTCCCAGTTCCACACCAGGTGGCCATCGTGCACATCGTAGGCGCGGATCACGCCGGACGGCTCGTTGGTCGACTCGTTGTCGGTGACGTGGCCGCCGATGATCACCAGGCTGCGAGTGATCGCGGCCGGCGAGGTGGAGTAGTAGCCACCGGCGGTGAACGGGCCGATGCCGCGGGTCAGGTCGATCACGCCCTGGTTGGCGAAGCCTTCGCAGACCTTGCCGTTGTCGGCGTTGATGGCGATCAGGCGGGCGTCGGCGGTGGGCAGGTAGAGGCGGCGCGGACAGGCCTGGGCCACGGCCTGGCCGGCGTCGGACACCTTCGGTGCCGGGCTGCCGTCACGGCTGACGTAGCTGTTCTCGTCGTAGTACGAGACACCGCGGCAGGTCATGTGGGCAAAGCCCTTGAAGGTGCCGGAGGGGCTCTTGACCTGTGGGTCGTAGCGCCAGATCTCGACGCCGGTGTCCGGGTCCAGGGCCAGCAGCCGGCTGTGGGCAGTGCAGGCATAGAGCATGCCGTTGACCTTCAGCGGGGTGTTCTGGTTGGTCAGCTCCACCGGGTCGTTTTCGCTCGGCAGGTCGCCGGTGCGGATGCGCCAGGCTTCTTCCAGGCGGTAGGCGTTCTGTGGGGTGATCTGGCGCAGCGGCGAGTAGCGGTCGCCATGTTCGGTGCGGCCATAGGCCTGCCATTCACCGTCCGGCATGGCCGGCGCGGCGCTGCCCATCTCGCTGTCGTCGCGGCTGAACGCGCCACGGATTTCGCCCGGGTGGGTGAACTGGCTGGCGACCGCGGTCGCGCCGGAGGCCACCACGGCCACGCTGAGCAGGGCGGTGTTGATTTTCGAAGCCGGGCCTTGCAGCGGGCGACGGGCCCACGGCAGCAGCAGGACCACGCCGATGGCGAACCAGATGGCCAGGCGCGGCACCAGTTGCCACCAGTCCAGGCCGACTTCCCACAGCGCCCACACGGTGCTGCCCAGCAGCACCAGGCCGTATAGGCCCAGGGCGATGCGGCGCTTGGCCAGCAACAGGATGCCGGACAGGGCGAAGCCGATCCCGGCGATCAGGTAGTAAAGCGAACCGCCCAGCTGGCTCAGCTTGATGCCGCCGGCCAGCAGGGCCAGGCCCATCAGCAACAGCAGCACGCCCATCAGGCGCGGTAGCCAGCGGGTTCCATTCTTGGCACCGTCAGTGCTCATCGTCTGTTCTCCGTAGTGTGGAAGGGTCGGGTTAGAAAGTGCTCTGGATCTTCAGGCCACCGATCAGCGCGTCGTCGACGTGCGACACGCCGCCCGGGTGGCGGATGTACTGCAGGTTCGGGCGCACCGTGAGCCAGTCGGCCAGGTGGATGCCGTAGTAGAGTTCGGCGCTGTACTCGGTGTCTTGCACGGGCTGGAAGCCGGGGTTGTCGTAGTCGTCCAGGCCGTTGGCCTGGTTGATGAGGCGGGCGTTCTTGCGGTAGCCAGGGTTGACGTGCACGCGGGCCAGGGCGAAACCGATGTCGTCCTTGGCGCGGGCATCGAACGGCCCTTTGTAAACCACACCTGCCTGAACATAGTTGTCGATGGCATTGGTCTTCTTGTCGTGCACCGTGGCGTTGGCGAACAGGCTCAGGCCGCGGGACTGGTCGCTGGCCTGCGAGGTCACCTGCTGCTGGGCGCCCAGCCACAGGCCGTGCTTGCTCGAGCTGCTGCGATAGGCGGCGCCGCTGATGGCGGCTGGCGTGCCGTGGCTGTCCTTGAGTACATCCTGTGCCTTGGCATTACTGTAGTAGTAGCCGGCGCGATATTCCCCTTTCAGGCCGTTGAGGCGCGGGCTCCACACCAGTTCCACCGGCATGACCGCGCCTTGCGTGCCGCTGCCGCTGAGCTTGAAGCCGTTGTTGCTTTCGAGGTTGGAGGGGTTCTGCTCGTACACGCCGACCTGGGCGTAGAGTTCGTCGTTCAGGTTGTAGCGCACGCGCAGGGCCCACTGGCTGACCGGCCAGTTGTACCAGATGCCACCGACCCAGTTGCCCACCTGCGAGCCGCAGAAGGCCAGGTTCTGGAAGTCGCAGGGGAAGCTGTTGAAGTCCTCGCCCTCGCCGAAGCGGCCGAATTTCACATCCAGCGCGCCGTCGAAGTATTTCTGCTTGATCCACATCTGCGTCAGCCGCCAGGTTTCGCCACGGCCCCAGACTTCCTGGGCCGAGGTGAAGCCGCCGACGCGTGGGTCGTTGATGCGGTCGTTACTGATGTTGTCGCCATGGCGCTCGGTGACGGTGAGCTGGAACTCGGTGTCCTGCCAGCCGAGGATCTTCTGCAGGTCCATGTTCACGCCGAAGGTGAACTGGTCGCTGTAGCGCGCGGCGCGGTCGTGGCTGTAGCCGCCGTGCAGGTTGCTGCCCATCTCGCCGGTGTAGCCGAGGGTGAAGTCGTAGCCTTTCTCCAGCAGCTCGCTGCGGGTGCCACCCCAGTCGCCGAGCATCCAGGGGGAATCCTTGGCGAACAGTTCGTTGGCGGTGGTGGTGGTTGAGAGGCCGCCGAGCAGGGTGGCTAGGGCGAGGCCGGAGTAGCGGGTCTTGGGCAGTTGCAACATGAGATAGCGCTATCTTTTGATTGTTGAGGAAACGGCAAGCGCGACGAAACGCGGGTCTTCGAAAAGGGAATGGCTGCGAAAGGTGGTCGGTGAAGCGATTCAGCTTGCGGCGGGGAGGATATAGGGGAAGTTGTAAGAAAAAAAGACAAAATGTCGCAGGGGATTGTTGCTTCTGCGGTAACAGTCAGTGGCAAGTCGGGCAAGGGCTGCTCTCTCCAGGTCAGCCCCTGCCCGTTCCCCCGGCTCCAGTTGTCACTGGCCGCGCTTGCGCTTTGCCCGCTCGATCACATCCTTCCAGGTGTCGTTCTCATCCTCCGCGACCGTGAACCAGGGGTAGGCCTGCACGCGTTGCTCGTAGTTCGCCCATTCACCGTCAACCGCTTCGCCGGCCGCTCGCACGACTTTGCATTCCCGGCCCAGTGCGTCGTAGATGTGAGTATCGGCATAGATGCCTTCGTTGTTCTTGCGGGCGCTGTCATTGCTCACCCAATGCCAGTCGTTGAGATAGAAAGGCAGCCAGACGCGCACGGGTTGGCCCTTGTTGTCGAACTCGGTCTTGCCGGTCACCGCCCAGCGGACAGCCGCGTGCTCGATCAGTGCGTTGCCATCGTCGTCCGTCTTCAGCCCACCCGTTTCGGTATCGAAAACGAAGGCTTCACCTTCCGGGTTGCGGATGGCGGTTTGCAGTACTTGCCCGCCGCCGTTCAACATCACTTGCACGCGCACCTGTTGCTGTGGGTCATCGTCGTAGCGATCGGTCTGGATCTGAATGACGTGGGGGGGCGCACGGCCTTCCATCGTTGGCTGTGCAACGATACCGTCGCGTTGCAGGCGCTCGGCGTCGCGTTGCCACTCCCGCTCGCTGCAGCGCTGATCGGAACGGGAGCCGTCCGCCAGCAGTTTCAGGGGCATCCAGCTGTCGGCGATGACCGTGAATGCCTGCGCCACAGGCACGTTCTTGCTGTCGTTCAGTTTCACGGCGTCTTCGACGGTGAGTGGTGGCTCGAATGGGCGATCAGGGTCGTAGCCTGCATTTTTCGGTACCGTCTCGCCGGCTGCGGTCTCGGTGCCATGAAAACGCGTATGCCTGACCCGCCCCATCGTATCCAGCGCGACTTTGCTGGTGTTGTCGTTGGCATCGAGGATTTCGATGGGGGTCAGGAATCGCCAGTCATAGGCTTTCACTTCACTGCTCAGGCCAGCCGCGTCGGTCACCTTGTTCACGGCAATGTCATGTGCGGTGTACGCCAGCTGAACAGGGCCGGTGACGGTATTTTCCTGGACGGTTTTCGGCAACCAGAAATGCGCTTCGTCGTGGTACAGGGTGATGCCGTGGTGTCCGGCATAGGCCCCTGCGATCGCGGGTTCGAACGGGATGCCGGGGGCACCCAGGCCTGCTGGGTCATGAGGTTCATCCAGCTCTGGTGCATCCGCTGGCCGGCGCATTGCGATGTAGCCGCCCCGTTTCAGCAAGTCCTCAAGCGATTCCTCCTGCACTTGGCCGTCAAGCACCGACCGAACACCGTCCAGCCATTCCCGAGTGGGGAGGTGGGCGGCAGGGTACGGACCTTGCGACTGGCAACCGAACAGGACGCAGCGCCAGAACACAGTCTCGGGCATCGTACTGGCCAACGTGAGATAGAGCGTTTTCAGGTCATTCTCAGGTACTTCCTGTTGTTGGGCATACCAAAGCATTACTCCCGCAAGCTCCGCATCCGGTACACGGCTCTGCTGGCTCAGCGATGTGCGCAATGCCTCGGAGAATGTGCCCGCGGTGGCGTCCTTCAACTTCTGGCACAAGCTTGCAACCGAGATGATCTGCTTCAAAGCGCCGCGTAGTACCTGGCAGGCCTCCGTATCCAGCGGGCTGCGCTGCGACAGGTAGAGCATCAACACGGCATAGAGTGTTTCCGCGTCTGGTGTCGGCACCCGCTGGTGCACGCGGGTCAGGACGGCTGGGTCCGCATTCGGGGTATTCAGTGCGTCCGTGACCAGTTGCTGCAGGGTGAGTTCGAACGTGGGTTGCAAGGCCTCGACCGAGGCCTCGTCCAACATCGCCGTGCGGGTGTAGGCCACCAGCGCCGGAACTGATGGGGTGCCGGAGATGCCGCTGCCGTCGGTCTTTCGCCAGAGGACTTTCTGATAGCCGGTCAGCGTGAAACGGTCGGCGTACTTCGATGGCAAGTCCGGCCAATTCCCGATCGAGTATCCACCCTTTGGAATTTCGGAACTGGGGATGAGCACGGCATCCGATCGGGTCGAGCCTGGAAGCCCGATCGCCCAGTCACCGTCTGCCGTCAGGTTGTGCACGGTTGCACGGGTAAGGTTTATCCAGCAGCCGTACTGCTGGTCATCGCAACTGGCGGTGATCAGCCCCTCGGGCAGTGCTTTCGGGTAGATGCGCCGCGCCGTATCTTCCTCCGCCAGCGCGGCAGGAGACAGCAGCCGAGGGTAGTTGATGGCGGCACTCTGCAGAACATTCCCGTACTCATCCTGCTCGAGGACGATGGCTTGGTTTACCACCGGGTCCTCGGTGATGCGTTCGCAGGCGAAGGTCAGTATCTCAACGGGTGTCACCAAGGCTGCCGGGCGTTCGGCGTCGGCTGTGTCGTGCAGGCGCACTTGAAGGCGATTGGTGACAACGCTATAGGGCTTGTCGGCCTGCTCGCTGCTGTCTTCGCCATACACTTCGATGCGCCGTACCTGGCCGCGCACGGCGCGATACAACCAAGGGCGTATCGAAGGCGTTGGCTCCAAGGGCTGTTCACTGCCACCGGTCCAGTGGGTAAAGCGAACCGGCTCCTGGGGGAAGTGTGCGTCTATGTCGACAAAGGCACCTTGCGTGACAAGATCGCGTGCCTCGATCCCGGTATGGAACCAGGTGCAGGTGCGGCTGGTCGGTGACAGGTCTGCCGACGCCAGCTGTGCCTGTTCGTTGGTGTCGCGTTGGATCAGCCGAGAGAAACCGGCGAATTCGCGCTCCTGGCCATCCCATACGCCACCGAGGTAAGTCGTTTCGCTGCCAAGGCTTAGCCCCGTGATTTCGTTGATTGTCGTCACCCGGCTGACTGTGTGCACAGGGAAGGGCAGATAGCTCACGGGCGCTCGCCCGGTGCGGGCGAGCACATCGGCCTTATGGTCGAGCCAGGCCTGTGCGGAGCTGCGGTATCTCAGGTGGGTGCAGGTACCGGCATTGTCGGACACCTTGCCCAGTAACCAGGGGCGATGGTCGTTGAAGCGGTACAGCCAGCTTTGCGGTTGGTTGCCCTCGCCACCGTGCAGCCGGGTCAACAACAGGTCGGCGGTGCCCTGCCCATGGATGTCGGCGACCTGTAGCTGGCAGGTCTCATCCAGTACCACGCCTACCGGGGCAGGAATGAAAACACCTTTGCTGTATTGGTTGCCACACTGGCTGACGAACACCTGGATACCGTCGGGTGACATGTAGAGGATATCCGTGGTGCCGGAACCATCGGTGTCGGCCAGGAATACCCTCGAGGCGTTGAAGTTTTCGACGGCGAAGCCGTCGATCCTCAGCGCGTTGTCGAATCGGCCATGACCCAAGGACGGCCATAGGGTAACGCCGTTGCCGGTGATTCTTACCAGATGCTGTTGACCGCTGCCTGCCGGGTCGGCGAAGGCGACCAGCTGATGTTCGGAGTCGTCCAGCGAGGGTAACGGTTCACTGCCTTGATATTCCTCGTTCAGCGCGGCCATCCAGCCTTTGGTGCCGTTTGCCGGGTACAGGCGAACGGTCCTGGGCCCCAGCGCCCTCAGCAGGACGACGTCGTCCTGGCTGTTACCGGTGAGGTCTGCCCTTCGCGCCAGCGGATGCGCATATTCCCCCGGCAGCCCCGCCAGTGGCACCAGCGTGCCCCAGGTACCGTCCGGCGCCAGCGTGAAACTGCCTCTCAGACTGTTTGTGATGACCAGCCACTCCGGCTGGCCATCGCTGTCCAGGTCGGCCAACATGCCGTCGCTGCCTTGGAGGGGAAACGCCAGTGGCATGGCCTTGCCCCAGGTGACAAGGTCCTTTCCGGCGGGGTTGTCCAGGCGTTGCGGTTCCCGGTAATGCCAGGCGCCGTTGTCGAGGTACAGCATGCCGGGGATGCCTTCGCCATACAGATCGGCCATCTGCCAGTTGGGTTGCCAGAAACCGTCCAGGGACGGCAGTGGTTCCCAGTCGTTGGCCTTTACGTCGTTTGCCTGCCGATTCCTGATTTTCCGGCCGGGGCGGCTCATCCAGAATTCGAGGGGCGGCATCCGAAAACGTGGATCGTGGGTGATTTGTTCAGCGGATTCGAGGAGGCTGGTCAGCGGGCTGCTGTCATGGCTCAGGTGAAGGTGGCTGACCCATTCAGGTGTAGTGTCAGTATCGCCATTGAAGATATTCGTGCGACGCCAGAGCAACACATCTTGGCAACGGCGACGCAGACGCACGTTAAAACCATAACGCCAGAATGAATGGGGATCCTCACGAACCGGCCATTCGATTTTCTGGTCTCCAGTCCGTGGAGGGGGAGGTGGGTTGCCCGGGCCGGTTTCGAATTCACCGTAATAGAACTGGGCAAACTCCAGGAAATCGCCCTCCTTGAAGGCACCCGTGGGGATCAGCAGTGTCTTCGAGACGTTGTTGAAATATCTGGCGTAGACCGTATCCGGATAAACATTGGCGACCCTCGGATGGGCCTGCTTTTCCTCCGTACTGCAGCCTTCTTCATCCTCATTGCGGTAGCGGTACACAAGATGGTCGTCGCTGCTGGAGGAGAGGGTCTCTTCGATATACCAGCCTGCGACGCGCCTCGGGGTAGGGTTACCTGGCTCTTCGGTCTCTTGCAGGCGGGCCGATGGCGACCAGCCATAGAGCGACAGGCTGTTGTCTGGCAGAACGTGAAGCCAGAAGCCAGGGTGAGTCGGGGTGGCTTTGGGTACCCAATGCTCCAGGCGTTCTGCCTGGCTGAAGGTACGTGCGCGCCATGAAGTGCCGTTGTATTGACCGGCAATGCCGGAGCGTTTGAGCAGTGCGTCGTCGGCGGCTTCACCGCTTTTCAGTATTTCCTCACCTGATGGCCCCACCATGCGGTCATTGCCGTCGTACTTGGGGAAACCAAACCGGGTCATCACGAACACCGCCGGCAACGGGCATTCCCAGCCTGCGCCGAACGCGCTGTTGCCACCGCCGGAGGAGTATTGCAGGGTCAACGCGGCCGACAGGCTCCGCCCGGCAGGGGACGGTAGCGGCAGTTGCCAGCCGGCGCTGCCGTCGGGGCCGCCGGCAGACAGCATGCCGCCGCCCACCGAGACCGTGCCGCCGCCTTTGGGGAGGGTCGGCGGCGTGTAGAAGGGCGCGCGGCTTTCCTCTGGAACCGAAGCAGACTGTTCAGGCACAGGGCACCTCCAAGGCAATGGCATCCAGAAAACGACATTGCCTGGATTCTAGGGAGCGGCCCGGCTTTGCAAAACTGGCAGAAATGCCAGGTGAGTCCCCTGTGATTGCGTGCTAGCCCCCGTAGGAGCCGGCTTGCCGGCGAACACCGGCAGGGCCGGTGCCATGCAGCACGTTGCCTGTGTTCGCCGGCAAGCCGGCCCCTACCGGTCAGAACGTCGTACGCAACCCGACCTCGACACTGCGCCCCGGCGCCGGCGCAATATCCCGCAGGATCGAGCTGGCATAGCGCACCGTCTGGTCCGTCAGGTTCTCCCCACGCACGAACGCCAGCCACTGGCTCTGGCCGACCTCGAAGCGATAACCGACGCTGGCGCCCAGGGTGGTGTAGCCCTCGGTGCTGGTCTCGTTGGCCGGCTTGCGGTGCTGCGCGGAGGCATGTTGCACGTCGACCCGCGCCTGCCAGCGATCCAGCTCCCACACCAGCCCGCTGTTCAGGCGCAGCGGCGCGATACGTGGCAGCGGCTCGCCGCTGTCGAGGTTCTTGGCTCGGGTGTAGTCGCCGGACAATTCCAGGGCGAAGCGGCCATAGCGGTTCTCCAGCAGTTGCCAGCGGTCTTGCGCCTCGATGCCGTAGAAGCGCGCGCGCACACCTTGATAGGCGTACTCGGGGAACTCCCCGTGGTCATGATCATGGTCGTGATCATGGTCTTCATCAGCATGATCATGGTCATGCCCGCCACGCAGGTTGCCGGTGCCGATCAGGCCGATGTAGTTGCGGAAGTGGCTGTAGAACACGCCGACACTGCCCTTGTGGGTGCCGTTGTCGAAGCGCAGGGCCAGGTCGCCGGAGATCGCCTTCTCTTTGTTGAGGTTCGGGTCACCCACTTCGTAGGCACCGGTGGCGACGTGGGCGCCGTTGGCGTACAGCTCGTAGAAGGTCGGGGCGCGTTCGGTGTAACCCAGGTTGGCTGCCAGCGCCCACACCGAATCGAGCTGGTACACCGCGCCGGACGAGAGGCTGAAGGCGTTGAAACTGCTGGCGCTGTCGGCACCGGCGAAGGTCTCGTTGCCCTTGGCGTCCGGGTCGACGCGGGTGTGCTCCAGGCGCGCGCCCAGGCTCAGGTTCAGGCGTTCGGTGGCCTGCCATTGCTCGAGCAGGAACAGCGCCAGGCTGTCGGTATCGGTGTGCGGGACGAACGCTTCCTCACCCAGGGCGGAGAACTCGTTGCGGCTGACCTGGGCGCCGATCACGCCTTCGACCGGGCCGAGCGGTTGGTGGCGAGCTTCGATACGGGCCTCGTAGCCTTTGTTCTTGAAGGTGGTGTGCACCTCGCCGCTCTCGATCTCGCGGTGCTGGTAGTCGGTGTAGCCGGCATCGACCTTGACCGAGCTGAAGGGGCCGTCGAGGTCGCGCAGTTCCGAGGCGAAACCGTAATGGTCCTGCTG
The DNA here is from genome assembly GCF_029478665.1 of Pseudomonas entomophila. Classification (GTDB taxonomy): domain Bacteria; phylum Pseudomonadota; class Gammaproteobacteria; order Pseudomonadales; family Pseudomonadaceae; genus Aquipseudomonas; species Aquipseudomonas entomophila_F. Next base: position 151,600 of record NZ_JARPQB010000011.1, read on the forward strand.
CATGTCCAGGCGCACGCCGGGTTCGGCCACCGAACCGTAGTTGCTGTCGTAGCGGCTGTAGGACAGGCCGGTGTAGCCATGCTCCCAGTGATAGGAACCGCCGATTGCGCCGCCGTCCTGGCGCCCGTCACTGTTCTCCAGACGGTGCTTGCTGCCGGGGTCGTCGGCGTCGCGCACTTTCGAACTGCGGGCATGACCGGGGATGCGCAGGTCGTTGAACTGGCGGCTGTTGGCATCCAGATGCAGGGCGAACGCGCCGTTGCCGGCTTCCAGCTTGCCGGCGCTGCTGCGGGTGGTGTCGGCGCCGCCGTAGCGTAGTTCACCGGCACCGTGGATACCGTCGATGGGCGAATCGGGAATGCGGTTGTCGAAGGTGTTCACCACGCCGCCGATGGCGTTGCCGCCGTAGAGCAAGGCGGCCGGGCCGCGGACGATTTCGACCCGTTCGACGTTGACCGGGTCCAACGGCACGGCGTGGTCGTAGGAGAGCGACGAGGCATCGAGGGCGCCCACGCCATTGCGCAGGATGCGAATGCGGTCGCCGTCCAGGCCACGGATCACCGGGCGGCTGGCGCCGGGGCCGAACCAGGTGGAGGCGACGCCGGGTTGTTTGTTGAGGGTTTCACCGAGGCTGCCGTGCTGCTGTTGCAGCAGGTCGTCGCCTTCGAGAACGGTGCTCGGTGCGGCCAGTTGGGCATTGCCCAGGGGGTTGGCAGTGATGACCTGGGGTTGCAGTTCGATGGCCTGGCTGGACGTGGAGGCCAACCAGAGCGCGACGGCGAGGGGGGAGAGGCGCAGAGGGGAGCACAGCATGGGGAGTGACGTTCCTTGGCAGATAACGTTGTTGTTACTTTATAACGTATCTATTTCAGCATAATGCTTTTCGGGACCGCCAGTGGTTTTTGCCTGTAGGCGCGGATTTATCCGCGATGCGTTCGCCGACGGTCTGTGCTGCCTGCGCGATCGAGCGCCGCTTGTGCGGCGCATCGCGGATGAATCCGCTCCTACACTTGTGTAATGTGCGCACCTTCCCGAACCTGGAGCATTGGCATGAGCACGGCCCAACACAACGCGCTGCACGGCAAGACCCTGGAGCAGATCCTCACCGAGCTGGTGGCGCACTACCAATGGCAGGGCCTGGCCGAGCGCATCGACATCCGTTGCTTCAAGAGCGACCCGACCATCAAGTCGAGCCTGACCTTCCTGCGCAAGACGCCCTGGGCGCGCGAGAAAGTCGAGCAGTTGTACGTGAAATTGCAGCGCAAAGGCTGATGCCGCGCCGCCCTTGGTTGACGCTGGCGGCTGTCCTGGGCTGGGCGGGGCTGACGATCCAGCTGTACCTGGTGCTGGTGGCGCGTTGGCAGGAACAGGCCAGCCTGGTGGGCGGGCTGGTCAACCTGTTCTGTTATTTCACCGTCCTGAGCAACACCCTGGTGGCCACGGTGCTGAGCCATGCCGCGTTCGGCCGCGAATCGGCGGCCAGGCGGTTTTTCCTCTCGGCGCCGGTCAGTTCATGCGTGGCCGCCAGCATCGTGCTGGTGGCGCTGGCCTACAGTCTGCTGCTGAGGCACCTGTGGCAGCCCGAAGGCTGGCAGTGGCTGGCGGACGAACTGCTGCATGACGTGATGCCGGTGGTGTTTGTCCTCTACTGGTGGTTCGAAGTGCCCAAGAGGCGATTGCGTCTTTGGCACCTGGCGGCATGGGCGTTGTATCCGTCATCGTATTTTGCGTTCGTGTTGCTGCGCGGGCATGAGATAGGCGTCTATCCCTATCCATTCGTCGATGTGGCGCGATTGGGGTATGGGCAGGTGCTGCTCAACGCCCTGGCGGTGCTGGCGGGGTTCTGGGGGATCGGGCTGGTGTTGCTGGGGCTGGATCGCTGGCGGCGCATCGATCACCTGTAGGACCAGCCTTGCTGGCGAACCGCTGGATTCGCGGCGTCCGGTTCGCCAGCAAGGCTGGCTCCTACAGGTGGGCGAGGTGTCTACTCGTCGTCGGCGGTGCCATCCGCTCGCCAATACGCGGCGGCCTTGAGGGTGTCTTCCGGCACGCCTTTGTCCAGCAGCAATGCCTTGGCCTGGCGGGTCAGCGCCTTCTCCAGTGCTACCCAGCCATACAGCCGGCCTTGTGGCAGCGCCAGGTGGCGCACCCGCTCCAGCACGTCTTCCTCGTGCCGGCGCACCCAGATCACCTCGACCTGAGACTGGCTCACCAGCGGTTGGCGTTCCTGCTCATCCTCGATCTGGATCACCGCCAGCACCTGGCGGCCCGCAGGCAATTCTTCCAGGCGCCGGGCTATCGCCGGGATCGCCGTTTCATCACCGATCAACAGGTAGCTGTCGAAAATGTCCGGCACCACCATCGAGGCTCGCGGGCCGGCGATGTCGAGGGTCTGCCCGGGGGCTGCCTGAGCAGCCCAAGTGGAGGCGGGGCCGTCGCCATGCAGGACGAAGTCGATGTCCAGTTCATTGCCCGCCAGGTCGATGCGCCGTGGCGTGTACTCGCGCATGGTCGGCCGGGCGCCGCCGTCGCGGCCAAGGCTGCGAGCGTCGATGGCCAGTTGCTCTTCAGGCGTGGTGGCGAACAGTAGCTTGATGTGATCGTCACTGCCGACGCTGGTAAAGCCCGCCAGCTCCGGCCCGCCGAGGGTGATCCGGCGCATGCGCGGGGTAAGGTCGGTGACCCGCAGCACCTGCAGGCGGCGTTGGCGGATTTCATGGTTGACGCGGTGGATGGTGTCGCTCATGGGGTGTTCTCCGTAACGGTCGCGGCCGGCCCGGAGGCGATGGCCTTGGCGGTGTCGTTGAGCAGGGTGCGGACCCGCTCGATTTCTTCAGGCGTCCAGCGGCCGCTGTGCATGTGCAGGGCGTGGCGCAGGTTGCCCACGGCTTCGTGGATTTCCGGCGGGCGGTCATGGCCGCGCAGGGCGCGTTTGCTGACTTCGATGCGCATGCGCACACCGTCGAGGGCCACGGCCTGCTCGGCGAGGGCCGCGCGGCCGGCGTCGGTGATGGCGTAGAGGCGCTTGCTGCCCTGGACCTGGCCGGTGACCAGCTCGGCTTCCTCGAGGTAGCTGAGGGTCGGGTAGATCACCCCGGGGCTGGGGCTGTAGCTGCCGTCGAAGAGGTTTTCGATCTGGCGGATCAGGTCGTAGCCGTGGCCGGGTTGGTCGGCCAGCATCGACAGCATCAGCAGTTTCAGGTCGCCGGGGGCGAATACCCGCGGGCCGCGCTCGCCCCGGCCGGGGCGGCGTTCGAAGGGATCGTGCGGGGCATGGTCGCGCATGATGTTGGGGCTCTGTCTGTTTCGATATATCGCAAGATATTACTCAAGATATATCTAAAGACAAATCCTAAAATGCGGATGATTATCATCTAAAAAGCTGTTCGATTTAGACTGCCGGGTCGCAACCCCCCTGTAGGAGCCAGCTTTGCTGGCGAACCGCCCCATCGCATTCCAAGGCATGCAACGGTTCGCCGGCAAGCCGGCTCCTACAAGGGCATGGCTCAAGGTTGTGCCGCTGCCACCTGCGGGGCCTTGCAGGCATTGGGGTTGCCGGGCTCCAGGTAAGGCATGAGGATCGGCGCCATGCCCTTGAGCACCTGCACCGGCAAGGCCGAGGTAAAGGTGAAGGCCTCGGCGCTGCGGCCCGGGACGAAGGCAGTGAGGGTGCCGAAGTGGTTGTCGCCCAGGTAGAACACGAAGGTCGCGGTACGGTTCAGCGAGCGCGAACCGATCAGCCGGCCACCGGCGCCGAAGCTCTCGATGCGGTTGTCGCCGGTACCGGTCTTGCCGCCCATCACCAGCGGCGTGCCGTCGTGCAGCTTGAAGCTGCCGGAGATACGCCGCGCGGTACCTGCGTCGACCACTTGCGACATGGCGCCCTTGAGCGCACGGGCAACCTCGACCGGAAGAATCCGCTGGCCACGGTCCGGGTCGCTGATCAGCTGGGTTTCATACGGGGTGCCCTGGGCGAAGTGCAGGGTGTCGATGCGCAGCGTCGGCAGGCGCACACCGTCGTTCTGGATGATCCCGACCAGTTCGGACAGGGCGGCGGGGCGGTCGCCGGAGCTGCCGATGGCGGTGGCCAGCGATGGCACCAGGTGGTCGAACGGGTAGCCCACGCGCTTCCAGCGCTGGTGGATGTCGGTGAACGCCTCGATCTCGACCATGGTGCGGATACGGCTGTCGCGGGCGCCCTGGTGGCGGCTCTTGAACAGCCAGCTGTACACCTCCTGGCGCTCGAAGCGGCTGGCGTTGAGGGTATCCTTGAGCGAAGCGCCGGGGTTCTTCAGCAGGTAGCCGAGCATCCACAGGTCCAGTGGGTGGACCTTGGCGATGTAGCCCTGGTCGGGCAGGTCGTACTTGCCCGGGCCGTAGGCCTCGTACATCTCCACCAGGCGGCTGTCGGTGAGCTTGGCCATGGCCAGCTTGTCACCCTTGCTGTGGGCGCGCACGAAGGCGTTGAAGGTCTCCTGGCCGGCCTCGGGGAACAGGTAGCGGTGCACGGCGGCCAGGCGCTGCGGGGTCACGCGCAGGCTGTCGAGGAAGGTGTCCAGGCGTTGCTGGGAGGTCTTGCGCTGGTACTTCTTCCAGAACCGCATCATGTAGTTGGTGCCTTCGCGATCGGCGAAGCGGGCCAGGTACTCCTGGCGCCGTGGGTCGCTGTCATCCCTGAGCAGCGGTTCGCGGTTGAACGGCTGCTGGTAGGTGACGTAGCGCACCAGGTCGCGCATCAGGCGGATGAACGGCAGGTTGATCGATTCGCGCAACGCATCCTTGAGGGTCGGGTTGCGGTTGTTGTCTTCCTTGCGAAAGTTGTTGAACACATGCATGCCACCGCCGGTGAAGAACGCTTCGCCAGTGTTGGCCGAGTACTTGCGCTCCAGCGCCGCGTCGAGCATGGCGTCCAGGCTCTGGTTCTTGCTGTTCTGCATCAGCCATTCCAGCGACCACTGGGTGATGCGGTCGAGTTCAGCCACTGGCACTTTCTTCAATTCGGCGGCGGGTTTGCCAGCGTACTTGTCGTGCAGTTCGGCGATGATTTCCAGGTAGGTGGTGAGCACCCGCAGCTTGGCGGTGGAGCCCAGCTCCAGTTTGCTGCCTTCGTTGATGTCGAAGGGCTGGTTGGTGCTGTCGGTCTGCACCCGCACCCGCGAGCCATCGGCGGTGCGCTCGAACAGGGTGAAGCTGTAGCTCACCTGGTCGGTGGTCTTGCTGGTCAGCAGGCGTTCGCCGATCAGCCCCATCTGCCCGGCGAACGCCGGGTCGGCGAGGTTCTTCAGGTACTGGCTGACCTGCACGTTCAGGTCGGCCTGCAGCGTGCTGGTGGCCGACAGGTCGAGGCGGTCGAGGTCGTACAGCGGGCGGTTGAGCATGGCCGCCATGCGGTTGCGCGCCAGGCTGATGCCCTTGTTGGTGATGATCGGCACGATGGTCGGCTGGGCCACCCAGTCGCGGTAGATCGCCTTGCTGGCCAACGCCGCGTCGGCCAGCGGGCGGTCGATGATGCCGTTGGCGGCCAGCACGCGGATGTGCGAATCGGTGAGCTCGGCCAGCTCGATGCGGCCCTTGGACAGGTAATGCGAGGGGCGGCGCTGGGCGATCATCAGCGACAGTACCTGGCGCAGGGCCAGGCCACGCTCGGCCATGCTCTTCTCGTCGGTGGTGGTGGCCACCAGCGCCTGGTTGACCTGGTCGAAATCGGCGCCGTACCACACCCGCAGGCCTTCGGCCATGCCGTGCACCTCGCCATGCCCGGGCACCGCCGACAGCGGCACGCTGTTGAGGTAGTCGCGCACGATGCGTTCACGCGCTTCGGTGGTGTCTGGCCCGCCCTGGTAGGCGCGCACGCTGGCGGAGATCATCTGGCGAATCTTCTCGGCGCCGGACACGGTCAGCCCATCGGGCGAGTGGCGGTATTTTTCCAGCTGCGTCGCCAGGGTGCTGCCACCGGCCGACTGGCCAGGCAACGCCAGGTATTTGGCCACCTGGCTGTAGGCGGCCTTGGCGAAGCGCGGCCAGTCCACCGCCGGGTTGTTCTGCGGGTCCTTGGGGTCGAGCAGTTCGCGGTTCTCGATGAACAGCAGGCTGTTGACCATGACGGGGGGGATCGCGGCGAAGTTCGGGTACAGGTGCTGGGGGTAGTTGTATTGGTAGAGCATGTCGCCACGGCAGTCGGTGATCGACAGGCCGGCCTGGATCTTCTCCACGTAGGGCACGAACAGCCCATGGTCGGTGTAGTTCATCAAGGCGGGCGAGAAACGCACCTGCTGGTTGATCAGGTAGTCGCGCTTGAGCAGGCGCGGCAGGAATTCGCCCAGCGCGCTGTAGCCCAGGCGCTTGTCGAACGGGCCGTCGCCGGGGTAGACGATGGCATCGCTGGGGCCGGGCTCGAGCTGGTAGGTGAGGGTGCTGGCCAGTTTGCTGAATTCGCGCGATTGCAGGCGCGAGGTCTGGATTTCGTCCCAGGCGGCGAAACCCACGGCCACCATGGCCACGATCAGGATGAGCAGGATCAGCCGCCACCACAGGCGGCGCTGGCGGGGGGATTTTTGCGATGGGGCTTCAGCCTGGGGTGCCTTGGGTGCTTCCGTTCCGGTTGGTTCCGATTGCCACAGTGCGCCCATAGTCTTGAGTCCGGCCAGGTATTTTCGTCTTGCTTGTCTGAAGCTTAGACAATGGCCGGAGTTGGTGAAAAATTTGTAGGAAGCCTCGAAAAAACAGTGCAGACATGCGCCTTTGGTGTGACTTCCATTCTTCGGCAATATTGCTATGGTATCGGCCCCATTCCTGCGAATGGGTGGAACGAGACGAAGATGCCACTCCGTTCGAGGCTTTTGGCCCGAGGAATCTCGCCAAATTTCCTGCTGTATATAGTGAAAAGCCCTGCAAATGGCTTCCTATACTGCTCGCCCCCTTCGCCCAGCCGGCGCCTGACGCGCACGGTGGGCGGGCCGGCCCACAAGGCCGCCCGGCAAGACGACGCCCCGCCTATCGGCGTGGCCGGTGCCGCACGAAGGTCAAATCCAATAACAAAATGAGGTTGTATTGCTATGCCAGTCGGCAACCATCCTGCCCATGGCGAGTCCGCCCAGGGCGGCCCGCTCAAGCGTGAACTGGGCGAACGGCACATCCGCCTGATGGCCCTCGGTGCCTGTATCGGCGTCGGCCTGTTCCTCGGTTCGGCCAAGGCCATCGAAATGGCCGGCCCCGCCATCATGCTTTCCTACATCATCGGTGGCCTGGCCATCCTGGTGATCATGCGCGCCCTCGGCGAGATGGCGGTGCACAACCCAGTCGCCGGCTCTTTCAGCCGCTATGCGCAAGACTACCTCGGCCCGCTGGCGGGCTTTCTCACCGGCTGGAACTACTGGTTCCTGTGGCTGGTGACCTGCGTCGCCGAAATCACCGCGGTGGCCATCTACATGGGCATCTGGTTCCCCGACGTGCCGCGCTGGATCTGGGCGTTGATGGCCCTGGGCAGCATGGGCGCGATCAACCTGATCGCGGTCAAGGCGTTCGGCGAGTTCGAGTTCTGGTTCGCCCTGATCAAGATCGTCACCATCATCGCCATGGTGCTCGGAGGCATCGGCATCATCGCCTTCGGCTTCGGTAACGACGGCGTGGCCATGGGCATCTCCAACCTGTGGAGCAACGGCGGCTTCATGCCCAATGGCGTGACCGGCGTGCTGATGTCGCTGCAGATGGTGATGTTCGCCTACCTGGGCGTGGAGATGATCGGCCTGACCGCCGGCGAAGCGCGCAACCCGCAGAAGACCATCCCCCAGGCGATCGGCTCGGTGTTCTGGCGCATCCTGCTGTTCTACGTGGGCGCGCTGTTCGTGATCCTGTCGATCTACCCCTGGAACGAGATCGGCAGCCAGGGCAGCCCTTTCGTCATGACTTTCGAGCGCCTGGGGATCAAGACCGCCGCAGGCATCATCAACTTCGTGGTGATCACCGCCGCGCTGTCGTCGTGCAACGGTGGCATCTTCAGCACCGGGCGCATGCTCTACAGCCTGGCGCAAAATGGCCAGGCCCCGGCCGCCTTTGCCCGCACCTCGAAGAGCGGCGTGCCGCGCAACGCGCTGCTGCTGTCGATCGGCGCGCTGCTGCTGGGCGTGCTGGCCAACTACCTGGTGCCGGAGAAGGTGTTCGTCTGGGTGACCTCGATCGCCACCTTCGGCGCGATCTGGACCTGGGTGATGATCCTGCTGGCGCAGCTGAAGTTCCGCGCCGGGCTGTCCACTGCCGAGCGCAACGCGCTGAAATACCGCATGTGGCTGTGGCCGCTGAGCTCGTACCTGGCGCTGGCGTTCCTGGTGCTGGTGGTGGGCTTGATGGCGTACTTCGAGGATACCCGCGTGGCCTTGTACATCGGCCCGGCGTTCCTGGTGCTGCTCACGGCGCTGTACTACAGCTTCCGACTGGCGCCGAGAGAGGCACAGGGTGTGGCGAGCAGCGTCTGATCTGAAAGTGTTGGGGCTGCTGCGCAGCCCTTTCGCGGCACAAGGCCGCTCCTACAGGGTTCACGTATCCCCCTGTAGGAGCGGCCTTGTGCCGCGAAAGGGCCGCAAAGCGGCCCCGGGATCCATCAGGCCGCCGCTTCGCTATGCGGTTCGAAACTGTCGGCCCGCGCCAACTGCCACATCCGCGAATAGAACTGCCCGTTCACCTCGCCGGTCAGCAACTCCCCCGGCTTGAGGAACACATGCATCTGCGAGAACAGCTTGATCTCGGTCGCCGAGATTCGCCGCACCAGGTGCTTGGCCTCCAGCTGCGCCGGATGTTCCAGGCCCGCCGCGGCCAGCATCTCGGCCAAGGCGCGCAAGGTGTTGTGGTGAAAGTTCAATACCCGCTGGGCCTTGTCCGGCACCACCAGCGCGCGCTGGCGCAGGGCATCCTGGGTGGCGACGCCGGTCGGGCACTTGTTGGTGTGGCAGCTTTGCGACTGGATGCAGCCGATGGCGAACATGAAACCACGCGCCGAGTTGGCCCAGTCGGCGCCGATGGCCAGCACGCTGGCGATGTCGAAGGCGCTGACGATCTTGCCGCTGGCGCCCAGCTTGATCTTGTCGCGCAGGTTCAGGCCCACCAGGGTGTTGTGCACGAACAACAGGCCCTCGCGCAGCGGCACGCCGATATGGTCGGTGAACTCCACCGGCGCGGCGCCGGTGCCGCCTTCCTTGCCGTCGACGACGATGAAGTCGGGCAGGATGCCGGTCTCCAGCATGGCCTTGGCGATGCCCATGAATTCCCACGGGTGCCCCAGGCAGAACTTGAAGCCCACCGGCTTGCCGCCGGACAGTTCGCGCAGTTGGGCGATGAACTGCATCATTTCGATTGGCGTGGAGAAGGCACTGTGACGCGAGGGTGAAATGCAGTCCTCACCCATCATCACGCCACGGGTTTCGGCGATTTCCCGGGTGACCTTGTGCTTGGGCAGGATGCCGCCATGGCCGGGTTTCGCGCCCTGGCTCATCTTGATTTCGATCATGCGCACTTGCGGGGTCTGCGCCTGGGCGGCGAAGCGCTCGGGGTCGAAGCGCCCGTCCGGCGTACGGCAACCGAAGTAGCCGCTGCCCAGCTCCCACACCAGGTCGCCCTCGTGTTCACGGTGGTAGGGGCTGATGCTGCCTTCGCCGGTGTCGTGGTGGAAGTTGCCCAGCTTGGCGCCCTGGTTGAGGGCGCGGATGGCATTGGCGCTGAGCGAGCCGAAGCTCATCGCCGAGATATTGAAGATCGACGCCGAGTATGGCTGGGTGCACTGCGGGCCGCCGACGGTGACGCGGAAGCTTGCCGGGTCGGCCAGTGGCGCCGGGCGCATGGAGTGGCCGATGAATTCGAAGCCTGACTCGTACACATCGATCAGCGTGCCGAAGGGCTTGTCCGAGGCTTCGTTCTTGGCCCGGGCGTACACCAGCGAGCGCTGGGCGCGGGAGAAGGGCAGGGCATCGCTGTCGGCTTCCAGCAGGTACTGGCGGATTTCCGGGCGGATGCCTTCGACCAGGTAGCGGATATTGCCGAGGATCGGGTAGTTGCGGCGTACCGCGTGGCGCTGTTGCAGCAGGTCGAACACGCCGATCAGGCTGAGCACCCCAGTGGCCAGGGTGAAGGGCCACAGCCAGTCGTGCTCGAGGAATGGCAGGCTGGCGAGGGTGAACAGCACGCAGGCGGCGAAGAAGGCGTAGCGACTGAGAAGTGACAGGCTCATACGGGTTCCTTGCGGATGGCTCGGTCAGGCTCAGGGCCTGGCAAGGCCCGACCATAGCCCGGTTGGTCGACGCATTGCCAGTTTCGGGGCGGGCGCGAATATGAAAATTCGGGTATCGAAAATCATTCGCGCTGAACCTGTAGGAGCGGCTTTTAGCCGCGAAACAGGCGGCACGGTGTGACACCCGCTTCGCGGGTGATCGCGGCTGAAGCCGCTCCTACAGGGGCGGCGCCTGGCGCAGCAGGTGTTGATGCCATTGCGCTTGCTCGGTTGCCGGCGCTTCGACCAGATACTGGTATAGGCCCGCTACCCGGCTGGCCACCGCCACACCATCTCGATAGAGCAAGCGGTTGCCTCCCACCGCTGGCACCTTGCTCCCCGGCAACAGACCGCCGACCAGGTTCAACGGGTCGCAGGCACTGACCACCACCAGCGCGCCATCCAATGCCCGCCTGCGCACTTGCCGCAACAACCCCACTGCCTCCGGCAAGGCGAACTGCTCGCCCGCCAGCCCGGCAATGAAGCGCCCGCCGCGAATTTCGCCGCGTGCCTCCAGCCGGTGATAGCAGCGCAGCAACTCACGCCAGGGCGGCAGCACATCGCTTTCACGCTCCAGCAAACGCCAGCACACCACCCCATAGCGGCGCAGCAGGCTACGCGCCACATGTTCAAGGCGCTGGCCTTCGTCCACGCTGGCTGCACCCCGGCGCAACAAGGCCCAGCGCCCGGCATGGGCCATGCTGCTGGACACGGGTTGGCGCCCGCGACGGCTGTTGCGCTGGCCGCGCTTGGCCGCCGGGGTGATCAGGCTGCGCAGGCCACTGAAACCATCGGCGCTGGCCAGCCCGGCTCCGACCAGTTCCTGCAGGGCCGCCTCCAGCTCGCTGGGCAGCAGGTGAGCCTCATGGGTCAGTTCGTCGAAAAACAGCGCGCCTTGTTCCTGCAAGGTTTGCAGGACCCGCCGCGCCCGTGAACCCAGTTGTTCGGGATCGGCCGTCGGGGCCAGGCTGCGCCACAGCGCGAGGTGCTCGCGTGGCAACAGCACCAGCGGCGTGCTGCCCAGGGTGGTGGCCGAGGCGGTGGCCGCCAGCCGGCTCCACGCCCACAGGCCGCTGCGGCAGGCATCGTCCAGCCAGTTCGGGCTGTAGTCCTTGATCCGCGCCGGCAGCAGTTCGGCTTCCCAGGCCCCGGCGGCGCACGGGTAGCCCTGCAGTTGGCCGAGCACTTCAGCGATTGCCTGGGGGCCGCGCAGACGGTTTTCACCCGCCAGGTGCTGCCAGTCGAACAGAAACCGCATGAAGTCCTGCAGGCTCACGGGTTCGATTTCCCGGCGCAGGCGCTTGACCGTGTAGCGGTGGATACGTGCGAGCAGGTGCCGCTCGCACCATTGCAGTTCGCCTTGGCCAGGGCTGAAGTGACCGCGCAACACGTAGCCTTCGCCTTCCAGGCGAGCGAGGGCTTGCTCGCAGTCGCCGGGTGCCAGCCCCAGGGGTGAACTGATCTGTGCCAGGGTCAGCGGGCCGAAACCGCTCAGGCGCGCGCGCAGCAGCTCAGTCAATGCGCTGTCTGGCGTGCAGTGCTGATCAAAGCCTGGTAGCAGTGGCAGGCAGGGTTCAGGTTGGGCGGTGGGACATAGCGCCATGAGCTGGCTCTGCCGTTCGCGGGCAAACCACAGGTGTTGCAAGCGGCAGGCGCGTCCGCTCGCGCTGAGCGCGTCCAGCAAGACGTCCCATCCAGGGTTGGCCTGTACCTCGATTTGGGTGATGCCCCCCAGGCTCATCAGCGCCTCATGCATTTCATCGGCGTTGGTCGGTTGCGGCCAGGCCTCGGCCTGCACGGCGGTGATGGCGTCGGCGTCCAGCGCGCCGAGGTCGTCGCTGCTGCTCACTTCGTTCCAGCGCCGGTTGAGCACCGCCTGGGTGCGCCGCTCTTCCAGCGGGGCGTCGTCGAGGAAGGTGTAGGGGCGCGCGTTGAGGATCGCCGAGGCCAGCGGCGAGGGGGCCGGCAGGTCGCGGCTGAGCAGGCGCACCTGGCCGGCCTCCATGCGCCGCAGCAGGGCCAGCCAGCCATCGCTGTCCATGGCTTCGTGCAGGCAGTCGTCGAGGGTCTGTTCGACCAGTGGGTGATCGGGGATCTGCCGTTCGCCAACGATATTCTCCAGGCAGGCGATCTGATCGGGGAACACCGCGGCCACCAGGTCCTCGCTCTTCATTCGCTGGATCTGTGGCGCCACCTTGCGCCCGCCCACGTAGCGCGGCAGGGCCAGGGCCACCGAGGCGTTCCAACGCCAGCGCACACCGAACAGCGGGGCGTCGAGCAGGGCCTGGACCAGGATCGGTTCTGCCGTGCGGCTGTTCAGGTAGCGCCACACTTCATCCAGCGCGAAGCTGTGGCTGGTGGACAGCGACAGCACGATGGCGTCCTCGCTGGCCGCCGCTTGCAATTCGAAGTTGAAGGCGCGGCAGAAGCGCTTGCGCAAGGCCAGGCCCCAGGCGCGATTGATACGGCTGCCGTAGGGCGAGTGGATGATCAGTTGGGTGCCGCCAGACTCGTCGAAGAAGCGCTCCATCACCAGGGTCTGCTGCGAGGGCAGGGCGCCCAGCACCTGCCAGGTGCGGCCCAGGTAGTCGAGCAGTTGGCGGGCACAGTCTTCGTCCAGCGCATAGTCGGTTTGCAACCAGGCGAGCACCTGGTCGAGATCGCCGTGTTGCAGCTGCGCGTCGATTCGCGCCTGCAGGCGTGCCACCGCGGCGGACAGTTCATCGCTTCGCCCGGGCGCCTCGCCCAGCCAGAAGGGGATGGTCGGCGGCAGGCCATGGGCATCCTCCACCCGCACACGCCCGGGTTCGACCCGCAGGATGCGGTAGGACGCATTGCCCAACTGGAAGATATCGCCGGCAATGCTCTCTATCGCGAAGTCCTCGTTGACGCTGCCGATGTTCAGCGCCTGGGGTTCCAGCAGCACCGCGTAGTCGGCAGTCTCCGGAATGGTGCCGCCGCTGGTCAGCGCGGTCAGCTGGCTGCCTCGGCGCCCGCGCAGCGCGCCGCTCACCGCGTCGCGGTGCAGGTAGGCGCTGCGCACGCCCTGGCGCCCGTTGTAGCCTTCGGCGAGCATGCGCAGCAGCGCTTGATAATGGCGTTCGTCGAGGTCGGCATAAGGTGTGGCCTGGCGCAGCAGGTCGAATAGCGCCACCTCGCCCCAGGGTTGATTGCTGACTTCGGCGACGATCTGCTGGGCCAGTACATCCAGTGGCGCGTGCGGAACATGCAGCGCATCCAGTTCACCCTGGCGCACGCAGTCTAGCAGCGCCACACACTCGATCAGGTCGTCGCGCGAGGTGGGGAACAGGCGCCCCTTGGGTACGCCGTCGACCTGGTGGCCGGAACGCCCGACCCTTTGCAGCAGGGCTGCAATCGAGCCGGGCGAGGCGATCTGGCAGACCAGGTCGACTTCGCCGATATCGATACCCAGTTCCAGCGAGGCGGTGGCCACAAGCACCTGCAACTCACCGGCCTTGAGCCGTTGTTCGGCGGCCAGGCGATGCTCCTTGGCCAGGCTGCCGTGGTGCGCGGCCACCGCGTCGTTGCCCAGGCGCTCACCAAGATGGCGGGTCAGGCGCTCGGCCAGGCGCCGGGTGTTGACGAACACCAGGGTAGTGCGGTGCTCGCGGGCGAGGGTGGCGAGGCGGTCGTAGACCAGGCTCCAGACGTCAGTGGCCATCACCGCACCGAGTGGTACCGGCGGCACCTCCAGGGCCAGGTCGCGATGACGGGCATGGCCGATATCGACGATGGCGCAGGGGCGTTGGTGCCCGACCAGGAACTCGGCCACACGCTCCACCGGGCGCTGGGTGGCGGACAGCCCGATACGCCGCAATGGCCGCCCGGCCAGGGCCTGCAGGCGTTCCAGGCTCAACGCCAGGTGGCAGCCGCGCTTGTTGCCGGCCAGGGCGTGGATCTCGTCGACGATCACCGTGTGCACGCTGGCCAGGCCATGGCGGCCGGACTCAGAGCCCAGGAGCACGTACAGCGACTCCGGCGTGGTCACCAGGATGTGCGGCGCCCGCTTGCGCATGGCGGCGCGCTCCTTCTGCGGGGTGTCGCCGGTGCGCACGGCGGTGGTGATACGCGGCACCTTCAGGCCAAGCTGTTCAAGGCTCCCGGTGATGCCGGCGAGAGGCGCCTCGAGGTTCAGGTGAATGTCGTTGGACAGCGCCTTGAGCGGCGAGACATACACCACCTGGGTGTTGGCTGGCAGTTCGCCGTCGTTCGCCAAGCCCTGGCGGAACAGTTCGTCAAGCACGGCGAGGAAGGCGCTCAGGGTCTTGCCCGAGCCGGTCGGCGCGGCGAGCAGCATCGACTGGCCGCCGTGGATCAACGGCCAGGCGCCGGCCTGGGCTTCGGTGACCGTGGTGAAACGCTGGCGGAACCAGGTGGCGACGGCCGGGTGGAACAGCTCGAGCACCGGGTGCGGGTGGGCTGGCAAGTTCATGAGTTGGTTATGGCGGGGCGAGGGCGGATTGGCAAGGGGCCGTTCGTCTGCCTGTTCCGGCCCCTTCGCGGGTGATGTGCGTTATCCTCTGCGCCCTTGTTCGTCCAGGAGCCCCTCATGTCCAAGACTATCCGCATCGCCGCGGCCCTGTTGATCGACCCGCAAGGCCGCACGCTGCTGGTGCGCAAGCGTGGCACCCAGGCATTCATGCAGCCGGGCGGCAAGATCGATGCGGGCGAATCGCCCGCCCAGGCGCTGGTGCGTGAGCTGCACGAAGAGTTGGGGCTGCAAGTCGACCCTGGCCAGGCCGTGCATCTGGGCAGCTTCAGCGCGCCCGCAGCCAACGAACCGGGTTTCGTCGTCCAGGCCGAGCTGTTCCGTGTCGACAGCGCCGAGGCCGTGGCCCCGGCGGCGGAAATCGAGGAAGTGCTGTGGCTGGCCGCGAACCAGGCGCCCGACCTGAACCTGGCGCCCCTGACCCGCGACCTGATCCTGCCGCTGTGGCGCGAAGGCCTCAACGCACTGCGCTGACCCCGTCCAGGGTGGCGAACGAAGTATCCTTGGCGGTCAGGAGGAAGTCGCGCATGTACGGTGCATCGAGCATATCGGTGCGCACCGCCGCGTAGAGCGTGGCGAACAGCCCCTTCTCGCCCAGGCGCTTGCCTTTCACGTAGCCCCGCGAGCTGTACTCGTGCAGCGCCCAGTGCGGCATGCCGCACACGCCGCGGCCGCTGGCCACCAGCTGCATCATCATCACCGTCAGTTCCGACGTGCGCACTGCGGCCGGCTCGATGTCGGCCGGCTCGAGGAAGCGGGTGAAGATGTCCAGGCGGTCGCGTTCCACCGGGTAGGTGATCAGGGTCTGGTCGAGCAGGTCCTGGGGCACGATATAGGGTTTGCCGGCCAGCGGATGCTGGTTGGCCACGGCGAGCATGGCTTCGTAGGTGAACAGGGGCACGTAGGTGATACCGGACAGGTCCACCGGGTCGGAGGTCACCACCAGGTCCAGGTCGCCTCGGGCCAGTGCTGGCAACGGGGCGAAGGCGAAGCCCGAGGCCAGGTCCAGCTCGACTTCCGGCCAGGCGTCGCGGAACTGGTCGATGGTCGGCATCAGCCACTGGAAGCAGCTGTGGCATTCGATGGCCATGTGCAGGCGCCCGGCGGTGCCGCCGGCCAGGCGCGCGATGTCACGTTCGGCGCCGCGCAGCAGCGGCAGGGTGGCGTCGGCCAATTGCAGCAGCCGCAGGCCGGCGCTGGTGAAGCGGATGGGTTTGGTCTTGCGCACGAACAACGGCAGGCCCAGGCGCTCTTCCAGCTCCTTGAACTGGTGCGACAACGCCGACTGGGTCAGGTGCAGGCGTTCGGCGGCCTCCACGAGGCTGTCGGCTTCGCGCAGGGCATGAAGGGTTTTCAGGTGGCGGATTTCCAGCACGAAAGGCTCCGTGAGCAATAACGGGGTTGGCGTGAAGTGCTGTTGAGTTTCCCTCATGTTGAGGGGCCTGTCGACGCTGAGATGCGCAGATGGCGGAAGGGCACCCCGGAGGGTGCCCGAATGCGGTTTAGAAGTATGCCGAAAGGTGTTTCACTGCCTGTGCTCGGGTCAGGTCGCCACGCCAGATAATTTCGACGTGGCTGCCTTGCCATTCGCGACCAAGGTAGCGCTGGCCGGGGGTCTTGAGGTGCGCCTTGACGAAGTCCTCGAACGTTGGCGCTTCTTTGTTGAAATGCACGTGGGCGTACCACAGGGCGCGCGCGGGCACCTGGCGCTTGTCGAGCACGATGAACTCCTGGAGGAAGTCACGGCGGCCTTCGGCGGTGCGCCTGAGTTCGACCAGTGCACCGTGTTTCTCGATGCTTACGGCATTCTGCTCCACCAGGTAGTCCAGTTGCCCACCGTTTGGCTCGAGGGTCTGCATGATGCGGTCGATGCGCAATTGCCTGCCGCGTTCGAGCAACCGTGCCGAGGCGCTGCGCAGCCTTGCCAGCAAGGGATCCTGGGGGAACTCACGGCCGATCCGGGTGGCGAAGCCTTCCAGATCGCCGGCCTTGAATTGCATCAGGTCGTCCAGGCTGGCGCCGTCCATGCCCTGGCTTGCGTAGCGTTCTATCTTGTGGGTGAACGCAGCGAGATCGTCCAGGTGCCGCTGAGCTTCGGTTTGCAGCTCCGTCACGGTTGCCTGGCGTATCAGGGGTTGGCCGCCGGTATCAGGGTTGGTCAGGGTGAATTTGCCTGAGGCATCCTGCCGATAGATCTCGGTGCGTCCGTTCACGCCGGTGATGCGGTAGGTGTTGCTCTGCTGCAGATCAGGTTCGCCGATCAGGAATTGATGCTCCGAGGTCTCGAACACCCGTGGCTGGCTCTTGCCCTTCCTGCTCATTGCGGCGGGTGGCGGAGCATCCTGCCTGAGGCCCTTGAAGTAGCGCTCATAAGAGGCCAGGGCGTTTTCGAACCGGGCTACCGAGGGCAGGTCGAAATGTTCGGCATAACTGGCCTGCCAATAGCGCAGTCGGTTCCTGAACTGCTGAATCTGTTCGAAAGAACCGGTCAGGATGGCACTGCGTTGCCGGGTGCTGGCCCGGGCGTTGGCCAACTGATGCAGGGCATAGAGCGCCCTGTCCAGATCGGCTCGAGGGTTGCGCATGAGGTATTGCAGGTTGATCCAGCCGCCGTCCAGTGAGCGCACCGGCTTGGTCAACAACCCCATCAACTGGCCGATTTCCATGTAGTCCAGCATGTGATCGGTGAAGGTCCCCAGTTCACTGTCGATGTGTTTGAACACCTCACGACGCTCGCCGGTCTGCTTGAACTTGCGGCGCCATTCACGCATCCCCTCGACCTGGTGGCGAATGTCGTCGACTTCCTTCAACGCCTGGGCACGGGTGCTTGCCATTCTGGCGCGCAGGGCAAGTATTTCCTCGATAGTGGCCAGGAAGCGGGCGTTACCCATGCCCGCCTGCAGCCCCAAGGACTTTTCATGAGCCAGGTGCCGGAGCTTGTCTATATCGTCCAGGGCGGCATCGAGGCGCAACTGTGCCATCTGGCCGAGGCGGTTGTAGCTATCGCAGGTCAGTATCGCTAGGTCATTGGCTTGGGCCAGGGCATTGCTGCGGAGCCGGCGGGACGATACCTGGCTGAACACCATGCAGTCGGCATGGATGCGTTTGGCGTCACTGAGGCAGCCTTGCAGCTCGCGGGTCACGCTGGGGTCGTTGGCATCTTGAACGGTGAACGAGCGCTTCATGCGCTGGTTTATGGCGTCGCTTTTGTTCTGGAGTCTGATCAGGTCGCCGGCAATACTGTCGCGCAGTCGGTTATGCCGCTGGTAGGCCAGGTCCCTCCACCAGTGTGGCAGGCGCTCCCTCACGGCGGCGGGCCAGAGAGGGTCGAGGGTAGCGGCCAGGTGCCCCAGCGCCTGGCCCCCACCTGAGCCGCCGCCTAGACGGTGCACGCCGTACAGGGCGAAGTGGGTATCCCAATTGCCCTTTTCGTCCAGGGCTATGGCCCGTCTGAAGCGGTTTGCGGTGTTGCCTGAAAGCTCCCAGGTGTGACTGGTTTCATCCCATTGCACCCTGTACGCCTGGCCATGGGACTGGATGAAAGTGCCTTGGGAGGTGCGATAGACACCTCGATAACGGCCTTCGCTGGTGACGGACAGCCCATCGAGGGAAATTGGCTTGTTCATCTGATAGCTACGCAATCCCGCCAAACGCTCCCGAGCGCTGTTCAGGTCGAGCGGCATGGGCTGTCGCAGTTGGTAGCGTGTCGCCGCCTTACGCAACCCGGCAGTGCTGATACCGCCACCGCTACCGAGCAGGTCCATGCCGACGTCGATCACACTTACCAGCACAGCCTGCAGTGCATCGAGCACGTCGCGGGTGCCACCTTCGGAAATGGCTTTGACCAGTTCGGCAGAGGCATCGTAGAGATCATAAAGGCTTACCGGCAGCCCCAGGACAGGTATCACGCCCAGGGCAATCTTGAATCCGAGCAGTAGTTTGCCGGCCTGCGCGGCGAGGTTTTCGATGTGCAGGTCGAGGTTGGAGCGCGAGGTGTTGCGATGGGCCTGCAGTAACTGCCCCATGTGGCTGTCCAGTTGCAGCTCGGCAAGGGACTTGGTGGCAGGCCATTCGACGCCGATGCCGATGATGCCGTCGAAACGATGGGTGTGCGCCTGGTTCAGGCGCGAGCGATGGGCGGCAGGGTTGCCTTGCAGTGCCCGGTTGGCCAGGTAGTCGCGCTCGCGGTTGTCGATGCTGCTCTCGAACAGGCTCAGGCGCGCGGATTCCAGGTCCGGGAACTGACACAGCGGGTTGCTGGGATGGTCGGGCCGATAGAGCACGGTGGTATTGCCGATTCGATCCTCGATGAAGACGATGCCTGCGAGTGTTGTTGGTTGTTCGTTGGTATCAGCTCCGCCACTGGTCAGAAGGGCGGAAAGCAACCGCAGGTCGCGACCATTGGCCTGGTAGTCGGCTTTGCTGCGTGCATCGATCACCTGGGCGAGCATCGCCTGGCTGGTGCTGTCCAGATGGCCACTGGCATGGAACAGCAGGTTCTGCAGCCGGAGAATCAAGCGATGGGGTTCGACCAGGCTTTCGCGTCTGAATGCGTGCTGGAAGTCGCTTTCGTCGATACCCATGAAGGCATTGGTGATGCTGGCCTCGTAACCCTGGGCAAGGTCCAGCTCATTGGCCAAAGCGCGTAGATAGTCGGCATCGATACCCGCCTGCAGCTTCTGGCGCAGGGGGGCGTCGGCACTGCCGGGGAGCAGTTGCATGAAGCGCAGCCGGTTGTACATCGTGTCGTCTATGTGCTCCAGCAACAGCGTTTCGATGGCCAGTGTTTCACGCGTCTTGCTGGGTTCGAGCAGGGCTTTTAGCGGCGTTCCCGGAGCACCGCTGCCAGCGACCAGATCCCTGCCGGTGTAAGCCGTACTGAGGGGAAGATCGAGGCGGATCGAATCGTTGTCGAATCCGTCGAAATCCTGCCTGAGGCGCCGATTGATCAGGTTCAGGCAGAATGCCTGGCGGTCTGGAAGGTCACGCTGAATCAGCGCATGAGCCTTGCGCAGCGCCTCAAGGTAGTCATTGACAAGCGTGCGCAGCGCTTGTCGTTCGTGGGTAGGTATTTTTTCCAGGCTACTGATTGATGCGCGGGTTCGGGAGATGACGTCGTCCTGGCCAGCACGCAGCTGCAGTGCGGCCTCGCGCGCGGCATGGTGTGGCACTTGCAGGCGCAGGGCAAACGTTTCGCGCAGCCTCGGCAAGGCTGCAGCAACTGCTTCGATGCCCTCGCTGGCTTGCAGCGTGTCCTTTTCCTGACGACTGGCCTGGATCAGACCGTTCAGTGCCTGACCCATGGCGCCTGTCGGGAGCGTATGCAACTGTACCGAGTGGCCCGTCCCCAGGCACTGTTCGAGTTGCTGGCGGCTGGCGCAGCGCAGCAGCCCCCCGTGTTCGCCTATCCAGTAGAACAACAGGCTCTGGGGCGTATCGGGCGATGCCAGGTCAGCTTTCGAGGTGATCACCAGTGCGCCTGGCAGGATCGACTTCACTGCCTGCGTGTCGTCCTCGGCCGGCAGCAGTTCGACCTGAGCCACGACCGCTTGACTGTCGCGGCCATCGACGACTGACTCGACCCAGCCCAGTTGCTCATCATCCAGTTGTGCCAGTAACCGCTGAAGGCGGGCATGGGCCAGCAATCCGTCGTTGTGAGCCTGGGTCAGTGCGGTATTGGCGGCAGTGGGTGTTGCGTCGGAGTGCCATTTGGCGGAGGCGCTCAGTCGGGCAACTTCAGCCGTGGCCGTTTGCCGGGCTTGGGCGAGGGTCGCCAGGTATTGATCACGCTGCTGGCGTTTGTGCTCGGGCAGATTATCCAACAGCTCGAGTTGCCTGCTGATCAGTTGTTTACGCAAGGCAGGCGCCAGGTCCTGCCCCAGACTGCCGAAATCGAACAGGGTGGGGCGGCTGTCTTCCGGATCGATGATGAACGCGTCGGCGGGGGCTTCGGCGAACACCTGGCTGTTGCGCCAGGTTTGCTCCAACAGGTCGACTTGGTTCAGGCTGCTGCTGGCATCGTGTTCGAGGATGGCACCAGGGGCATGGGCGAGGGTATCCAGCAAAGTGTTCTGCAGTTGCTCGAGCAGCGCTTCGAATCCTGCTTCGATAGTGTCGAGGGCGGTGTAGGTGGGGGGATCCTGCCTGTCGCCAGCCAGCGCGGTTTCGAGCGCCGCGCGTGTGGCGTAGCCGCTGAACGCTTGTGGTTGCGCGGGGGCATAGAGCAGCTGTATCGGCTCGCCTTCGAGGCTGATGATCAGAGCGCCAGGCAGGTACGAGGGGGCATCTATCTGCACCTGTTTGGCGTCGAATACTCGCCATTCCGGGTTTTCCAGCAGGCCAAGCACCGGTCGTTGTTCGGCCTGCGTCAGCTTGCCCTGGTCCAGGGCAATTTCCAACGTGGCCATGAAGTGTGAACGGTACTGTCGACGGGCATGTTCCCGCCTGCTTACCGCAGTACCCTTGGCCCGCGCCTGCCAGTAGTCCAGCCAGCGACGGCGGATGGCCGCAGCCGGGTCCAGGGCGGCCAGGCGCACATACAACTCACGGGGGCGAAGCTCGGTCACCTTATGGTTGGCGCCCGGCTTGCCCTGCACCGTGGCGCGGCGATCCAGGTCGCCGGGTGGGACGGGATGGTGCTGGGTGAAGACGCAAAGCTGGGTCAGGTTGACGAAGTGGGCGGTGTTGTCCTGGTTGAGCAGCAGCCCGGTGTGCTGCGGATCGCTGGCGAACGTGTCGCGCAACAGGTCGTCGATGGCCTGCCTCGCGCCGGGCGCGAGGCTGAGCAACTGGTTGAAGGTCTGGCGCGCTTGCCGCCAGTGCGTGATGGCCCAGCGTGTTGTCGGTGTGTCCGCCAGCGTGGGCGCTGGCGTGTGGGGTAGCAGGGCAAAGGGCAGGTAGTTGTCTTGCTGAGTGCTCATGGGGGCCTCGTCTATGGGATGGCCCGGCCATTGAACAGTCTCGCGCGGTGCTGGTTGAGGTACTCCGTTAACACATGACCGCTCGGCAGCCTTCACTAAACTGTCATGATTTTGTGGCAGCGCAACCGAATGGATTTCATCAGACTCGCGCTCTACTGGGGATCTGCATTCTGGTGTTTCTTTCATGCGGGCTTTTTTACTTTTCTTCCTTCTGATGATCTGCGTGCCGGCGAGCTTCGCCGAGGGCCGCTGTAATGTTCATGTGCCGGTGCAACGGGCCGAGCTGGGCGAGCTGAGCCTGGTCTACCAGAGCGTCGGCGCGCCTCGCGATCCGGCGCTGCTGTTGGTGATGGGGCTGGGCGGGCAACTGATCCACTGGCCGGACGACGTGGTCGAGGCCCTGTGCCGCCAGGGCTTTCGGGTGATCCGCTACGACAACCGCGATGTCGGCCTGTCACGCTGGAACCAGCTGCCGGGCTCGGCCAACCTGACCGTCGAACTGTTGCGCTACAAACTGGGGTTGCCGGTGTCGGCACCTTACACGCTGACTGACATGGCCGGTGATGGCTTGCGCCTTATGGATGCCTTGGAGATCCGCCAGTTCCACGTGCTGGGGGTAAGCATGGGCGGGATGATCGCCCAGCACATCGCGGCAATGGCGCCGGAGCGGGTGCGCAGCCTGACCCTGGTGATGTCCAGTTCAGGCGCGGCTGGCCTGCCGGCGCCGAACCCGGCGCTGGTGCAGTTACTGGCGCGGCGCAGTGCGCCGAGCCGCGAGGTGGCCATCGAGCAGCAGGCCGACCTGCTGGCGGCGCTGGGCAGCCCGCAGGTGCATGACGATCGCGCGACCTTGCTGAAGCAGGCGGCGGTGGCCTACGACCGGGCGTTCAATCCTGAGGGTGTGAAACGTCAGATCATGGCGATCCTCGCGGAACCGAGCCGGGTGGAAATGTTGAATCAGCTTCGGGTGCCCACGCTGGTGGTGCATGGCACGGCCGACCCATTGTTGCCGGTGATGCACGGGGTGCACCTGGCGGCGCATATCCAGGGTAGCCAGTTGCGGCTGATTCCAGGCTTGGCGCATCGTTTCCAGGAGCCGTTCAAGGCGCCGTTGCTCGGGGCAGTCCTACCATACCTGCAGGCGCATCGGCAGGATGTCACGCATATCGCCCGGCTTTGAATGTCGCCGCGCCTGGTTTTGCTTGTAATCGATGGACTCGCCCCCGCCGAGGCATCACAGTGCCACGGTGGCGT
>NZ_JARPQB010000110.1 GCF_029478665.1 Pseudomonas entomophila
GCAAGGCCGAGATCGAGCTGGCCGCGCGCATGTACCGCAAGGCCGAGCGGGTGATCATGTGCTGGGCCATGGGCGTCACCCAGCACCGCCACTCGGTGCCGACCGTGCAGGAGATCGTCAACCTGCAATTGCTGCGCGGCAACGTCGGCCGCCCGGGCGCCGGGTTGTCGCCGGTGCGTGGCCACAGCAACGTGCAGGGCGACCGCAGCATGGGCATCGACGAGAAACCGCCGACCTGGCTGCTCGACAATCTGCAACAGCGCTTTGGCATCGAGGTACCACGCGACCACGGGCACAACGCCGTGCTGGCGATCCAGGCCATGGAGGAGGGGCGCACCAAGGTGTTCGTCGCCCTGGGCGGCAACTTCGCCCAGGCCACCCCGGACACCCCGCGTACCCATGCGGCGCTGCGCAACTGCGAACTGACCGTGCACATCGCCACCAAGCTCAACCGCTCGCACCTGGTCACCGGCCGTGACGCGCTGATCCTGCCGTGCCTGGGGCGCACCGAGATCGATATCCAGGGTGAAGGCCCGCAAGGTGTCACGGTCGAGGACACCTTCAGCATGGTGCATATCTCCCATGGCCAACTGAAACCGCGTTCGCCGCACCTGCGCTCGGAGCCTGCGATCATCGCCGGCATGGCCAAGGCCACCCTGGGCGACCGGCCGATCGACTGGGACTGGGTGGTGGCCGACTATGGGCGCATCCGCGACCTGATCGCTGACACCATCCCAGGCTTCACCGACTTCAATGCGCGCCTGCACCACCCGGGCGGCTTCTACCTGGGCAACGCCGCCGCCGAGCGTGAGTGGAACACCGCCAGCGGCAAGGCGCAGTTCGCCGCCAGCCCATTGCCAGCGCAACTGGTCAACGAGGCGGTACTGGCCCGTGGCGACAAGCCCGACCTGATCCTGCAGACCTTGCGCTCCCACGACCAGTACAACACCACCCTCTACGGCCTGGACGACCGCTACCGTGGTGTGTTCGGGCTGCGCGAAGTGGTCTTCGCCAATGAGGCGGACATCCGTCGGCTGGGCTTCGCGCCGGGTGACAAGGTGGACATGGTGTCGCTGTGGGAGGACGGCCTCGAGCGGCGGGTCACGGGCTTCACCCTGGTGGCCTACGACATTCCCACGGGCCAGGCAGCCGCCTACTACCCGGAGACCAACCCGCTGGTGCCTTTGGAAAGCTACGGTGACCAGACCTTCACGCCCACCTCGAAGTTCGTCGCCATTCGCCTCGAGCGGGCACGGCCGGATGGGTTGATCCACACCGTCGCCGAATAACCCTCAACTTCCTTCATTCATCGACTGCGGGCCCTCGGGCGTGCGGCGCGCTGCTGGCCGCCGCCCGACAGGGGCCTGCCTGTCCACAAGGATATTGTCATGTCGACTCTGAGTGCGCTGGACCTGGCGCGGCTGCAGTTCGCCTTCACGGTCTCGTTCCACATCCTATTCCCGGCCATCACCATCGGCCTGGCCAGTTTCCTGGCCGTGCTCGAAGGCTGCTGGCTGAAAACTGGCAACGCGGTCTACAAGGACCTGTACACCTTCTGGTCGAAGATCTTCGCGGTCAACTTCGGCATGGGCGTGGTCTCGGGCCTGGTGATGGCCTACGAGTTCGGCACCAACTGGGCGCGGTTCTCCGACTTCGCCGGCAGCGTGACCGGCCCCTTGCTCACCTACGAGGTGCTCACCGCGTTCTTCCTCGAGGCGGGCTTCCTCGGGGTGATGCTGTTCGGCTGGGGCAGGGTGGGGCGCAAGCTGCATTTCTTCGCCACGATCATGGTGGCGATCGGCACGCTGATCTCGATGTTCTGGATCCTTTCGTCCAACAGCTGGATGCAGACCCCGCAGGGCATCGAGATCGTCGATGGCCGCGTGGTGCCGGTGGACTGGTTCAAGGTCGTCTTCAACCCGTCGTTCCCCTATCGCCTGGCGCACATGGCGCTGGCCGCGTTCCTCTCCACCGCGTTGTTCGTCGGCGCTTCGGCCGCCTGGCACCTGCTGCGCGGGCGCGATACCCCGCAAGTGCGCAAGATGCTGTCGATGGCCATGTGGATGGTGCTGGTCGCCACGCCCGTGCAGGTGGTGGTCGGTGACGCCCACGGGCTGAACACCCTGGAGCACCAGCCGGCGAAGATCGCCGCCATCGAGGGGCACTGGCAGAACAAGCCCGGCGAGGCCTCGCCGCTGGTGCTGTTCGGCCTGCCGGACATGGCTGGCGAAACCACTCGCTACAGCCTCGAGGTGCCTTACCTGGGCAGCCTGATCCTGACCCATAGCCTGGACAAGCAGATCCCGGCGCTGAAGAGCTTCGCCAAGGAAGACCGCCCCAACTCGACGATCATCTTCTGGAGCTTCCGGGTCATGGCCGGGCTGGGCATGCTGATGCTGGCCTGCGCGCTGCTGGCCCTGGCGTTGCGCCGCAACGGCGCGCTGTACCGCCAGCGCGCCTTCCTCTGGTTCGCCTTGCTGATGGGGCCGTCGGGGCTGATCGCCCTGCTGGCCGGCTGGTTCACCACCGAGGTGGGCCGCCAGCCCTGGGTGGTGTACGGCATGCTGCGCACCACCCAGGCGGCGTCCAACCATAGCGCCATGCAGATGAGCATCACCCTGGCGGCGTTCGTGGTCATCTACTGCCTGGTGTTCACCGTGGGCATCGGCTACATGATGCGCCTGGTGCGCAAGGGCCCAACCACGCACCAGGCACTGCCAACCCCCGAGCAACCGCAATCGCTGGCCGGCACGCGTCGCCCGCTGGCCGTCGCCGACTGAGAAGGAGCAGGCAAATGGCAATTCAAGGTATCGACCTGTCGGTCATCTGGGGCGTAATCATCGCCTTCGGCCTGATGATGTACGTGATCATGGACGGCTTCGACCTGGGGCTGGGGATTCTCTTCCCGTTGATCGAGGACGCCAGTGATCGCGACGTGATGATGAACACCGTCGCACCGGTGTGGGACGGCAACGAGACCTGGGCGGTGCTGGGGGCGGCGGCGTTGTACGGCGCCTTCCCGCTGGCCTACTCGGTGATCCTCGAGGCCCTGTACCTGCCGCTGGTGCTGGTGCTGGCCGGGCTGATCTTCCGCGGCGTGGCCTTCGAGTTCCGCTTCAAGGCCCACCCGCGCAAGCGTCACCTGTGGGACAAGGCGTTCATCGGCGGCTCGGTGCTGGCGACCTTCTTCCAGGGCGTGGCCATCGGCACCTACATCGGCGGCATCCCGGTGCTGGACCGCCAGTTCGCCGGTTCCGGCTGGGACTGGCTGGCGCCGTTCCCGCTGTTCTGCGGCGTCGGCCTGCTGCTGACCTACGCGCTGCTGGGCAGTACCTGGCTGCTGATCAAGACCGACGGCATGCTCGAGTCGCGCATGCGCCACTACAGCCGCCCGCTGACCTACCTGCTGGCGTTGGTGATCGTGGTGATCTGCGCCTGGACCGCCTGGCTGCATGAGGACATCGCCCAGCGCTGGTTCGGCGCCAGCCACTGGCTGTGCTCGGTACTGATCGCGGTGCTGGCGGTGCTGGCCGTGGTGGTGATCCAGAAGACCCTGCGCAAGCGCCACTCGCACCTGCCGTTCATGGCCGTGGTGGGGTTGGTGTTCCTCGGTTACCTGGGCCTGGCGATCAGTCTCTGGCCGAACATCGTGCCACCGGGCATCACCCTGTGGCAGGCGGCCGCGCCGCTGACCAGCCAGCTGTTCGCGCTGATCGGGGCGTTGTTCATCATCCCGATCATCCTGGGGTACACCTTCTGGAGCTACCACGTGTTCCGCGGCAAGGTGCAGGCGGGGGATGCGTATCACTGAGGAGGCTGTCGATCGCGGGGGGCGGAGAGGGGCGGACGATAGCCTTGCAGCATTTTCGAGGTCGAGCGACGCGCAGGCGGCGTTCGATCTGTAGGGCACTGCAAGTGATATCGTCCAGCACCTGGCGGCCGCCATGCGATAAAGAGCCCGCCTTCAAAGATCCTGAAGGCGAATGCGTTCTAGGCAGCCATGAAAGTCAGTGGTGTCTGTCGTATTTGGTGACTTCTCGATGGCGTAATTTCGGACGCGTCCGACATACAACAC
>NZ_JARPQB010000111.1 GCF_029478665.1 Pseudomonas entomophila
GGCCACCGACGTAGACATCATCCTTGGCGGTGATGGTGAAGGTACCGCTGGCGCTGCCAGCCGGAATGCTGACTTTGGTGCCGTCGGACAGGGTGAAAGTCAGGCCGTTATGGCCGGTGACCGACAGGCCCTGGGCGTTGGTCAGGGTCACGGTGTAGGTGACCTGGCCGCCTTCCGAAACAGTGGTCTTGTCCGCGGTCAGGGTCGCGACAACCTCACTGACGGTGTCGGTGATCTGTACGGTGGCGCTGCCACCCAGCTCCAGATTCTCGAAAGTCTTGCCAACCACCGACGCATCGGTGATGCCCACGGTCAGCGAGCTGCCGTCCTTGAACACGTCGTCGCCTTGGGCGGCGGCCTTGTAGGTGGCTTCGGTCTGGCCGGCAGTGATGACCACCTTGTCGCCGTTGGACAGGGTGACAGTCAGATCACGGTCCAGTGGCTGGTTCACCTTCACGGTGAAGGTCGGCTGCTGGGCTTCATTGACATCGCCATTGCTGACGATGGTCACGGCGACCTTGTCGCCTTCGTTGCCGGTGCCTGGGGTGCCGGTACCTGGTTCGTCGGTGACGGTGGTGGTGATGGTGTTATCGCCGAGGGTCAGCTTCTCGAAGTTGTCGCCACCGGCGACCGATTCGATCTTGTTGACGATGTTCGGCTGGCCACCGACGTACACGTCGTCCTTGGCGGTGATGGTGAAGGTACCGCTGGCGCTGCCGGCTGGAATGCTGACTTTGGTGCCGTCGGACAGGGTGAAGGTCAGGCCATTGTGGCCGGTGACCGACAGGCCCTGGGCGTTGGTCAGGGTGACGGTGTAGGTAATCTGGCCGCCTTCCGACACGGTGGTCTTGTCGGCGGTCAGGGTCGCGACAACCTCACTGACGGTGTCGGTTATCTGTACGGTGGCGCTGCCACCCAGCTCCAGATTCTCGAAAGTCTTGCCGGTGACGGTGGCATCGGTAATGCCAACGGTCAGCGAGCTGCCGTCTTTGAATACGTCGTCGCCTTGAGCGGCGGCCTTGTAGGTGGCCTCCGTCTGGCCTGCGGTGATCACGACCTTGTCACCGTTGGACAGGGTCACAGTCAGGTCGCGGTCCAGCGGTTGGTTCACCTTGACGGTGAAGGTCGGCTGCTGGGCTTCGTTCACGTCGCCATTGCTGACGATGGTCACGGCGACCTTGTCGCCTTCGTTGCCAGTGCCCGGAGTGCCGGTACCTGGCTCGTCAGTCACGGTGGTGGTGATGGTGTTGTCGCCGAGGGTCAGCTTCTCGAAGTTGTCCGCACCAGTAACCGACTCGATCTTGTTGACGATGCTCGGCTGGCCGCCGACGTACACATCGTCCTTGGCGGTGATGGTGAAGGTGCCGCTGGCGCTGCCGGCCGGGATGCTGACTTTGGTGCCATCGGACAGGGTGAAGGTCAGGCCGTTATGGCCGGTGACCGACAGGCCCTGGGCGTTGGTCAGGGTCACGGTGTAGGTGACCTGGCCGCCTTCGCTGACGGTGGTCTTGTCGGCCGTCAGGGTCGCGACCACTTCGCTGACGGTATCGGTGATCTGCACGGTGGCGTTGCCACCCAGCTCCAGATTCTCGAAGGTCTTGCCAACCACCGACGCATCGGTGATGCCCACGGTCAGCGAGCT
>NZ_JARPQB010000112.1 GCF_029478665.1 Pseudomonas entomophila
GGGTGGGGGCGCGTCCTTGCGCATGATCTGGCCGGCCCGAGGCTAGGCAGCCCCGGGCGGTCGAAAGGGGTCAGAAGGTGTAGGTCATCTGGCTGACCACTGAAGTTTGCAGGCGCTTGTCGACCAGCGGGCTATCGCCAGCGTCGTTGCTCAGGTAGTCCGCCGCCAGCACCGTCGCCAAGCTCCAGTGCTCGTCGAACGGCATGCTCCAGGCCAGTTCGGCGCCGCGGCTGACCAGGCCGCCACTGGCTTTATGGGCGCGGAACTGGCTGCGCGAGGCCTGGGCCTGGCTCACGCCATGCCAAGTGCGCACGTAGTCGCCGTCGCCGAACTGGCTGTTGATGCTGCCAGTCAGCTCGCCGAAACGGCCCTTGTACAGCTGCGTGCTCAGGCTCAGTTTCAGGTGGTTGTAGGCCGAACCGGTGTCGGGTTCGTCCTTGTCCTCTTCAAAGGCATGCTCGAAGTTGGCGGCCAGCGTCAGTGGGCCGAGGTGGTAGGCCGCGTCCAGCCCCACCAGCGGCCGTGACTTGATCGAACCCATGCCGTCGAGCTTGTCTGAACCTTCGAAGCCGGAGCGGCGGTCTTTGCGCGCGGCGCTGGCGCCCACATAAACGCCAAAGTCGAATGCGTCGCCGTCATGGGCCCAGCCCAGGCCTTTTTGGGTATCGATGAAAAAGCCGCCGGGGCTGGTGATGCTGCCACCGAGCAGCGGCGCGGTGGTCCGTTCGCTGGCGCCGCTGTAGCGGGGGGCATTGGCAACACCGGCGTTCAGGCGGTACTGCCAGTCCTCGGCGCGCAGGTCGTTGGCGCTCAGCAGCAGGCAGGTGCAAGAGAGGGACAGCAAGCGATACGGTACAGACATGGTGACACCCGATGAGGATTGGATGTGCCCATGCTAGGGAGCGCGGCGGCGGCAATCCTTGGCATCTTTGTCGGGAAACTGTCAAAGACTGTTAATGCGCACTTTTTAACAATCCTTTGCAAAGCTCATGAAGTCGTGGCCGGTACCTCATTGCTAGGGTGCGCTCCCTACAAGCCACCTCGAGATTGTTCATGAGATTCCTCTACCCGTTTGCCCTGTTCGCCTGCCTGGTTGTGAGCCAGGCCCAGGCCACCAGTTTCGTCATGACCACCGACATGACTGTCAGCCTGGGCATGAGCGCCAGCAAGGGCACGAGCAGTTCGTTCAAGGATGACAAGATCGTCCTGGCGGCCAAGGATGACGCGGCGGCGTTCGTCGCCAGCGGCGGCGCCATTCGCGGGGCACGCATGGAGGCGGCATTCGAGCGGATTCGCCAGGTGCTCGATGAACCAGGCTTGCCGGACCAGGCGCTGGCGCAGGCGATCCTGGCGCTTTGATCGCCAGGCAAGAGGGTGCCCTCGCGCTTCGCACTGGCCGGCCAGTTCACATGTGAGGCAAGTGCGCCCCTTCGAGGTGTACGTCGGGAGAGGTGCAGCGCCTATCAAATCGAGCGCCGCCCGCGCGGCGCGTCGCGGATGAATCCGCTCCTACATTTGTTGCAACGTGGCCATGACAGATAGGCCATGGTTGTTCGCCTTGTTGGCATGACGCAATTTATCGGCTGACGCCCCACCTGTCTCAAGCCTTGCGTCAGGGCTGGCAACCATG
>NZ_JARPQB010000113.1 GCF_029478665.1 Pseudomonas entomophila
TGTAATTGAATGGACTCGCCCCCGCCGAGGCATCACAGTGCCACGGTGGCGTTCGAAGAAGCCAACGGCAGCGAGGGCGAGACCATGAAAAAGCATAGTTCGAAGCACCAATCCCTGTCTTCTACTGATGTAGAGCTTTGCACAACCATCTGCGTAGACCTGGCCAAGCAGGTCTTCCAGCTGGCCGGCGAGGACGCCACCGGCCGAGTGATCTACGAAGATCGCATCAAATCCCGTCAGGCCTTCCATGATTTACTGCTCAAACTGCCAGTGACAGTGGCCGTCTTGATGGAGTGCGGTCCAGGTGCGCAAGCTTGGGCCAGACTGCTGCAGGCCAAGGGTAATCCGGTTCGAATCTTGCCCGCGCAACGAGTGGCCGAACACCGAAGCGGCGCGAAGAACGACCGTAACGATGCACATGCCATTTTGCGTGCCGGTCGCGATAGCAGTATTGCCTCGATACCGATCAAGAGCACCACAGCACTGGCCATTCAAGCGCTGCACCGTGTCCGGCGTGGCAATATCAAGCGGCATACAGCGTTGGGTAACCAAATGCGTGGTTTGCTGCTTGAGCATGGGGTATCCATGCCCCAAGGCGATGCCGCGATCAGCAAGCATGTGCCGCAGGCGCTGGAGGATGCCTCTTTACCCCTGCCTGACGTGTTGCGCGAGTTACTCGATGAACTGTTGGCTGACTGGCTCTCTTTAGGCGAGCGTATTACGACGTTGAGTAGGCGGCTCGAAAAGACGGCACAGGAGGATGAAGTCGCGCAACGACTGATCACCATTCGCGGCGTCGGCCCGATCATTGCCACAGCGATCGTGGCGAAGCAGACGGAGCCCAGTCGATTCGCCAGCGGCCGAATGTATTCCGCGTTCTTCGGTATCGTGCCCGATCAGCACAGCAGCGGAAACAAAATCAGGCTGGGCAGGATGAGCAAGCGAGGTGACGGCTATATACGCAGTCTGATGATTCAGGGAGCGCATGCTGTCTTGAGTCAGCTAAGGCCTGATTCCGATCAGCCAGACGATCGCCGCCTCTTGCGTTGGTTATCCCGTCTTGGGCGCAAGGAGGCGGCGATCAGACTGGCTAATCGAAATCTGCGCATTATCTGGTCACTGCTGCAAAGTGACCAAGTTTACCAACGCAGACCGAAAGATCGTACAGAGGCTGCCATGAGCAGTTGATCAACCGAGCAATGCCACCGGTGCGCTGAGCGCTCCAACCCCTGCTAGTGAACATTGACCCTTGGTAAGACCGTCGCAGACTGATGCCTCCGCTCCTACAGGCCAATCTTCAGGCCTCAATGTAAACGGCACGCTGCGAGCTCACCACGATGTTGGCCAGAAGCGAGAAGCTTCCCAGAATAGGCCTGATACATAGATGCAACCGGGTTCCTATGTTCAAAAGCAGCTAGACAGTGTGGGCGAGTCCATACATAGGAGCGGCTT
>NZ_JARPQB010000114.1 GCF_029478665.1 Pseudomonas entomophila
GACCACCCGGGACCCCGCGTCCCCCGCCTAGGAAGGCCCTTTCACGATGTCTGCCGCACCCGCTAGCGCCGAGCCCTCCACGCGCGAAATCCAGATCGCCATTGCCCCCCTCGACACCCTCCTCAGCGAAGACCTCGGCGCCGCCGCCGCTTCCGTCGACCACTGGCTGCAAGAAATCAGCTACGGCCTGGTCGACCTGCAGCTGCTGCGCCAGGCCGCCGAAAGCGTGCCGGTGATGGCCAATGCCCTGTCCTGCATGGACGCGCTGATCGACATCCTCGAACTGGTCGAAAGCCCTTCCCCCGACCCGCTGCTGTGGGTCAGCCTGGGCATCAACCTGATCGGCATCGTCCCCTATCCACCTGGCCTGTCCCGCGCCCGTACGGTGCTGCGCCCGGTGCTGCAACTGACCCGCCAGACCCTGCGCCGCCGCCCCGGCGCGCACATCGGCGCGGTGATCCTGGAGATCATCGACGGCCACCTGCACGCCAATATCCGCGGTGCCCTGGAGCACTACGTGCGCGAGGCCCTGGCCCAGTTGCCGGCCATGCTCAGCGCCGCTGCCGA
Organism: Pseudomonas entomophila; assembly: GCF_029478665.1. Lineage (GTDB taxonomy): Bacteria > Pseudomonadota > Gammaproteobacteria > Pseudomonadales > Pseudomonadaceae > Aquipseudomonas > Aquipseudomonas entomophila_F. Next base: position 568 of record NZ_JARPQB010000114.1, read on the forward strand.
CACCGCGCGCCAGTTGTTCACCAGCCTGGCCAAGACTATCAGCGCCGCCGCCCGTGGCGACCTGGATGCCGCCAGCAGCCACCGCCTGGCCCGCGCGCAGATGGCCCAGGTGGCGCTGTACGACTCGGCCCTGGAGACCGACGCCTGGCGCCTGGCCCTGTCGGCCCTGGCCAACGCCTCCGAGGGCAGCCTCAAGGACGGCTACAACAGCGTTGCCCGCCACTTCAGCGGCGAACTGGACACCCTGTTGGGTCCCCTGATCCGCACCCTCGAAGACCTGGCCAAGGTCGTGCCCCGTCGCCTCGAAGCGCTGGGCAGCGCGGGTATGGAAAACAGCATCGCCTGGCTGCTGACCCGCTTGCTCGAGACCGTGCTGGCCAATCCGCGCCGCCCGGGCATGGCCGTTGCCATCCGCCCCGGCGTTACTCACCAGGCCCGGCATGTCCACGCGGAAGGACCGACCGAGGTGGTGCGCAGCCAGGTTCGTGCCAACAAGCAGCCCAAGCCCGAAAAGAACGGCCCCTGTGCCTGCACCGGGTTCAGCATCGGCCATGTGCTCGGGGACGAGACACTGGCCCATCAGGATTTCAGCCTGTCCGGGCCGTTCCCGGTCAACTGGACGCGCACTTACAACTCACGGCTGGCGGCCCTCGATCATGGTCGCTCGGCGCCCGCTGGATCACCGAGTTCACCACCTGCATTGATGTCGTGGAAAAAGGGGTGGTGTTCCACGACAGCGACGGCCGCAGCCACGACTACCCGCTGCCCAAGGTCGGCAAGCCGCACTACGACCCGATCGAGTACGTCAGCCTGGTGCGTACCGCCGAACAGCAACTGGTGTTGCTGCGTGGCCTGGACCGCCGCGAAACC
>NZ_JARPQB010000115.1 GCF_029478665.1 Pseudomonas entomophila
CGCCGCGCGGCGGCGCTCGATCTCGAGAACGCTGCCGCCCAACTTCATGTCATCATCACGCGATCAAAATCCGCTCCAAAGACCTCACCCCTTCAACGCCTTCTTGGGATAGATATCGTACCGACTCGATTTCCCCTCCAAGCTGTGACTCGGCTTCACCCCCTCGATGATCGGCGCCTTGCGCGGCCGCTTGACCACCACCCGGTGCGACGCCAATGCCAGGGCCGCCTCGAGCAAGGCCGGCGCATCCAGGTCATCCCCGACCAAGGGCCTGAACACCCGCATCTCCTTTTTCACCAAAGCACTCTTGTCCCGATGCGGGAACATCGGATCGAGGTAGATCACTTGCGGCGCCTCGCCTTCCCAGGCGCGCATCCGTTCGATGGCATTGCCCGTCAGCAAGCGCATGCGCTCGACAATCCCTCCCACCTCAAGATCACCCCGCGCCCGCGCCAAGCCGTCCTCGAGCAGCGCGGCAATCAATGGCTGGCGCTCGATCAGGGTCATCTGGCAGCCCAGGCTGGCCAGCACGAACGCATCCTTGCCGAGCCCCGCAGTGGCATCCAGCACCTGCGGCCGAACGCCCTGGGCGATACCGACCGCCTTGGCGATCATCTGCCCGCTGCCACCGCCGTACAGCCTACGATGCGCCGCCTGTCCCTCGACGAAATCCACCCGCACCGGCCCGGGCGCCTGTGGCCCCAACTGCTGGACCTGCAGGCCATCGACACCAACCTGCACGGCAAAACCGGCCTCGTCGTCGATCATCGGCAAGCCCAGCCGCTGCGCCCACGCCTGGGCCTGCGCCTGGAACTCCGGGGCCAACGCCTCGACCCTGATACCTGTGCCCTGCTCTTGCTCTGCCATCCGTTCCCGCACTCGAAAAAAATTAATGAAACCCCGGCCACGGCCGATACACGCAGTATCCGCTATTCTGCCAGAGCACAACGCGCGCGACTGCCATGTCAGATACTCTCCCCATCGGCTTGACCTACCTGTCGCCTGTCGGCAACTACGGTCGGCAGAATACCCAGGCACTGGGTGGCGTCAGTCACCTGTGGCAGGATTTCTTTGCCCGCGCCATGGCCGAGCAGCAAGGGGATGCAACCGACAGTTTCAGCCAGGCGTTGGTGCAGTACGACCAGCAAAGCGGCGAGCCCATCGGCGGCGCCAAGGCCCTGGCCCTGATCGACGCCCAGCGCGCCCTGCCGGTGCAGGACACCGAGGTGACACCACCCGAGCCCCTGTTCCTGCCCAAGGCGGAGCTCGAAGCCAATCTGCTGGAGCCCGCTCCGGAGCCCTACAGCACGATTGAACTGATCGAACAGCAACGCCAACTCGACCTGAACAACAGCTGGCTGCGCCCGGTGGTGATGAGCCAGGGCCACCCCCTGCCCGAGCCTGGCCCGGCCCC
>NZ_JARPQB010000116.1 GCF_029478665.1 Pseudomonas entomophila
CATCGCCCCCTTCATCACCATCCGCCCCACCCTCACCCGCGAGGAGGCCATGGCCGCCGCCGTCGAGGTGGCCACCGCCATTTCCGACGTACTCGATGTCTATTTCAAGACCGAGCCCAGCGACTACCGCGACCGCCTGTTCACCGCCAGCGACTACCTCGGGCAACTCGCCTGCGCCTTGCTCGAGCACAGGCCGGAGGTGCACCCATGACCAGAGGCCACACCGCAGGCCGCACCACCTGCATGGACCTGTTCAAGGTCGAACCAGGCGTTCCCTTCCAGGATGCTTTCAGCGAGTTGTCAGTATTGCTTGGCTGCATCCGCCACCTGACCTGCGAGGCAGAGATGGAAGGCGATCTGCTGGCCGGCAGTTCGGCGCGGATTTTGAGCGCCATGGCCAAGGCATTGATCGATGACATGGAGTCAGCCGTTGAATCGTAGCCGTTGATTGCAACACCGACCTCTGTGGAGACCGCTGTCTGGCCTTGCTGGTGATCAGCAAGGCTGGCTCCTACAGGTCCGGGTGCGAGGATTGCGGGGCCTGTTGGTTGCTCAGCGGGGGCTGCGGCACTGCGGGGTTGCCCTCGGCTTCACCACCCATGGACTTGCGAAAGCCCTGGATCGCCTCGCCCACATCGCTGCCCAACCCTTTGAGACGCTTGCTGCCGAACAGCAGGAAGGCGATCAACAGCACGATCACCAGTTGCCAGATTCCGATGCCACCCATGTAGGACCACTCCTGTCAGGTCAATGAAAAACGAAGGCGCAATCCTGCCTTTTGCAGATGACGCGCACGTGACTGTCGTGTTGCCGCCATCTGACTGAAACAACCTCAGTGTTCACTGGCCCCTTCGGGAACTCACAGGGAAGCAAGGATGGCAGCCAGGCGACAACGGGGCGCGGCATTGCTGATGGTGTTGGTGGTGCTGGCGATGCTCGCTGGGGGGCTGGCCTGGCTGGTGGAGGATGGCCGGCGCCAGGTCGATGATGTGCGCCTGCTGCACCAGCGCGTGCAAGTGCGGGCCATGGAGCAGGCGGGGTTGGCCTACGCCTCGCAGGCCTTGCGCGATCCGGCCTGGCGCGCCAGCCCGTTGTTCTGGCAGGCGCTGCGCGGGCAGGCGCTGGACTACGACTTTGGCGCCGGCAAGGCGCAGTTGCGGGTGATCGACCAGCACACCTGTTTCAACGTCAACGCGTTGCTGGGCGAGGATGGCGAGCGCGCCGAGCGCCAGCTGCGCCATCTGTTGGGGGACGACATGGCCGCCGAGCGGCTGGTCGACGGCCTGGCTGACTGGCTCGACAGCGACAGTGACGCCCGCCTGCAAGGGGCTGAAAGCGCCCAGTACCTGCGCCAGCAGCCTCCACGGCTGGTAGCCAACCAACCCATGGTCGACAGCAGCGAGCTGAACCTGCTGCTGGAACAAGATGCCAGCCGTCAGGCGCGCTACCCGATGCTCTGTGCGTTGCCGTTTACCACGGGCTGGCGGCTCAATGCCAACGCCCTGGGGCTCGAACACCTGCCCTTGCTGGAGGCGCTGTACGAGGGGCGATTCTCGCGTGCGTTGCTCAGCCGCATCGTCACCGGCCGGCCTGCGGCGGGCTATGTGGACGCCGGCGCATTGCGCCAGGCGCTGGGTGCGGTGGATGACGAGACGTTCGCCCGGCTGAGCGAGGGCCTGTTGCTCAACAGCGGGCACTTCCTGCTGCAGTTGTCGTTCGAGGAGCAGGGGCGCACCCTGCGCAGTCAGTTCCAGATCGAGGCACTGGGCGTGGTGCAATGGCATGCGCGGGTGCCCGCGCAGCAGGTGCGGGTGCTTGGGCGCGAGCCTGCGGTTTCCCTGTAATTGAATGGACTCGCCCCCGCCGAGGCATCACAGTG
>NZ_JARPQB010000117.1 GCF_029478665.1 Pseudomonas entomophila
GGCCACCGACGTAGACATCATCCTTGGCGGTGATGGTGAAGGTGCCGCTGGCGCTGCCAGCCGGGATGGTCACCTTGGTGCCATCGGTCAGGGTGAAGGTCAGGCCGTTGTGGCCGGTGACCGACAGGCCCTGGGCATTGGTCAGGGTGACGGTATAGGTGACCTGGCCGCCTTCGCTGACGGTGGTCTTGTCGGCCGTCAGGGTTGCGACCACTTCACTGACGGTGTCGGTGATCTGCACGGTGGCGCTGCCACCCAGCTCCAGATTCTCGAAAGTCTTGCCGGCGACGGTGGCATCGGTGATGCCAACGGTCAGAGAGCTGCCGTCCTTGAACACGTCGTCGCCTTGAGCGGCGGTCTTGTAGATGGCTTCCGTCTGGCCTGCGGTGATCACGACCTTGTCACCGTTGGACAGGGTCACGGTCAGGTCGCGGTCCAGCGGTTGGTTCACTTTTACAGTGAAGGTCGGTTGCTGGGCTTCGTTCACGTCACCATTGCTGACGATGGTCACGGCGACCTTGTCGCCTTCGTTGCCAGTGCCAGGCGTGCCAGTACCAGGCTCGTCCGTCACTTCGGTCTTCACTTGATCCTGACCCAGGGTCAGCTTCTCGAAGTTGTCAGCACCGGTAACGGATTCAAGCTTGTTGGTAATGGTCGGCTGGCCGCCAACATAGACATCATCTGGCGCATTGATGGTGAAGGTGCCAGTGGCGCTGCCCGCAGGCACGGTGACCTTGGTGCCATCGGTGAGGGTGAAGGTCAGGCCGTTGTGGCCGGTGACCGACAGGCCCTGGGCATTGGTCAGGGTGACGGTGTAGGTGACCTGGCCACCTTCGCTAACGGTGGTCTTGTCCGCAGTCAGGGTTGCGACCACTTCACTGACGGTATCGGTGATCTGCACGGTGGCGCTGCCACCCAGCTCCAGATTCTCGAAAGTCTTGCCGGTGACGGCGGCATCGGTGATGCCAACGGTCAGCGAGCTGCCGTCCTTGAACACATCGTCGCCTTGGGCGGCGGCCTTGTAGGTGGCTTCGGTCTGGCCGGCAGTGATGACCACCTTGTCGCCGTTGGACAGGGTGACGGTCAGGTCGCGGTCCAGCGGCTGGTTCACTTTGACAGTGAAGGTCGGCTGTTGGGCTTCGTTCACGTCGCCATTGCTGACGATGGTCACGGACACCTTGTCGCCTTCGTTGCCGGTACCCGGGGTGCCGGTACCTGGCTCGTCGGTGACGGTGGTGGTGATGGTGTTATCGCCGAGGGTCA
>NZ_JARPQB010000118.1 GCF_029478665.1 Pseudomonas entomophila
CGGGCCACGGCCCGCGACCCGCAGGCCCTGCTGGCGGCGATCGAAACCGAGCGGGTCAGCGTGGTGCAGGCCACCCCGTCGACCTGGCGGATGCTGCTGGACAGCCCGCAGGCGGCGAGCCTGGCCGGGTGCAAGGCGCTGTGCGGCGGCGAGGCGCTGGCGTCGGACCTGGCGGCGCGGCTGATCGAGCGCTGCGGCCATGTATGGAACCTGTACGGCCCGACCGAGACCACCATCTGGTCGGCGCTGCACTATCTGGACGCGGCCAGCCCGCAGGTGCTGCTGGGCCGGCCGCTGGACAACACGGTGCTGCTGGTGCTGGACGCCGACCTGCAACCGCTGCCGGTCGGCGTGGCCGGCGAGCTGTACATCGGTGGCGCGGGCCTGGCGCGGGGTTATCACCAGCGCCCGGGGCTGACCGCCGAGCGCTTCCTGGCCAGCCCGTTCGCCGACGGCGAACGTATCTACCGCACCGGCGACCTGGCGCGCTTCGACAGCCAGGGCCGCCTGGAATACATCGGTCGCGCCGACCACCAGGTGAAGATTCGCGGCTTCCGCATCGAGTTGGGCGAGATCGAGGCGCAGTTGCTGGCCCGCGCCGAAGTGCGCGAAGCGGCAGTGGTGACCCGCGACACTGGCCTGGGCACGCAGCTGGTGGGTTACCTGGTGCCGACGGACGCGGCGCTGGTGGAGGCGGGCGAGGCCCAGCAGGCGCTGCGCGAGACCCTGCGCGCGGCGCTGGGCGAGGCGTTGCCGGAGTTCATGGTGCCGGCGCAGCTGATGCTGCTGGCGCGCATGCCGCTGACCCCCAACGGCAAGCTCGACCGCAAGGCGCTGCCGGCGCCGGACGCCAGCCTGGCCCAGGCGCGCTACCAGGCGCCGCGCAGTGAGCTGGAATGCCAGCTGGCGCAGATCTGGGCCGAGGTACTGAAACTGGAGAAAGTCGGCCTTGCCGACAACTTCTTCGAACTGGGCGGCCATTCGCTGCTGGCCACCCAGGTCATTTCCCGCGTGGCCCAGGGCCTGGCGATCGACGTGCCGCTGCGCACACTGTTCGAGCACGCCACCCTGGGCGCGTTCGCCCAGGCGGTTGGCCGGGTGGCCAGCAAGCCCGTCGCGGCGATTACCCGCGTTGCCCGCGACCAGGACTTGCCACTGTCGTTTGCCCAGCAGCGCCAATGGCTGCTCTGGCAGTTCGCCCCGGACAGCACGGCTTACACCATTCCCGCGGTGTTGCGCCTGCGCGGTACGTTGAACGTTGCGGCGCTGGAGCGCAGTTTCGCCGCGCTGGTCGAACGTCACGAAAGCCTGCGCACCACTTTCCGCCAGACGGCCGAGGGCCCGCTTCAGGTGATCCATGACGCGGTGTCCGTGACGATGCCCGTGCTGGCACTGCACGGTGCGAGCGAGGCGCACGTCGAGGCGCAGATCAAGCAATTGCTGCAACGGCCGTTCGACCTGGCAACGGGGCCATTGCTGCGTGTCGAGCTGCTGAGCCTGGCCGAGCAGGAACACGTGCTGGTGATGACCCAGCACCATATCGTCTCCGATGGCTGGTCGATGCAGCGCCTGGTGGAAGAGCTGGTGGCGCNCCCGCCAGCTGGCCTACTGGACCGCCAAGCTGGGCGGCGAACAGCCGGTGCTGGAACTGCCCACCGACCGCCCACGCCCGGCGGCGCAGAGCTACCGTGGCGCGCGCCACGCGCTGCACCTGGCACCGGCGCTGGCCGACGGCCTGCGTCAGTTGGCCCAGCGCGAGCAGGTGACCCTGTTCATGCTGCTGCTGGCCTCGTTCCAGGCCTTGCTGCACCGCTACAGCGGCCAGGCCGACATCCGTGTCGGCGTGCCGATCGCCAACCGCACGCGCCTGGAAACCGAAGGCGTGGTGGGCTTCTTCGTCAACACCCAGGTGCTCAAGGCCGAGGTCGATGGCCAGGCCAGCTTCCAGGCGCTGTTGCAGCAGGTGCGCAACGCCGCCCTGGAGGCCCAGGCGCACCAGGACCTGCCGTTCGAGCAACTGGTCGAGGCGCTGCAGCCGGAGCGCAGCCTGAGCCACAGCCCGCTGTTCCAAGTGATGTTCAACCACCAGCGGGTGGCGGCGGCAATGGCCGCCCCGCACGGCTTGCAGGTCGAGGCGCTGGGCTGGGACAGCCACAGCACCCAGTTCGACCTCAGCCTGAACACCTTCGAAGGCGAGCAGGGCCTGTCGGCGTCGCTGGTGTACGCTACCGACCTGTTCGACGCGGCGAGCATCGAGCGCCTGGGCGCGCACTGGCAACAGTTGCTGCAAGGCCTGGTGGCTGATGTGCAGGCGCCGCTGGGGCAACTGGCGCTGCTGGCGCCGGCCGAGCGCGAACAGGCGCTGCACGGCTGGAACGCCACCGGCCGTGATTACGAGCTGGGCCTGAGCGTGCCGCAACGCTTCGAGGCGCAGGTGGCGGCGACCCCGCAGGCGCCGGCGCTGGCGTTCGCCGGCCAGCAGCTGAGCTACGCCGAACTCAACGCCCGGGCCAACCGCCTGGCCCGTGAGCTGGTGGCCCAGGGCGCGACGGCCGATGCGCTGGTGGGCATCGCCGTGGAGCGCAGCGTGGAGATGGTGGTGGGCCTGCTGGCGATCCTCAAGGCCGGCGCGGCCTACGTGCCGCTGGACCCGGAATACCCACGCGAGCGCCTGGCGTACATGATCGAGGACAGCGGCATCGAACTGCTGCTGACCCAGGCGCACCTGCTGGCCGAGCTGCCGCTGGGCGAGGGCGTGCGCAGCCTGGTGCTGGACCAGCCGGACGCCTGGCTGGCCGGCCATGGCGAGGCCAACCTGGGCGTGGTGCCGGCGCCGCAGCAACTGGCGTACGTGATCTACACCTCCGGCTCCACCGGCAAGCCCAAGGGCGCCGGCAACCGCCACGACGCGCTGGTCAACCGCCTGTGCTGGATGCAGGAGGCCTACGGGCTGACGGCGGCGGACAGCGTGCTGCAGAAGACCCCGTTCAGCTTCGACGTGTCGGTGTGGGAGTTCTTCTGGCGTCGATGCTGCAGGCGTTCCTGCAGGATCCTCAGGTAGTTCGTTGCACCTCGCTGCGGCGGATCGTCTGCAGTGGCGAGGCGCTGCCGGTGGACGCGCAGCAGCAGGTCTTGGCGCGGCTGCCGTGGAGCGGGCTGTACAACCTGTACGGGCCGACCGAGGCGGCGATCGACGTGACCCACTGGACCTGCCGCGAGGAGGGGCGCGACAGCGTGCCGATCGGTGTGCCGATCGCCAACCTGGCGACCTACATCCTCGACGCCGAACTGGCGCCGGTGCCGGTGGGCGTGGCGGGCGAGCTGTACCTCGGTGGCGTGGGCCTGGCACGCGGTTACCACCGCCG
>NZ_JARPQB010000119.1 GCF_029478665.1 Pseudomonas entomophila
GCCCCAGGTGCTGCTGAACAAGTGCCTGGCGACGCTGGCCGCCAAGGCCGAGCAACCACTGGCCGGGTTGATCGCTCCGCCGGGCCTGACCTCGTTGCGTCGGCGCATCGCCGGGTTGATGCTGCAACGCGGCGTGGCCTGTGGGCCGGACGATATCCTGGTGACCTCGGGCGACACCGTCGCCCTGGAGCTTGCCCTTGAAGCCATCGCCCAGCCCGGCGCCACGGTAGCCATCGAGACGCCCACCTACTACGGCATCCTGCAGACCATCGAACGCCTGGGGATGCGCGCCCTGCCCATCCGCACCCACGCCGACAGTGGCATGGATCTGGAGCACCTGGCGTGGGCCCTGAAAGGCAGAAAGGTCGATGTGGTGTTCCTCAACCCGACGCTGCAGAACCCGCGGGGCTTCATCATGCCCAACGCAGCGCGGGCACAACTCTCGCACTTGGCGCAGGCTGCGGATGTACCGATCATCGAGGACGATATCTTCTTCGACCTGGTGGACGAGGCGCAGCGACCGAGAGCCATCAAGCACTACGACACGACCGGGCAGACGATCTACTGCTCATCGTTTTCCAAGACCGTGGCGCCGGGGTACCGGGTGGGCTGGTGCGTCGCAGGCCGGTATCGGGACGCGATCCTGGCCCAGATGTTCTCCCGCAACCTGGCGGTGTCGAGCCTGGCCCAGCGGGTGCTGGATGAATTCATCGGGCGGGGATACATGGAGGAGCACTGCGCGAAACTGCGTGGGCGGCTGGCGGCGCAGACCGAGATGATGGAGACGTTGGTGGCGTCGGTGTTTCCGGCAGGGACGCGGTATGTGGCGCCGCAGGGCGGCTTCATCCACTGGATCGAATTGCCGGAAGGGACAGACATGGTTGCACTGCAACACCTTGCAGCGGAGCGTGGCTGCAATGTGGGCGCCGGCGGGATGTTCTTTGCCGATGGGGAAAGTGGCACCGGGATGCGGGTGTGCCTGGGGCGGGTTGTTACGCCGGAGGTGATGCAGGGGTTGAGGGTGCTGGCGGAGTGTGCCGC
>NZ_JARPQB010000012.1 GCF_029478665.1 Pseudomonas entomophila
GGGGTGGGGCAGGTGGGCGTTTACCGGCGCAGCCGGCGACGGCCAGCAGCAGGCAGAGCGCGAATGCCACGAGGAGGGATTTCACGTGGATTGCCTCCTTGGTAAGAGGCCGCTGGTGATTTATCCGAAGTATAGATTGGGCCTGAGGGCCTCATCGCGGGTAAACCCGCTCCTACAGGTACCGCGCAATACCCGCGATGGGCCGCGAAGCGGCCCCTTTTGCAGGCTTGAACGACATGCTCAGCCCTCCAGCTTCAGGTGCAGCAACGGGTACGGATCACCCTGCCCATCCACCTCGGAGCGTCCGACCTGGACGAACCCCTGCTTCAGGTAGAACCCCACTGCCTGCGGATTCTGCTCATTGACGTCCACCTCCCGCACACCCAGCTCATCGACCACGCTGGCCAGCAGTGCCTTGCCGATACCCTGGCCACGGCAGGCGGGATCGACGAAGAGCATTTCCAGCTTGCCGTCATGCACGCCGGCAAAGCCGTGGATGCGTCCGTCATCATCGCGCCAGGCGCGCAGCTCGACGAAACCCAGGTACTGCTCGCGCACCAGCGGGCGCAGGCGTTCTATATAGCCTTCAGGCAGAAAGTCGTGGGTCGCCCGTACCGAGGCTTCCCAGAGCTCGGTGAGGCGGTCGTAGTGTTCCGTGCCCACCGGCACGATGCTGTGGTTCATGGTGTCTCCAGATGAAAAGGGTCTCATGGTGTTCGCGCATCCTTTCGGGATCAGAGGTGTGTGCTGACTGTACAGGCCTGTTCGCCGGCAAGGCCGGCTCCTACAGGACGTGCTTCGGGTGGCATGGTACTGGCCTGAAAGGCCACTGCGCTATGCTCGCATTCCGGTCCTTGAATCTGGAGACACGCGTGGCAGCCACCTCTGTTCCTCAAGCCGACGCTCTGCTGTTGGTGGATGTGCAATGCGCGTTCATGCAAGGCCAGGACGCCGTTCCGGGCCACCTGGCCTTGCAGGTGAGCATCGCCCGCCTGTTGGCCCGGGCGCGCGCGGCCGGCGTGCCGGTGATCTTCCTGCAGAACGATGGTGCTCCCGGTACGCCGGATGCCCCGCACAGCGCCGGTTGGTCGCTGTATTTTCCGCCAGCCCGAGGCGAGCACGTGCTGTTCAAATGCGAGGATGACGGGTTCGCCGAAACCCGGCTGGAAGCGTTGTTGCGTGAGCTGGACGTGCAGCGCCTGGCCCTGTGCGGCCTGCTGTCGGAGATGTGCCTGGCGGCCACTGCCCGTGCCGCCTTGCAGCGTGGCTTTGACGTGCTGCTGCCCCACGATGCCCATGCCACCTATGACGTGCCGCCCGGACCGGGTGGTTCGCCGGGTGTGCCCGCGGCACTGGCGGCGCGGGCGGCGGAATGGTCGTTGGGGGATGAGGTGGTGATCTTGCCGGGCGTCGATGCCGTGGTTTTCCTGTAGGCGCCAGCAAGCTGGCGCCTACAAGGGAGGCTGTTGGTCCAGGTCGAGCTTGGCTTCGAGGCGGTCGAGGTGTTCGTGCATCAAGGCCAGCGCGGCCTCGCTGTCGCCGCTTTCCACTGCATCGATGATGGCCGCGTGTTCCTGCCAGGCGCAGTGTTCGCAGCAGGGCGACTCATAGCGGGCAATGATCAGCGAGGTCATCGGCACCAGGCCATTGAGAAAGCGCGCCAGCGGTGCATTGGCGGCCATCTGCGCGAGCTTCATGTGGAACTCGCCGCCCAGGCGGATCGCCGTGCAGCGCTGGCCTTGCTCGTGGTGGTGGCGTTCACGCTCGACCAACTGGCGCAACTGGCGGATCTGCGCCGGCCGGGCACGCTGGGTGGCCAGGCCGATCAATGTGGTTTCTGCCAGGCGCCGGGCACTGAGCACCTGGCGCGCCTGCTGCGCATCGGGCGCCGCCAGCTGCGCGGTGTGGCTGGGGCGCTGCACGATCACCTGCTGGTCGGACAGGCGGCCAAGCACCCGGCGGATCACCGTGCGGCTGACCCCGAAGGCATTGCCGAGGGCCTGCTCGGGCAGCGCGGTGCCCGGTGGCAGGCGCTGTTCGAGGATGGCGTCGAACAGGCGCGGGTAGATCTGCTCGGCCGACAGGCGGGTTTCACCTGCGCCGAGCAGGGCGGGCAGGCGGGGGGCGGCTTGGGCGCAGGCGGTCATGGTCGCTCTCCTTCTTCTTTATTCAGGTGCCCGGCTGGTCGTCCGGAATGTTCAGGGCGATGCCCATGCGCTGGCCCTCGGCGAGAATGTGCAGGCGCATCTGCTGGCTGGCCTTGGCGCTGTTGCGCTCGCGGATGGCCCGCACCACGGCCTCGTTCTCGCTCAGGCGCGCGGCCAGGTGTTCGGGCGAGTTGCGCAGCATCTCGGCGCTTTGCTTGAGGGCGTTGCCGGTCTGCTGCACCACGCTCTGGAAGATCGGGTTGGTGGTCAGGGCGAACAGCGCCTCGTGGAAGGCGATGTAGGCATTGATGCCGGCCTCGCTGTCACGGGCGTCGAGGGCCTCGCGCATGTCCATCAGGGTCAGGCGCAACTGGCCGATGTCCTGGCTGCCCGCCGATTGCGCGACCAGCCCGGCGATGAAGGGTTCGAGGGTGTAGCGCAGTTCCAGTACGTCGGCCAGGCTGGCGGCGGCGATGGCTTCCGGCTCCTGGGCCTGGGCGCTGTCGGCGTCCAGCACCAGCACCCCCTTGCCCGGCATCGAGCGCACCAGGCCCAGGGTTTCCAGCACGATGACCGCCTCGCGCAGGCTGGGGCGGCTGATGCCCAACTGCTCGGCCAGCTCGCGCTGGCCGGGCAGCATGTCGCCGCTGCGCCACTGGCCACGGGCCAGGGCCTGGCGGAGTTTCTCCACCACTGAATTGACTACCGTCGACGAGCTGATCACGTTTCGCTCCTTGGTTGACGCCGCATCTTCGCGTCTGGCGGGCCGGCGCCGGGCGCCGGCCTCGCGTGGCTCAGAATTCCTGTTGATGGGGTTGGCCCTGCTTGCGGGTTATTGGCGCGAAGCCCGGTTTGTTGGCCAGTACATTGTGCGCACGCTCCAGGTCGATATCTTTCTCCCAGCGCGCGATGGCCACGGTGGCGACGCAGTTGCCGATCAGGTTGGTCAGTGCCCGGCCGATGCCCATGAACCAGTCCACCGCCAGCACCAGCACCAGGCCCACCACCGGGATCGCCGGCACGGCGGTCAGGGTGGCGGCGAGAATCACCAGCGCCGAGCCTGGGATGCCGTGGGCGCCCTTGGAAGTCACCAGCGACACCAGAAGAATGGTCAGCAGGTCGGTCATGGCCAGCGGTGTGCCGGTGGCGTTGGCGATGAACACGATGGCCAGGGTGAGGTAGATGGAGAAGCCATCGAGGTTGAACGAGTAGCCGGTGGGGATCACCAGGCCGACGGTGGAGCTGCCGATCCCCAGGTGCTCGAGCTTGCGCATCACCTGGGGTAGCACGGCGTCGGACGAAGCGGTGCCGAGCACGATGGTCAGCTCTTCACGCAGGTACTTGATGAACGGCAGCAGCTTGAGGCCGGAAATACGCATCACCGTGCCCAGCACGATCAGCACGAAACCGGCGCAGGTCAGGTAGAACAGCGCGACCAGGCCGCCCAGGTGCTGCAGCGAGCTCAGGCCATATTTACTGGTGGTGAAGGCGATGGCGCCGAACACGCCGATGGGGGCCAGGCGCACGATCATGCCCATGATGCGGAACACCACGTGGCTCAGTTCGTTGATCAGCCGCGAGATGCCCGAGGCCGATTCACCGACCAGGTTCAGCGCGCTGCCGAACAGCACCGAGAACAGCAGTACCTGGAGGATGTTGTTGTCGGCGAAGGCGCCGACCACCGAGGTCGGGATCAGGTCCATCAGGAACGTGGCCGTGCCGTGGATGTGCTGGCCGCGCTCGGCGAGGGCACCGGCATCGGCGCTGGACAGCTGGTCCAGGTGGATGTTGGCGCCACTGCCGATGCCGCTGCTGAAGGCGAACACCAGGCCGATCACCAGCGCCAGGGTGGTCAGCACTTCGAAGTAGATCACTGACTTGAGGCCAATGCGCCCGACCTTCTTCAGGTCGCCGGCGCCGGAAATGCCGCTGACCACCACGCAGAACACGATCAGGCCGATAAGCATCTTGATCAGCTTGATGAAGCCGTCACCCAGGGGTTTGAGTTGTAGGGAGAGGTCGGGGAAGCTCAGGCCGCAGACGATGCCGAGGGCAAGGCCGAGCACTACCTGGAGGAAGATCGAACGCGAACACCATTTGAGCATGGGAGGAGTCTCTGGTCGGTGTCCTTGCCCCCCAGCCACACGGAGCGAAAGAGTGCAGGACTTAATTATTGTGGTCTTACCGGTTTGTTCACTGCGAGGGCCATGAAACGCCGAAAATTTGGACATTGCAAGACTTTTTGGCCTGACCGGTCTGACCAGTTGTGGTGCATCGACGGAGAACCTGCTCTAGCGTGGTGCATGGGGGATTTCAGGGTTTGGACAGGGCCTGATCGACGGCGGCGATCAGTTTGCCGAGGTCCTTGGGCGGGGCATTGTGGATGACGCCGAACAGGTAGGCGCGTTGCTCTTCTTCGTCGTCCGGCTCGGCGAAAAAGACTTTGGGTTTCACCCCCAGCGCTTCGGCGAAGTTCATCAGCGCCTCGATGCTGGGGGTGTACGTGCCGGTTTCGAAGCGGCTTATGGTCTTGGGGTCGAAGCCGGTGCGTTCGCCCAGTTGCGCCTGCGTGAGGCTCGCCAGCTTGCGGTAGCGGCGCAGGGCAGGGCCGAGGCCTGTTCTGGTCATCGCTTAATTCCCATTTAGAATCAAGCACTTAACGATATCTGTCGATACAGTGCAACGCTATGATCCATCACCTTTATTTGCAAAGTGTGATGGAATTCGTAGAATCCGCCGCTTTGATTGGTCAGCCATTCAAGCAATTGTCCAAGGTGATCCGGCCATCTGTCGGCTTGCGTGAGCCTGTTGTCGAACATTGGAACTGATCCGGGATGAACGGTTCCGGCACCCCTGGCCACGCGCCAGGCCATTCGTCGGACCGCCTATGAAGGGAGTCTCATCGTGCGTCTGAACCTGCCGGTCAATCCGGTCGAGCAAAGCTTTCCCGAGCATCAGCGGCTCATCTCGGCGACCGACACGGCCAGCCTGATCACCTACTGCAATGCCGAGTTCGCCGCCATCAGCGGCTACAGCCAGGATGAGCTGATCGGCAGCCCGCACAACCTGGTGCGTCACCCGGACATGCCCGAAGCGGTGTTCGAGCTGATGTGGCAATACCTCAAGGCCGGCCGCAGCTGGATGGGGATCGTCAAGAACCGCTGCCGCAACGGCAATTTCTACTGGGTGAACGCCTACGTCACGCCGATCCTGGAGCAGGGCCGGGTGGTCGGCTACGAATCGGTGCGCGTGCGCCCCAGCCGCGAGCAGATCGCCCGGGCCGAAGCGCTGTATGCACGGTTGCGCGCGGGCAAGGCGGTGCTGTCACCGGCACGCCGCCTGGCCCTGCTGGCACGCGGCATGACCCTGCCATTGCTTGGTGGCGCGCTGGCCATCGGCGTCAATCAGCTGTGGCCGGGCCTGGCGGCCCAAGGCCTGACCCTGGCACTGTTCGCCGGTGTCGGGGCCTGGGCGCAAAGCCGGATCGGTCGTCACCTGCGGCGCATCGCGGATGGCGCGGGCAATACCTTCAGCGATCCGGTCGCGGCGCTGACCTATAGCGACCTGCCGGGTGCGGCCGGGCAGTTGGAGCTGATCCTGATCAGCGAAGAGGCGCGGCTGAAGACCGCGCTTACCCGTCTCAGCGACCTGGCCGCGCAGATGGCCGAGGCCGCCCTGGATGCCGGGCGCCTGTCCCGCGGTACCGAGTCGGCCTTGCTCGAGCAGCGTGCCGAGACCGACCTGACCGCCACCGCCATGACCGAGATGGCCGCTTCCATCGGCGAAGTCGCCGGCCACGTGCAGTTGACGGCGCAGGAGGCGCACACCGCGCACCTGCTCGCCGAGCAGGGCAGCCAGGTCGCCGACGCCAGCGGCGCGGCGATTCGCGAGCTGGCCGGCACGGTCGGGCAGATCAACCAGGCGGTCAACGACCTGGCCGGTCAGACCGGTGATATCGCCGAGGCAGCCGGGATGATCCGCGCCATTGCCGAGCAGACCAACCTGCTGGCGCTCAATGCTGCGATCGAGGCGGCGCGGGCCGGCGAGCAGGGGCGCGGTTTCGCGGTGGTCGCCGACGAGGTGCGCGCGCTGGCCGACAAGACCCGCCAGTCCACTTTGCATATCCAGGCGATCATCGACAGCCTGCGCAGTGGTGCCGGGCAGGCGGTGAGCATCGCCAGCCAGGGTCTCGCAGGCGCGGAGCAGGGGGTCTCCCAGGTCGCCCAGGCCCAGCAGGCGCTGCAAGGTATCCGCCAGGCCGTGCTGCGCATCAGCGACATGAGCCAGCAGATGGCCGCCGCTTCCCAGGAGCAGTCGGCGGTGGCCGAGGACGTTTCGCGACAGATCAACGGTGTGGCCGGCACGGTGCAGCAGAGCGCCCGACGGGCCAATGCCGCCGCTTCACGCGGCGCCGAGCTCGAGCAGGTCTGTGCCGGGCTGCGCGCCCTGGTGGAGCGTTTCAACCGCTAGGGCGGGCTATTTATGGATGATATCTACCGCGCGGCCGTGGATGCGGCCGCGATCTTTTCCGAGACCGACCTGCGCGGGCGTATCACCTACGTCAACCAGCAGTTCTGCAGTATCTCCGGCTACAGCCGCGAGGAGCTGCTGGGCGCCAACCACCGTATTCTCAATTCCGGGTTGCATGAGCCGGCGTTCTTCTTCGATATGTGGAACGCCCTGGCGGCTGGTCGGGTGTGGAAAGGCGAGATCTGCAACCGCGCCAAGGATGGCTCGCTGTACTGGGTCGACAGCACCATGGTGCCGCTGATCGACCCGCACAGCGGCAAGGTGCACAAGTACGTGTCGATCCGCTTCGACGTCACCGAGAAGCGCCAGTTGCTGCACACCTTGCAGTGGCGTGTGGGCCATGACGTGCTGACCGGGCTGCCCAACCGCGCGTACCTGTCCGACCTGCTCAACCAGGCCCTGGCGTTCTCGCGCCGCGAGCGCATCCCGCTGGCGGTGTGCATGCTCGACCTGGATGGTTTCAAGGCGGTCAACGATGGCTATGGCCATGCCACCGGCGACCTGCTGCTGGTCGAGGTGGCGCAGCGCCTGCAGGGCATCCTGCGCGGCGGCGATGCGGTGGCGCGGCTGTCGGGCGATGAGTTCGTGCTGATCCTGCGCCACATCGAAGGCCCTCGTCAGTTGCATGCCGCGCTGCAACGGGTACTGCTGTCGCTGGCGGCACCCTACGTGGTCCGGGAACACGCCCTGACCCTCAGCGCGAGCATCGGCGTCACCTTGTTCCCCCAGGACGACGAGGACGCCGACACCCTGGTGCGCCACGCCGACCAGGCGATGTACGTGGCCAAGCAGCAAGGGCGCAACCGCTACCACCTGTTCGACGTGTCCCAGGAGCTGGAGCTCAAGGCCACGCACCAGACCGTGGCGCGGGTGCGCCAGGCCATGCGCCAGGGTGAGCTGTGCCTGCACTACCAACCGAAGGTGAACATGCGCAGCGGGCAGGTGATCGGTTTCGAAGCGTTGTTGCGCTGGATGCACCCCACCAAGGGGCCGGTGCCGCCGGGCGAGTTCCTGCCGTTGGTGGAGCAGACCGACCTGATCGTGGAGCTGGGAGAGTGGGTCATCGAGCAGGCGCTGGCCCAGCTGGGTCAATGGCGGCAGGAAGGGCGGGGATGGTCCTTGAGTGTCAACATCGCCGCCCGCCAGTTACAGCGTGGTGACTTTTCCCAGCGTCTGGCGCGGCTTCTCGAGCGCCACCCCGGCGTGGACCCGGCGCAACTGGACCTGGAGATCGTCGAGTCGGTGGCCATCGACAACCTGGCGCGGGTCGGCCACTGCCTGGATGCCTGTCGTGCCCTGGGTGTGCGCTTCTCGCTGGACGACTTTGGCACAGGCTATTCATCGCTGAGCTACCTCAAGCGCTTGCCGGCACAGACCATCAAGATCGACAAGTCGTTCGTGCGCGACATCCTGCATGACCACGACGACCTGGCCCTTGCCGGTGCGGTGATCGGCCTGGCGCGTGCGTTCGGCCGAGCAGTGATTGCCGAAGGGGTGGAAACCGTCGAGCACGGGCGGGTGCTGATGGGTCTGGGTTGCGAGCTGGCCCAAGGCTATGGCATTGCGCGGCCCATGCCGGCGGGCGAGGTAGTCGAGTGGGTGGCCGGTTATCGCCAGCCTCCGGAGTGGCTGGCGGGTTGAGGCGGGGAGGGCCATGCGCCCCTCCGCCGGCGTGTAGGTCGCAGGTCAGCGTTGCGCCGGGGGTACCTGGGGCGTCGAGCAACGAGCCTCGCAGTGCCCGCCCTGGCGCCATCGGTAGCACCCGGCGGGCTGCGTGGTGGTCAAGCCAGGGGCGCCGTGCTTTTGACCGCCGCCAGCTCCGGATGGGCGACCAGCTTGTCGATGTGCAACTCGTCGTTGTTCATCCAGGTTTCGGTCAATACCCGGTAATGCTCCATGTCGCGGCAGCGCATGCGCAGGCTGTAGTCGAAGTGGCCGCTGATCAGCTGGCATTCGTACACCTGCGGGCAGGCCCGCACAGTGGCTTCGAAGGCCTTCTGCGCGGAGCGCCCGCTCTGGTTGGACAGCGCCACCAGCACCAGCAATGACAGGCCGGGCGAGACCTGCTGCAGGTCGATGATCGCCCCGTAGCCGCGGATAACGCCGCGCCGTTCCAGCTTGCGCACCCGTTCCAGGCAGGGCCTGGGCGTCAGGTGCACGAGGGTGGAGAGCTTTTCATAGGTGATCCTTCCCTGGTGGCGCAGCACGTCGATGATGGCTTCATCGATGCGATCCAGTGGTGCGACGGCGGTGCTAGTGGCCTTGGTATCCATATACGGCGTGACTTCACTTGAGGCGGTTGGAGAGGAACTGCCGCAGGCGCTCGCTCTGTGGCCGGTCGAGGATCTCGGCGCTGCCGTGCTCTTCGACCAGGCCCTGGTGCAGGAACAGCACCTGGCTCGACACCTGGCGGGCGAACCCCATTTCATGGGTGACCATGAGCATGGTACGTCCTTCCTCGGCGAGCGTCTGTATCACCTTGAGCACCTCGCCGACCAGCTCCGGGTCGAGGGCCGAGGTGGGTTCGTCGAAGAGGATGATCTCCGGCTCCATGGCCAGCGCCCGGGCAATGGCCACGCGTTGTTGCTGGCCGCCGGAGAGGAACGCCGGGTACTGCTCGGCGGCGCGCGCCGGCAGGCCGACCTTGTCCAGGTATTTGCGGGCTCGGGCCTCGGCTTCGCTGGCACTGACGCCCAGCACCTTGCGCGGCGCCAGGCAGATGTTCTCCAGCACCGTGAGGTGGCTCCACAGGTTGAAGTGCTGGAACACCATGGCCAGGCGCGTGCGCAGGTTCTGCAACTGGGCCGGTGGCGGGGTGCGGGTGCCGGGGTGGATCTCCAGGGTCTGGCCGTCGAGGGTGATGCTGCCGGCGTCGGGCTGCTCGAGGAAGTTGATGCAGCGCAGGAAGGTGCTCTTGCCCGAGCCGCTGGCGCCGATCAGGCTGATCACGTCGCCCTTGCGCGCCTGCAACGAGACGCCCTTGAGCACCTGGTGATCGCCGTAGTGCTTGTGCAGGCCCTCGACGCTGAGCTTGATGGCGCCGGCATGGGCACGCGCTGCCGGGGCCTGTTCGAAGGAGTTGAGTGGCAATGCGGTAGCAGTCATGAAATCAGCCTCGGGCAGGGACAAGGAAGCGCATCCAGCGGCGCTCGGCCAGTCGGAACAGGCCGACCAGGGCGAAGGACAGCAGCATGTACAGCAGGGCGGCCACACCAAAGGCCTGGAAGGTCAGGAAGGTCGCGGCATTGGCGTCGCGGGCCACCTTGAGGATGTCGGCGACGGTGGCGGTGAAGGCCAGCGAGGTGGCGTGCAGCATCAGGATCAGTTCGTTGCTGTAGGCCGGCAGCGAGCGGCGCAGGGCGGCAGGCAATACCAGGAACAGGTTGAGCTTCCAGCCTCTGAGCCCATAAGCCTGGGCTGCCTCCAGCTCACCGGCCGGCAGGTTGCGGATGGCTCCGGCGAAGATTTCCACGGTGTAGGCGCAGGTGTTGAGCACGAACGCCAGCAATGTGCAGTTGATCGCGTTTCGGAAGAACTGGTCGAGCAGAGCGTGCTCGCGCACCACCTGCAGGCTATAGAGGCCGGTGTAGCAGATCAGCAACTGGATATAGAGCGGCGTGCCGCGGAACACGAAGGTGTACAGCTGCACCGGCAGGCGCAGCCAGGCGTTGCGCGAGGCCCGGGCCAGGGCCAGGGGCAGGGAGAGCGCCAGGCCCAGGACCATGCTGGCGACAAACAGCCAGAGGGTCATGGCCAGCCCCGACAGGCCGTTGCCATCGCTGTACAGGTAGGCCAGGCCATATTCCTGAAGGAGTTCGATCATCGCGCCAGCTCCTTGATGCCGATGTTGTAGCGCCGCTCAAGGTGCCTGAACAGGCGGTTGGAGAGGGTGGTGATGAGCAGGTAGACCAGCCCCGCCAGGCTCAGGAAGAACAGCACGTCGTTGGTGGTCTTGCCGGCGTTCTGCGCGGCCTTGACCAGGTCGGCCAGGCCGATGATCGAGACCAGTGCGGTGGACTTGAGCAGTACCAGCCAGTTGTTGCCCAGCCCCGGCAGGGCGAAGCGCATCAGTTGCGGGAACAGCACCAGGCGAAAGCGCTGGGCGCGGCTCAGGCCATAGGCGGTGGCCGCCTCCAGCTGGCCGGCCGGCACGCTGAGGATGGCGCCACGGAAGTTCTCGGTGAAGTAGGCGCCATAAATGAAACCGAGGGTGATCACCCCGGCGCCGAACGGGTCGATCTCCACGTAGTCCCAGCCCAGCGCCTCGGTCAGGTCGTTGAGCCAGATCTGCATGCTGTAGAAGATCAGCAGGATCAGTACCAGGTCGGGAACGCTGCGGATCAGCGTGGTGTAGAGGGTGGCCGGTACGCGCAGCAGGGGTGAGCGGGACAGCTTGGCGCTGGCGCCGAGCAGGCCGAGCAACAGGCTCAGGGCCAGCGACAACAAGGCCAGCTTGATCGTCATCCAGGTGCCTTGGGCCAGCAGCGGGCCGAAGCCTTGCAGGCCGCTTGTGAGGAAATCGTGCATGGGCGGAATCTCGCGGGGAGGCTATCGCGGGGCAAGCCCGCTCCCCCTAAGGGAGCGGGCAGCCTGCCGGGTCACTCGTTGTAGATGTCCAGGTCGCCGACATACTTCTTCTGGATCTCGGCATAGGTGCCATCGGCATGGATCATGGCGATACCCTTGTCGAGCAGGGCCTTGAGCTCCGGGTCGGTCTTGCGCAAACCCATGGCGATGTCCAGCGGCAGGGTCGGGTCCTTGATCGCCGGGCCGCTCTTGAAGTCGGCGCCTTCAGGCTTGGAGAGGAAGTTGAGCTGGGCCTCGAGCTTGTCGGTGACGGTGGCATCGAGGCGCCCGTTCATCAGGTCGGCGTAGTTCTGGTCCTGGGCCTGGTAGGCCCTGACCTGCGCCCCCAGCGGCGCCAGCACGGCGCGGGCATAGGCCTCCTGCAGCGAACCCTGCAGCACGCCGACCTGCTTGCCCTTGAGCGATTCGACCGTGTCGCCGAAAGCGGCCGACTTGCGCACGATCACCGAGGTCGGGCTGAGGAACAGCTTGTGGGTGAAGTCGATCTGTTTCAGGCGCGCCGGTGTAACCGCCATCGACGACATGATGGCGTCGAACTTGCGTGCACGCAGGGCGGGGATCATGCCGTCGAATTCGTTGTGCACCCAGGTGCATTTGACTTGCAGTTTCAAGCAGATGGCGTTGCCCAGTTCGATGTCGAAGCCTTGCAGGCTGCCATCGGCGGCAACGGATTCGAAGGGGGGGTACTCGGGGTAGACGCCGAAGCGGATCTCGGTCCATTCCTTGGCGTGGGAAACGGTGGTGGCACACAGCGAGAACAGCAGCACGCCGAGGCGTTTTCGCATGGAGAGCATGGTCTTGGGTCCCTGGGTGTTGTTATTGGTAGTAGGGCGATTACCGCGTGTAGGTCCGTCGGTGACTCATGGGTCGGGCTCAGGATGCGCGAGATAGACCGGTTTTTTGTGTCGTTTGCTAGCGCGCGGGGTGCCGGAATCGGCTGTTAGGCTCCTCGTGGCAGCGGAATCGGCTGTTCCGACAAAGATTTATGGAAGTGCGACAGCGGATTCCGCGTATCCAGCGCGCCCCGTAGGAGCGGCTTCAGCCGCGATCACCCGCGAAGCGGGTGCCAGGCACCGCGGCGTCTGCATCGCGGCTGAAGCCGCTCCTACAAGGGGCAATCAGGCTGCGTTGGCCTTGGCTCGTGCCGCGGTGGGCTGCAGCAAGGCGAACAGGTCTTTCGGGTTCTCAAGTGCAGGCACCAGCGCGATGTCATGCCCGATATCCAGCGCCCGGGCCACATCCAGCACATAACGCAGCGCCGAGTAGTCCTCCAGGGCAAACCCGACCGAATCGAACAGGGTTACCTGCGTAGCGTTCTCGCGGCCCACCACGCGGCCTTCGACGACTTCCCAGAACTCGGTGGTCGGCGAGTCGCTCGGCATCTGCTGGATCTCGCCCTCGATACGGCTTTGTGGCTCGTACTCGACGATCACCCGCGCACGCTCGACGATGTCGCGGTGCAGCTCGGTCTTGCCTGGGCAGTCGCCACCGACCGCATTGAGGTGCATGCCCGGCTCGATCATCTCTGGGGTGAGGATGGTGGCGTAGGCCTTGTCCGCGGTCACCGTGGTGACGATGTCGGCGCCGCGCACCGCTTCGGCCACGTTGTTGGCGATGGTCAGCTTGAGGGCTGGATAGCCCGCCAGGTTGGCGGCCAGTTTTTCACTTGCCGCACGGTCGATGTCGAACAGGCGAATCTCGTCGATGCCCAGCAGCGTGTGGAAGGCGATCGCCTGGAATTCGCTTTGCGAGCCGTTGCCGATCAGCGCCATGCGCTTGCTGTCCGGGCGCGCCAGGTAGCGGGCGGCCAGGGCCGAAGTGGCGGCGGTGCGGATCGCGGTGGTCAGGGTCATCTCGCTGAGCAGCACCGGCGTGCCGGTGTCGACATCGCCCAGGGCACCGAAGGCCATTACCGTGAGCAGGCCGTTGTGGGTGTTCTTCGGATGCCCGTTGACGTACTTGAAGGCGTACAGGTTGGCGTCGGACACCGGCATCAGCTCGATCACCCCGTCAGGCGAGTGGTTGGCCAGGCGCGCGCACTTCTCGAAGTCGTGCCAGCGCAGGTAGTCCTGGCGAATGTACTCGGCCATCTCTTCCAGGCAGGTGGGCAGGCCCTTGCGGTTGACCAGGTGGGCGAGGTCTTGCACATCGATATAACGGGTCATGATGAGGCTCCTTTTCAAGTCAGTGGCGCGAGGGCAGGTGGACTTCGGCGAGCATGCAGCGTGCGCTGCCGCCACCGATGCGTTCGATATGATCGATATTCACCACCACGGGGTGGCTGTGCTGCTCCACCTGGTGGCGTTGTCGCGGGTCCAGCGAGCGCCAGGCGCTGCGTGACATCACCAGCAGCGAGCGACCGTCACGGTCGTGGACTTCGAGCATGTTGCCGGCGAAGTTCTCCAACTGCTCGAAGGTCAACGCCAGGACCTGTTTGCCGGTATCGCGCAGCGAATGTTCGAGGGCGCGGCGTTCGGTGGTGTGGGGCAGGGCATCGAGACAGGCCACGGCCAACTGGCGGCCGACGTTCATCATCACGTTGCTGTGGTAGATCGGAGCGTGCTGGCGGTCGACGGCGTGGAACAGGCACAGGCGGTAGTCGAGCTGTTCGGCGAACTGGCGCAGGGCGTGTTCGTGGGTGCGGCCGGAGTGGCAGGCATAGCTGATGCGGTGCTCGCGGTCGAGAACCATGCTGCCGGTGCCTTCGAGGAACAGATTCTGCTGTTCCAGCGGGCTCAGGTCGACGGTGCGTTGGATGGCAAAACGCTCCTCCAGTACGCGCAAGGCCCCCTTGTCGCGCTCCAGGCGACGGTTGCGGCCTTCCATCGGGTAGAGCACCAGGCTGCCGTCGGCATGGCTGCTCCACCAGTTGTTGGGGAAGATCGAATCCGGCGTGTGGGGCTCGGGCGTATCCTGCACCACCAGCACCTCGACACCATGCAGGCGCAGGGTTTCGACGTAGCCGTCGAATTCTTCCAGGGCCTTCTCGCTGGCCGTCGCCGGGTCCAGTGGCGCTTGCTGGAAGCGGTTGTTGAGCGCGGTGTCCGGGTTGAAGGTGAACCGCGCGGGGCGAATCATGAGGACGGTATTTGTTGTTTGCATTGGGCACGCATCCACGGGTGGGCTGTGTGTCCATTGTCGAGGGGATCGGTAAAAGATCCCGGCTGAAGCGTGAATGACTGGCAGCCGGAACCAGCTGAAATAGGGTGGCCGTCAGCCGAATCGGCTGTTGCGTCTCGTAGGCGCCGGCCTTGCCGGCGAACACCAGCGCAGCCGGTGCCATGCGTCGCGGCGCTTGTTTCGCCAGCAAGGCTGGCTCCTACAGGGCCTTTGCACGGGGGCGCAAACAGAAACGGCGCCTCGAAGGGCGCCGTTTCTCTTAATGCCTGAACAACTTACTTATGCAGCTCTTCAGCCGCATACAAGGTGTTTTCCAGCAGGCACGCACGGGTCATCGGGCCCACGCCGCCCGGCACCGGGGTGATCCAGCCCGCGCGGGGCAGGGCGGTCTCGTAGACCACGTCGCCCACCAGCTTGCCGTCTTCCTGGCGGTTGATGCCGACGTCGATGACGATGGCGCCTTCCTTGACCCACTCACCCTTGACCAGGCCCGGCTTGCCGGCGGCGACCACCACCAGGTCGGCGCGGCCGACATGGCCGGCCAGGTCCTTGGTGAAGCGGTGGCAGACGGTCACGGTGCAGCCGGCCAGCAGCAGCTCCATGGCCATGGGGCGACCGACGATGTTCGAGGCGCCGACGATCACTGCGTTCATGCCGTACAGGTCCTGGCCGGTGCTTTCCAGCAGGGTCATGATGCCTTTCGGGGTGCAGGGGCGCAGCAGGGGAATGCGCTGGGCCAGGCGACCGATGTTGTACGGGTGGAAGCCGTCGACGTCTTTATCCGGGCGGATGCGCTCGAGCAGCAGCGAGGCATCCAGGTGTGCCGGCAGCGGCAACTGCAACAGGATGCCGTCGACGGCCGGGTCGTCGTTGAGGCGGTCGATCAGGTCGGTCAGGGCTTGCTGCGTGGTATCGCTGGGCAGGTCGAACGCTTGCGAGATGAAGCCGACTTCTTCGCAGTCCTTGCGCTTGTGCGAGACATAGACTTGGGAGGCCGGATCGGTACCGACCAGGATCACCGCCAGGCCTGGTGTGCGCAGGCCCTGCTGGCGGCGCTCGGCGACACGTTGGGCGATCTGCTGGCGCAGGTTGGCGGCGATCGCCTTGCCATCGATAAGGTGTGCAGTCATAGACGCGTGATTAACCATCGAGAAGGGAACATGAAGAAGGCGGCATTCTCTCACGAGACGGCCCGAGGGCAAAGGCGGATGGTCGGGCAAATTCCCTAAGCCCTTCAATAAATTATATTTTTTTGAAAAATATGTTGACGCCCTGCAGGGTCGTCTATAAGATTCGCCGCACTTGTCGGGCACTGCCTGGCACGGGTTGGCAAGGTCGGGCAGAATAAGCGGTTGGTTTGTTCGGCTTGACTGTAAGCTTAAGCGCCCGTAGCTCAGCTGGATAGAGCATCCGCCTTCTAAGCGGATGGTCGCAGGTTCGAGTCCTGCCGGGTGCGCCATTAAGGCCTGGGCAAGTAAGCAGTACCGCAATATGGTGGGCGTAGCTCAGTTGGTAGAGCGCCGGATTGTGATTCCGGTTGTCGTGGGTTCGATTCCCATCGTCCACCCCAGATTCTACAGGGGCGCCTTGATTGAATGATCCGGCGCCTTTGTTTTTGAGTGTCATGCGGACGTGGTGAAATTGGTAGACACACTGGATTTAGGTTCCAGCGGCGCAAGCTGTAAGAGTTCGAGTCTCTTCGTCCGCACCATGTTTCTGTAAGTTTGTACCGCAATATTGCATTATGGTGGGCGTAGCTCAGTTGGTAGAGCGCCGGATTGTGATTCCGGTTGTCGTGGGTTCGATTCCCATCGTCCACCCCATATTTCAGAAGGCGCCTTGATCCTATGGTCAGGCGCCTTTTTTGTCTCTGTCTCCTGTGAAAATGCCGCAGAACGCGGCATTTTTCGTTTCTGCGCCCTGGGTCGACGGGGCGGAATTCTGGCGCGAGCGTCATTTCGCTGGCGTCGCACCGCCTGCGAGTGGGCAGCAGGTGTGCAATGAGTGCCGGTGTCGCAAGGGTTGCAGGCGGCAAGTAGGAGCTGGTCGGTTTCTTGCTAGGGGTTGGTTATTGCGCGCGCGTCCATCGCTGGTATGCACGGGCGTGGCCATTCTCTGAAAACAAGGAAAGACCATGAAAGTCTGTAACGCGTATCGGGAAAACATGTACCACCTGCTCGGGGCGGTATTCAATGCGCTGGAGAAACGTCCGGTAGTGGCTGAGCTGGGTGTGCTGCGTGGGGGAAATGCGATCAAGCTGCACGAGGCGCTGGCGCCGGAGCGCATGGTGCTGATCGACAGCTGGAGCAAGCTGTCCAATGAAGCTTACAGCCCCTTCGACCAGCTGCCGCCATGGGTGTCTCCGGTGGACGAGTACGAGTACTACTATGGTGGCTCGCTGCATGACGACGCGACCTGGGACAAGCTCTACCAAGAGTGCCTGGATAATGTTGCCCATCTGTCCGATGTGACGGTGATCCGCTCCGACACCATCGGCGCCATCGACAAGGTGCGCCAGCAGACAGGTATCGAGCAGTTCGACGTGGTCTATGTCGACGCCAGCCACCAATACGAGTTCGTCCTGCGCGACCTGATGTACTACCAGGAACTGGTCGGCCCGGATGGCGTGATGATGCTCAATGACTGCTGCCATAGCGTCAATGGCACCAAGCAGAACCTGGGTGTGCTGGAAGCGCTGGGCAGCTTCATGAAGCGCTCCGATTTCATTCCGGTCGCGATGACCAATACCGATTGGTCCGATGTGATCCTGGTGCGCCGTAATTCGGTCATGGTCCAGCTGCTGGACATGGCGCTGGCAAACTCGGATGTGCCTTACGTTGAAATCCCTCATCAGTTGATCACGGCGGCGCGCGTGGTCTATGGCGCTCAACGTCACAACGTCAGTTTCGTCTGATTCCTGCGCGGGTGTTTCGTCACCTTGGTGCTCTTTGCGTGGGGCGGTAGTGCTTCCTCTGGTGGCGGCAGCCTGAAAGCTGATAGATTTCAGCCGGTTGAAATACCGGCCTGGAGCCGGCAGGGGAAATACCGATGATTGCCAAAGAAGCGCGCCAGGCCCTGGCATTGCAGCGTTTTGCCGAAGCCAATCCGCAATTGCTCGAGGAGATCCGTGAGCTGGATGCGCGCGAGCAGGCCCAGCAGATCGAGTGGGCGTTCGAGGATGCGGCGCAGGAGCAGGGCGTCGAGCCGTGGGAGTATGCGCTGCAGTTGATCGCCGAGTCGCCGGAGCAACTGCAGGCCATGCGCCTGGAGACCCATCGTGAGGTGGCCGAGGCGCTGGGCATGGAATGGGAAGAGTACTGCCAGTTCAATGAGATCGATCCGGAATAGGGTTGGGGTTTTCCGGTGGTATCGCGTTGAGGCGGCCAGGTGTGGGGCAATAGTCTTGCGGCGGTCATGAGATCGAGCGCCGCCCGCGCGGCGCATCGCGGATGAATCCGCTCCTACATTTGTTGCAACGTGCCTATGCCTGATAGGTCATGGTTGTACGCCTTGTTGGAATGGCGCGATTTATCGATTGGTGCTGCCGCCGCCCCGCCTGATTCACGCCATGCGCCAAGGCTGGCAACCATGGCTTAACAGGTGCGGTACGTTGCAATAGATGTAGGAGCGGATTCATCCGCGATGCGCCGCGCGGGCGGCGCTCGATCTCAAGAGCGCTGCAAGATCTTCGGCAAGCCCTCGCCGGCCTCTACGCAAATTCCCTTGAAATCCCGAAAAAAAGCCACATATCAACCGCCTGTGGTTTGTTTGACAAAGTTTTACAGTCGCACGGCTTACGATGTCCGCCGCGACCCTGATAACGAACGGCCCGGCGCCGCAGCGGGCGGGCCTTTCAATGAATTCGACCGGCGTGGTTTGCCGACCCTCCAGGTGGCGTGACTTCTGTTGCATGAGTCACTAGAATGTTTGCCCTTGATTCTGGAGTCGGGCTATCGCCGGCTAACGTCTGTGCAACGAGGAATATCCATGCAAGTTTCTGTTGAAAACACTTCCGCTCTCGAGCGCCGCATGACCATCGCCGTTCCGGCCGAGCGCGTCGAGAACGAAGTCAACAAGCGTCTGCAGCAGACTGCCAAGCGCGCCAAGGTTGCCGGCTTCCGTCCGGGCAAGGTGCCGATGAGCGTGATCCGCCAGCGTTTCGAAGCCGATGCCCGCCAAGAGGCTTTCGGTGACCTGGTCCAGGCTTCCTTCTACGAAGCCATCGTCGAGCAGAAGCTGAACCCGGCTGGCGCCCCTGCCGTCGAGCCAAAATCGTTCGAGAAGGGCAAGGACCTCGAGTTCGTCGCCATCTTCGAAGTCTTCCCTGAATTCACCGTTGCCGGTTTCGAGTCGATCGCCGTCGAGCGCCTGAGCGCCGAAGTCGCTGACGCCGACCTGGACAACATGCTGGAAGTCCTGCGCAAGCAGAACACCCGTTTCGAGGCTGTCGAGCGCGCTGCTGCGAACGACGACCAGGTCAACATCGACTTCGTCGGCAAGATCGACGGTGAGGCCTTCGCCGGTGGTTCGGCCAAGGGCACTCAGCTGGTGCTGGGCTCCGGCCGCATGATCCCTGGCTTTGAAGACGGCCTGGTCGGCGCCAAGGCTGGCGAAGAGCGCGTGGTCAACGTGACCTTCCCAGAGGACTACCAGAACCTGGACCTGGCTGGCAAAGCCGCTGAATTCACCATCACCGTGAACAGCGTTTCCGCGCCTGTGCTGCCTGAGCTGAACGAAGCCTTCTTCGCCCAGTTCGGCATCAAGGAATCTTCGCTGGAAGGTTTCCGCGCCGAAGTTCGCAAGAACATGGAGCGTGAACTGCGCCAGGCCATCAAGGCCAAGGTCAAGAACCAGGTCATGGACGGTCTGCTGGCTGCCAACCCGATCGAAGTCCCGAAAGCCCTGCTGGAAAACGAAGTCAACCGTCTGCGCGTGCAGGCTGTTCAGCAGTTCGGTGGCAACATCAAGCCTGAGCAACTGCCGGTCGAACTGTTCGAAGAGCAAGCCAAGCGCCGCGTCGTGCTGGGCCTGATCGTGGCCGAAGTGGTCAAGCAGTTCGAACTGAAGCCTGATGAAGCCGAAGTTCGCAAGGTGATCGAGGAAATGGCCTCGGCTTACCAAGAGCCTGAGCAGGTCGTTGCCTGGTACTACAAGAACGACCAGCAACTGAACGAAGTCCGTTCGGTTGTACTGGAAGAACAAGTTGTAGATACTGTCCTGCAGAAAGCGACTGTGACCGACAAATCGGTCTCGTACGAAGAAGCTGTCAAGCCAGCACAGGCACCTGCCGCCGCTGAGTGATAAGGCTTCTCTCGTAGGAACCCCACAAGCCAGCCTTCGCGCTGGCTTGTGCGTATTCAAGCCATGACTATTTGGGAGTGAGTGCAGGACATGTCCCGCAATTCTTATATTCAGCAGAGCTCTGACATCCAGGCCGCAGGCGGCCTGGTCCCGATGGTTATCGAGCAGTCCGCCCGTGGCGAACGCGCCTATGACATCTACTCGCGCCTCCTGAAGGAGCGGGTGATCTTCCTGGTCGGCCCCGTAGAAGACTACATGGCCAACCTGGTGGTGGCGCAACTGCTGTTCCTTGAGGCGGAAAACCCGGACAAGGATATCCATCTGTACATCAACTCGCCGGGCGGTTCGGTGACTGCCGGCATGTCGATCTACGACACCATGCAGTTCATCAAGCCGGACGTCTCGACCATCTGCATCGGCCAGGCCTGCAGCATGGGCGCCTTCCTGCTGGCGGCCGGTGCCGCTGGCAAGCGCCACTGCCTGCCCAACTCGCGGGTGATGATTCACCAGCCGCTGGGTGGCTTCCAGGGCCAGGCGACCGACATCGAGATCCACGCCCAGGAAATCCTCAACATCAAGGCGCGCCTGAACGAGCTGCTGGCCCATCACACTGGCCAGTCGCTGGAAACCATCAAGCGCGACACCGAGCGTGACAACTTCATGAGCGCTGCGCGCGCGGCCGAGTACGGCCTGATCGACTCGGTCTACGACAAGCGGCAACTGGCATCCTGAAGCAATGCGCCAGAGCGGGCGGGCACGGATTGTGCCCGCCCGCGGACTTGAAAAAGCCAGCGATTGCCTTCATCTTGTGTTTCAAGCCTACCGGATTGGATCGATCGAATGACTGACACCCGTAATGGCGAGGACAACGGCAAATTGCTCTATTGCTCCTTCTGCGGCAAAAGCCAGCACGAAGTACGCAAGTTGATTGCCGGCCCCTCGGTATTTATCTGCGACGAGTGCGTCGACCTGTGCAACGACATCATCCGTGAGGAGGTGCAGGAAGCCCAGGCCGAGAGCAATGCGCATAAATTACCCTCGCCGAAAGAAATCAGCGGCATCCTGGACCAGTACGTCATTGGTCAGGAGCGCGCGAAAAAGGTCCTGGCCGTAGCGGTGTACAACCACTACAAGCGCCTGAACCAGCGTGACAAGAAGGGCGACGAAGTCGAACTTGGCAAAAGCAACATCCTGTTGATCGGGCCGACTGGCTCGGGCAAGACCTTGCTCGCCGAGACGCTCGCGCGCCTGCTGAACGTACCGTTCACCATTGCCGACGCCACCACCCTGACCGAAGCCGGTTATGTGGGTGAGGACGTCGAGAACATCATTCAGAAACTGCTGCAAAAGTGCGACTACGACGTGGAAAAGGCCCAGATGGGCATTGTCTACATCGACGAGATCGACAAGATCTCGCGCAAGTCGGACAACCCGTCCATCACCCGTGACGTCTCGGGCGAGGGCGTGCAGCAGGCACTGCTGAAGCTGATCGAAGGCACTGTGGCTTCCGTACCACCACAAGGTGGCCGCAAGCACCCGCAACAGGAATTCCTGCAGGTTGATACCCGCAACATCCTGTTCATTTGCGGTGGCGCCTTCTCTGGCCTGGAAAAAGTCATCCAGAACCGTTCCACCAAAGGTGGTATCGGTTTCAGCGCTGAAGTGCGCAGCAAGGAAGAAGGCAAGAAGGTTGGCGAGTCGCTGCGTGAAGTCGAGCCGGACGATCTGGTCAAGTTCGGCCTGATCCCCGAGTTCGTCGGTCGCCTGCCTGTACTGGCCACGCTGGACGAATTGGATGAGGCTGCGCTGATGCAGATCCTCACCGAACCGAAGAACGCGCTGACCAAGCAATACGCCAAGCTGTTCGAGATGGAAAGCGTCGACCTCGAGTTCCGCAGCGATGCGCTCAAGGCCGTGGCACGCAAGGCTCTGGAGCGCAAGACCGGCGCCCGTGGCCTGCGTTCCATCCTCGAAGGCGTGCTGCTCGACACCATGTACGAAATTCCTTCGCAGAAGGAAGTCAGCAAGGTGGTGATCGACGAAAGCGTCATCGAAGGGACTTCGCAGCCGCTGCTGATCTATGAGAACAGCGAGCCGCAAGCCAAGGCCGCCCCCGACGCCTGATCGGGCAGGGGTGCAGCAACCAGCAAAGGGGCCTTCGGGCCCCTTTCTGCATTTCATGGACACTGCGCTTGTAATTTCCCAAGGCTGCCCCCACATTAGCCCCAAGCACCATTTCCAACGGTTTCCGGCCACAAGGCCGCTGTAGAGGCGAAATCATGAAGACCACCCTCGACTTGCCTCTTTTGCCATTGCGGGACGTCGTCGTCTATCCGCACATGGTCATCCCGCTGTTCGTGGGGCGTGAGAAGTCCATCGAAGCCCTCGAGGCCGCGATGACAGGCGAAAAGCAGATCCTGCTGCTGGCCCAGAAGAACCCCGCCGACGATGATCCGGGCGAAGACGCCCTGTATCGCGTCGGTACTGTCGCAACCGTGCTGCAACTGCTCAAGCTGCCTGATGGCACCGTCAAGGTGCTGGTCGAAGGCGAGCAGCGTGGCGCGGTCGAGCGCTTCACCGAAGTCGAAGGGCACATCCGTGCCGAAGTCAGCCTGATCGACGAAACCGAGACCGCCGAGCGCGAGTCCGAGGTGTTCGTGCGCACCCTGCTGTCGCAGTTCGAGCAGTACGTGCAACTGGGCAAGAAAGTCCCCGCCGAAGTGCTGTCCTCGCTCAACAGCATCGAGGAGCCAGGCCGCCTGGTCGACACCATGTCCGCGCACATGGCGTTGAAGATCGAGCAGAAGCAGGAGATTCTCGAGATCGTCGACCTGCAGGCCCGTGTCGAGCACGTGCTGGCGTTGCTGGATGCCGAGATCGACCTGTTGCAGGTCGAAAAACGCATCCGTGGTCGCGTGAAGAAGCAGATGGAGCGCAGCCAGCGCGAGTACTACCTGAATGAGCAGATGAAGGCCATTCAGAAAGAGCTTGGTGATGGCGACGAAGGCCACAACGAAGTCGAGGAGCTGAAGAAGCGCATCGACGCAGCTGGTTTGCCCAAGGACGCCCTGGCCAAGGCTCAGGCCGAGCTGAACAAGCTCAAGCAGATGTCGCCGATGTCGGCTGAAGCCACCGTTGTGCGTTCGTACCTGGACTGGCTGGTGCAAGTGCCATGGAAAGCCCAGAGCAAGGTGCGTCTGGACCTGGCCAAGGCCGAAGAGATTCTCGACTCCGACCATTACGGTCTGGAAGAGGTCAAGGAGCGTATCCTCGAATACCTCGCCGTTCAGAAACGCGTGAAGAAGATCCGTGGCCCGGTACTGTGCCTGGTCGGCCCGCCCGGTGTCGGCAAGACCTCGCTGGCCGAATCGATCGCCGCCGCCACCAACCGCAAGTTCGTGCGCATGGCCCTGGGTGGTGTGCGTGACGAGGCCGAGATCCGTGGCCACCGCCGCACCTACATCGGTTCGATGCCAGGTCGTTTGATTCAGAAGATGACCAAGGTCGGTGTACGCAATCCGCTCTTCCTGCTCGACGAGATCGACAAGATGGGCAGCGACATGCGTGGCGACCCCGCCTCGGCACTGCTGGAGGTGCTCGACCCCGAGCAGAACCACAACTTCAACGATCACTACCTGGAAGTCGACTACGACCTCTCGGACGTGATGTTCCTGTGCACCTCGAACTCGATGAACATCCCGCCGGCGCTGCTTGACCGCATGGAAGTCATCCGCCTGCCGGGTTACACCGAGGACGAGAAGATCAACATCGCGGTCAAGTACCTGGTGCCCAAGCAGGTCAAGGCCAACGGCCTGAAGAAGGATGAATTGGAGGTCGACGTCTCGGCGATCCGCGATATCATCCGCTTCTACACCCGTGAAGCCGGCGTGCGTGGCCTGGAGCGGCAGATTGCCAAGGTCTGCCGCAAGGTGGTCAAGGAACACACCGGCAGCAAGCAGGTCAAGGTCAAGGTGACCGGCGAACAGCTCGAGCAACTGCTGGGTGTGCGCAAGTTCCGCTACGGCCTTGCTGAACAGCAAGACCAGATCGGTCAGGTCACCGGCTTGGCCTGGACCCAGGTGGGTGGCGAACTGCTGACCATCGAAGCCGTAGTCATCCCGGGCAAGGGCCAGTTGATCAAGACCGGTTCGCTCGGTGACGTCATGGTCGAGTCGATCACCGCCGCGCAGACGGTCGTGCGTAGTCGTGCCCAGAGCCTGGGGATCGCCGCAGACTTCCATGAGAAGCGCGACGTTCACATCCACATGCCGGAAGGGGCCACCCCCAAGGATGGCCCGAGCGCCGGCATCGGCATGTGCACCGCGCTGGTGTCTGCATTGACTCAGATTCCTGTGCGTGCCGACGTCGCCATGACCGGTGAGATCACCCTGCGTGGTCAGGTCCTGGCCATTGGTGGGCTCAAGGAAAAACTGCTGGCGGCGCACCGTGGCGGGATCAAGACGGTGATCATTCCCGAAGAGAACGTTCGCGACCTCAAGGAGATTCCGGAAAACATCAAGCAGGATCTTCAGATCAAACCGGTCAAATGGATTGACGAAGTCCTCCAAATTGCGCTGCAATACGCCCCGGAGCCCTTGCCGGATGTGGCTCCGGAGATTGTCGCGAAAGATGAAAAGCGCGACGGCGATGCTAAGGAAAGAATCAGCACGCACTAGTACGTATTTCGCTGGGGGGCTTGGTTGACAGCATTTTCGGGGCCTTGCTATAAAGCGGCACGCCAGTGTCAACAGGCCACTCAGCGCTCGTTTCATTAGCTTTTCATTACATACTTAGAAACAAACTCAATAGAGAAATAAGGGGACTTAGAGTGAACAAGTCGGAACTGATTGACGCTATCGCCGCATCTGCTGACATCCCGAAAGCTGTAGCCGGCCGTGCGCTGGACGCAGTCATCGAATCCGTCACCGGCGCCCTGAAGCAAGGTGACGATGTGGTACTGGTTGGCTTCGGTACCTTCTCGGTCAAGGAGCGCGCCGAGCGCACCGGCCGCAACCCGCAAACCGGCAAGGCGATCAAGATCGCTGCCGCCAAGGTTCCAGGCTTCAAGGCTGGCAAGGGCCTGAAAGACGCCGTCAACTAAGTCGTCTCTTCAGCCGGCTCGGGCTTCAACGAGCCGACCGCGTGACGGCGGGTCGCAAACGTTCCCGCTGGCACGCTCGCTTCGAAAAGGCGCATCCACTGGATGCGCCTTTCTTCTATCAGGATTCTACCCACGCTCCGCGGTTGTCGACGCAGTGGTACAGCCGTTTCTGGGGGACGCATGCTGCAGAATATCAGGGACAATTCACAAGGTTGGATTGCCAAGACCATCATTGGCCTCATCGTCGTGCTCATGGCGTTGACCGGTTTCGAAGCCATCTTCCAAGCCGCCACCCATAGCCAGGACGCCGCCAAGGTAAACGGCCAGACCATCAGCCAGAACGAGCTGAGCCAGGCCGTCGACATGCAGCGCCGCCAGCTGATGCAACAGCTGGGCAAGGATTTCGACCCTGCGCTGCTGGACGAAAAGATGCTGCGCGAAGCCGCGCTCAAGGGGCTGATCGATCGCAAGCTGCTGTTGCAGGGTGCCGAAGATGCCAAGTTCGCTTTCTCCGAGGCCGCGCTGGATCAACTGATCCTGCAAACGCCTGAATTCCAGGTCGATGGCAAGTTCAGCGCCGAGCGCTTCGACTCGGTCATCCGCCAGATGGGCTACGGGCGCATGCAGTTCCGCGAGATGCTGGCCCAGGAAATGCTCATCGGCCAACTGCGCACCGGCCTGGCCGGCAGCAGCTTCGTCACTGACAAGCAGGTCGAAGCCTTCGCCCGTTTGGAGAAGCAGACCCGTGACTTCGCCGCGCTGACCTTCAAGGCCGACCCGGCCGCGGTCAAGGTGAGCGACGAGGAAGTCAAGGCACACTATGACCAGCACGCCAAGGAGTTCATGACCCCGGACCAGGTGGTCATCGACTACATCGAGCTGAAGAAGTCGGCCTTCTTCGACCAGGTCAAGGTCAACGACGACGAGCTCAAGGCATTGTACGAGAAGGAAATCGCCAACCTTGGCGAGCAGCGCCACGCCGCGCACATCCTGATCGAGGTCAACGACAAGACCTCCGATGCCCAGGCCAAGGCCCGCATCGAGGAAATCCAGCAACGCCTGGAAAAAGGCGAGGACTTCGCCAAGCTGGCCAAGGAGTTCTCCCAGGACCCGGGCTCCGCCAATGCAGGCGGTGACCTAGGCTTTGCTGGCCCAGGTGTGTACGACCCGACCTTCGAGGAGGCGCTGTACAAGCTGAACAAGGATCAGGTGTCCACCCCGGTGCGCACCCAGTTCGGCTACCACCTGGTCAAGCTGCTGGGCGTCCAGGCACCTGACGTACCGAGCTTCGCCAGCCTGAAGGACAAGCTGACCCACGAACTGAAGACCCAGCAAGTGGAGCAACGCTTCGTCGAGGCGACCAAGCAACTCGAGGATGCGGCATTCGAGGCATCCGACCTGGTCCAGCCTGCCCAGGACCTGGGCCTGAAAGTGCAGACCTCCGCAGCGTTCGGCCGTGAAGGCGGCGAAGGTATCACCGCCAACCGTGCGGTGATCCAGGCAGCCTTCAGCGAGCAGGTGCTGGAGGAGAGCGCCAACAGCAACGGCATCGAGCTGGATCCGGAGACCGTGGTGGTACTGCGGGTCAAGGAGCACCGCAAGCCTGAACAGTTGCCGCTGGAGGCCGTGGCCAAGAACATCAGCCAGCACCTGGCCAAGGAGAAGGCGACCGCCGAACTCAAGACCAAGGCCGACAAGCTGATCGCCGGCCTGCGTGATGGCTCGGTCAAGGCCGCCAGCCAGAGCTGGAAGGTCCAGGAAGCGGCGACCCGCGGTCAGGACGGTATCGACCCGGCCGAACTGCAGGCGGTGTTCCGCATGGCCAAGCCCGAGTCCAAGGACAAGCCCGTGTATGGCAGCGTGGTGCTGGGCGATGGCAGCCTGGTGGTCCTGCAGCTCAAGGGTGTAAACGAAGGCGCCGCCGCCACCGACGAGGAGAAGGGGCAGATTCGTCGCTACCTCGCTTCGCGTGCCGGTTCGCAGGACTTCGCGGCCTACCGCAAGTTGCTCGAAGGCAGTGCTGATATCACGCGCTACTGAGTGGTGCGCTGATCACGAAACAGGCCGCTTATGCGGCCTGTTTCGTTTCCAGCCATACGGCCTGTAGGAGCGGCTTTAGCCGCGATGCGGTCGACGCAGTACCTGAGCATCGGGCAGGGCCCCGGGCTAGCGTCGCTTACCTTCATGGGCATCCAGCGTGTCCCGCGCAATTTCCCGCCCCAGGGCAATCAACTCCGGCGCCTTGTAGAACTCGAAAAACCGGCAGACCCGCTTGGGCACGTTGATCAGCACATCGGGTGGATAGCCTGCGATCTTGTACTGCGCCAACGACGTCTGCATCACCTCGAAACTCTGGTTGATCAGGTCGAGCAGGGAGGCCGGGCCGACGTTGTCGATGATGAAAGAGCCCGTGGCTGATTTCGGGGCGCCTTCGCTTTCCGGTGCCGCTGCCGGCTGCTGGCCTTCGGGTTCGGCACTCTCGCCCAGCCAAGGGTTGGGGGGCGCCAGGCTCTCCACGGTGATCTCCTGCTCGATGCGCATCAATTGCTCTGCCGGCTTGCGGCGGAACGGCAGGCGTGAGCCGAGCGAACTGATCAGTGAGTCGAAACGCATCTTGAACGCCGCCGGGCGCTCGATCACGGGTAGCTGGTATTGCTTCTGGTTGGTGGCGTTGAGGTTGACCGCGATGATCAGGTCACAGTGGCTGGACACCACCGGAACGATCGGCAGTGGGTTGAGAATGCCGCCGTCGACCAGCATCCGATTGCCCTGCACCACAGGGGTGAACAGGCTGGGGATCGCCGCCGAGGCGCGCATGGCCTGATGCAGGCAACCCTCCTGGAACCAGATTTCCTGTTGGTTGGTCAGGTCGGTGGCCACCGCAGTGTAGGGAATGCGCAGTTGTTCGATGTTGATCTCACCGACGATCTTGCGAATCTGCCCGAACACCTTGTCGCCCCTTATGGCTCCCAGGCGAAAGCTCACATCGACCAGACGCAGCACGTCGAGGTAGTCCAGGCTTGCGATCCAGTTACGGTACTCATCCAGCTTCCCGGCGGCATAGATACCGCCGATCACGGCGCCCATCGAGCAGCCGGCGATACAGCCGATCTCGTAGCCACGTCGCTCGATTTCCTCGATCACGCCGATGTGCGCGTACCCTCGGGCGCCGCCCGAGCCGAGTACCAGTGCCACGCGTTTGCTCATGATTTTCCCCCCAGGCTTGTGCCACCATGGTCCAACAATGCACCCATTGCCGCCTGTGCTTCAATGTAGCCCGCGCTGAACTACGCTGAGCAGGGCACTTTTCGTTTGCTTTGCCGTCGAACGGCCACTTATGTCATACAGCCTTGAGGTATCACCGATGAAAGCTTGGATCACCCTTCCTCTGATTGCCCTGGCCCTGGCGGGTTGCGCGGGCAAGACGGCCTACCGCGACAGCTGTGCGACGCAGCTCGATGCCGCCTGGAAGGAGTTGGACCTGGCCAAGGCCGAAGGCTTCGCCGGCACCGTCAGTTACTCCAAGGCACTGTCGCTGCTGACCGGGGCCAAGACCCAGCAGCAGTTCGAAGGTTTCGAGGGCTGCACCCGCAAAGCCGAAAAGGCACGGTTCTATATTCGTGAGTCTCGCGCCGGGCGTTGACCCGAGGAGGGCGCCATGCTCGACCATGTGGTTTCCCAGGTACTTGCCCTCAACATACGCCTGCTGGCCTGCCGCGAGCGCCTGGCCGCGGATACCGACAGCGAGGCGCTGCACGACCTGCGCATAGCCCTGCGCCGTCTGCGCAGCTTGCTGCGGCCCTTGCGCGAACTCCCGGGTGTCGAGCAACTGGAAGGCGCCACGGCGTCGCTGGGTACGCTTACGACGCCGCTGCGCGATCGTGAGGTGCTGGCGGCGCAACTGATCGAGCATGGCCACCTGCAGGCGGGGCAGCGGCGCCTGGAGGGCAGGGCGCATACCTTCGCCAGTGTCGCGGCAAGCCCCCAACTGGCACGGGTGCTGGCGATCCTGGATGCCTTCCCGCAGTTTCTCCGGGCGGCGGATCGCGAGGGGTTGGCGAACAATCTCCGGCGCCGTATCGACAAGCGCCTGGAAAAACAGTGGCGCACGCTTGCCAAGGCGTTGGTAGACCCGGCCCACGATCGCCACCGCCTGCGCCTGCTGATCAAGCGGGTGCGCTACGGCGACGAAGCCTACCCGCAACTCGAGCATGCCCGCCGGCCGCTGCAGCGGTTGCTCAAGCGCGCGCAGGGCGACCTCGGCGACTGGCACGACCGTGTGCAGTGGTTGTTGCAGGTTCGCGAACACAGCGATCTGGCCGGTTGCAAGGTGGCCTGGGAGCGCGAGCTGCATGCGGCCGAGCGCCGCTCCGACATCACCCTCGAAGCGCTGCGCGAGGCCCTGGCGCGCCGATAGCCGCTGCAAATGACCGATATGCGGGCTGCCGCCGAAGCGGCCGCTGGTTAAGATCGAGACTTTTGCGCAGGAGCCTGGGGCATGAACTTCACTGATTTGATAGCGGCGGCGCGCGCGCACCCCGAGGCGGTCAGCGTGCCTGCCAGCTGGGCGCAGGGGCGGGCGGTATTCGGTGGGCTGATGGCGGCGATGGTGCATGAGGCGATGCGCCAGAAGCTGGTGGATGATCGCCCGGTGCGCTCGCTGGCCATCACCTTCGTCGGCCCTGCGGCACCGGATGTGCCGATCAGTCTCGAAGTCGAAGTGCTGCGCGAGGGCAAGGCGGTCAGCACGCTGCTTGGGCGCGCGGTGCAGGATGGCCAGGTCGTGACCTTGGTGCAGGGCAGCTTCGGTGCCGGGCGCCCGTCGGGGGTCGCGGTCGAGGCGCAGCCGGCCATGGCCATCAAGCCGCTGGAGCAATCGGCGCCTGAGCTGCCTTATATCAAGGGTGTGACCCCCGAGTTCATGCGCCATGTGGCATTGCGCTGGGCGATTGGCGGCCTGCCGTTCAGTGGCAACGACTCGCGGCACATGGGTGGCTGGGTGCGTTTGCGCGATGTGGCCGAGGGGCCGGTGGAAGTAGCGCATCTACTGGCGCTGGTCGATGCCTGGCCGCCAAGCCTGATGCCGTTCCTCAAGCAGCCTGCTGCCGGCAGCACCTTGACCTGGACCATCGAGTTCATTCAGCCCATGCCCAGTCTGTCGACCCTGGACTGGTGCCGCTACGTCGTCGAAACCGAGCATGCGCGCGATGGCTATGGGCATGCCGCGGCGGCGTTGTGGACGGCGCAAGGGGAATTGCTGGCGTTGAGCCGGCAGACGGTGACTGTTTTCGCTTGAGCGCTGGTGCTCACGTCCTCTGTAGGAACGGCTTCAGCCGCGATGCCGGCAACGCGGTGGCTGGTACCTGCTTCGCGGGTGATCGCGGCTAAAGCCGCTCCTACAGGCCTTGCGCATCAATGCCGATGCTTGTGCCGTTCGCGCCACGCACGCCACCAGGCGCCGCTGAGGACAAACCGCGGGAAGGTGATGAACTGCTCGGTCAGCAGTCGTTGCACGGCGTCCTTGCGGTTGGCGAAGGGCTCGGGTTGTTCGGCCTCCAGGCGGTGCCCCTGGCGCTGCAGGCCGAGGCCGGCAATCAGGGCAATGACGCCAACGGCAATCTGCGACAGCTCCAGTTCGAACAGCCCCGACAGCACCAGCAGCGCGCCCAGGATGAACAGCGGCACGGCGATCAGGTGCAGGACCAGGTTGGTCGGGTGGCGGTGATTGTGGTGGTAGCCACGCCATTGCCAGGCGGGCAGGTTGGGCAGTCGTTTGCTCATGGACAGGTTCCTCGCAGGGATGTCCAAAGCTTAGTGCGGCCCCCGGGTGGGGGCCAATCGAGGCTGGCTATGGTGGCTATAGCATGGCCTAGAGCTTGAGCTGGCCGATCGCCTTGTTCAGCTCGCCGGCCAGGGTAGCCAGTTCGCTGCTGGTGGTGGCCGAGCCCACGGTCTGCTGCACCGTCTCTTCGGTGACATCGCGGATGCTCACCACCGCACGGTTCATCTCTTCGGCCACCTGGCTCTGCTGCTCGGCCGCCACCGCGATCTGGGTGTTGCTCTCGCGCATCTGCGCCACCGCGCTGGTGATCTCGGCCAGGGCCTCCCCGGCCTCGCGGGCCTGCTTGACGCAATCGTCGGCCTTGTACGAGCTCTCCTGCATGAAATCCACTGCGTCACGGGTGCCGGCCTGCAGGTCGGCGACCATGGTGGTGATCTCATCGGTGGAGGTCTGCACGCGCTTGGCCAGGTTGCGTACTTCGTCGGCGACCACGGCGAACCCGCGGCCCAGGTCACCGGCCCGGGCCGCCTCGATGGCAGCGTTGAGGGCGAGCAGGTTGGTCTGTTCGGCGATGCTGTGGATCACGCCGACGACGCCGTTGATTTTCTGGCTGTCGTCGGCCAGCTGACGAATCATCTCGGCGGTCTGTTGCACGCCGCTGGACAGGCCGGCGATCGAGTCCTGCACGCGGCTGACCACGGCCTGGCCGCTACCGGCGAGGGTGTCGGCGGTCTGCGACAGGTCGCGAGTGGCGCCGGCGTGCTGAGCGATGTGGTGCACGGTGGCGGTCATTTCGTTGATCGCCGTGGCGGCCTGGTCGGTCTCGCTTTGCTGGCCGATCATGCCGTGGCGCACCTCGCTCATGCTGCCGGCCAGGCGTGCAGCACCCGAGTCGAGCTGGGCCGCGGTGCGCGCCACGGTGCTGACCACGCGGTGGTAGGTGGCCTGCATGGCGTTGAAGGCCCCCGCCATCTGGCCAACCTCGTCGCCACAGGCCAACGGAACCCGGGCCGAGAGATCACCGGTTTTTTCGACGTGGAGCATCACATCCTTGAGCGTGTTGAGCTGGCTGAGCAGGAAGCGGATCAGCAACTGCGAGGCGCACAGCATGGCCAGCATCAGGATCAGCACACAGACGGCATAATTGCTGAAACGTTCGAAATAGACTTGGCGCAGGCTAGGGGATTGGGCGAGAACGGCCAGGTGCTGGTCGCCCTGGCGAATCACGTGGGCGCCGAACAGAGGGTTGTCGCCGAGGATCCAGGCGGCGGGCAGGGCGACCCAGCCTTGGGCATCGCGCAGGGCTTCCAGGGGTTCGCCGGCAAAGGTGGGGGGCTGGCCGCTGCGCCAGGTGATCAGGTTGCCTTGGGTGGGCAGGGGCTGCCCGGCTGGCCAGGCGGCCAGCAGCTGGGCCTGGTTCTGCACCTGGGCCTCGACGCCGCTGGCGCGGGCCTGTTGCTCCAGGTACACGGCGTAGAGCACGAGCATCAGGGTGGTGACGAACGCCACCGCGTTGACGGCCCAGAACTTGTACTTCAGGGAAATATTGCTAAGCCAGGCACCCATGGTAGGTCTTCTCTGAGTTGGCGGAAACATTATTGGCAAGGTGCCATCATTGTGCCCGCCAAGGCCAGAACCCTTCTTGATATGCGTCAAGAAACCTCAGGCAGGCCAAAGAAGGTGCGGGCGCAGGCGGTGGTGTGTGCCGCGGTGTGTTCGGCCGTTTCAGCGCGATGCAGCGCCACCTCGCGCAGCACCTCGGGCAGGAAGGCCGGTTCGTTGCGGCCGTTCTTCGGTTTCGGGCGCAGGCTGCGTGGCAGCAGGTAGGGCGCGTCGCTTTCCAGCATCAGGCGGCCTGCCGGGATGTTGCCCACCAGCGGATGCAGGTGAGTGCCGCGACGCTCATCGCAGATCCAGCCGGTGATGCCGATATGCAGGTCCAGGTCGAGGTAGGCGAACAGCGCCTGGCGCTCACCGGTGAAACAGTGCACCACGGCGGCGGGCAGTTGGTCGCGGTAGCCCTTGAGGATGGCCAGCAGGCGCTCGCTGGCGTCGCGCTCGTGGAGGAACACCGGCAGGCGCAATTCGACGGCCAGGGCAAGTTGCGCCTCCAGGGCCTTTTCCTGCTGGGGGCGTGGGGAGAAGTCGCGGTTGAAGTCCAGGCCGCATTCACCCACGGCCCTGACCCTGGGTTGCGCGAGCAGGTCGCGCAGTCGCCGCTCGCTGTCGGCATTCCAGTGGCTGGCGTCGTGGGGGTGCACACCGGCAGTGCTGAACAGGCGTTGGCCGGTCTCATCCAGCTGCTGGCACAGTTCGAGTGCCGCATGGCTCACGTCCAGGCTGGTGCCGGTGAGCACCAGCTGTGCCACGCCGGCCTGCACGGCGCGTTCGACGACCGCTGCTTGCTGGTCGTGAAAACTGCTGTTGGTCAGGTTGACGCCGATATCGATCAGTTGCATGTTGCTACCTCGTGCCGCGGGGCGGCCAGCATAGCAAAAACCGGTAAAACGCGGAAAATTCAAGAACTTCAAACGTTTGCCGTTGTCTTTTGCAGCCATTTATCAAGGATCGATCACAGCACATGGTGCTCGCCAACCCCTTTCGGACCCTTTCCTCCATGCTGCGAACCTTGCTGATCACGTTACTGGTGTCCGGGGCGATCATGATCGGGCCAGCCCATGCCGCACAGCCGGGGCCTCAGCAGCATGTGCCGGCCGGCAAGGTGCGCGACTTGGAGCAGGTGCGCTCGAGCAAGGTGCTGCGGGTGCTGGTCAACCAGAGCCGTAATAGCTCCGGCGAGGTCAAGGGCGAGCCGGTAGGCGTCGAATACTATCGGTTGAGGTCACTGGAGCATGCGCTCAACACGCGTGCTGCCGACGGCCAGGAAATCCGACTGAAGATCATTCCGCGGGCCAAGGAGCAGCTGATCGGCGCTTTGCTGCGCGGCGAGGGGGATTTGGCCGCGCCCGGCGAACTGCTCGACCCGACCCAGGTGCTGGGCGTCGAAGCCAGTGCACCGGTGGTGGACCAGGTGCCCTTGCTGCTGGTTGGGCGCAAAGGCGACCGTAGCTACAGCCATGTTGAGCAGTTGTCCGGGCGCACCATCGCCTTGACCAGCGCCAGCGCCGCGGGTGCGGCGATCCAGGTCATCAACCAGCAGCTGCAATTGCGTAAACGGGCACCGATCAAGGTGGAATGGGTCGACCCGACCCTGGCGGTGGAGGATGTGCTGGAGATGGTCCAGGCCGGCATCTACCCGCTGACCGTGGTCGAGCGGCCGATCGCCCAGCGCTGGGCGCGGGTGATGCCGCGCCTGCGCCTGGATGGCAAGGTGGCGCTGGCGCAACCCGGGGCGATGCGCTGGTATGTGCGGCGCGACG
Source organism: Pseudomonas entomophila (assembly GCF_029478665.1). Lineage (GTDB taxonomy): Bacteria > Pseudomonadota > Gammaproteobacteria > Pseudomonadales > Pseudomonadaceae > Aquipseudomonas > Aquipseudomonas entomophila_F. The sequence goes on from NZ_JARPQB010000012.1 coordinate 33,949, forward strand.
CCCCTCAGTTGAAGGCCGCAGTCGATCGCTTCCTGGCCAGTTACCGGGCACCGGAGAACCAGGATGCCGCGTTCGAGCGTATCTACCGGCGCCAGTACCGGGTGCACAACCCGCTGGCCAGCAAGGACCGCCAGCGCTTGGCGTCTTTGCGTCCGGTGTTGCAGAAACATGGCGGCGACCTGCAGATCGACTGGCTCAACCTGGCGGCCCTGGCCTACAAGGAGTCGACCCTGGACCCCTCGGCAAGGGGTATGGGCGGTGCCCATGGGCTGATGCAGATCACCCCGTCGGCGGCCAAGCGTGTCGGGGTTGGCAACACCGCCACGGTCGACGGTAATGTCCAGGCCAGTGCGCGCTACCTGGCCATGATCCGCCGGCGCTTCTTCGCCAGCCCCCAGCTCAATGAGCGTGAGCGCATGGCGTTCGTCCTGGCGGCCTACAATCTCGGCCCGGAGCGGGTCCAGGCCATGCGCGCCGAGGCGCGGCGGCGCGGCCTCAATGGCAACCAGTGGTTCTTCCAGACCGAACGTGTCGCGATGGAGCAGGTCGGCATGGGGCCGGTGAACTTCGTCAACAGCGTGAACAAATACTTCCTGGCGTTCAATCGTGAGCGGGCGTCGCTCGAGCGGGTGGCGAAGCGCTGAACAATCTAATTAATCGATATTAAAGACGCATTATTTGCGATTTTATTATCTGTTGATTTGATTAAGATGGCGCTCATCCCACACACACATCTGCTCACCCAAGGAAGCAAGAAATGAACAACTCCCTCAAAGCCCTGTTTGCCACCCGCGCCGGTTTCGGTCTGAGCGTCGTGCGTATCCTGGTCGGTGTCATCTTCATGGCCCACGGCGCCCAGAAACTGTTCGGTCTGTTTGGTGGCTACGGCCTGGAAGGCACCGGTCAGTGGATGGAGAGCATCGGCCTGGCGCCGGGCTATTTCATGGCCCTGCTGTCCGGCAGCGCCGAGTTCTTCGGCGGCCTGGCCCTGGTGCTCGGCCTGCTGGCCCGCCCCGCGGCGCTGGCCCTGACCGTGACCCTGGTCGTGGCGATCTTCTCGGTGCATATCAATAACGGCCTGTTCATGTCCAACAACGGTTATGAGTTCGCCCTGGCCTTGATGGCCGGTACCGTGGCGGTGCTGATCGAGGGCGCGGGCCGACTGTCGCTGGATCGCTTGATCGCACGTTGAAGCAGGGTCTTGTGTAGGAGCGGCTTTGGCCGCGATGCAACCTACGCGGAGTCTGGCACCCGCTTGGCGGGTGTTCGCGGCTAAAGCCGCTCCTACAGAGGTGGCGCAGGGCTGAGGCTGGCGTGATCGCGGTGGGAGCGGGCTTGCCCCGCGATTACGTTTGAACATCCGCTTGTAACTTCAAGCGTCAGCCTCTAGCATACGGACTGCGCCGATTTAAACAGCTACTTGCGGGGCGCGGGAGAAGCCCCGGTGGGTCATCCGAAATACCGCTAAAGCGCTGGTTCGGTGACGCCTCCCACCGCTGCCCAGCGGGTTCAGCGAGGCGGAGAGAGACTCCATGAGTTGCCCACGTACCAGTGTCTGTTTGACCCCCCTGGCCAAGAATCAGGCCTCCCGCACCCCGCGCATCCTGCTCGGCGGCCAGCATCAACCCACGCTTTTACGCAATCTCGACGGTTTCTCCCGACGCAAGGGCCAGGCCTGCGCCTTTCTCATCCAGTTCTCCGATACCTGTGATCAGCTCGACCAGTACGGCAACGACCGCTTCGACCTGGCCGTGATCCCGGCACCGGCGGCCGAAGATGCCGCCGAAGTCATCGGCCAGCTGACCCGCATCGCTCGCCAAGGCCTGATCACACGCCCTTGAACGGCATGTCGCCACCGCGCGTTTTTCGCTAAGCTCGGTCACTCGGTGGGCGCCCTGGCGCCTGCCGCGGATGCACTGAGGAGACAGTCGTTGAGCACCAACATCATCACGACGGAAGGTCATGAAGCCCTGAAGAAGGAGCTCGACCATCTGTGGCGGGTCTATCGCCCGGAAATCACCCAGAAGGTGACCTGGGCGGCATCGCTTGGCGATCGCAGCGAGAACGCCGACTACCAGTACAACAAGAAGCTGTTGCGCGAGATCGACCGTCGCGTGCGCTACCTGCGCAAGCGCCTGGAGGACGTCAAGGTCGTCGCCTATTCGCCGCAGCAGGAAGGCAAGGTGTTCTTCGGCGCGTGGGTCGAGATCGAGAATGACGACGGCGAGCAGCTGAAGTTTCGTATCGTCGGTTATGACGAGATCCATGGGCGCAACGATTACATCTCCATCGACTCGCCCATGGCGCGTGCCCTGCTCAAGAAAGAGGAGGGCGACGAGGTGGTGGTGCATACGCCCACGGGCGAGGCCACCTGGTATGTCAATACCATCAGTTACGACCTGACGTGATCTCTGTAGGAGCGGCTTAAGCCGCGATCACCCGCTTCGCGGGTGCCAGGCACCGTGATGCCCCCATCGCGGCTGAAGCCGCTCCTACAGAGGTGAACCTCAACTTTCTCGCAAGACCGCCAGCGGGCTGGCATTGAGTGCCCGGCGCGTTCCGATTACACCGGCACCGCCTACCAGTATCGCGCCTGCCAGTGGCAGCAGCAGTAACCACGGGTGCGGCGCCCAGTGCAGGTCGAAGGCGTAGCGATACAGTGCCCAGGTGATCAGTTCGCAGCCGAGTGCGGCCAGCACGCCGCTGGCCGCCCCGAGCAGGCCGAACTCGATGCGCCGCGCCTTGACCAGCAGCGGTCGCGTAGCCCCCAGCGCACGCAGCAGCGCGCCCTGGCGAATACGCTCGTCGAGCGTTGCCTGCAGTCCGGCGAACAACACCGCCAGCCCGGCCGCCAGCACGAACAACAGCACATACTCCACCGCCAGGGTGACCTGGGCGAGGATGCTGCGCAGTTGGGCGAGCAGGGCATCGACCTGGAGGATGGTTACTGCCGGGAAGGCACGTGACAGGGCCACCACTTCCTGGTCATGCCCTGGCGCCAGGTAGAAGCTGGTCAGGTAGGTGGTGGGCAGTCCCTGCAAGGTGCCGGGTTGGAAGATCATGTAGAAGTTCGGCTGGAAGCTGTCCCAGTGCACCGTACGCAGGCTGCTGACCCGTGCCTGGCGCTGCAGGCCGCCGATATCGAAGGTCAGCAGGTCGCCCAATTGCAGCTTGAGGCTTTGCGCCAGCTCCGCCTCCACGGAGACGCCGGGCACCTGGTCGCTGGAAGGTGCCTGTTGCCACCAGGTGCCGGCACTCAGGGCATTGCCCTGGGGCAGCTCGGCGGCCCAGGTGAGGCTGAGGTCGCGCTGGATGGCGCGCTCGCCGGTGGACTCCTTGCTCACCAACTGGCGGACCGGCTGATCGTTGATGTGCGTGAGGCGCCCCGGAATCACCGGGTACAGCGGCGCGGAAGTGGCACTGATCTGTGCCAGGCGCTCGGCGAAGGGCTGGCGATCGTCGGCAAGAATGTTCAGGGCGAAATGGTTGGGGGCGTCCTTGGGTAGCTGCGCCTGCCAGGTGTCGAGCAGTTCCGCCCGCAGCAAGGCGACCAGCCCCATGGCCAGCAGGATCAGGCCGAAGGCCAGGGTTTGGCCCGCGGCGGCCAGCGGGTGGCGTAGCAACTGCCCCAGTCCCAGGCGCCACGGGAGTGGCGCTTCGGCCAGAAGACGGCGTAGGTGACGTAGCCCGAGCAGCAGCAGGCCGCCGAGCAGCAGGGCAGCGATCAATCCACCCCCAAGCAGGGCGAAGGTGAGCAGCAAGTCCAGGCTCAGGCGCCACATGATCAGGCCCAGGGCGAGCAGGGCGGCGCCATACACCAGCCAGCTGCTCGGTGGTATCGGCAGCAGGTCGCGGCGCAGTACGCGCAAGGGCGGCACGCGGCCCAGGGCGGCCAGTGGGGGCAGGGCGAAACCGGCCAGTGCCACCAGGCCGGTGCCGATCCCGGCCAGTGCTGGCGCAAGGCCGCCGGGTGGCACCTGGCTGGGCAGCAGGCCGGCGAGCAGGTTGAACAATCCCAACTGCGCCAGCCAGCCGAACAGGGCGCCGGCTAGCGCCGCGACCACGCCAAGCATGGCCAGTTGCAGGCAATAAAGGCCCAATGCCTGGTGCCGGGACAATCCGAGGCAACGCAACAAGGCGCTGGCATCCAGGCGCCGGGCGGCATAGCGCGAGGCCGACAGGGCCACGGCGACGCCGGCCAGCAGCACAGCCACCAGGCTGGCCATGTTCAAGTAGCGTTCGGCCTTGCCCAGGGCACCGCCGATCTGTCGGTTGCCATCACGGGTATCGAGCAAGCGCTGGCTGGCCGCCAGGCTGTTTTCGGTCGCCTGGCGATAGCGTGCCAGGGGCTCGGCATCGCCTCGCCAGAGGTCACGGTAACTGACTCGGCTGCCCGGCTGGATGACCCCGGTGGCGTCGAGGTCGACGATGTTCATCAGCACCCGTGGGGTGAGGCTGTAGAAGTTGTTGGCGCGGTCCGGCTCGTAGGTGAGCACGCGGCTCATGCGCAGGGTCGTCATGCCCACGTCGATGCTGTCGCCAATTGCCAGGCCAAGGGCCGCCAGCAGGCGTGGCTCGACCCAGGCCTCACCCGGCGCCGGCCCGCCACCGACTATCTCCTGCGCATAGGGGGCCGGGGCGCTGCGCAGCTGACCACGCAGTGGATAGGCGGGATCGGCGGCCTTGATGCTCGACAGCTGGATGCCGCTGTCGCCGCCGACCACGCTGGTGAACTCCACCACCCGCGCATGGCGCAGGCCCAGTGCAGCACCGCTGGCAATCTGTTGCTCGGTGGGTGGGGCGCTACCCTGCAGGACAAGGTCGGCACCGAGGAACTCGCTGGCACGCAGTTGCATGGCGCCATTGAGTCGCGCGCCGAAGTAGCCGATGGCGGTGCTGGCGGCCACTGCCACGAGCAAAGCGAAGAACAGTACCCGCACTTCACCGGCGCGGGCGTCGCGCAGCAGTTGGCGCAGGGCCAGGGCGCACAGGCGCGGGAAGGGCAGTCGGGTCATCATGGCTCCAGGGGGGCCACCAGGCGACCGGCGTCCAGGCGGATCCGGCGCCGGCAGCGGGTGGCCAGGCGCTCATCGTGGGTGACCAGCACCAGCGTGGTGCCGCGCTCCTGGTTCAGTTCGAACAGCAGGTCGCTGATGCGCTCGCCGGTGTGGCTGTCGAGGTTGCCGGTGGGCTCGTCGGCGAACAGCACGGCCGGTTGCGCGGCGAAGGCACGGGCGATCGCCACCCGTTGCTGCTCGCCGCCGGAGAGCTGGCGTGGTGTGTGGCTCAGGCGCTTGCCCAGGCCGACCCGCTCGAGCAGGCTGCGGGCGTGTTCGCGGGCGTCACGACGGCCGTCCAGCTCCAACGGCAGCATGACGTTCTCCAGGGCATTGAGGCTGTCGAGCAACTGGAACGACTGGAACACGAAGCCGACATGCTCGGCGCGCACCCGGGCGCGCTGGTCCTCGTCCAGCGGCCCGAGGTCGTGGCCGGCCAGCACGACCTTGCCGGCGCTGGGGCGGTCGAGGCCGGCGAGCAGGCCGAGCAATGTCGACTTGCCCGAACCGGACGCGCCGACGATGGCCAGGCTGTCGCCCTGGGCGAGGTCGAGGGAGAGCGCGTGGAGGATGATCAGGTCGCCTTCCGCGCTGGGGACCACTTTGCTAAGGTTCTGCGCAACGAGAATGCTGGGGCCCATGGAGAATCCAATGCGAATGTGGTGGTTGAGTGCCGGGCTTGCCCTGTGTTGCCTGGCCCAGGGCGCGGTGGCCGGAACCGTGCTGGTCGTCGGCGATAGTATCAGCGCCGGTTTTGGCCTGGATACCCGCGAGGGGTGGGTGGAACTGTTGCAGCAGCGCCTGAAGGACGAGGGTTTCGACGACCAGGTGGTCAATGCCTCGATCAGCGGTGACACCAGCGCGGGAGGCCGGGCGCGGCTGCCGGCGCTGCTTGTGGCGCACAAGCCGGACTTGGTGGTGCTGGAACTGGGGGGCAACGATGGCTTGCGAGGGCAACCGCCCCAGCAATTGCAACAAAATCTTGCGCTGATGATCGACCGTGCCCGCCAGGCCGGCGCCAGGGTGGTGCTGTTGGGCATGCGCCTGCCACCTAACTATGGCGTGCGCTACACCACGGCTTTCGCCCAGGTCTATGAGCAGCTGGCCAGCGACAAGCAGGTGCCGTTGGTGCCGTTTTTCCTGGAGGGTGTGGGCGGGGTGCCGGCGATGATGCAGGCCGATGGCATCCACCCCGCGCCGGTTGCCCAATCGCGCTTGCTGGAAAATGCCTGGCCGACGATAAAACCCTTGCTGTGACGCTTTAATCGGGGGCCGCTTTCGGATAATGTTGCGCCCCCCGTTTCGAGTGCCCCCGATGCCGCGCCCCGCCTGGTCCCTGTACGCTTATCAACTGATCGAGCCCGACGAGCAGTTGGATCTGTTCGCCTGCCAGGAAGTGCGCATCCACCTGGCGGCCCGCCAGCTCGAGCTGGGTGTTCCGGTCGACCGCACCCTGTGCGGTGGTCTGCTGCCGGCGCAGCCGCGCTGGTCCGGTGTGGAGCGCTCGATCTACCGCGACGAACGCCTGTGCCTGCTGTGCAAGGCGATCCTCGATGCCCAGCGGCGCGGCATGCGCCCGGTGTGGCCGGAACTCTGAGCGCCTTTCATCATCTGAAACGCTTGCAGGGCGCCTGCGCCTCCCGCTTGTTTCCGCGCGGGTGTACAATCGATCTCTTGACTGAACTTTCGAAGGATTTACCGGATGTTGCCGCGCTTTCCCGCCGTCACCCGTAGCCTCTCGCTTGCCGCCTTGCTGGCAGCAGGCCCTGCTGTTGCGCTGGAGCTGCCGTTGCCACCGCCCGGTGAGGACGTCGTCGGCCAGGTCCAGACCATCAAGGCCAAGTACGAAGACACCTTCGCCGATATCGGCACCGCCAACGACCTGGGCTACCTCGAGATGATCGCCGCCAACCCGGGTGTCGACCCGTGGTTGCCGGGCGCCGGCACCGAGATCGTCCTGCCCACCCGCTACGTCCTGCCACCTGGGCCACGCGAAGGCGTCGTCATCAACCTCGCCGAGTACCGCCTGTACTACTACCCGAAAGGGCAGAACGTGGTGCACACCTTCCCCTTGGGTATTGGCCGTGAAGGTTGGGGCTCTCCCATCGCCAACACGAAGATCACCGCCAAGACCCCGAACCCGACCTGGACGCCGCCAGCTTCGATCCGTGCCGAGCATGCCGCCGATGGCGATATCCTGCCGGCGGTCGTGCCGGCAGGCCCAGACAATCCGCTGGGCCCGTTCAAGTTCACCCTGGGCGTGCCGGGCTACCTGATCCACGGTTCGAACAAGAAGTTCGGCATTGGCATGCGCACCAGCCACGGCTGCTTCCGCATGCTCAACAACAATGTGCTGGAACTGTCGAAGATGGTGCCGGTGGGCACGCCGGTACGCATCATCAACGAGCCCTACAAGTTCGGTATCAGCGGCGGCAAGGTCTACCTCGAGGCGCATACACCGCTGGACGACCATGGCAACCCGTCGGTGGTCGACAAGCACACCGCCGTCATCAACGCCTTGCTCAAGCGCGAAGACCTGGCCAACAACTTGCGCATGAACTGGGACATGGTGCGTGACGTGGTTGCCGCTGAAGACGGCATGCCCGTTGAAATCGCCGTGCCGGTCGGTACCGCTGCCGGTGCGCCGATCGTGTCGAGCATTCCGCCCGAACTGCAGTAAGCCATTTCGTACTACTCTCGAGGGCCTGCCTTAGTGCAGGCCCTTTTTTGTTTGTGCGGCCTGGCGTTCTTCGGGCAATAAAAAAGCCGACCCACAAGTGGGTCGGCTCCATAACAATCCGTGAGGATTATTACTTGCGGCTGGCTTTGTCCAGCATACGCAGAGCGCGCTCGTTGGCTTCGTCAGCGGTCTGCTGAGCCTTCTGAGCAGCTGCCAGAGCGTCATCAGCTTTGCGGTAGGCTTCGTCTGCACGAGCCTGGGCGCGAGCTGCTGCGTCTTCGGTAGCAGTCAGGCGAGCTTCGGTTTCTTTGGATACGCTGCTGCAACCGGTAGCCAGAACTGCGGCCAGAGCCAGAGCAGAGAATTTCAGAACGTTGTTCATCGTGTTCCCCTTCAAGGACTTTCTATTAAATAGCCATCTCTCGGAAAAGAGAAACTGGCCGGCGTACATAGTACCCATTACTTGTAGTAAGTAAACTGACTGAGCGCAAGAACTGCAAAAAAAATGTCGCGACGGGGGTGCGCGACGGGGTTTGTGAGCAAAGTGTGAAAATCTTGCACGGCGTTCGCAAGCGATTGTAGTACGGGAACTTTTTTGTTGAACTAACGGTGACTTTAACTGTCGGTTGGCGTCTTAGCCCTAGAACATCCGGTTGCTGTTGTCCTGCCAGGGCATGAGTGGGGAGGTTGCTGTCAGCATTTTCATACGTGATGGCTTGAGCAATCTTGCAGGCGCCGCCTACTATTTGAGGGTGCCATGCGCGGCAGAACGACCCAGGTCGCCCCGCTGTCCAACGGCCAACAGGTGGCGTAGAGGTTCCTCCGCCGGATAATCCCCATCGGTAAGGTAAGGGTCTGCCGACAAGACCTGCGAGGAGTAGTGATGAGCGAGACGCTGACCATCCACCATGACCAGGCGGGTCATCAGTTCGAGACCACCGTGGACGGTCACCGGGCCTACCTGACGTATATGGACCTGGGCAAGCAGACGCTGGATATCTATCGCACCTTCGTGCCCAATGCCTTGCGTGGCCGTGGGATCGCCGCCGCGCTGACCGAAGAGGCCTTGGCCTACGCCGAGCAGATGGGCTACACGGTGATCCCGTCCTGCTCCTACGTCGAGCGCTACATGGAGCGCCAGCAGCGCCACTCGAGCAAGGTCTGAGCAGGCCACTTACGAAAACGCCGGGCATTGCCCGGCGTTTTCGTGTGCGTGGCGGTCAGCCGCGCTGGCGCTTGGGGAGCACGTCCTTGAGCTTGGCATGCATGCTGCGCAAGGTTTTCTCGGTGGCCGCCCAGTCGATGCAGGCGTCCGTCACCGACACGCCGTACTGCAGTTCGTCGAGGTTCTTCGGAATGGCCTGGCAGCCCCAGTTCAGGTGGCTCTCGACCATCAGGCCGATGATCGACTGGTTGCCTTCGAGGATCTGGTTGGCGACGTTCTCCATCACCAGTGGCTGCAGGGCCGGATCCTTGTTGGAGTTGGCGTGGCTGCAGTCGACCATGATGTTGGCCTTGATCTTGGCCTTGGCCAGGTCCTGTTCGCACAGGGCGACGCTGACCGAATCGTAGTTGGGCTTGCCGTTGCCACCGCGCAGCACCACGTGGCCGTAGGCGTTGCCTTTGGTCGTGACGATCGATACGCCGCCTTCCTGGTTGATGCCGAGGAAGCGGTGCGGCTTGGAGACCGATTGCAGGGCGTTGATCGCCACGGTCAGGCCGCCGTCGGTGCCGTTCTTGAAGCCGACTGCCGAAGACAGGCCCGACGCCATTTCGCGGTGGGTTTGCGATTCGGTGGTGCGCGCGCCGATGGCTGACCAGCTGATCAGGTCCTGGAGATACTGCGGGGAGATCGGGTCGAGCGCTTCGGTGGCGGTGGGCAGGCCCTTTTCCGCGAGGTCCAGCAGCAACTGACGCCCGATGTGCAGGCCGTCCTGGATCTTGAACGAGTCATCCAGGTACGGGTCATTGATCAGGCCTTTCCAGCCCACCGTGGTGCGCGGTTTCTCGAAGTAGACGCGCATCACCAGGTAGAGGGTGTCGGAGACTTCTTCGGCCAGCACCTTGAGGCGCTCGGCATACTCGTGGGCGGCCTTGATGTCGTGGATGGAGCAGGGGCCGACCACGACGAACAGGCGATGGTCCTTGCCGTCGAGGATATTGCGCACCACTTCGCGGCCGGCAGTCACGGTCTGCAGGGCCTTGGCGCTGAGGGGGATTTCCTTCTTGAGCTGATCAGGGGTGATCAAGGTCTCGTTGGAGGCAACGTTCAAGTCATCGATCGGTAAATCAGCCATCGTGTTACTCGTCAGGTCACGGGTGCCGGCCGCCAGCAATCCCCGTGCGGCCCAGCAGCAGTTTGTTCGCAGCGGGGAGCCCCGAACCTTAACGCGTTAGCGGGGGCGCGACAATGGCCTGGGCCCGTAATCACGGGGTTTTTGCAGGAGGGGCGGGCTCAGGTGGGCGAGGAAGCGTGCAGGCTGGCCTCGGAGAAGGCGTCGGCGTGCTGGTCGACCCATTGCGCGGCCAGGCGCTGGGTGGTGTCGCTGTCCAGCTCGCCGGGTACCTGCTGCTGGCAATAATGATGGATCTGGCACACCTGTTCGCTCATGCGCGCGGCGAACAGCGCCTGGCTGTCGGTGAAGGCCACGCCCACCCGATAGCCCGCGTCGAGCTTCTGGCACCAGGCGACATAGCCGGGGTAGCGTGCATCCAGCCCCAGCGAGGGCATCAGCACCTCCACCGCGGTGCCGCGCCGGTAAGCACGTGGCTGGTTGCAGGCGATGCCGCCCAGGCCTTGGGTGTGGAGGTGGCGACGAAAGAGGCTGGATGATGGACGCAGGGCCAGTTCGACAGGAATATCATCGGGATGGGGCAGGTAGACGCACATGCTCGACTCCGTGTCGATTATTTGACCTTCATTGCCCCAGTATAGTGAGGGATCGAAAAACGGCGGGTTTACGTGTAGAAAAACCGGACAAACAACAACGACACCCGACCAGGAGTGCAGCATGGACCCTCGCAATATCCGTATCGGCATCATTGGCAGCGGCGCCATCGGTGGCTTCTATGGGCTGATGCTCGCCCGCGCCGGCTTCGATGTGCATTTTCTTTTGCGCAGCGAGTATCACGTGGTGCGCACCCAGGGGCTGAAACTCGACAGTGCCGTGCATGGCCAGCTACGGCTGGACAACGTGCAGGCCTATGCCTCGGCCACCGACATGCCGCCTTGCGACTGGTTGCTGGTCGCAGCGAAGGCCACCAGCAATGCCGAGCTGGCGCCACTGATCGTCCAGGTGGCGGCGCCGGGTGCAAGGGTGGTGCTGCTGCAGAACGGCCTGGGGGTGGAGGATCAGTTGCGGCCTGCCCTGCGCCCGGATATGCATCTGCTTGGCGGGCTTTGCTTTATCTGTGTGAACCGCGAGCGCCCCGGTGAAATCCGCCATCAGGCGCTGGGCGCGGTCAACCTGGGTTATCACAGCGGGCCGGGCGGCCTGGACGTGGTGGAAGAGGGGGCCACGCTGTTCCGTGCCGCAGGTATCGACTCCCAGGCCATGACCGACCTCAACCAGGCGCGCTGGCAGAAGCTGGTGTGGAACGTGCCCTACAACGGTCTTTCGGTATTGCTGAAGGCCAGCACCACGCCATTGATGAATGACCCCGACAGCCGGGCGCTGATCCAGGCGTTGATGGCCGAAGTGGTCGAGGGCGCCAAAGCGTGTGGGCATGAATTGCCGGCGGGGTATGCCGCTCACCTGTTCCGCGTCACCGAACAGATGCCGGACTACTGGCCGAGCATGTACCACGACCATGTCCAGCAGCGGCCGCTGGAGCTGCAGGCGATCTACGCCGAGCCCCTGGCCCGCGCCCGAGCGGCCGGATGCAACCTGCCGCGCATGGAGGCGCTTTACCAGGCGCTGGCGTTCGTCGACCGGCACAATCGCATGCCTTGACCCTCCCGCAACCCGCGCCGGCAGCGCGCTGGACGGCAAGGCGCCAGTCCATGGCGCTGCTAAGCTGAACCTTGCTCTGCCGCAGCGGCAGTCGAGGAGGTCGAATGATCCGTTCCATGTTGTACGCCACTGACCTCGGTGTGTACGCGCCTTTTGTCATGCAGCACGCGCTGGCGCTGGCGCGGACCTTCAACGCAGAGCTGTATGTCATCCACGCGGTCGAACCGATGGGCCAGTTCGCCGAATCCCTCCTGCAGAGCTACCTCGACGAGCAGACCCTCGACGCCTTGCACAGCGAGGGGGTCAACACGGTGATGGCCAATATCGAGCAGCGGGTGCTGGACAATTTTCGTGAAGAGTTGGGCGAGGCGGCCGATCTTGCGCTGATTCGCGCAGTACGGGTGCGTCAGGGCGACCCGGCACAGGTGATCCTTGAGCAGGCGCAGCGCCTGTCGGTCGATTTGCTGATTTTCGGTAGCCACAGCGCGGGCGCCGGGGTGGACGTCCCCATCGGTCGCACGGCGGTGCGGCTGCTGCAACTGTCCCCGGTGCCGGTCTACATGGTGCCCCTCGCCCAGCATCTTGGGCGTAGGAAAGGGTGAAGTTGGAGGTAGGTAATTTCCGGCGATCGTAACAAAATAGTTCTAGATTTATTTCTCAAGCCACTAATATAGTTATAACTCGTCGCTGCCGGCGCGCCGGTGACCTACCGCCTTTGAGGGATATCTATGAAGCTTCAGCAACTGCGCTACATCTGGGAAGTGGCGCACCATGACCTCAACGTTTCCGCGACGGCGCAGAGCCTGTACACCTCCCAGCCCGGTATCAGCAAACAGATCCGCCTGCTCGAGGACGAGCTGGGCGTCGAGGTCTTCGCCCGCAGCGGCAAGCACCTGACCCGCGTCACCCCGGCCGGCGAGCGCATCATCAATACCGCCGGCGAGATCCTGCGCAAGGTCGAGAGCATCAAGCAGATCGCCCAGGAATTCTCCAACGAGAAGAAGGGCACGCTGTCCATCGCCACCACTCACACGCAAGCGCGCTATGCCTTGCCGCCGGTGATCAGCAACTTCATCAAGCAATACCCGGAAGTGGCCCTGCACATGCACCAGGGCTCGCCCATGCAGATCGCCGAAATGGCGGCCGATGGCACCGTCGATTTCGCCATCGCCACCGAGGCGCTGGAGCTGTTCGGTGACCTGATCATGATGCCTTGCTATAAGTGGAACCGTTGCGTGGTGGTGCCGCAGGGGCACCCGCTGACCAAGCTGCCGAAGCTGACGCTCGAGGCGGTGGCCGAGTACCCGATCGTCACCTACGTGTTCGGTTTCACTGGCCGTTCCAAGCTGGACGAGGCGTTCAACCATCGCGGCCTGACCCCGAAGGTGGTGTTCACCGCCGCCGATGCCGACGTGATCAAGACTTATGTGCGCCTGGGGTTGGGCGTGGGCATCGTGGCCAAGATGGCGGTCGATCCCAAGCTCGACAGCGACTTGGTGTGCCTGGATGCCAGCGAGCTGTTCGAGGCCAGCATCACCAAGATCGGTTTCCGCCGCGGTACTTTCCTGCGCGGCTTCATGTGCGACTTCATCGAGAAGTTCGCCCCGCACCTGACCCGTGAGGTGATGGCCAAGGCGATCCAGTGCCATAACAAGCAGGAGCTCGAAGAGCTGTTCGAGGGCGTCGAGCTGCCGGTGCACTGATTCAAGATCGTACGGGGCCGCTTTGCGGCCCATCGCGGCACAAGGCCGCTCCTACAGGTACAGCACCGCCCGCAAATGCGCTGCAATACCTGTAGGAGCGGCCTTGTGCCGCGATGGGCCGTGAAACGGCCCCGACTATTTATGCCTTGGTAATCAGGTTGCCGGCATGCAGCCCGCATTCCTTCTGCGTCGACTCTTCCCACCACCAGCGCCCCTCGCGCTCATGCTGGTTCGGCAGCACCGGCCGGGTGCACGGCTCGCAACCGATGCTGATGAAGCCCCGCTCATGCAGGCTGTTGTAGGGCAGCTCGAGCATGCGGATGTAGCCCCAGACTTCCTCGCTGGTCATTTGCGCCAGCGGGTTGAATTTGTACAGAGGGCGCTCGGGGGTGGAGAAGGCGCTGTCGATCTCCAGTGCCGCGACCTGGCTGCGGGTGCCGGGGCTCTGGTCGCGACGCTGGCCGGTGGCCCAGGCGCTCACGGTGGCCAGCTTGCGCCGCAGCGGCTCGATCTTGCGGATGCCGCAGCATTCACCGTGACCGTCCTTGTAGAAGCTGAACAGCCCCTTCTCCTTGACGAAAGGATCGAGCTTGTCGCGGTCAGGGCTGAGGATCTCGATGGGCAGGTTGTACTGTTCGCGCACCTGGTCGATGAAACGATAGGTTTCCGGGTGCAGGCGCCCGGTATCGAGGCTGAACACCTTGACCTGCTTGTTCAGGCGCCAGGCCATGTCCACCAGCACCACATCCTCGGCGCCACTGAAGGAGATCCACAGGTCGTCGCCGAAGTGTTCGAAGGCGAGCTTGAGGATCTCCTGCGGGGACTTGCTGGCGTAGGTCGCGGCCAGGGCGGCGACGTCGAAGGGTTGGCTCATCAGGCGGTTTCCATCAGGTGAGTGGCGCTGTGCGCTCGTAGTGTCCAGATGGTAACAAAAAATGGCGGGGTAGACGTTCCAGGAACGCGGGGCAAGCCCGCTCCCACGACACGCCGCGATACCTCACAGTGCCTGAAGTGTCTCCATCAACACCCGCACCTTGGCGATCGACTCTTCGTATTCGGCCTGCCAGTGCGAGTCGGCCACCACCGCGCCGCCGCCCCAGCAACTGACCTGGCCATCCTTGACCAGCAGGCTGCGAATGGCGATGGAGCTGTCCATCTCGCCGCGCACGTCGAGATACAGCAGCGAGCCGCAGTACAGCGCTCGGCGGGTGGGCTCCAGCTCGTCGATGATCTGCATGGCGCGGATCTTCGGCGCGCCGGTGATCGAGCCGCCCGGGAAGCTGCCGCCGATCAGGTCCAATGCGTCGCGGCCAGCGGCCAGGCGCCCGGTCACGCTGCTGACCAGGTGGTGGACGTTGGGGTAGCTCTCCAGGCTGAACAGCTCCGGCACCTTCACCGAACCAATCTCGCAGGTGCGGCCGATGTCGTTGCGCAGCAGGTCGACGATCATCAGGTTTTCCGAGCGATCCTTCGTGCTGTTCAGCAGCTCGTCAGCGTTGCGTGCATCCTCGATGGGATTGTTCGCGCGTGGGCGGGTGCCCTTGATCGGGCGAGTTTCGACCTCGCCTTGGCTGACGTGGATGAAGCGCTCGGGAGAAAAGCTGAGCAGGGCCGTACCGGCATCCAGTTGCTGGTACCCGGAAAACGGCGTCGGGCACGCCGCGCGCAGGGCCTGGTAGGCGTGCCACGGATCGCCCTGGCAGGGGGCGCGGAAGCGCTGGGTCAGGTTGATCTGATAGCAGTCGCCGGCCTGGATGTACTGCTGGACCTTGTCGAACGCGTTGCGGTATTGCTCGGGGGTCAGGTCGCCGGCCATGGGGGCGAGTAGGTGGAACTCACCGGGCTTGGTGGTGACGGGAGCTGCAAACAGCTGAAGCAGGCGGTGCCGCTCGGTCGCTTCGAGGCTTGGGTGGAACACCAGTTGGCTGCATTGCAATTGATGGTCGGTCACCAGCGCCCAAGCATAGAGACCCAGGTGGGCGTCGGGCAGTGCGAGGTCGTCCTGGGCCGCGGCTGGCAGATGCTCCAGGCGGCGTCCGAAGTCGTAGCTCAGGTAGCCGATCAGCCCGCCGGCGAATGGCAGCTCCACGCCTTGCGGCAGTTGTGCCGTGCCCAGCTCGGCCAGGGCTTGGCGCAGGCGTTGCAGGTAGCCCTGGCCGGTTTCGCCAGGCTGCGCCTGCAACTGTTGCCGTGGCCAGGCGCTGAGCAGGTCGAAACGGCCGCGCTCGGCGCTGGGGCGGGCGCTGTCGAGCAGGATCGCGCCTGGCGCTGTGCGCAGGCGTGCGAAATAGAACGCGGGGTCGGGCTGGTAGGGCAGGGGGTGGAGCGTACAGGTCGGCATCAGAATGGACGGCGATGAAAAAAGCGAGGGGGCGATTGTAGACCTGTGTAGGAAATGCGCCTAGCGCTGGGGCGACATTAAACGAACCCATGGCGCCCTGTTTGCTGTAGGAGCCAGCCTTGCTGGCGAATGCCAGCGGGTGGTTCGCCAGCAAGGCTGGCTCCTACGGGGCTTGCTAGAGCGGCTGAACGTGCCCGAACAGCCCTTGCGACACCCGTACGCGTTGTGCGGCGTTCTCGGTCCGGCCTTCCTTGGCGAGCATTTCCAGGTGCGCCTCGATGGCGTGGGTGCGTTGCGTGAGCCCGCAGTCGTTGGCGATCTGGATGTTCAGGCCTGGGCGGGCGTTGAGCTCGAGGATCAGCGGCCCCTTGTCCTGGTCCAGCACCATGTCCACGCCGATGTAGCCCAGGCCGCACAGTTCGTAGCAGCTGGCGGCGAGCTTCATGAAGCCGTCCCAGTTGGGGAGTTGCACGCCGTCCACCGCGTTGGTGGTGTCCGGGTGTTTGCTGATGATCTTGTTCAGCCAGGTGCCACGCAGCGTCAGGCCCGTGGCCAGGTCAACGCCCACGCCGATGGCGCCCTGGTGCAGGTTGGCCTTGCCGCCGGACTGGCGGGTCGGCAGGCGCAGCATGGCCATCACCGGGTAGCCCATCAGCACGATGATGCGGATATCCGGCACGCCTTCGTAGCTGATGCTCTTGAAGATCTGGTCCGGGGTGACCCGGTACTCGATCAGCGCGCGGTCGCGGTGCCCGCCCAGCGAGTAGAGGCCGGTGAGGATGCTGGAGATCTGGTGCTCGATTTCCTCGTGGCTGATGATCTTGCCCGAGACCGTGCGGTAGCGGTCCTCGAAGCGGTCGGCGATCACCAGGATGCCGTCACCGCCGGCCCCCTGGGCCGGCTTGATGACGAAGTCGTTGCGTTCGCCGATGATCTCGTCGAGCCGCTCGATCTGCTTCTCGGTCTCGATGATGCCGTACATCTCCGGCACATGGATGCCGGCCGCCAGTGCGCGCTCCTTGGTGATGATCTTGTCGTCGACGATCGGGTACAGGTGGCGCTTGTTGTACTTCAACACGTAGTCCGCGTTGCGCCGGTTGATACCCATGATGCCCCGGGCCTCCAGGGCTTTCCAGGTCTTGAACAGGCCGAACATCAGGCGTCAGCCTTCTTCAGGAAGGCCTTGAAGCGCACGAGCTCGGTCAGGCGGTAGCCGCGGTAGCGACCCATCGCCAGCATGAAGCCCACCAGGATCAGCAGCACCGCCGGGAAGGTGAAGACGAAGTAGGTCAGCTCCGGCACGGTCATCAGCAAGTGCGCGACGGAGGCGGCGAACAGGGTGCCGATGGCCACTTTCATGGCGTGGCCGCCACCGCGCTCTTCCCAGGTGATCGACAGGCGTTCGATGGTCATGGTCAGGATCACCATCGGGAACAGCGCCACCGACAGGCCGCGTTCAAGGCCGAGCTTGTGGCTGAACAGGCTGATGGCGGCGATCAGCACCACGACGAAGGTCAGCACCACCGACAGGCGCGGCAGCATCTGCAGCTTCAGGTGCTCGAGGTACGAGCGCAGCGACAGGCCCAGCGCGGTGATCACCGTGAACAGCACGATGCCGAAGCCCAGTTGCGTCTCGCGGAAGGCCAGGGCGATCAGCACCGGGGTGAAAGTGCCCAGGGTCTGGATGCCGATCAGGTTGCGCAGCACCAGGATCACCAGCACACCGATCGGGATCATCACCATGATCATGAAGGTCTGCTGCGTTTGCAGCGGCAGGCCGTACAGCGAGTACTCGAGGAAGTCGGCGTCGGTGTTCTCGTCGGTCAGCTTGGCCAGGCGAATGGCGTTCATCTCGCTGTTGTTCATGCTGAAGGTGACGTTGGCCTTCTTGCCGCCATCGACGCTGATCAGGTTCTCGTCGCCGGTCCACCACAGCAGGCGGTCGGCGGGCAGGCCTTGTTCGCCGGTGTCCGGGTTGAAGTACAGCCAGTCGTTGCCGTTGAAGCTGCGCAGCCACAGCTCAGGCGTTTGCGGGGTGTCGGCAATCAGGCGGATGGTGTGGACTTTCTCCAGCGGCACGTGGGCGATGGACAGCAGCAGATCGATGATCTGGGCCTTTTTCATCGACGAGGTGTCGCCAGCCAGCAGCAGCTTGACGTTGTCGTCGTTGAGATTGTTGACACGCTTGATTGTTTCGCTGACGAAGGTCTCGACGTCGGCCGAGTGCTGGCGGATCGGCGCCATCAGCGCTTCGGCGGCGATCTTCTCCGGGCCTTCGAGCGCCAGGCTGTCGCGGAACGTCGGGCCCTTGATCTTGGCCTTCTCGTTGCTGTAGCGCTTCGTCAGCACCAGGCGGTAGTAGAGGGTCTGGTTGCCACTGGCGCGGCGCGCCGACCAGGTGACCTTGCGGTTGCCGTCGACGCGGTTGACGCTCACCCCATAGTTGTTGGAGATGAAGCTCTCGTTGAGGCTGACGTAGTCGCGGTTCAGCGGCGGCACGAACATCTGCACCTTGACCGGATCCTTGGCGCTGGCGACGAACTCGACCTTGGCGTCGATGTTCCACAGGTCGTCGGTTTCATCCTCGGTCACCGGGATGCCAAGGGCGAAGATCTGGTAGGCCGTGATCGCCACGCCCAGCAACACCAGGACGGTGATCAAGACTTTCAGGTGGAGGGTAAGAGAGCGCATCGGAATTACTCTGCTTTGGGAGCTTCGGTGGCACAGGCAGGTTTGCCGGCCGCGTATTTGAGACTTGGGTCGACCAGCGCACCAAAGTGCTTGAGGGCCTCGGAGCCGATCAGCAGCGGGAACTGGAAGGCGCTGCGGTCGGTGAGGTTGACCTCGATGGTGCGGCGTGTCTGGCCCATGCAGATATCGAGCTCGATAACCGGGCGGGCGGTGTAGGCCTTGCCGGATTCGGCATCATAGTCCCCGGCGCGGCGCTTGATCTTGCTGACCCGGGCCAGGGGGCGTTCGATGGGGTGTTTGTGGGCGGCGTCGATGGCCAGGTAGAAACGTACCCAGCTCTCGCCATCGCGCTTGAAGCGCTTGATGTCGCGGGCGCTGAGCGAGGCGGTCTTGGCGCCGGTGTCGAGCTTGGCCGCCACTTCCAGGTCGAGATCGCCCAGGCGGGCGTATTCGTTCAGACCGTACACGGTCTTTTCCGCCGCGGGCGCGAGGGCCGGCAGCAGGGTCAGGCAGAGCAGCAGTGAAGCGGGTGTGAGTCTCATAATCCTGGCGCGGTGCTGTGCGGGGTTCAGGGCAAGGCGACTGGCCAAGCGTCCTCAGAGTGTGTCGGTAGCATGAAAAGATGACAGGTACATGCTCCATGCTCCGAAAGGAGCGCGGCATTCTATCACGCCGATGTCTTGACGCCAGCGCGCCCGCGATCAGACCGCGCAGAGGCGAGGTAAGTTCGTTATTAGACGATTGTCGACAATATTCTTTTTGTCTTTGACTCCTGGCTGTGGTTTGGCTAGTTTTGCCGTCATTGATTTTGAAGGTGTCGACAATCATGCTGGACACAGCCCAGGCCACGACGATCACCCAGGACGAAACCGAGACCCTGTCGGAGAACGTCTTCCGGCGTATCCAGGCGGCCATCGTCAAGGGTGAGATCGCCCCCGGCAGCAAGATCTCCGAGCCAGAGCTGGCGCGCACCTACGGCATCAGCCGCGGCCCGTTGCGCGAGGCGATCCACCGCCTCGAGGGCCAGCGCTTGCTGGTGCGTGTACCCCATGTCGGCGCGCGGGTGGTGTCGCTGAGCCATGCCGAGCTGATCGAACTGTACGAGATTCGCGAATCGCTGGAAGGCATGGCATGCCGCCTGGCCGCCGAGCGCATGAGCCAGGCCGCCATCGACGAGCTGCGCCATGTGCTCGACACCCACGAGCGCGATGCCGCGTTCCAGGCCGGGCAGGGCTACTACCAGCAGGAAGGCGACTACGACTTCCACTACCGGATCATCCAGGGCAGTGGCAACCAGACCCTCTACAAGATGCTCTGCGGCGAGCTGTACCAACTGGTGCGCATGTACCGCATCCAGTTCTCCACCACGCCCAACCGGCCACGCCAGGCTTTCGCCGAGCACCACCGCATCCTCGATGCCATCGAAGCCCGCGACGGCGAACTCGCAGAACTCCTGATGCGCCGCCACATCGGCGCGTCCAAGCGCAATATCGAGCGCCACTACCAGGGCGCCGACAACAATAGCCCACGAGGTGAGTCATGACAGTGAAGAGCACCCCCGGCCAGCGTTTCCGTGACGCGGTTGCCGCCGAACATCCGCTGCAGGTGGTCGGGACCATCAACGCCAACCACGCCCTGCTGGCCAAGCGCGCCGGCTTCAAGGCCATCTACCTGTCCGGCGGCGGTGTCGCCGCCGGCTCCCTGGGCCTGCCGGACCTGGGCATCAGCGGGCTGGACGACGTGCTCACCGATGTGCGCCGCATCACCGACGTATGCGACCTGCCACTGCTGGTGGATGTCGACACCGGCTTTGGCGCCTCGGCCTTCAACGTCGCCCGCACCGTCAAGTCGATGAGCAAGTTCGGCGCCGCGGCGATCCATATCGAGGACCAGGTCGGCGCCAAGCGCTGTGGCCACCGCCCGAACAAGGAGATCGTCAGCCAGCAGGAAATGGTCGACCGTATCAAGGCCGCGGTGGATGCCCGCAGCGATGACAGCTTCGTGATCATGGCGCGCACCGACGCGTTGGCGGTGGAAGGCCTGAACGCCGCGCTGGACCGCGCCGCGGCCTGCGTCGAGGCGGGTGCCGACATGATTTTCCCGGAAGCGATCACCGAACTTTCGATGTACAAGACCTTCGCCGACCGGGTGAAGGCGCCGATCCTGGCCAACATCACCGAGTTCGGCGCCACGCCGCTGTACACCACCGAAGAGCTCGCCTCGGTCGATGTGTCGCTGGTGCTCTATCCTCTGTCGGCGTTCCGCGCCATGAACAAGGCCGCCGAGAACGTCTACACCGCGCTGCGCCGCGATGGTACGCAGAAGCACGTGATCGACACCATGCAGACCCGCATGGAGCTCTACGATGCCATTGGCTACCACGCCTTCGAGCAGAGCCTCGATGCGCTGTTCGCGCAGAAGAAGGGATGATTCAAGCGCACATCGCCCTGTAGGAGCCGGCTTGCCGGCGAACAGGCCAGACACCCGATTAGCCAGAAAAGACTTCGATAACAAATTCAAGAAAGGAGAAACACCATGGCCGAAGCAAAAGTACTCAGTGGCGCAGGCCTGCGCGGCCAGGTGGCCGGGCAGACCGCGCTGTCGACCGTCGGCCAGGCCGGTGCCGGCCTGACCTACCGCGGCTATGACGTGCGCGACCTGGCCGCCGGCGCCGAGTTCGAGGAAGTCGCCTACCTGCTGCTGTACGGTGAGCTGCCGAGCAAGGCCGAGCTCGCCGACTACAAGCGCAAGCTCAAGGGCTTGCGTGACCTGCCGCAAGCGCTGAAGGAAGTCCTCGAGCGCATCCCGCGCGATGCCCACCCGATGGACGTGATGCGCACCGGCTGCTCGGTGCTCGGCACTCTGGAACCGGAGCTGGCCTTCGATGCCCAGCACGACAAGACCGACCGCCTGCTGGCGCTGTTCCCGGCGGTGATGTGCTACTGGTACCGCTTCACCCACCACGGTGTACGCATCGATTGCACCAGCGATGAAGACACGATTGGCGGCCACTTCCTGCATCTATTGCATGGCAAGAAACCAAGCGACCTGCACGTCAAGGTGATGAACGTCTCGCTGATCCTGTACGCGGAGCACGAGTTCAACGCCTCGACCTTCACCGCCCGGGTCTGCGCCTCGACCCTGTCCGACCTGTACTCCTGCGTGACCGCCGCCATCGGTTCGCTGCGCGGCCCGCTGCACGGTGGCGCCAACGAGGCGGCGATGGAGCTGATCGAACGCTTCCAGACGCCACAGGAGGCCACTGCCGAGCTGCTGCGCATGCTCGAGCGCAAGGACAAGATCATGGGCTTCGGCCATGCGATCTACAAAGAGTCCGATCCGCGCAACGAGGTGATCAAGGGCTGGTCGAAGAAGCTCGCCGACGAAGTGGGCGACAGCGTGCTGTACCCGGTATCTGAAGCCATCGACAAGACCATGTGGGAGCAGAAGCGCCTGTTCCCCAACGCTGACTTCTACCATGCCTCGGCGTACCACTTCATGGGTATCCCGACCAAGCTGTTCACCCCGATCTTCGTTTGCTCGCGCCTGACCGGCTGGGCCGCGCACGTGTTCGAACAGCGCGCCAACAACCGCATCATCCGCCCGAGCGCCGAGTATGTCGGCGTCGAGCAGCGCCAGTTCGTGCCGATCGAGCAACGCTGAGCCAGCCCGCGATCCTTGTAGGAGCCAGCCTTGCTGGCGAACCCTGGCGACGCCGGGGCTGGGGGTGCTTCGCACCCCATCGCCAGCAAGGCTGGCTCCTACAGGAAGCAGGGCGGCCGCAACAGCACCGACCTTACCGTGATTGAGTCCCTGTGCCATGAATACAGAATTCCGCAAGCCCCTGCCAGGCACCGCCCTGGACTATTTCGACGCCCGCGCCGCGGTCGAGGCGATCAAGCCCGGCGCTTATGACGGCCTGCCGTACACCTCCCGCGTGCTGGCCGAAAATCTGGTGCGCCGCTGCGCCCCAGCCACCCTCAACGCCTCGCTTGAACAGCTGATCGAGCGCAAGCGCGACCTCGACTTCCCCTGGTTCCCGGCCCGCGTCGTGTGCCACGACATCCTCGGCCAGACCGCGCTGGTGGACCTGGCCGGCCTGCGCGACGCCATCGCCGACAAGGGCGGCGACCCGGCCCAGGTCAACCCGGTGGTGCCGGTGCAACTGATCGTCGACCACTCGCTGGCCGTGGAGTGCGGCGGCTTCGATCCGCAGGCATTCGAGAAGAACCGTGCCATCGAGGATCGCCGCAACGAGGACCGTTTCCACTTCATCAACTGGACCAAGCAGGCGTTCAAGAATGTCGACGTGATCCAGCCGGGCAACGGCATCATGCACCAGATCAACCTGGAAAAGATGTCGCCGGTGATCCACAACGACCATGGCGTCGCCTACCCGGACACGTGCGTCGGCACCGACAGCCACACCCCGCACGTCGATGCCTTGGGTGTGATCGCCATCGGCGTCGGTGGCCTGGAGGCCGAGAACGTGATGCTGGGGCGTGCTTCGTGGATGCGCCTGCCGGAAATCGTCGGCGTCGAGCTGACGGGCCGCCTGGCTCCCAACATCACCGCCACCGACCTGGTGCTGGCACTCACCGAGTTCCTGCGCAAGCAGAAAGTGGTCGGCGCCTACTTGGAGTTCCACGGTGCTGGCGCCAGCGTGCTGACCCTGGGCGACCGCGCCACCATCTCCAACATGGCCCCGGAATACGGCGCCACCGCGGCGATGTTCGCCATCGACCAGCAGACCATCGATTACCTCAAGCTCACCGGTCGCGACGAGCAGCAGGTGCAGTTGGTGGAGACCTACGCCAAGGTTGCAGGCCTGTGGGCCGACAGCCTGGCCAAGGCCGAGTACGAACGCACCCTGAGCTTCGACCTGTCGAGCGTGGTGCGCAACATGGCCGGCCCGTCGAACCCGCACGCCCGGGTGTCCACCAGCGACCTGGCGGCCAAGGGCATTGCCGGCCAGTGGCAAGAAGTGCCGGGGCAGATGCCGGATGGCGCGGTGATCATCGCCGCCATCACCAGTTGCACCAACACCAGCAACCCGCGCAACGTGATCGCCGCGGGCCTGCTGGCGCGCAATGCCAACAAGCTCGGGCTTGCCCGCAAACCCTGGGTGAAGTCGTCACTGGCGCCCGGCTCCAAGACCGTGCAGTTGTACCTGAAGGAAGCGGGGCTGGAGCAGGAGCTGGAGCAGTTGGGCTTTGGCATCGTCGCCTTTGCCTGCACCACCTGCAACGGCATGTCTGGCGCGCTGGACCCGGTGATCCAGCAGGAGATCATCGACCGCGACCTGTACGCCACCGCTGTGTTGTCGGGCAACCGCAACTTCGACGGGCGCATCCACCCCTACGCCAAGCAGGCCTTCCTGGCCTCGCCACCGCTGGTGGTTGCCTACGCCATCGCCGGCACCATCCGCTTCGATATCGAGAAGGATGTGCTGGGCGTGGTCGATGGCAAGGAGATCCGCCTGAAGGATATCTGGCCGAGCGATGAAGAAATCGACGCCGTGGTGCGTGCGTCGGTGAAGCCGGAGCAATTCCGCCAGGTGTACATCCCCATGTTCGCCATCGAAGAGGACAGGGGGCCGAAGGTCGCGCCGCTGTATGAGTGGCGTCCGATGAGTACCTATATCCGCCGCCCGCCCTATTGGGAAGGCGCCCTGGCCGGTGAGCGCACCTTGCGCGGCATGCGCCCGCTGGCGGTGCTGCCGGACAACATCACCACCGACCACCTGTCGCCGTCCAACGCCATCATGCTCGACAGCGCCGCTGGCGAGTACCTGGCGAAGATGGGCCTGCCGGAGGAGGACTTCAACTCCTACGCCACCCACCGCGGCGACCACCTGACCGCGCAGCGCGCCACCTTCGCCAACCCCAAGCTGTTCAACGAGATGGTGCGCAAGGACGACGGCAGCGTGAAGCAGGGTTCGCTGGCGCGCATCGAGCCGGAAGGCAAGGTGACGCGCATGTGGGAGGCGATCGAAACCTACATGCAGCGCAAGCAACCGCTGATCATCGTCGCCGGTGCCGACTACGGCCAGGGCTCGTCCCGCGACTGGGCGGCCAAGGGCGTGCGCCTGGCGGGGGTCGAGGCGATCGTCGCCGAAGGCTTCGAGCGCATCCATCGCACCAACCTGGTGGGCATGGGCGTGCTGCCGCTTGAGTTCAAGCCGGGCACCGACCGCAAGACCCTGGGGCTGGACGGTAGCGAGACCTATGACGTGCTTGGTGAGCGCACGCCGCGTTCAACCTTGACGCTGGTGGTCACGCGGCGCACTGGCGAACGTGTCGAGGTGCCGGTGACCTGCCGCCTGGATACCGCCGAAGAAGTGTCGATCTACGAGGCGGGTGGGGTGCTGCAGCGCTTTGCCCAGGACTTCCTGGAAGGCGTGGCCTGAGGAGCGGGGGCCGCTTCGCGGCCCTTTCGCGGCACAAGGCCGCTCCTACAGGCGATCGCGTGTCTCTGTAGGAGCGGCCTTGTGCCGCGAAAGGGCTGCGAAGCAGCCCCGGGGATGTTCGCCGAAACGAAAAGATCAGGAAATCACAACAATGGCACACGTACCTCAAATCAAAATCCCCGCCACCTACCTCCGTGGCGGTACCAGCAAAGGCGTGTTCTTTCGCCTCCAGGACCTGCCCGAACAAGCCCAGGTCCCTGGCCCATCCCGCGACGCTCTGCTGTTGCGGGTGATCGGTAGCCCCGACCCATACGGCAAGCAGATCGACGGCATGGGCGGCGCCACCTCCAGCACCAGCAAGACAGTGATCCTGTCGAAAAGCATCAAGGCCGACCACGACGTCGACTACCTGTTCGGCCAGGTGTCGATCGACAAGGCCTTTGTCGACTGGAGCGGCAACTGCGGCAACCTCTCCGCCGCGGTCGGCTCGTTCGCCATCGCCAGCGGCCTGGTCGATACCGCGCGCCTGCCACGCAACGGCATCGCCACCGTGCGTATCTGGCAGGCCAATATTGGCAAGACCATCATCGCCCATGTGCCGATCACCGAAGGCGAGGTGCAGGAAACCGGCGACTTCGAACTTGACGGCGTAACCTTCCCGGCCGCCGAGGTGCAGCTGGAGTTCCTCGACCCTGCGGCCGACGAAGACGGCGACGGCGGGGCGATGTTCCCCACCGGCAACCTGGTGGACGACCTCGAGGTGCCGGGCGTCGGTACCTTCAAGGCAACCCTGATCAACGCCGGCATCCCGACCATCTTCGTCAATGCCGCCGACCTCGGCTATTCCGGTACCGAGCTGCAGGAAGCCATCAACGGTGATGTTGTCGCATTGCAGCGTTTCGAGACCATCCGCGCCCATGGCGCGGTGCGCATGGGCTTGATCGAACACGTCGATCAGGCTGCCGGGCGTCAGCACACACCCAAGGTGGCCTTCGTCGCGGCGCCGACCACCTACACTGCTTCCAGTGGCAAGGCGGTCAATGCCGAGGAGGTCGACCTGCTGGTGCGCGCGCTGTCGATGGGCAAGCTGCACCACGCGATGATGGGCACCGCTGCGGTGGCCATCGGCACGGCGGCGGCGATTCCCGGAACGCTGGTCAACCTCGCGGCCGGTGGGGGAGCGCGCAGTGCCGTGCGCTTCGGGCATCCATCCGGCACGTTGCGGGTCGGCGCCGAGGCGCGGCAGGTGGACGGGCAGTGGACCGTGACCAAGGCCATCATGAGCCGTAGCGCTCGGGTGCTGATGGAGGGCTGGGTGCGCGTGCCTGGCGACAGCTTCTAACGCAGCATCGGCGCACGGCTTTCGTTGAGCGGGGCCGCTGTGCGGCCCTTCGCGGGGCAAGCCCGCTCCTACAGGATTTGCGCGGATCTGTAGGAGCGGGCTTGTCCCGCGAAGGGCTGCACAGCAGCCCCCGTTATCAAGGAGCCGCCAATGAGCGCCAATGTCGACTTCAACACTCGCCCCGACTACGACCAGATCCTGCAGGCTATCGCCGACTACGTCCTCGACTATCAGGTCGACTCCCGCGAAGCCCTCGACACCGCCCGCAACTGCCTGATGGACACGCTGGGCTGCGGCCTGCTGGCCCTGCGCTTCCCCGAGTGCACCAAGCTGCTGGGCCCGCTGGTCGAGGGCACCGTGGTCCCCCATGGCGCACGGGTGCCCGGCACCAGCTACCGCCTGGACCCGGTCAAGGCCGCCTGGGACATCGGCTGTACCGTCCGCTGGCTGGACTACAACGACACCTGGCTAGCTGCGGAATGGGCCCACCCCTCGGACAACCTTGGCGGCATCCTCGCCGTCGCCGACCATCTTTCGCAAAAGCATGTGGCCGCTGGCGAGGCGCCGCTGACCATGCGCAGCGTGCTCGATGCGATGGTCATGGCCCATGAGGTCCAGGGCGTGCTGGCGCTGGAGAACGCGTTCAACCGGGTCGGCCTGGATCATGTGTTGCTGGTCAAGGTGGCTTCCACGGCGGTCTGCGCCAAGCTGATGGGCGCCAATCGCGAACAACTGCTGTCGGCACTGTCCCATGCCTTCGTCGACGGCCAGGCCTTGCGCACCTACCGTCACGCGCCCAATGCCGGCTCGCGCAAGTCGTGGGCGGCGGGGGATGCCTCCAGTCGTGGCGTGCGCCTGGCCGATATCGCCATGCGTGGCGAAATGGGCGTGCCCAGCGTGCTGACGGCGGCGCAATGGGGCTTCTACGACGTGTCGTTCAGCCACACCAACAAGGACCTGGCGCTCAAACCTGACGAGCAGCAGGCACTGCGCCTGCCCCAGGCCTTTGCCAGCTACGTGATGGAGAACGTGCTGTTCAAGGTCAGTTTTCCCGCCGAGTTCCACGCGCAGACCGCCTGCGAGGCCGCGCTGGTCCTGCACCCACAGGTGCGCAACCGCTTGCATGAAGTCACGCGAATCGTCATCACCACCCAGGAGTCGGCGATCCGCATCATCTCCAAGGAAGGCCCGCTGGCCAACGCCGCCGACCGTGATCATTGCCTGCAGTACATGACCGCCGTGCCGCTGATCTTCGGCAGCCTGGTGGCCGAGCATTACGAGGATGCTTTCCACGCGGCGCACCCGAGCATCGACCGTCTGCGCGAGAAGATGGAGGTGGTCGAGGAGCCGCGTTTCAGCCGCGAATACCTCGAGCCCGACAAGCGTTCGATCGCCAATGGCCTGCAGGTGTTCTTCAAGGATGGCAGCCATACCCGGGAGGTGGTGGTGGAGTACCCGGTCGGCCATCGTCGGCGCAGGGCAGAGGGGATACCGTTGCTGGAGGCCAAGTTCAGGGAGAACCTGGCGACACGGTTTGTTCGGCAGCGGTGTGAGCAGATTCTGGCGCTGTGCAAGGACCAGGCTGCGCTTGAAGCCATGCCGGTGCACAGCTTCGTGGATCTGTTCGTGATCTGAAAAGCTTCGCCGGCAAGCCGGCTCCTACAGGTGGGAGCCGGCTTGCCGGCGAAGGGGGCGGAACGAAAAAGCCCCGGTATTGCTACCGGGGCTTTCTTTTACAGCGTACTGCTCAGCTTACGCCTGGACCACCGGGATCTTGGCGTTGGCCGCGGCTTCGCGGAACTCGGCGATCTGGTCGAAGCTCAGGTAGCGGTAGACGTCGGCAGCCATGCTGTCGATGTCTTTCGCGTACTGCATGTACTCCTCGACGGTCGGCAGCTTGCCGATGATCGAAGCGACTGCGGCCAGTTCGGCCGAGGCCAGGTACACGTTGGTCGCGTCGCCCAGGCGGTTCGGGAAGTTACGGGTCGAGGTGGAGACCACGGTCGAACCGGTCTGCACACGTGCCTGGTTACCCATGCACAGCGAGCAGCCTGGCATTTCCATGCGCGCGCCAGCCTTGCCGTAGATGCCGTAGTAGCCTTCCTCGGTCAGCTGGTGGGCGTCCATCTTGGTTGGCGGGGCCAGCCACAGGCGGGTCGGGATACCGCCCTTGACCTTGTCCAGCAGCTTGCCGGCGGCGCGGAAGTGGCCGATGTTGGTCATGCACGAACCGATGAACACTTCGTCGATCTTCTCGCCCTGTACCGAAGACAGCAGGCGGGCATCGTCCGGGTCGTTCGGTGCGCAGAGCACAGGCTCTTTCACGTCGGCCAGGTCGATCTCGATGATCTCGGCGTATTCGGCGTCTGCGTCAGCCGACAGCAGCTCAGGCTTGGCCAGCCAGGCTTCCATCGCTTGCGCGCGGCGCTCCAGGGTGCGGGCATCGCCGTAGCCTTCGCCGATCATCCAGCGCAGCAGGGTGATGTTGGACTGCAGGTACTCGGCGATGGCCTTCTCTGGCAGCTTGATGGTGCAACCGGCGGCGGAGCGTTCGGCCGAGGCGTCGGACAGCTCGAAGGCTTGCTCGACGGTCAGGTCGTTCAGGCCTTCGATCTCCAGGATGCGGCCGGAGAAGGCGTTCTTCTTGCCTTTCTTCTCGACGGTCAGCAGGCCTTTCTGGATGGCGTAGTAAGGGATTGCATGCACCAGGTCACGCAGGGTGATGCCAGGCTGCAGCTTGCCCTTGAAGCGCACCAGGATCGACTCCGGCATGTCCAGCGGCATGACGCCGGTGGCGGCGGCGAAGGCCACCAGGCCGGAACCGGCCGGGAACGAGATGCCGATCGGGAAGCGGGTGTGCGAGTCGCCACCGGTACCGACGGTGTCAGGCATCAGCATGCGGTTCAGCCAGCTGTGGATGATGCCGTCGCCCGGGCGCAGCGACACGCCGCCACGGGTGCGGATGAAGTCTGGCAGGGTGTGGTGGGTGGTGACGTCGATCGGCTTCGGATAGGCCGCGGTGTGGCAGAACGACTGCATCACCAGGTCAGCGGAGAAGCCCAGGCACGCCAGGTCTTTCAGCTCGTCGCGGGTCATCGGGCCAGTGGTGTCCTGGGAGCCGACGGTGGTCATCTTCGGCTCGCAGTAGGCACCTGGGCGCACGCCCTGGCCTTCCGGCAGGCCGCAGGCACGGCCGACCATCTTCTGCGCCAGGGTGAAGCCCTTGGTCGAAGCGGCAGGCTGCTCGGGTTTCTTGAACAGGTCCGAAGCACCCAGGCCCAGTTCGGCGCGGGCTTTCTCGGTCAGGCCACGGCCGACGATCAGCGGGATACGGCCACCGGCGCGGACTTCGTCCAGCAGTACTTCGGTCTTCAGCTCGAAGCTGGTGACCAGTTCGTCGCTGCCTTGACGGCGCACTTCGCCCTTGAACGGGTAGACGTCGATGACGTCGCCCATGCCCAGGTTGGTGCAGTCGAATTCGATCGGCAGGGCGCCGGCGTCTTCCATGGTGTTGTAGAAGATCGGGGCGATCTTGGTGCCGAAGCAGAAGCCACCGGCGCGCTTGTTGGGGACGTACGGGATGTCGTCGCCGAAGAACCACAGCACCGAGTTGGTGGCGGATTTACGCGAGGAACCGGTACCGACCACGTCGCCGACGTAGGCGACCGGGAAGCCCTTGGCTTTCACGGCTTCGATCTGGGCCAGCGGGCCGACCGAACCAGGCTGCGAAGGCTCGATGCCGTCGCGGGCCATCTTCAGCATGGCCAGGGCGTGCAGCGGGATGTCAGGGCGCGACCAGGCGTCCGGAGCAGGGGACAGGTCGTCGGTGTTGGTTTCGCCAGGCACCTTGAACACGGTCAGGGTGTACTTGTCGGCGATGGCCGGGCGGGCGGTGAACCACTCGCCGGCGGCCCAGGATTCCAGCACGGCCTTGGCGTGGACATTGCCAGCCTTGGCTTTTTCAGCCACGTCGTGGAAGGCATCGAACATCAGCAGGGTGTGCTTGAGCTGTTCGGCCGCGACGGCGCCCAGTTCGGCGTCGTCCAGCAGCGCGACCAGCGTTTCGATGTTGTAGCCGCCCTGCATGGTGCCCAGCAGTTCGGTGGCGCGCTTGCGGTCGATCAGCGGCGACTTGGCTTCGCCCTTGGCGACGGCGGAGAGGAACGCGGCCTTGACGTAGGCGGCTTCGTCCACCCCTGGCGGAACGCGGTTGGTGATCAGGTCTACGAGGAAGGCTTCTTCGCCGGCCGGCGGGTTTTTCAGCAGCTCGACCAGGCCTGCGGTTTGTTCGGCGTTCAGCGGCTGGGGCACGATACCCAGAGCGGCACGCTCTTCGATGTGTTTGCGGTAGGCTTCAAGCACAGTTATTACCCTCATCAGTGGTCCCTAAAGGGAGTCCGGGACGCTCATCCAGCATTCCCATGCACCCATGCGCTAATGGCGGCTTTTTGGGCCGGCAAGCCAGGGTCGCAGAGAATCCTTACAGAAGCTGCTTTCAAAGTTTTACGCCTGTAGAACGGAAGGCTGATGAGGGGTTGGCCATGGACATGCGCGTTTGCATGGACAGGGCCAACGCCGTTCTACCGGATGAACTGTGCTCGTGACGCTTTGAAAACAGCTTCCAACGGACATTGTTGCCTTGAAAAGGCGGAGTGATTCTACGGTAAAAATCAGCCGAAGGTAAGGCGGCGAAGATGACTTTAACGGGTGACCCTGGTTAGACAAAGGGCTAACATGAACCGGTGTTCCCCCGCCAAGCCGTTGTTTCTACATGTCCAACCAATCCATCAAGACGCCTTGCGTCGGCCTCTGCTCCACGGTGTACGGAGACCTGGTGTGCCGCGGCTGCAAGCGCTTCCACCACGAAGTGATCCACTGGAACGGCTACGACGACGCGCAGAAGCGCGCGGTCTGGCTGCGCCTGGAGCAACTGCTGGTGCAGGTGATGATGGCCAAGCTGGAGGTGTTCGACAAAGCGCTGCTGCGCCAGCAGCTGGAGCAGCGCTCGATCCGCTTCGTGGCGCAGCAGTCGGAGTACTGCTGGGCGTACCAGCTGATCGCCCGAGGGGCGCGGGTGATCCGTGATCTGGAGGCCTATGGGATGGCGTTGCTGCCGGAGTTCCGCGACTGGGACCTGCCGCAGTTGCGCGATGCCATCGACCGGGAGTTTTTCTTGCTCTCGGAGGCGCATTACCAGCGCTATATCGCCCCGAGCTTCCTGCGGGATGCCCTGGAGAGCGGGCAGCGGGGCTGAGGCTTTGCGGCCCTATCGCGGATCAATCCGCTCCTACAGGCAGGCGCGTGTAGGCGCGGATTCATCCGCGATAGGGCATTCGATCAGTCGCCGGTGTACTCGCAACCGCTGGTGCAGGTCTCGTGGATGCGCACCTTCGACAGCTCCGGCAGCAACGGCTTGACCTGCTCCCAGATCCACTTGGCGATCACTTCGCTGGTGGGGTTCTCAAGGCCTGGAATGTCGTTCAGGTAGTTGTGGTCGAGCTGCTCGTAGATCGGCTTGAAGATCGCCTTGATCTCGGAGAAATCGCGGATCCAGCCGGTGTGCGGATCGAGCGGGCCGGTCAGGTGCAGGGCGACCTTGAACGAATGGCCATGCAGGCGGCCGCACTTGTGCCCAGCCGGGACGTTAGGCAGGCGGTGAGCCGATTCGAAAGTAAACTCTTTGAAGATTTCCACGCTGGCATAACTCTGTGTGAATCAATGATGCGCGCAGTCTACCAGCATGCCCGCTACAAGGCTTGCAGGCGATCCTGCAACCGCCCGGTGGCGATCAGTTCGAGCAACTCGTCGCCCAGGCGCCGGCTTTCGGCGATGGCCTGGTACCAGTAGCGCTTGCGGCTGGGGGCATCGCCCATGAAGCGCTTGAAGTCGTTGCGGTCGGGCAGCTTGCCGTAGGGCAGGGCGGCGAGGTACTGCGGCGAGGGTGTCATCAGCAGCACGTTGCGCAGGCGCGTGGCGTCGCCCTTGCGCCAGGGCAGGGCCTTGTCGAACCAGCCGGGCACCACCTTGTCGGTGAAATGCGGGTAGAGCACCAGGTCGTCGCCGCGGTAGGGCAGGTCGAGGTGGTAGTCGAGCAGGCCGCCGTCGCGGTAGGTGCCGGCACCCGCGCCGGGGATGTCGCGCACGCCTTCCATGACCATCGGGATCGAGCCTGAGGCGAGCAGGGCGTGGCGCAGGTTGGCCAGGTCCAGCGGCAGGTTGCGCGAGGGGAAGTCGGTGAGCGCCTCCAGTGGCGGGGCCTCGCGTACATCATGCAGGATGACTCTTTCGAAGTGCCGCCCAAGGCGCTCGCGCCCCAGCAGGTTGCTGGCGATCACCGAGCCAAGCCCCATGCCCAGGCGGCCACGGTGGTCGTGGGCCAGCTGGCCATGGCTCTTCACCACCAGGATGTTCAAGCGGTAGTGCGGGTTGCCGAGGATTTGCCCATCGCGGCCTTGCAGCAGGTCGTCGAGCATGCGTTGGCTGCTCTGGCTGATCTCTTTGGGTGTCACGCCCTTGGCGAAATCCTGTTCGGTGTACAGCTCGCCGAGGCGGCGCAGGCCAGCGACCGGGTCGTCGAGGCAGGCGCTGGCGAAGCGCCAGGAGCCAATCGAAGCACCGATCAGCGCGCGCTGGCGTGGCGCCGACGGTAGCCATTCACCGAACAAAGCCAGGTCCAGGCCCTGGATGCCCAGGGGCTTGGGGCCGCCGGCCGCGCCCGGCAGCACGCCGACATCGGCCGCCCGCAGGCCGCGCTCGCGGATCTGCCGCAGCGCGCGGTGGCCGGCCTTGAAGGTCAGGGCGGGGTACTTGATGTGGATGGCGCTCATGGCAGGGTCTCGAGCAATACAGGCGGCTCATTATAGGGGCAGATGGCCCATCGCGGATGAACACGCCCCGTAGGAGCGGATTCATCCGCGATGAGGCCGGTACAGGCCTGCCAGCCAACTGCGCTATCATGCGGCCAGCTGTTTTCAGGTTGAGTTAAGGACCCCTGGTTAGTCTTGATCCCGTAGACAACTTGCACACCCCGATGGAGTGACCCCATGAAAACTTTGACTGCCCTGTTCACCGCCGCCACCCTCGCTTTCGCTGCCAACGCCGCCCTCGCCAAGGACGTACAGCCCGATGAAGTGGTCAAGCTGGTCAACGCCAAGACCATCAAGTCGCTGGACGAGCTGAAGGCCGCCGCCGTGGCCAAGCACCCGGGCGCCACCGTCACCGACAGCGAGCTCGAAGACGAGTACGGCCGCTACATCTACAAGGTCGAACTGCGCGACGCACAGAACGTCGAGTGGGATGTCGACCTGGACGCCAAGACCGGTGAAGTGTTGAAGGACGCGCGAGACAACTGATGCGTGAGCTACCGCGAACGGCGCGCTACCTGGCCCTGGTCCTGATGGCCGCCTGTTCGCTGGCCGCCGCCCGCGACCTGGACCAGGACGAGGCCTTGGCGCTGCGCCAGCAAGGCATCATCCTGCCCCTCGAGCAACTGCTCGAGGCCGCCCTGGGGCGTTACCCCGGGGCGCGCCTGCTGGAGGCGGAGCTGGAAGAGAAGCACGAGCGCTACGAATACGAAGTCGAACTGTTGACCCCCGAGGGCGTGGTGCGCGAGATCAAGCTCGACGCGCGCACGGGCGCGCTGCTCAAAGACGAGGAAGACGACTGAATGCGCCTGCTGCTGGTCGAAGACAATGTGCCCCTGGCCGACGAACTGACGGCCGCGCTGCAGCGCCAGGGCTATGCCGTGGACTGGCTGGCCGATGGCCGCGACGCGGTGTACCAGGGCCAGAGCGAGCCCTATGACCTGATCGTGCTCGACCTCGGCCTGCCGGGCCTGCCTGGGCTCGAGGTGTTGGCGCAATGGCGTGCCGCGAACCTGGTCACCCCGGTGTTGATCCTGACCGCGCGCGGTTCCTGGGCCGAGCGCATCGAAGGGCTCAAGGCCGGGGCCGACGACTACCTGACCAAACCCTTCCACCCGGAAGAGCTGCAACTGCGCATTCAGGCCCTGCTGCGCCGCGCCAAGGGGTTGGCCAACCAACCCACGCTGGAGGCCGCCGGCCTGCACCTGGACGAGTCGCGCCAGTGCGTCAGCCGCGAGGGTGTCGATATCCAGCTGACCGCCGCCGAGTTTCGCCTGTTGCGCTACTTCATGCTGCACCCGGGCCAGGTGCTGTCCAAGAGTCACCTGGCTGAGCACCTCTACGATGGCGAGACCGAGCGTGATTCCAACGTGCTCGAAGTGCACGTCAATCACCTGCGACGCAAGCTCGGGCGCAGTGTGATCGAGACCCGTCGCGGCCAAGGCTACGTGTACGCCGGGAGTGCGGCGTGAAGTCGATCCAGGCGCGGCTGAGCCTGGGGCTGGTGGCGGTGCTGGTGGTGGTTGGCGTGGCGTTGGCGCAACTGACCCTGTGGCTGTTCGAGGCCGGCCTGCAACGTTACCTGGAAACCGGCCTGCGCCAGGAAAGCGAAAACCTGCTGGTGGCGCTGGTGCGCGGGCCGTCCGGTTTGCAGCTGGACGAGCGGCGCATCTCCTCGGCGTACCAGCGGCCGTTCTCGGGCTATTACTTCCGCATCGACTTCGACCAGGGCACCTGGCGCTCACGCTCGTTGTGGGACCTGGACATGCCCAAGCCCGGCAAGCCCGGGCTGGACGATGGCCATGAACTGGGCCCGGAAGGCCAGCAGTTGTTGGCCTATCGTGGTGATTACCGACGCCTGGGGCAGGATATTTCCATCAGCGTCGCCCAGGATTATTCCCCCGTGCGCGAAGGCTTCCGGCGCATGCAGCAGATCGGCCTGGGCATGGGGCTGGTGGCGCTGTTGCTGGTGCTGGTGCTGCAGCGCATCACCGTGACCCGCTCGTTGCGCCCGCTGGAGCGGGCACGCCAGCAGATCGCCCAGTTGCAGCAGGGGCAGCGTTCGCAACTGGATGCCGAGGTGCCCAGCGAGCTGCAACCGCTGGTCGACCAGATCAACCATCTGCTGGCCCATACCGAAGACAGCCTGCGGCGTTCGCGCAATGCCCTGGGCAACCTTGGGCATGCGCTGAAAACGCCGCTGGCGGTGCTGCTCAGCCTGGCGTCCAGTGAGCGTTTGCAGGCGCTGCCCGAGGTCCGCGCGCAGATGCGCGAGCAGCTGGAGCAGATCCAGCAGCGCCTGGCCCGCGAGCTCAACCGCGCTCGCCTGGCGGGGGATGCGTTGCCCGGCGCGCAGTTCGATTGCGACGCCGAGCTGCCGGGGTTGCTGGCCACCCTGGGCATGATCCATGGCGAAGGCTTGTTGCTCGAACGTGACGTGCCGCCAGGCCTGCTGTTGCCCTGGGACCGCGAGGACCTGCTGGAACTGCTCGGCAACCTGCTGGACAACGCCTGCAAGTGGGCCGACAGCGAGGTGCGGGTGGGCATTGCACCGACGCAAGCGGGCTACCGGTTGTGGGTTGATGACGATGGTCCGGGCATCCCCGAGTCGCAGCGCCTGCAAGTGCTCGAACGGGGTTCGCGGCTGGATGAGCAGGTTGATGGCCATGGTCTTGGGCTGGGGATCGTGCGCGACATCGTCGAGGCCTGGGGCGGGCAAATCGCGTTGCTGGAAAGCCCGCAAGGCGGCTTGCGGGTCAGTATCGAATTGCCGCGCAAGGGTTCTCTGTAGGAGCGGCTTCAGCCGCGATAGCGGCTCCCCCCGGTGATGTGTGGCACCCGCTGCACGGGTGATCGCGGCTGAAGCCGCTCCTACAGGGACGCGGATCAATCCTGCAAAAAAATTGCAGTACAGCCGCAGTTTTTTGAATTGGCCGTCCCGGCACCTGCCCGGCAAAATCCGCTGCCATGAAACCTTCCGGTTTCCATCTCTCCATGGACGGAGCCCCTTGCGCCACTGCATTGCGCAACACAGGGCCCAGGCCGGTCGCGCTGGGCTTTCTTTTTAATCAGAAGAACACGACCCGAATACCCCGATGCCTGCCTCGCGTCCCGAAACCCGCTTGCAGCGCCTGCTCCCGGCGCCCTTGAACATCCCCCCAAAAGAATGGTTGCGCGCCGGCATTGGCGCGCTGCTCGGCCTGTTCCTCGCCGGTTACCTGTGCAGCCTGGCCTATGGCCCGTCCATCGCCTTGCACCTGCTCGGCCCGCTGGCGGCCTCGGCGGTGCTGGTGTTCGCCGTGCACTCCGGGCCCTTGGCCCAGCCCTGGCCGGTGCTGGGCAGTTACGCCCTGGCCGCTGTCGTGGGGTTGGCCATGCGCCAGGGTTTTGGCGACGGACTATGGGTGGCGGCGGCTGCGCTGGGCATCGCGATCCTGGTGATGTGCCTGTTGCGCTGCCTGCACCCGCCCGGTGGTGGCGTCGCCGTGAGCGCGGTGCTGGCCGACCCGGGGCTGGTGGCACTGGGTGACCATCTGCTTGAGCCGGTGCTGCTCAACGCGTTGGTGTTGGTCGCCGTGGCGGTGCTCTACAACCGCCTCACGGGTGTGCGCTACCCCAAGGGCGCGGCGCCGCGCAAGGATCTGCACCACACCCGCGACCCACTGCCCAGCGAACGGGTCGGTATCAGCAGTGCCGACCTCGACCTGGCCCTGGCGGAAATCGGTGAGTTCGTCGATGTCACCCGCGACGAGCTCGAACGTATTGTCCTGGCCACCGAGCAGCATGCCTTGCAGCGCAGCCTGGGCGGCATCGATGCCGGGGCGCTGATGTCCCGCGATGTGCAGGTGGCAACGCCGGGCACGACCCTTGAACAGGCCTGGAAGCTGCTGGCCAGTCATCACCTGCAGACCTTGCCGGTGCTGGACGAGGGGCGCCTGGTGGGCCTCGTCGGTGTTGCCGATCTGGTCGAGGCGGCCATGGCCCGTGGCCGCCTCCGCTGGCGCAACCTGTTGCGACGCCAGCCCGTGCGCCTGGAGCAGGTGATGAACCGCCAGGTGGTCAGCATTACCCCCCGGCACCCGCTGGAACGCCTGTTGCCCTTGCTCGGTGAGCAGGGCCGGCACTGCCTGCCAGTGCTGGACGGCGAGCGTCTGGTCGGGGTGATCACCCAGACCGACCTGATCGCCGGCCTCAAGCGGCACCTGCTTACGGCCGCCGCGCAGGGCTCAGATCAGCGGGTCCCAGCGTTGTGACCAGTCGCTCTCGCCGGCCGCGACCAGCCGGCGCAGGATGGCGAAGGCCTGTTGCAGGGCCGCGCTGTCACGCTCGCGGGCATAGACCAGGTAGGTCGGGTAGGTGAACTCCGGCGCCTGGGGCACCCGCTCGAACACCCCGTTCTGCAGGTAGGCCTGCACCACGCGCGTGCGGAAGTAACCGCTGCCGCCACGGTCGAGGATGAACTGCAGCGCCAGCGGCCCGAGGTTGAAGCTTAGCGGCGCGCGCGCCAGGTCGGGCAGGGCGGCGTCGTGGCGGCGGCGGAAGGCGGCGCCCCAGTCGATGTAGACATACGGCTCGGGCTGGTCGACCCGGCGGATGCGGATCAGCTTTTCCTCCATCAACTGCTCCACCTGCAGGCCCGGGCCGTACGTTGGCTGGTAGACCAGCGCGGCATCCAGCAGGCCCATCTCCACCTTGCGCAACAGCGACTCACCGTCGCTGACTTCGCTGCGGATGGCATGGTTGGGCATCTCCTGGTGCAGGGCGCTGACCCAGTCGAGCATCATCGGGTTGCCCAGGCTCACCTCGCCGCCCACATGCAACACCTGCTGGCATCCCTGGGGCAGCGGCAGGTCGCGGCGTGCGGCTTCCCAGGTCTGCACCAGCTGGTTGGCGTAGCTGACGAATGCCTCGCCGTCGGCGGTCAGGCTGGCGCCGCTGCGGCTGCGCACGAACAGCTGGCAGCCCAGTTGCTGCTCCAGGCGCTGCACGCGGGCGGTGATGGCGGTCTGCGACACGAACAGGCGTTCGGCGGCGGCCACCAGGCTGCCGCAGCGGACGATTTCCAGGAAAGTACGCGCCTGATCGATGTCCATGGCGGGCTCTAGAGGGGAGGGGCATCCATTCTAGAGGGTTTGCCCCGAAATGGGGCAGGCAATCAGTCCGACAGCTTTTCCAGCAGTTCGCTGAACAGCGGCCGATGCGTTACGTCGGGGTGCTGGCAACGCCGGGCCAGGGCGTGCAGCACCTTGTCGTTTTCCGGGCAATGCGCCAGCAGCTCTTCCAGCAGGATGCCAAAGGCACGGACTTCCAGGCGCTCAAGGGCCTGCGCCTGGGGGTGAAAAGACGCCGCGCCGAAGTCGCCCAGAAGGCACTGGCCGTCGTCGTCGAACAGTATGTTGTGGGCATACAGGTCGCCATGGCTCAGGCCGCGCCCGTGCAGGTGCGCGCACACCGAGGCGATGCCGCTGGCCAGTCGACGCACACCGGCCAGGGGCAGTGTGATCGTTTCGGCATAGCGGTCGCGAGTGCAGCTGTCGAGGCTCGGTGGGCCGGCAAGGTTGCGCCAGTGCGGCGCGATCAGGTGCATCACCAGGGCCGGCAGCTGTTGTGGATGATCATCGATGCGGCCAGCCAGGCGCACCAGGTTCGGATGATCGCCGGCAGCGATGCAGGCGCTCATTTCCGCCAGGGGCGAGCCATCGCTGGTGAGCGCGCCCTTGTACAGCTTGACCGCCATCGGCGCATCCTGGCACATGGCACGGTGGATCACGCCGGAAGCACCTTGGCCCAACACCTGTTCGAGGTGAACATCCCGCCAGGCGATCCGTGGGCAGTGGCCCTCGTCGGCGGGCGCGACGAAGCCCTCCGGCATCGGGTTGTCGGCATAGGCCAGCCAGGCCAGGCTGGGCATGCGCAGCAGCCAGTCGGGCAGGGCCGGCAAGCGATTGCTGGCGATGCGCAGCAGTTCAAGCCGTTCGCAACGGGCGAGGCCCTTGGGCAGGACGCCGAGGCGGTTGCCGGCGAGCATCAGCTTTTGCAGCCAGACGCAGTCGCCCAAGGCATCCGGCAGTGTCTCCAGTGCGTTTTCGGTGAGGATCAGTGCCCGCAGGTTGGCAGGCAGCGCCTGCGCGGTGACGAGCTGGATCTGGTTGTCGCGAAAACCCACCGTTTCGAGGTTCGCGCAACGTCCCAGCGCCGATGGCAGCTCGGTGAAGCGATTGCCGGAGCAAAACAGCACCTTCAGCCGCGTCAGGCGATGCAGGTCGTCGGGCAATTCGCTCAGGGCGTTATTGCTGAGGTTGAGCACCTCCAGGCTGTCGGCCAGCGTGAAGATTTCGCGGGGGAATTCGCTCACGCCCAACTCAAGGTCAAGGCGGGTGATGCCGCGCAGGCGGCCGGCGCGGAGGTCGTCGAGGTTGTGCATGGAACGGGTCTGGAATCGGCGGGCGGCCATTCTAGCCAGATGACCACTGCAAATCTGCATATGGGTTGCGACTTAAGTCAAATGGCGGCTCGCAGGCACCGGTCCATACTCAAGGTTCGCCCTTCTATAACAACAAGTACCGGGTTGCGAACCAATGACCTACCAGCACAGCTACGCCCGCTCCATCAGCGATCCCGCCGCCTTCTGGCAAGCCCAGGCCGAACAGCTGGCCTGGCAGCGCAAGCCCTCGCTCACCCTGCAGGAAAACCCCGACGGTACCCACCGCTGGTTTGCCGACGGCCGGCTGAACTGCTGCCACCTGGCCCTCGACCACCAGATCGAGCAGGGCCGTGGTGAGCAACTGGCGCTGATTTACGACTCGCCCGTGACCGGCGTGCAGCAGACGTTCACCTACAACCGGTTGCGGGACGAAGTCGCGCGCCTGGCTGGCCTGCTGCGCTCGCTGGGTGTGAACAAGGGCGATGGGGTGATCATCTACATGCCCATGGTGCCGCAGGCGGCGATGGCCATGCTCGCCTGCGCGCGAATCGGCGCGGTGCACTCGGTGGTGTTTGGTGGTTTTGCCGCCAACGAACTGGCCCTGCGCATCGACGATGCGCGGCCGACGTTGCTGCTCACGGCCTCGTGCGGGCTGGAGTTTGACCGGGTCATCGAATACAAGCCGCTGGTCGACCGCGCGCTGCAACTGGCCCGGCACCAGCCTCGGCAGGTGCTGGTGCTACAGCGGCCCCAGGCGAAGGCCGAGCTGCAAGCGGGGCGCGACCTGGACTGGGCGTCGGCATTGACGGGCGTCGCGCCGGTCGCCCCGGTGGAGCTGGACGCGGGCGACCCGCTGTACATCATGTATACCTCCGGCACCACCGGAAAACCCAAGGGCATCGTGCGTGAGAACGGCGGCAACGCCGTGGCCCTGTGCTATGCCATGCGCCACGTCTATGGCATGCAGGCGGGCGATGTGTGGTGGGGGATTTCCGATGTGGGCTGGGTGGTCGGCCATTCGCTGATCGTCTATGGGCCGCTGATGAGCGGCTGCACCACGGTGTTCTACGAAGGCAAGCCGATCCGCACCCCGGACGCCTCGGCCTATTGGCGGGTGGTGGAGCAGTACAAGGTCAATGGCTTGTTCTGCGCGCCCACCGCGATGCGGGCGATCCGCAAGGAAGACCCGGACGGCGAGCTGCTCCGCCGTCACGACCTGGGGTCGCTGCGCCAATTGTTCCTGGCGGGCGAGAAGCTCGATTCCAGCACCCATGAATGGCTGGAGCGGGTCAGCGGCAAGCCGGTGCACGACCATTGGTGGCAGACCGAGACCGGTTGGCCGGTGACCGCGCCCTGCGTGGGGTTGGCGGGCAGTGCCGCCCGGCCAGGGTCCAGCAACCGTGCGGTGCCGGGGTACCACGTGCAGGTGCTGGATGACGAAGGCAAGCTTCTGGGGCCCAACCAGCAGGGTGCCATCGTGATCGCCTTGCCGCTGCCGCCCGGTTGCAGCCAGACACTCTGGGGCGATCACCCACGCTATCTGGAAGCCTACCTGCGCAGCTATCCGGGCTATTACCACACCGGCGACGGTGGCTACCTGGATGACGACGGTTTCGTCTACATCATGGGGCGCACCGATGACGTGATAAATGTCTCCGGCCATCGCCTGTCCACGGGCGAGATGGAGGACCTGGTGGCGCGTCATCCGGCGGTGGCCGAGTGCGCGGTGATCGGTGTGCATGACGAAATCAAGGGGCAGGTGCCGCTGGCGCTGGTGGTGCTCAAGGACGGGCAGGGCATCAGTGAGGCACAGTTGCAGGGCGAGCTGGTGGCCGGTGTGCGCGAGCAGATCGGCGCGCTGGCCTGCTTCAACCGCGTGCGGCAGGTCAAGCGCCTGCCCAAGACCCGCTCGGGCAAGATCCTGCGGGCGGTGCTGCGCAAGATAGCCGACGGGCAGGACTATGTGGCGCCCTCGACCCTGGACGACCCGGCGGTGCTGGGGGAGATCGAAGGGGTGCTGGCGGATTTGCCGAGGGCGGGTTGAACCCTTTGGCCTGATACGACCTCTGTAGGAGCGGCTTCAGCCGCGATCACCCGCGAAGCGGGTGCCAGGCACCGCGATGCCTGCATCGCGGCTGAAGCCGCTCCTACAGGGATGAAGTCAGGTCGGGCCAATCCGATGCAGCTGCCCCAGTCGGCTTCGTGTACGCATCAAATCGGTGAGCGCCCCGCCAAGGCTCTGCTCCAGCGGCCGCTGGCTGATCACTGTCACCTGGCGATCCTGGTCATACAGCACATCCACCAGGTTGACGAACCGCTGCTGCGCGGCGAGCGAGCACTCGGCCAGGTCGTCCAGGCCATCGATGATCCAGTGCTCGTAACGTTCGGCCAGTGCCAGGTAGTCGATCACTGCGGTGGGCTGCTCGCACAGGTCGTCGAAGGCGAACATCACTTGCCGATCTTCGCAGGCCAAGACGCGCAGCGGCCGTTTGTTGATGTCCAGCACACATGGCGATGTTGTCGGCAGCGCCAGTGCCTGGCGCTGCTCCGGGGTGCCAGGCCAGACGTAATGCCCCCGGGTGAAGCGCTGGTGTTCACGGTTGGCCGGCAAGCTGCGAAAATCCGTGGCGCCCCCGACTTCCAGTACCTGCATGCGGCTGTTGATCAGGCGGATCACCGGCAGGAAGCGTTCGTGGTACAGCGGGTTGGGCAGCAGCCCTTCGGGGGCGTAGTTGGAGGTCACCAGCAGGAGCACGCCGCGCTGGAACAGGGCGCTGAACAGCCGGGTGAGGAGCATGGCATCGCCGATATCGTGCACATGGAACTCATCGAAGCACAGCACCCGGCAATCACCCAGCAACACGTCGAGCGTCGCCCCCAGCGCATCGTCCAACGCCCGGTGGCGGTGCATGCCCTGGTGCAGGCGAGCGAAGAAGTCATGGAAGTGCAGGCGTCGCTTGGCGGGCGTGGGCACCGCCTGGAAGAAGCCATCGAGCAGCCAGCTCTTGCCGCGCCCCACCGCGCCATGCAGGTACAGGCTGCGCGGCTGATCGGTGTCGAGCGTGGCCAGTGTGCGGGCCATGGCCTCGATCACCCGGTTCTGGCTGTCGCTCAGGGTGTAGCCGCGCTCGATCGCTTTTTGCCGGAAGTGGCCCGGCAGCGCGCTGTTCACGACGGACTCGCTGCGCCAGCGCTGGCTGAATTGGCGCAGTGGAGCGGGAAGCCAGGTGGGCAAGGGGCAGGTTCCTCGAACAGGTACGGGCAGGGCGCAGCTTGCGCGAGCGCGGGCATTTTGACCAATCGAGAATGTGCCGGGCAATGATCGTGAAATGCGATAGGTAGCCGGCGTGTTTCAGCCTTCGTCAAAATCCAACCGCTGAAAGCCGAAGCCTTCACGGCTCATTGCGCTGCCTGCGATAAGCGCCCGGTTGCACCCCCACCGCCTTGGCAAACGCCCGCGTAAACGCGGCCACCGATTGATACCCCACCTGCGCCCCCACCTGCTCGACGGTACTCCCCGCCTTGAGCAACTGGCAGGCATGGCGCATGCGCAGCGCCAGCAGCACCTGCCCCGGCGACTGCCCGGCCAGTTCGTTGAAGCGTTTGAAGAACGCCGAGCGTGAAAGCCCCGCGCAGGCCGCCATGCTCTCCAGCGTCCAGGCCCGCCCAGGCTGCTCGATCATCTGCTCCAGCAACCCGGCGAAGGCCGGCTGGCGGGCGAGGGCGACCAGGCCACCGAGCGCGAGCCCTTCATGCACCTGCTGGCGCAGCACGTAGAGGAACAACAGGTGAGTCAGCCGTTCGAGCAACGTGGCCGACGGTTGAGGCGCGCGCCGACACTCTTCCAGGATCAGCTCGAACAGCGCCCGCGCAGCGCTTCCGGCCGGGTCCCCGGCACGGAGCAGGACCCAGCCCGGCAGCCCCTCGACGATCAGCGTCGACAGCCCTGTCTGGAAATGGAAGAACCCGCACACCAGCCCGACGCCATCACCCGCTTCCAGCTCCAGCCCCTGCATCGTCTGGCGTGGTTGTGCGCAGGCATCGGTTGCGTTGCGGTCACTTGACAGTCGATAGCCCAGGTCACGCAGCAGGAACACCGCGTCGCCGCTTTCCAGCCGCAGCGCCTCGGGCTGGCCATCGATATGCAGCCAGCAATGCCCCTGCACCACCAGGTGGAAACTGGCCCGGCCCATGCCCTGGGTGCTGGCATGCCAGCCACCGCAGTAGCGGCCGACATGGAACAGGCTGGCGTCGAGTTCCAGGCCTTCTAATAACCAATCGACGAGGTG
This sequence comes from Pseudomonas entomophila, assembly GCF_029478665.1. Lineage (GTDB taxonomy): Bacteria > Pseudomonadota > Gammaproteobacteria > Pseudomonadales > Pseudomonadaceae > Aquipseudomonas > Aquipseudomonas entomophila_F. Next base: position 77,701 of record NZ_JARPQB010000012.1, read on the forward strand.
GCTGGATGAAATCATCTAATGCAAGGACTCTGGAGCAAGGAAAGGCGACTGATGAATATGGATGCTACTTCTTATAACCAACAGACTGTAGCGACCTACATCAAAGGAGACCACTCCATGTCCGCGCGCATCACTCTACACAGCCTGCAGACCGCTCCGGAAGCCGCGCGTCCGTTCCTCGAGAACGCGCAGAAGAACTCAGGCTTCATCCCCAACCTGCTGGGCATCCTCGCCAACGCCCCCGCCGCCCTGGAAACCTACGTCACGGTGTCGGCGCTCAACGGCAAGTCGGAACTGACCCTGGCCGAGCGCGAAGTGGTGCAGTTGATCGCCGCCACCCAGCACGGTTGCGACTTCTGCGTGGCCGGCCATACCGCCGTGGCGCTGAACAAGGCCAAGCTGCCGCAAGAGGTGGTCGATGCGCTGCGCGCCCGCGGTGAATTGCCGGATGCCCGCTTCGAGACCCTGGCCGAGTTCGCCCGTGAAGTGATCGCCACCCGCGGCAATGTCAGCGATGCCACCTACCAGGCCTTCCGCGACGCCGGTTTCACCGAGGGCAACGCCCTGGAAGTGATCCTTGGCGTGAGCCTCGCAACCCTGTGCAACTTTGCTAATGTGTTCGCCCAGACGCCGCTCAACGACGAGCTGGGCAAGTACCGCTGGCAGCCTTCGGCGTAAACCACGCCCGGTGCCGGCGTGGCCGGCGTTTCAAAGGAGTAGGGACATGCTTGATTCCGCATTTCGCCACTGGCTGGATGCCAATGCCGAGGCCATCGACCAGGGCCGGTGCGACCCGCACCTGGTGCTGGCGCACATCGCCGAGTCGCAACTGTTGCGCGTCGGCGTCGACCCAGCCCTCGGCGGCTCGGGCGGCGACGTCACCGAGGCGGTGGAAGCCATCGCCGCCATCGCCAGCCGCTCACTGGCCGCGGCCTTCGTCTGCTGGGGGCAGCGCGCCTTCATCGAATACCTGTTGCAAAGCCCCAACCAGGCCGTGCGCGAGCGCTTGCTCCCCGACCTGCTCAAGGGTGAGCTGGCCGGCGCCACGGGGTTGTCCAACGCCATGAAGTTCCTGTCCGGCATCGAGGCCCTGCAAGTACGTGGACGGCCCACAACGGATGGCTGGACCCTGGAAGGCCGCCTGCACTGGGTGACCAACCTGCGCAAATGCGGCTTCGTGGTGGCCGCGGCCATCGAGGACGATGCCGGTGGCCCGCCGTTCGTGGTCGCGATTCCGTCCACCGCTACTGGCCTGGAACGTTCCGACGACCTGCAACTGATGGGGCTGCAATCGAGCAACACCGCGGCACTGGCCTTCCACCAGGTGGGATTGGCCCGCGACTGGCTGCTGCACGACAATGCCCGCGAATTCCTGCCCAAGGTACGCCCGGCGTTCCTCGCCTTGCAGTGCGGCATGGCCATCGGCCTGGCACGGCGCGCCCTGGACGAGGTACAGGAGCACCTGCAAGGCCGTGGCTCGTTCCTCGAAGAGGCCCGCCTGGTGCTCAAGGAGCGCCTGGAAAACACTGTTGGTGAGCTCAAGCAGGGCCTGCTCGACGGGCGCTTCCTCAAGCAGCCGGCAGCCCTGTTCAAGCTGCGCATCACCCTCGCCGAAAGCGCCGCCGACGCCGTGCAGCTGGAACTGCAGGCCAGCGGTGGCAAAGCGTACCTGACGGCCTATGGCGAAGGGTTCGCCCGCCGCTGGCGCGAGTCGGCGTTCGTGCCGATCGTCACCCCGAGCCTGGTGCAACTGCGCGCCGAGTTGCAACGCCAGGCGGCCACGGCATGAGTGAAGCGTTGCTCGAGGCCCGGGACATCAGCCTTGGCTACCCCCGCGAGGGTGGCTGGCAGGCCGTGTTGGCGCAGTTCGACCTGACCCTGGCCGCTGGCGAGGTGGTCACCCTTCTCGGCCCCAGCGGGGTGGGCAAGTCCAGCCTGCTGCGGGTGCTGGCGGGTTTGCAGCAACCGCGTGGCGGCGTCGTCACGTTGCATGGCGAGGTGTTGCAGGGGCCGCACCCGCGCCTGGCGGTGGCGTTCCAGGACCCGAGCCTGCTGCCCTGGCTCAGCCTGGAAAAGAATGTCGCCTTCGGTCTCGATTTCGCTCGCCAGCCCAAACTCTCGAGCAGCGAACGCCGCGCGCGGATCGAGCATGCCATCGACGCCGTCGGCCTGGCCCATGCACGCGGTCAGTATCCGGCCCAGTTGTCCGGTGGCATGGCCCAGCGCACCGCGCTGGCCCGTTGCCTGGCCCGCCAACCTGAAGTTTTGTTGCTCGACGAGCCGTTCGGTGCGCTGGACGAGGTGACCCGTGCCGATATGCAGCAACTGCTGCTGCAACTGATCGCCACCCACAACACCGCCGCCGTGCTGATCACCCACGACATCGACGAAGCCCTGCTGCTGTCCGATCGCGTGCTGCTACTGGGCGACCACCCGGCGCGCACCCTCGGCCAGTGGCGTATCGACCTGCCGCAGCCGCGCGCGCAGCGGGTCGAGGAGCTGGGCGCCTTGCGTATCGACATCCTGAAAACCCTGCGGCGGGCAAGCCGTGTAGCCGAACCCACCCCATCCCCCTTGCCCTCGGAGGCTGTCCATGTGCATGGATGACTGCTGTTCCTCGACGTCCCGTCGCGATTTTCTCAAGTTGAGCGCCATGCTCACCGCCGCCGGTGCCGTGCCGTTGCTGTCCAGCCTGCAGGCCCGCGCCGCCGCCGAACCGGATGCGCCGGTGCGCATCGGCTACCTGCCGATCACCGACGCCACGCCGCTGCTGGTGGCGCACAACAACGGCCTGTTCGAGGCCGAGGGCATCAAGGCCGAGCGCCCGGTGCTGCTGCGCAGTTGGGCCCAGGTGATCGAGGCGTTCATCTCCGGCCAGGTCAACGTCATCCACCTGCTGTCGCCGATGACCGTCTGGGCGCGTTACGGCAGCAAGGTGCCGGCCAAGGTCGTGGCGTGGAACCACGTCGGTGGCTCGGGCCTGACCGTGGCCCCGGACATCACCGACATGAAACAGCTTGGCGGCAAGACCGTGGCCATTCCGTTCTGGTACTCGATCCACAACGTGGTGCTGCAGCAGATGCTCGCCGACAACGGCCTGAAGGCGGTGTCGAAGCCTGCCACCGCGCAGCTGGCCGCCAACGAAGTCAACCTGTTGGTGCTGCCGCCCTCGGACATGCCACCGGCCCTGGCCAGCAAGCGCATCGCCGGCTACATCGTCGCCGAGCCGTTCAACGCTCTGGCCGAGAACCTCAAGGTCGGCCGCGTGCAGCGTTTCACCGGCGATGTCTGGCGCAACCATGCCTGCTGCGTGGTGTTCATGCATGAGCACGACCTCAACAACCGCCCCGAGTGGTCGCAGAAGGTGGTCAATGCCATCGTCAAGGCCCAGCAATGGACCCGCGAGCACCGCGCCGAGGCGGCCGCGTTGCTGTCCAAGGCTGGCCCCAACAAATACACCCCACACGAGCCGGCGGTGCTCACCCGGGTGCTGGCACCGTCTGCCGACGACCGCGCCGGCTATATCGCCAGCGGCGCCATCCAGCACCAGCAGTGGGATGAAAAGCGCATCGACTTCCAGCCGTACCCATACCCCAGCTACACCGAGGAGCTGGTCAAGCGCCTGAAGAACACCCTGATCGAAGGCGAGAACGGTTTCCTCGCCGATCTTGACCCGGCCCATGCCGCTCGCGACCTGGTCGACGACCGCTTCGTGCGCAACGCCATTGCGGCTGTCGGCGGCCCGGCGACGTTCGGCATCGCCGAGAACTTCCAGCGTAGCGAGGAGTTCGCGGTCTGATGCGCAAGCACGTCGTACATGGTGCCCTGGGCCTTGCCGGCCTGGCAGTGCTGTTGTTGCTGTGGTGGCTGGGGGTGCGGGTGTTCGGCGAGGCCGACGGTTTGTCTGCGCGCTTTTCGCCCCAGGCCACCTTGCACAGCCTGGTGGAGTTGCTGGGGCAGGGCGAGGTGTACGGGCATGTCTGGGTGAGCCTCAAGCGCATCCTGGTCGGCCTGGTGCTGGCGCTGCTGATCGGTGTGCCGCTGGGGTTGCTGGTGGGCAGCTACCGGCACCTGGAGGCAGCGACCACGCCAGCGTTCCAGTTCCTGCGCATGATCTCGCCGCTGTCGTGGATGCCGGTGGTGGTGATGCTGATGGGGGTGGGCGACCAGCCGATCTATTTCCTGCTGGCCTTTGCCGCGCTGTGGCCGATCCTGCTCAACACGGCGGCGGGCGTGCGTCAGCTCGACCCGCGCTGGTTGCAGTTGAGCCGCAGCCTCAGCGCCACGCGCTGGGAGACCTTGTGCAAGGTGATCGTTCCCGGGGTGATCGGCCATGTGCTGACCGGGGTGCGCCTGGCCATCGGCATCCTGTGGATCGTGCTGGTGCCGTGCGAGATGCTTGGGGTGAGCGCGGGGCTGGGCTACTTCATTCTCGATACCCGTGATCGGCTGGCGTACTCCGAGCTGATGGCGATGGTGCTGCTGATCGGCGTGCTCGGCTTCATGCTCGATGCAGCTGCGCGGGGGCTGCATCGTCGCTGGGTGCATGCCTGAGCAGACCGATCCTGGGGGCGGTTCAGCGATTTGCCGCGCCCTGGATCGATTCGATCAGTTGCTGGGTTGTCTTGTCGTCGCTTTTCACAAGCTTGGCCGCATCAGCGGCTTTTTCCTTTTGCAGCTTGTTGGCCGAGGTAGCGTCTGGTCGATGATCAAAAGCTGCGCGCTCCAGTCTATAGGGGCGGCATTCGCTTTGGAGATTTCATTCAGCGACACAAGTGCTCCCAGTTGAGAGCGATAAGTGGCTTCGGGCTTCTGAGGTTCGGTGAGTAATGGGAGTAATGGCCTTATGGCGGAGATGCCCTGCTGACCTAGACACCAATGACGCCAATGGCAATCAGCGCTTTCAGGATGACATCGACTATTCCAAGCGCTTGAGTGACCTTTTCTGTGATCTTGGTTGCCTCGGCCATTTCCCGACGGACCTTGACCAACTCCTGGACTTGCACGCTCAATTGGTTGAGCGTGTCGCGGACTGACGCACTGTCAATCAGCGTTCTGATATCGGCGACAATGAGTTTTTCCTGCTTTCTTGAAAGGCGCTTATATTCATTGAGTAGTGCCTCGCGCTCAGAGCCCACGGCTGTCAGCGCACGACTTCGAATAGTGGCCATTGCCATACCCAATTCGTCGCTTGCACTGGTTACGATGTCATTCGAGGAAAACGTCATGCGGGTCTCCTTGTGCCAGTAAAGCGCCTGGTTATCAGGACGCCGCGGCCTTGGCCTTTTCAGCGGCATCCCGAGCCGATCTTATTGCCTGGGCTTTTTCGGCGAAGTTGGCGATTGCTGCCTGCACGGATTCGTATTGGGTCGAAGGGTCTGCCAGCGCATTGGCAAGGGCGTGATGCGCATCAGCCATAGCCTTCAACGCAGCGCCGGGGTTGTTGTCGAAGCGTGCCAGGTAGTTATCGCGAACAGCGCGTGTATTTTCATATTGCAACTGCCAGGCCTTGGCGTCATTGGTGGGTTGCCCTGGGGGGTGGGCGAAGAGCGCGTCAGCAGCGAACTTGAGTTCGAGTTGTGTCATGTATGCGCCAATATTCGAGAGTTCGACAGCGGCTTGAGTAACGACGCCATCGGCGGCGGCAGTCACTTTTTTGAGCGCCTCGGTTCGACGTGCTTCCAGCAGCGCTGTGAGCAATGACTGTCCCAGTGTTACTACTGGGCCTGCCACTGCGGTGCGGGCAGACGTCTTGCCATCGCGTTCGTCTATCGATTTTGCGAGTTGCTCTATTTGCGCTTTAGACTTATCGAAAGATTTTTGTAGTGCTTCTTTGTCCGTGGCATCGACGATACCCACCAAGGCATTGGAATATGCTTGCAGCCCAGCAAGCAATTGCCCGTCATCCAAAGGTGCTGGCTGGGCCTCGGAATAGTGAAGTTTTCCATTGATCAGCATGCCAAGCTGGCAGTGCTTGGTTTCTTTTGCTTTCAATTCATCTATTGAGTAAATGCGTGGTTGGCCATCTTTTACCTGAGCGGAAGCGTTCTGGCACGTTGCCGGCATCACAGAAGAGGCGGGGTGTTGCTCGCGCGATGCAGACCAGGCAAGGAGGCAGGCTCTGTCCTGATTGAGCTGGCCTAGAGTCGCACCACCCGTGCAGTCAGAGGGAATAGTAAAGGGTGTGGTGGCTGTCGCGCGCTCCTCTATCCAATGGGTATATAGCGTATCGTTTACACGTTTCTGCTGCGCAGTTATTGCCCGTGCGGTTTCTTTTATCGAAGCATCGAAGTCTTGGATGTCTTGCTTGTAAGGAGTGGTGGAACACCCTGCAAGAAACAATATGGACATGACAATGCCCGCCGTCATTCCCTCGATACGGTTATGCATGTTTGCTGGCCTGCTGCTGTGTTTAGTGGGCAGTTTTATTTTTTCAGGCTAGCAGTGTGATATCACCTTGCAAGGTGGGCTAAATAACATTGCGCAATAAATTACCAGCCAACCCTTCAATGTATGTTCTTACGCTGGCGCATCACGGCTTGCGCTTGCAGTTGGAGTTCATCCAGCCGCTGATCTCGTTGCCGCTCCGCCTCGACCATCGCTTCTTCCCCGTGCTGTTTGAGCAGGTACGCATGAATCTGCCTTACTTCGACGGTCTGGTAGATCGGCGCGATGTCCAGCCGCCCGATCAACGCTCCGCTGGCCCGCCCGGTGCTGCTCATCAATACCTGCGGCCCGGCGCTGGCCACCACTTGCAGGCCCATGGCTTCGAACCACGGTACCTGTGCGGCGAAGGCGCTCAGCTCGACACAGCCATAACGTGCGCGCAGGTCTTCCAACAGGCCGCGGGCGATGCCTTGGCGGCGATGGTGAGGATCCACGGCAAGATAGGCCAGGGCACAGGCTTGTGGGTTGTCTTGTGCCGGTAGCACCAGGGCGAAGCCCAGCAGTTGGTCCGGGGCCTCGGCGTCCAGCGCCAGGGTCAGCTCCACGGCCAGGCCACGGGTACCGTCCAGGGCCATCAGGTATTGGTGCACCTCCAGCCCCACGCCGTACTGGTACAGCGGGTAGAGCGGATTGTCCGCGCTGATGGCGACACTGCTGAGCTGGCCGACATGGTCGATCACCAGCTGGCGGATCTGGTTCTGGAAGGATTCGGGCGGCACGCCGTCGAGGCGGCGGAGGATGAACATCGCGGGCAGGGCTCCGGTTGGCACGTGACGAAGCGGCCATTCTACCCGCTATGCAGCCAGGTGTAGGAGCCGGCGTTGCCGGCGATGCAAGGCGCGGCCTTACCCGCTGTCAAAGCGGTTCGCCAGCAAGGCTGGCTCCTACAAGGCGGCGAGCATCAGGTCGAGGTTCTGTACCGCAGCACCCGAGGCGCCCTTGCCCAGGTTGTCGAACACGGCGGTCAGCAGCACCTGGCCATGCTCGGGGTTGGCGTACACGGCCAGGCGCAGGTCATTGCTGTCGTTCAGTGCCTGTGGGTCCAGCGCGGTGGCCGGGCCATGCAGGTGCAGTGGCATCACCTGGACATGGCGGGCGCCCTGGTAGTGCTGTTCCAGGCAGGCCTGCAACTGCTCGACAGCGACACCCGGGAGCAGGCGCAGCTGCAGCGGGATGCTCAGCACGATGCCCTGGCGGTAGGCGCCGTAGCCCGGCACGAACACCGGGCGCGCGCTGAGCCCGGCGTGCTGCTGGATCTCCGGCACATGCTTGTGCGCCAGCTCCAGGCCATATAACTGCAGGGTCGGCAGGTAGCCTTCGCTCGGCTGTTCATGGCGCTCGACTGCGGCGCGGCCGCCACCGGAGTAGCCGGAGATGGCGTGGATGCTCAGCGGGTAGTCCGCCGGCAGCAACCCAGCCTCGACCAGCGGGCGCAGCAAGGCGATGGCGCCGGTGGGGTAGCAGCCGGGGTTGCTCACCCGCTTGGCCTGGGCGATGCGCTCGGCTTGCTGGGCGTTCAGTTCCGCCAGGCCGTAGACCCAACCCGGGCTGGTACGGTGGGCGGAGCTGGCGTCGATCACCCGCACCGCCGGGTTGTGGATCGTCGCCACGGCGTCGCGGGCTGCATCATCGGGCAGGCAGAGCAGGGCGATGTCGGCGCTGTTGATGGCCTCGGCGCGGCGCGCCGGATTCTTGCGGTCGGTGTCGGGCAGGGTGAGCAGGCGCAGGTCCTGGCGGCCGTTGAGGCGGGCGTGGATCTGCAGGCCGGTGGTGCCTTGGTCGCCGTCGATGAAAACGAGGGGGAGGTGCATGTCGGGTGTCCGTAGAGGAGGGGAACAGGGATATCCTCGCCTGCGGCTGGACGAAAGAAAATTTGAATATCATGATGTTCAAATTCAGAAAAAATGAACAATTTCAAAGCCGGCCCAGCGCCCTTTAGGAGCGGGTTTACCCGCGAACACCGGCGAAGCCGGTGCCATGCACCGTATTGCCTGATTCGCGGGCAAGCCCGTTCCTGCAGAGGACCGTGTCATCCGCGATATGCGAGACCCCATGCGAGAAATCAGCCTCGACCGCCTGCGCACCCTGGTGGTGATCGTCGACCTCGGCTCGTTCGCCGACGCCGCCCGCCAGCTCAGCCTGGCGCCGCCGACCATCAGCCTGCATATCGCCGAACTGGAGGCGCGGATCGGCGCGCCCTTGCTCACCCGTACCCGTGGCCAAGTGCGGCCCACCGCCGTCGGCGAAACGTTGCTGGCCCGCGCCCGACGCTTGCTGGCTGACGCCGACCAGGCGCTGGACGAGGTGCGCCGGCAGGTCGAGGGCCTGACCGGCCGAGTGCGCCTGGGCGCTTCGACCGGCGCCATCGCCCACTTGCTGCCCCAAGCCCTGGAAGCCTTGCGCGTGGATCACCCAGGGATCGACGTGCAGGTCCAGGTACTCACCTCGCAAGCTTCGCTGGCGCGCCTGCGCGAGGGCACCCTGGACATCGGCCTGGTGGCGCTGCCACAGGTGGCGGGCAAAGGGCTGAAGGTCACCCCCTGGCGACGCGACCCGATCATGGCCTACGTGCCCGCCGACTGGCGGCCGCCGGCGCGGGTCACGCCGGGCTGGCTGGCCGGGCGGGCGTTGATCCTCAACGACAGCACCACGCAGTTGTCGCGGGTGACGTCGGAGTGGTTCGCGGCTGCCGGGTTGTACCCCGAGCCGCGTATCGAACTGAACTACAACGATGCGATCAAGAGCCTGGTGGCGGCAGGGTACGGGGCGACGCTGCTGCCGCAGGAGGGCGAGGTGCAGCAGCACAACCCGCGGATCGCGCAACGGCCGTTGCGGCCGGGGTTGTGGCGGCAGTTGGGGATCGCCTGCCGCCAGGGCGAGGTGGAGCGGGCGACGGGCCATGTGCTGGCTGCACTGCAGACGCTGAGCATGGCGCGCCACCTGTAGGCGCCAGCCTTGCAGGCGAACGGCATCACACGAATTCACCTGCCTGGGCGACTTTCCCGCCACCAGCACCTTGGCCAGGCATGGTGGCGGCTTGATGCAGGCCTACCGCTTCACCGTGCGGGACGCCCTGGACAGCGGTGAGCTGGTGGAGGTGCTGGGCGACTACGGCGGGACGTCGCGGCCGTTCATGCTGGTCTACCCCCAGGCCCGGCACATGCCCCTGAAAGTGCGGGTGTTCATCGACTTTCTGCTGGCGGCGGTTGCCCGACCGTTGGGCTGAAGCCGCGTCGACCGCGCCCTGGCTGACTATCCTTGTTGCTGCGTCGGCGACCCGACCGGCGCTCATCCCGGCAGTCCGGTCATTTCCCAGGAGAACGCTCCATGAAATCCATGACACTGCTTGTGATCGCGTCCGTGCTCAGTTTCGCCGCCCACGCCGAAGACAGCGCGGCGACCAACTGCGACGCCAAGATCAAGGACCTCGAGTACATCAGCAAGAGCGATGGCCAGGCGCTGCATGGCGGCATGGCCCACGACTATCATGAGTTGCTCAAGCAGGCCAAGGCCGCCCAAACCAAGGGTGACATGGAGACCTGCATGAGCCAGGCCGATCGCGCCAAGACCATCTACAACAAGGCCCGCGGCAAGTAGCCGACGGTAATTTTCCGAACGCGGCCAGGTCTCGTGTAAGCTCGCGCCCGACCTTCCACGAGACCGCCGCATGAACCCGACCCCTCCGCGCCTCGACAGCCTGCTCACCGGCAGCGCCCGGCCGTTCACCCGCCCAGGCTCGCACAGCGCCATCGACAAGCAGCCACGCGAGGGCGCCTTGCGCGTGACCTACCTGGGTATCGCCGGGGATGAACAGGGCGACCTGCGCGTGCACGGTGGTGTCGAGAAGGCCATCCATCACTATCCCCGCGACCACTACCCGGACTGGGCCGCCGAACTCGGCGATCACCCGTTGTTGGCCAAGCCAGGCGCCTTCGGCGAGAACTTCAGCAGCCGTGGCTGGCGTGAAGCCGACGTCTGCCTGGGTGACCGCATCCGTGTCGGCACGGCGCTGCTGGAGATCTCCCAGGGCCGCATGCCGTGCTGGAAACTCAACGATCGCTTCGACGTGGCGCAGATGGCACTGCGGGTGCAGCAGAGCGGGCGTACCGGTTGGTATTACCGGGTGCTGGAGGAGGGGGTGGTCGCGGCGGGCGATACACTGGAGCTGGTCGAGCGACCTCATGGCCAGTGGTCGGTGGCGCGCCTGTCGGCGGTACTGTTCGACAAGCGCCTGGAGCCCGAACTGCTGTGCGAATGCCTCGAGCTGCCGCTGGTGCCGAGCTGGCGCCGCACCCTGGAGAAACGCCTGGAGCAGCACCAGGTCGAGGATTGGACATCACGCCTGCAAGGCCGTACCGACGCCTGAGCCCAGGCGCTTGCAACCGTTTTCAAGACAAGGACTGCCCCATGCCTTTCGAACTGGATGACCGCCTGGTGATTGGCGTCGCCTCTAGCGCGGTGTTCGACCTGAGCGAGTCCGACGCGGTGTTTCGCCGCGACGGCGAGGCCCAGTACCGCAAATACCAGGAGCAGCACCTCGCGGTGCCCTTGGGCAAAGGCATTGCTTACCCCTTCATCAAGCGCTTGCTGGCCCTCAACGACCTGCGCGATGACCCGGAAGATCCGCTGGTGGAAGTGGTGCTGCTGTCGCAGAACGACCCGGACACCGGCTTGCGGGTGATGAAGACCATCGGCCATTACGGGCTCAACATGACCCGGGCCATCTTCACCCAGGGCCGCTCGCCCTACGAATACATCCCGGCGTTGAACATCGCGCTGTTCCTGTCCGCCGACAAGCAGCACGTCGACGCGGCCATCAAGGCGGGTTACCCCGCGGGCCAGGTGCTCGACTCCAAGTTCGATGACGACGAAAGCGACGACAACCTGCGCATCGCCTTCGACTTCGACGGCGTGTTGGCGGGAGACGAGTCGGAAGCGGTGATGCAATCGGGCGGGCTGGACAGCTTTCACGCCCACGAAGTGATGAACGTCGCCCAGCCGCACAATCCGGGGCCATTGAAGGAGTTCTTCGTGCGCATCGCGCGCATCCAGGCGGCGGAGGAGCAGTACAAACTCGAGCACCCCGGCTACGAGAACCGCTTGCGGGTATCGATCGTCACCGCGCGCAACGCGCCTTCCCATGAACGTGCGCTGAACACCCTGAAAAGCTGGGGGGTGATGGCCAACGACGCGTTCTTCCTCGGGGGTATCGAGAAGCGGCGGGTGTTGCAAGTACTCAAGCCACACATCTTCTTCGATGACCAGTCGGGGCACCTGAAGAGCACCAGCACCGTGGTGCCCTCGGTACACATCCCCTTCGGCGTGACCAACCGATCACGGTAGGAGCCAGCCTTGCTGGCGAACCGGGCCAATGCCGATCTCTGGTCCGTGCGCGAAGCTGTTCGCCAGCAAGGCTGGCTCCTACAGGGGGGGCATGCCTGGTTTCAGAACCAGCGATCATTGCGCTTGCGGCCACGGGTCAGCGCCGGCAGGATCAACCCCACCAGCAGCCCGGCACCGGCGATGCTGCCACCGTAGACCATGTAGCGCATCATCACCTGCTTGTTCTCATCGCCCAGGCGCGCCTGGGTATCGCGCAGGGTCGACTGGCTTTGTTCCAGCTGTTCGTTGAGTGCCTTGTTGCGGGTTTCCAGCTCGTCGATCAGCGCCTTGCGCGAATCAAGGGTTTCCTGCATGCCCTGCACACGGCTCTTCCAACTGTCATCGATGGTCTTGAGCTGGCCGGACAACTCCGCCACCTGGGCGTCGAGCTGTGGCAGGCGCTCGTTCTGCCCCGGGACCGCCTGCAGGTCGCTGGTGAGGATCCACACCAGGTCGCCGCTTTGCCCACGCACCTGGCTGTAGTTGCCCTGGGTGGTCTGCAGCGTGACCTTCTGCCCGGACTTGAGCGTGCCGACAATGCGGTGGCCATCGGTGGGGCCACTGCGCACATAGGTGCTCAGGCTGTCGCTGACCCAGCGCGCATCGCTGGCCGGTTCTTCGGCGTGGGCGGGCGCGGCCAGGGCGATCAGGGCGGCGATCAGGCCGCCGCGCAGGGCGGGCAGGGCGGAGGAGGCAGGCTGGTTTTCTGGCATGGTGATCTTCGCTGCAACAGGACAAATAAAGGCCCGATGACTGGGCCGGCGATCCGGTCGGGTGGGTTGACCGTCAGCGAAAGACCGCATTTTTGTAGGCAGGTTCACTGCTTGCGGCGGGAATTGTCTGCAGAATGTTGCTTGATGCGATGCATGCGGGGGCACGGTGGGCGCCATCAAGCGCCCACGGCGGGGTATCAGCGGGTGGCGGACTTGCCATCCAGGCGGGCCTGCTCCAGCAGCAGGTTCAGTTGCGCGACCTGCTGGCGCAACTGGTCACGTTCATCCTTCAGTTGGCGCAGTTCGTCACGGCGCACGGTCACATAGAGGGTCTGGGTGGGAGTGGCAGGCATCAAGGTACCCATTGGCACACCTCGCTTGGCTGGTGACATTCAAAAGCGTAGACGCTTCAGGCGGCGCGCATTCTGAATTCTTTGCAGGCCCTTTGGAACTTTTTTGTTTATCGTTGTCACCCCGTTCGTCGGTGAACCCTCGAGCGGATCGCTGGACTAATCTGAAATCTTCAAATGTTGTCATCCAAATCCAAGGGGAGCGTCGGCACATGCAACTGGGAATCATCGGGCTGGGCCGCATGGGCGGCAATATCGCAAGGCGCCTGATGCGCGATGGCCATCGCACCGTGGTCCATGATCGCAGCCGCGAGGCCATCACCGCGTTGGAAGGCGAGGGCGCGCAAGGGGCCCACGACCTCGGCGCGCTGGTGCAGAAGCTCAAGGCGCCACGCGCGGTGTGGGTCATGCTGCCCGCTGGCGAGCCTACCGAGCAGACCATCGCCCAACTGGCCGAGCTGCTCGAGCCGGGCGACGCGATCATCGATGGCGGCAACACCTTCTACAAGGATGACGTGCGCCGTGCCGCCGAGCTGGCCAAGCGCGGCCTGCACTACCTCGACGTCGGCACCTCTGGCGGCGTGTGGGGCCTGGACCGCGGCTACTGCATGATGATCGGTGGCGAGAAGGCGGTGTTCGAACGTCTGGAACCGCTGTTCAAGACCCTGGCCCCCGGTGTCGGCGATATCCCGCGCACCCAGGGGCGCACGGGCGAGCATGACCGCGCCGAGCACGGCTACATCCATGCCGGCCCGCCCGGCGCCGGCCACTACGTGAAAATGGTCCACAACGGTATCGAGTACGGCCTGATGCAGGCCTACGCAGAAGGCTTCGACCTGTTGCGCAGCAAGGGCGGCAACGAGCTGCCGGAAGACCAGCGCTTCGACCTCAACGTGGCGGAAATCGCCGAGGTGTGGCGCCGTGGCAGCGTGGTCACCTCCTGGCTGCTGGACTTGACCGCCGATGCGCTGGTCGCCGATCCGCAGCTCAGCGAATTCAGCGGCTCGGTCTCCGACAGCGGCGAAGGGCGCTGGACCATCGATGCCGCCGTCGAGCAGGCCGTACCGGTACCGGTATTGTCCAGCGCACTGTTCGCCCGCTTCCGTTCGCGCCAGCAACAGGGCACCTACGGCGACAAGATCCTCTCCGCCATGCGCCTGGGCTTTGGCGGCCACGTCGAGAAGAAGGGCGAATGACCAAGCAGACGATCCCTGCCGCGCCGCCTTGCACGCTGTTCCTGTTCGGCGCCAATGGCGACCTGGTCAAGCGCCTGCTGATGCCGGCGCTGTACAACCTGGCCCGCGATGGCCTGCTCGACCGCAACCTGCGTATCGTCGGGGTCGACCACAATCCCGCTACCGCCGAAGCTTTCGCCGAGCGCCTGCATGCCTTCATGCAGGAGCGCGACAAGGGGCGTGAAGGTGATGAGCGCTGCCTCGATGCCGCGCTCTGGGAGCGCCTGGCCAAGCGCATCGACTACCAGACCGGTGATTTTCTCGACCCCGAGACTTACCAGGCCTTGGCGGCGCGCATCGACGCGACCCGCCACGGCAACGCCATCTTCTACCTGGCCACCTCGCCACGCTTCTTCCCCGAGGTGGCCCAGCGCCTGGGCGCGGCCGGCCTGCTCGACGAGTCCGCCGGCGGTTTTCGCCGGGTGGTGGTGGAGAAACCCTTCGGCACCGACCTGGCCAGTGCCGAGGCGCTCAACGCTTGCCTGCTCAAGGTGATGAGCGAGCGGCAGATCTACCGTATCGACCATTACCTCGGTAAAGAGACGGTACAGAACATCCTGGTCAGCCGTTTCTCCAACGGCCTGTTCGAGGCGTTCTGGAACAACCACTACATCGATCACGTGCAGATCACCGCCGCCGAGACCGTCGGCGTCGAGACCCGTGGCGCCTTCTACGACAGTACCGGCGCTTTGCGCGACATGGTGCCCAACCACCTGTTCCAGTTGCTGGCGATGGTCGCGATGGAGCCGCCCGCTGCGTTCGGCGCCGACGCCGTGCGTGGCGAGAAGGCCAAGGTGATCGGTGCCATTCGCCCCTGGTCGGCGAAGATGGCCTTGAAGAACTCCGTGCGTGGCCAGTACACCGCGGGCAAGCAACTGCCGGGCTACCGTGAAGAACCTAACGTCGACAAGGGCAGCCAGACCGAAACCTATGTCGCGCTCAAGGTGATGATCGACAACTGGCGCTGGGCCGGGGTGCCGTTCTACCTGCGCACCGGCAAACGCATGAGCGTGCGCGACACCGAGATCGCCATCTGCTTCAAGCCCGCGCCCTATGCCCAGTTCCGCGAAAGCGAGCTGGAGCGGCCCAAGCCCAACTACCTGAAGATCCAGATCCAGCCCAACGAGGGTATGTGGTTCGACCTGCAGGCCAAGCGCCCGGGGCCGGAGCTGGTGATGGAGAACGTCGAGCTGGGGTTCGCCTACAAGGACTTCTTCAAGATGACCCCGGCGACCGGGTACGAAACCCTGATCTACGACTGCCTCACCGGCGACCAGACCCTGTTCCAGCGTGCCGACAACATCGAGAACGGTTGGCGCGCCGTGCAGCCGTTCCTCGATGCCTGGGCGGGCGAGGGCAGCGAGGTGCATGGTTATCCGGCAGGCGAGGATGGCCCGCAGGCGGGCAACGAGCTGCTGGCGCGCGACAAGCGCGAGTGGCACACGTTGGGCTGAAGTACCTGTTCGCCGGCAAGCCGGCTCCTGCAAAACGACGCGCAACCTGCAGGCGCCGGCTTGCCGGCGAACCGCCCTCGAGCGCAACGCGCTCACTCAAGCGGAACACCCACCCGATCCAGGCATCCAACACTCCAGGTGCACGCCACCAGGAGCCCGGATGCCTGCCCCGATCGAAGACTACGCCCTCATCGGCAACTGCCGCAGCGCCGCCCTGGTCAACCGCGACGGCGCCCTCGACTGGCTGTGCCTGCCGCGCTTCGACGCCCCGGCCGTGTTCGCGGCACTGCTGGGCAACGAAGAAAACGGCCGCTGGCGCCTGGCCCCCAGCGACCCGGTCGAGCGCACCACCCGCCAATACCTCGAAGACACCCTGGTGCTGGAAACCAGCTGGACCACTGCCAGCGGCCACGCCCGGGTGCTCGATTGCATGCCCCTGGGCGATGGCAACGCCGTGCTGCGCATCGTTGAAGGCCTGGCCGGCGAAACCGCCTTCGAGATGGACCTGGTGCTGCGCTTCGACTACGGCCGCAGCGTGCCCTGGGTGGAAAAGCTCGACGCGTTGACCCTCAGCGCCGTCGCCGGCCCCGATCGCCTGGTCCTGCGCAGTACCACCGAAACCCACGGCCGCGACCAACACAGCGTCGCGCGTTTTCGCGTCCGCGCCGGCGAGCGCCAGGTCTTCAGCCTTTGCCACCAGCCTTCGCACCTGCCTGTGCAGCCTGGCTTGGATGCCGACCACGCCCTGGCGCAGACCATCGATCAGTGGCAGGCCTTCGCCGCCCGCTGCCCCGACGTCGGCCCCCACACCGCCCTGGTGCGCCGCTCATTGCTGACGCTCAAGGCCATGACCTACGCACCCACTGGCGGCATGGTCGCCGCCGTCACCACCTCGTTGCCCGAGCGCGTCGGCGGCGAGCGCAACTGGGACTACCGCTACTGCTGGCTGCGCGACGCCACCATGACCCTGCTGGCGTTCATGAACCTCGGTTACTTCGACGAAGCCCAGGCCTGGCGCGAATGGCTGCTGCGCTCGGTGGCCGGCAATCCCGAGCAGATGCAGATCATGTATGGCCTGGCGGGGGAGCGCGACCTGCCCGAGTTCACCTTGCCCTGGCTGGCGGGCTACGAGCGCTCGCAGCCCGTGCGCGTGGGCAACGCCGCCTCCGAGCAGCGCCAGCTCGACATCTACGGCGAACTTGCCGATGCCATGGCCCAGGCGATCAAGGGAGGCTTGCCACGTCACCCGCGCAGCGCTGCCATCTCCCGGGCGATCCTGCCCTGGGTGGAGCGCATCTGGCGCGAGCCCGACGAAGGTCTGTGGGAAGTGCGCGGCGGTCGCCAGCACTTCGTCCACTCCAAGGTCATGGCTTGGGTTGCCTTCGACCGCGCCGCGGGGCTGGCCGATACCACCGAGGACGGTCGCGAGCACAGCCGCCACTATCGCCAGGTGGCCGACGAGATCCATCGCGAGGTCTGCGCCCTTGGTCTGGACACCCAGGGCAGGTTCTTCGTGCAGGCCTACGGTTCGGCCGAACTTGACGCCAGTCTGTTGCAGATCGCACTGACCGGGTTCCTGCCGGCCGATGATCCCAGGTTCCTGCACACCCTCGAGCAAATCGAGCGGCGGTTGCTACGTAACGGGTTGCTGCTGCGCTATGACAGCGACAGCTGCAGCGACGGCCTGACGCCGGGGGAGGGGACGTTCCTGGTGTGTTCTTTCTGGCTGGCGGATGTGTATGTGCTGCTGGGGCGACGGGAGGAGGCCCAGGCGTTGTATGCGCGGTTGACGGGGTTGTGCAACGACGTCGGCTTGCTGGCCGAACAGTACGACCCGGCGGGCAAGCGGATGCTGGGGAATTTCCCGCAGGCGTTCAGCCATATAGGAATCATTAATACGGCGTTGAACCTGCACCGGGCGCAGTGTCCGGTGCGGGATCGGGTAAATCGATAGCGCAAACAGGGAGACTACCTGGCTCTCCAACTCGGTCGAGTAGAAAAGTCCAATGAGGCAACTACTACTCGTAGTAGCCCACCGTGTCTCTCAAGCGGTCAGCGAATTCGTAGATGTCATCCAGGGAGCTGATGGGGTGGCGTGTTTCGTTTTTGTCTTTGTCGAAAATACCAATGTATTTTTGTGAGCGATTGAAGTGGAGCCGTGTAATAGGTTTTCGGTTGTTATCATCGAGCAGGATGCCGAAGTAACTTTGGGTGTCACGGTGTACGACGCGCTTGGCATCAACCGCCGTTCGAACAATGGCCTTCACAATGTGAAAACCCTCAAGCTCTTCCATGGTCGTCTGAACGCGGTCTTCTGCGGCGTTGGGCTCTCCACCCTGAGCTTCGGAAACCACTTGTTCGGCAGGGGTCGGATAGGAAACGCCACTCATCGCTGACTTCAATCGATCATTGATCTGGTCATTCAGGAACTGAGAGGCTGCCTTGCGCGTCAGAAGGCTGAACTGTTCTCGGACCTTTTGCGTGATTACTCCGTCATAGACCCGCGAAGCGAAGAATTTTATAAAGTCGTCGTCCGGCTGACTGAATTGTGACGCAATGACACGCTTTATTTGGCCGACGTACTTTAGTTCACCGGCGGCATTGATAATGGAGTCGACGTCGAAAGCAGACTTCGTAAGTTTCTGGAGCTCAGGAATGACATGCTCGTCAATATCGAGAAGGTCGATTTCCAAGAAGGGCTTCTCATCCATCTTGTTGGGGGCGTCAAGGTCGGTGAAAAAGCGATAGTGCCGGCCGTTTGTCAGGATAGAGATTCGCGCTGTTGTAACATGGAAGTATCGGAATAGCTGGCTTGCATGGTTGATGTTAAGCGGCTCACCAATTTTTTTGGTCTCGATCAGAATCTGAATTTCACCATTCTTCAGAATGGCGTAGTCAATCTTTTCACCTTTCTTGGTACCGACGTCGCAAACGTATTCCGGCACAACCTCCGATGGGTCAAAGACGTCATAGCCGAGGACAGAGTGGATGAAGGGCATGACAAAAGCTGTTTTGGTAGCTTCTTCGGTCTGAATGGTGGCTGCCAGTTGATTGACCTTCGCTGCCATTGAGTTGAGGCGTTCTACAAATTCCATTTGCGCTCCAATACGTGCCGCCCACCCGGGCGATAAAGGCAAGACGCTACTACGGCATGCATTAATACCGCTACTGTCAATTTATACATGCTGGATAACCGGCCAGCCAATGAGGATGGGTATCATTGCTTGCAATATCACTGTATCGAAGCATGGGGAGTAAAAAATTCTCATTGCTTGTGGTCCGTGTCTGAACCATTAGTTTGCCAGCTTTGCGCCATTCCTATGGTTCCCTTGCAATCTAGCCCTCTTCAATTTCTTCGAGCCCGAATTAAAGCAGCAGGACGCCGTTGCCTAGCTACGGCATATTAGTATTTCGTTGGATTGGCCCTTTGATGGCAGAGTACTGGAGCTCCTAGGTCTGCCGGTTCTCTTCTTCTGCTCAGCAAATTTGTGGATGCCAGCCTGGCTAAATTTATGTGCCAATGGATTTCCTGTGGTGACCAGCGCCTTGTCGCACTCTTCGCGGGTAAGCCCGTCACCACAAGGAGCGGCGGAGGTTTCCACCGCTGGATGCTGCTGCCAATGTCTGGTCTGTGCTGATGACCGATTCCCTCATCGGTAGCGTGTCTTTTGGGGCGGTATGTCATCATGCGTGGCCTCACGCTATGACGCCCGAACCGAAAAGGACCGCTCCATGACCTTGACGCCACCCAACGGCCTGCCAGCCTACCGCCTGATCACCGGCAAGGACGACGCCAGCTTCTGCCAGCGTATTTCAGCGATCCTTGCAATGGGCTACCAGCTGTATGGTTCGCCCAGCGTAACCTTCGACGCCACCCAAGGGCATGTAGTTGCCGCCCAGGCGGTGCTGTGGCCGGGGCATGGTGTGGCTAAGCAGGATTGAGCGTCATGCACGGCACAATCACCTTGCGCTCGGCTGTGGTCGAGGATGTCACCGAGATGAGCGCGCTGGTCGCCGAAGCCTATGCTCCCTATGTCGCCAGGATCGGTCGCAAGCCGGCGCCGATGCTGGATGACTATGCACAGGGAAGCGTGACGACAAGGTGTTCGTGGCCGTGCAGCACACACGTATCGTCGGTGTGCTTGTGTTGCAGCGTGAGGGGCGCGAGTTTCTTCTGGTGAACGTTGCCGTGCTGGCAGCGTGCAAAGGGCAGGTATAGGCCATTTGTTGATGGCCTGGACCTCGACCCGCGCCTGGGGGGCCTGTACCAGCGAGTTGATCACCGGGATCCTCCAGTTCCAGTAGCACTCCATGCCAGGGCGAGGATGGAATTCGCCCTCGAAGGTCGACGCCAATACTCCAGAGCCCGCAGGTGGCGGGGGATGTTGCGCGGTTTCTAGTTGCTCAGGCTGAGTCGTCGCAAGGGCGGTCCTTCTCAGGGCCATGAAATGGCAGGCGATTATGCGGGCTGCTACAGGCTGATCAAATCCTGTTCATTGACTCGAGCACGGTAATTTTTTTGTGAGTGGATGTTGTGACGCATCGGGTCACATATGGTACTTTGCGATCTGTGACGCATAGAGTCACACTCGTCCATCCGCACTGAACGGATACGGTGTGCTCCACATGATCATCAGCTTTCGTCACAAAGGATTGCGGCTGTTCCACGAAACGGGCAATGCCCGTGGCATCCAGGTTGCCCACACCCAGCGCTTGAGGCGGCAATTGCAGTTTCTCGACAGTGCCATGGCCGCCGACGACATGGCAGTTCCAGGCTGGCAGTTGCACCCACTAAAAGGCGGGCTCTCGGGCTTCTGGTCGATCAGCGTGTCAGGCAACTGGCGGTTGGTTTTCCGTTTTGCGGGTGGCGACGTCGAACTGGTCGATTATCTCGACTATCACTGATCAGGAGGCTCTTCATGGCCATGCACAACCCGCCGCATCCCGGCGAAACCCTGCGAGAGGATGTCCTGCCCGCACTGGGCCTGACGGTAAAAGCCTTCGCCGCGCACCTGGGCTTTTCGCGCGAGGCGCTGTCCCGCGTCTTGCACGGCCGCGCGGCGGTTTCCCCCGACCTGGCGGTGCGCCTGGAAATGGCCGGCATCAGCACCGCGCGGTTGTGGTTGACGATCCAGGTGGACTACGACATCTGGCAAGCTCGGCAGCGGCAGCAGCCAGCCATCACGCGGCTGTTCCAGGCCGCCTGAAAGCACAAAGCCCGGGGCGAAACCCCGGGCTTTGTCATTTACACCTGCTTCACGCGTCAGGCCAGCGCTTCACGCCCGTTGCTGGCGACCTTGGTATGGCGCAAGGTCGGCAACAGGAAGGCGATGGCCAGCACGCACGCGCTCACCAGCAGCACGAAGCCACCGTCCCAACCGAAGTGGTCGACGGTGTAGCCCATTGCCGCACTGGCTGCGACCGAGCCGCCCAGGTAACCGAACAGGCCGGTGAAGCCTGCTGCGGTGCCGGCGGCCTTTTTCGGTGCCAGCTCCAGCGCCTGCAGGCCAATCAGCATGACTGGCCCGTAGATCAGGAAACCGATGGAGAACAGCGCGATCATGTCGACCGTCGGGTTGCCCGGCGGGTTGAGCCAGTACACCAGGGTGGCGACGGTCACCAGCGCCATGAACACGATGCCGGTCAGGCCACGGTTGCCACGGAAGATCTTGTCGGACATCCAGCCGCACAGCAGGGTGCCGGGGATGCCGGCCCACTCGTAGAAGAAGTACGCCCACGAGGTGGTATCGACGCTGAAGTGCTTGGCCTCTTTCAGGTAGGTCGGCGCCCAGTCCAGCACGCCATAGCGCAGCAGGTAGACGAACACGTTGGCCAGGGCGATGTACCACAGCAGTTTGTTGCGCAGCACGTACTCGACGAAGATCTGCTTGGCGCTGAACTCCTGCTCGTGGCTCTCGTCGTAGCCTTCGGGGTAGTCGTTCTTGTACTGCTCCACCGGTGGCAAACCGACCGATTGCGGGGTGTCGCGCATCATGGCGAAGGCGAAGACCGCCACCAGCACCGCCACGGCGGCAGGTACGTAGAAGGCCGCGTGCCAGTCGTTGGTCCAGCCCAGGCCCAGCAGGAACAGCGGGCCGATCAGGCCGCCGCCGACGTTGTGGGCGACGTTCCACACCGACACCACGCCGCCGCGCTCTTTCTGCGACCACCAGTGGACCATGGTCCGCCCGCTCGGCGGCCAGCCCATGCCTTGGGCCCAGCCGTTGATGAACAGCAGCGTGAACATGATCGCCACGCTGGAGGTGGCCCAATGCGCGAAACCGAAAATGAACATCACCCCGGCCGAGATCAGCAGGCCGAAAGGCAGGAAGTAGCGCGGGTTGGAACGGTCCGAGACCAGCCCCATGAGGAACTTGGACAGCCCGTAGGCAATGGCGATGGCCGAGATGGCCAGGCCCAGCTGGCCACGGGTGTAGCCCTCTTCCTCGATGAGGTAGGGCATGGCCAGGGAGAAGTTCTTGCGCAGCAGGTAGTAGCCGGCATAGCCGAAGAAGATCCCGGCGAAGATCTGCCAGCGCAGGCGGCGGTACGTGCTGTCGACGTGCTCGTCGGGCAGCGGCGCCCGGTGCGGGGCAGGGCGGAAGAAGGCAAGCATCTGAAGCTCCAAGCTTGTTATAGGTATGCGAATGCGAATATTACATTTTCGTTACAGAAAAAATATCGCTTTTATTGCGCAAGCTTGTTGGTTTATGAACCTTTTACCGGGTGAAGGCCCGGCTGTCGCAGCGGCGAGGGCGCGGCTATGCTGTCTAGGGCGGGGGTTGAATGGGGGATCACTTCATGGCGACGCTGGAGCGGGCCATTGCGATGGCCATCAAGGCACATGAAGGGCAGTTCGACAAAGGCGGTGCGGCTTACATCCTTCATCCGCTGCGGGTGATGGAACGGGTGATCACCCCGGAGCAACGTATCGTCGCGGTGCTGCACGATGTGCTGGAAGATACGCCGCTCACGCTGTCCGACTTGGCCCGCGAGGGCTTCCCGCTGAAGATCCTCGCTGCGCTGCTGGCCCTGAGCCGCCGTGAAGGCGAAAGCTACGAGGCGTTCGTCATCCGCTTGGGCGTCGACCCCCTGGCCCGCCAGGTCAAGCTGGCGGACCTGGCTGACAACAGCGACCTGTCGCGCATTGCCCACCCCGGCCCGGCGGACATGGCGCGGCTTTCCCGCTACCGGCAGGCCAGCGCCTATCTGCAGACGCTGGCCTGACAGCGCTCAGCCGCAGGCCTTGAGGTTGACCGGGCCGACGAACTCGTTGCCACGGCCCATCACGCAGGCCACCTGCTGGTTGCGCTGCAGCTCCCAGGCTTGCGGCGGGTAGGTCTTGTTCCAGGCCTCGAACAGCTGCCGGTCCTGCCTGGACAGGCGCAGGTCGTACTGCTTGCTCATATAGAAGTAGGTGCGCGCGATCATGCCGCGGATCGAGGGGCGTGGCATCACCTTCTTGGCCTTGAAGTCGACCTGGGTCAGGCAACTGCCGTACTGGCCGTGCTGCTCGGGCAACCAGCCGAAGCTGAAGTTGCTGCGATCGCCGTTGACCTCGCCGATGCTCGGGACCAGGTTGTGCAGGTCAGCCTCGGCGCGCTGGTAGACCTTGTCATTGCGCGAGCAGTTCTTGCGCCCGCCGTCCTGCCAGCACTGGCGCTGGTGGCCGATCTGCCAGGCCGGGACGATATGTTCCCACTCGATGCGCGAGGCGCGGTTGAGGTTCTTGCGTGGTTCATAGCCACAGGAGGCCAGGTCGACCTTGTTGCCCTTGTACTTGCAGCCGCAGTAGAACTCGGTGGACTGCGGCGCATACAGCTTCCAGGCGACCTTCTTGGCCTCCTGGAAGGTGCGTGGGGCGTCGGCGTGGGCGAAAGGGGTGATCAGCAGCAGGCAGGCGGTGAAAAGTGAAGCTCTCATGCGCGGTCAATCTTCCTTCGGCACGGTCCAGAAAATCTGCACGCCGCCATCGTCGCGGTGGGCGAGGGTGACGTTGTCGTTCTCGGCGATTTCCTCGAGCAAGGTTTCCCAGTCGTCGGGCGACTCGTGCTCCAGGCGGAAGATCAGCGCGGCGCGGCTGCGCTGGGCGATCGGGCTGTTGATGATCTTCTGGATGCGCTGACCCAGTTGCTCATAACTGCTTGGCGAGGCGGAAGAGGGGTTGGCCACGGGGCTGTTCCTTGTTTTGCTGTATGTGCATACAGTATTTGACTGTAGGCCATTTCGCAACATCAGGTAGGGCGAAAGCCCTATAAGACCGTGGTAGCGGGATTGGTTCCCTGCGCGGGGCGTTCGCCGGCAAGCCGGCTCCTACGGGTGTGGCGCAATCCCCTGTAGGAGCCGGCTTTGCCGGCGAACCGGCCGGAGCAAACAACGCCCCGGTTTAACTCAAGCGCCGATCAATATTCCCAGAAGATCCGCTGCAGCTCTTTGCTGTCCTGGGTCTTGGTCATCGCCACCATCGCCAGGATCCGCGCCTTCTGCGGGTTCAGGTCATGGGCCACGACCCAGTCGTTCTTGTCGTCAGGCTGCTCGGCGTTACGCAGTACGAAACCACCCTGGTTGACGTGGGACGAACGGATGATCTGCACGCCGTCCTTGCGCAGCTCTTGCAGGGCCGGCACCACGCGCGACGACACCGAGCCATTGCCGGTACCGGCATGGATGATCGCCTTGGCGCCACCCTGGGCCAGGGCCTTGTAGGCAGTGTCGGTGACGTTGCCGTAGCCATAGGCGATGTCCACGGCCGGCAGGCTGCTGATGGTCTTGATGTCGAACTCGGAGTTCAGCGTGTGGCGCTTGGCCGGCAGGCGGAAGAAGTACGACTTGCCTTCCACGACCATGCCCAGCGGGCCCCACTGGCTCTTGAAGGCTTCGGTCTTGATGTTGACCGCCTTGCTCACGTCGCGACCCGACTGGATCTCGTCGTTCATCGTGACCAGCACGCCCTTGCCGCGGGCATCCTTGCTGCTGGCCACGGCCACGGCGTTGTACAGGTTGAGCATGCCGTCGGCGGACATGGCGGTGCCGGGGCGCATGGAACCGACCACGATGATCGGCTTGTCGGTCTTCTCTACCAGGTTGAGGAAGTAGGCGGTCTCTTCCAGGGTGTCGGTGCCGTGGGTGATGACGATGCCATCGACATCCTTGCTGTCGGCCAGTTCGGCGACGCGCTTGCCCAGTTTCAACAGGTCGTCATTGCCGATGCTTTCGGAGGCGATCTGCATCACCTGCTCGCCGCGGACGTTAGCCAGGTCCTGCAACTCCGGCACGCCGGCGATCAGCTTGTCGATGCCCAGCTTGGCGGCCTGGTAGGTGGCGCTGTTGGCGGCGCTGGCACCGGCGCCGGCGATGGTGCCGCCGGTGGCCAGGATCACCACGTTGGCGAGCTTCTGTTGTTGCGCGGCTTCCTTGGCGGATACCGAGGCTGGCAGGACCAGCAGCAGGGCCAGGGCGCCCGGTGCGAAGGTGTGGAATGCGGATTTCATCATTTCTGCTTCTCTCTTCCTGGGTGAGATGTACGTTATTTCGCACTTCTGGTAAGGCAGATTTCGTACCAGCAACTACCGTTCGTCGCATTTCATCTTGAAACCCCCTGAAGAGACTGGGGATATCAAGAGCTGACCACAAAGTCATCAAGGTCGCGCAAGTTCGGTTTCCCGAACAATCCCAGGAAAAGTTGTTCGGTTTTCCGGATAAATTGCGGATAATCCGACCGGCGTAGCCAGGGGCGGCCTGCGCATGGATTTGACAAAAGCGGCGCCTGTTTCCATAGTTGCTCACCGCAAACGTTTGCGATCCGATAAAAACCACAAGATTCGGAGTCATTTCCATGAAACTGCCGTTCTCCGGCCGTCCGCTGGCCCTTGCCGTACTGTCTTCGCTGATCTTCTCCATGTCCGCCGCCCACGCCGAGGACGCGCCCAAAGTTGCCCTGGTGATGAAATCCCTGGCCAACGAGTTCTTCCGCACCATGGAAGACGGCGCCAAGGCCTACCAGAAAGACCACCCGAAGGACTTCGAACTGGTGGCCAACGGCATCAAGGACGAGACCGACACCGGCAACCAGATCCGCATCGTCGAGCAGATGATCGCCACCGGCGCCAAGGCCCTGGTCATCGCCCCCGCCGACTCCAAGGCGCTGGTGCCGGTGATCAAGAAGGCCATGGACGCCGGCATCACCGTGGTCAACATCGACAACCGCCTCGACCCCGAGGTGCTCAAGAGCAAGGGCATCAGCGTACCGTTCGTAGGCCCGGACAACCGCAAGGGCGCACGCCTGGTCGGTGACTACCTCGCCAAGCAGAAGCTCAAGGCCGGTGACCAGGTCGGCATCATCGAAGGCGTGCCGACCACCACCAACGCCCAGCAGCGCACCGCCGGCTTCAAGGACGCCATGGAAGCCGCGCAGATGAAGATCGTCTCGGTGCAGTCCGGCAACTGGGAGATCGACAAGGGCAACGCGGTGGCCGCCTCGATGCTCAACGAATACCCCGAATTGAAGGCGCTGCTGGCCGGCAACGACAGCATGGCCCTGGGCGCCGTCTCGGCCGTGCGCGCCGCCGGCAAGGCCGGCCAGGTGCAGGTGGTCGGCTACGACAACATCAATGCCATCAAACCGATGCTCAAGGACGGTCGCGTGCTGGCCACCCTCGACCAGGCGGCCAGCCAGCAGGCGGTGTTCGGCATCCAGGCGGCGTTGAAGATGCTCAAGGGCGAGAAACCCGGCGTGGATGCCGACAACGTCATCCAGACCCCGGTCGAGTTGATCACCCAGTGATGTTGCGATCCCTGTAGGAGCGGGCTTGCCCCGCGATCACCGGCGTAGCCGGTGCCACGCACCGCGTCGACTGCTTCGCGGGGCAAGCCCGCTCCTACAGGGGTGTTGTGCCAACCTAGGAGAAATGGCCATGTCAGTACCGGCCAATGAAACCGTGCTAGCCGTCAGCGGCCTGGGCAAGACCTACGCCCAGCCCGTGCTCGGCGACGTCACCCTCGAGCTGCGCGGCGGCGAGGTGCTGGCCCTGACCGGCGAGAACGGCGCGGGCAAGTCGACCCTGTCCAAGCTGATCAGCGGCCTGGAGATCCCCACCGCCGGGCAGATGCTCTATCGCGGCCAGCCCTACAGCCCCGGCAGCCGCGCCGAAGCCGAGCGCCTGGGCGTGCGCATGGTGATGCAGGAACTCAACCTGCTGCCCACCCTGACCGTGGCCGAGAACCTGTTCCTCGACAACCTGCCCAGCCGGCTCGGCTGGGTCAACCAGAAGCGCCTGCGCCAGTTGGCTGGCGCGGCCATGGCCCAGGTCGGCCTGGACGCCATCGACCCGGACACGCCGGTCGGCGAGCTTGGCATCGGCCACCAGCAAATGGTCGAGATCGCCCGTAACCTGATCGGCGACTGCCATGTGCTGATCTTCGACGAACCCACGGCCATGCTCACCGCCCGCGAGGTGGAGCTGCTGTTCACCCAGATCGAGCGCCTGCGCCAGCGCGGCGTGGCCATCGTCTATATCTCCCACCGCCTTGAAGAGCTGCAGCGCGTGGCCCAGCGCATCGCCGTACTGCGCGACGGCAAGCTGGTGTGCGCCGAGCCGATCCAGCGCTACAACAGCGAACAACTGGTCAACCTGATGGTCGGCCGCGAGCTGGGCGAGCATATCGACCTGGGCCAGCGCACGATCGGCGCGCCGCTGCTCAAGGTCGACAAGCTCAGCCGTGGCGACAAGGTGCGCGAGGTGTCGTTCGAGGTCAGGGCAGGGGAGATCTTCGGTGTCTCCGGCCTGATCGGTGCCGGGCGCACCGAGCTGCTGCGCCTGATCTACGGCGCCGACCGCGCCGACAGCGGCCAGGTCGCCCTTGGCCAACCACCGGTGCCCGTGACCATCGACTCGCCCAAGGCCGCGGTCAGGGCTGGCATCGCCCTGATCACCGAGGACCGCAAGGGCGAAGGCCTGCTGCTGACCCAGTCGATCAGCGCCAACATCGCCCTGGGTAACCTCGGCGCCGTGTCCCGCGCCGGTGTGCTCGACAGCAACGCCGAACGTGAACTGGCCGAGCGCCAGATCGGCGCCATGCGCATCCGCAGCGCCAGCCCCGCGCAGGCGGTGGGCGAGCTGTCCGGCGGCAATCAGCAGAAGGTGGTGATTGGCCGTTGGCTGGAGCGCGACTGCCAGGTGCTGCTGTTCGACGAGCCCACCCGCGGCATCGACGTCGGCGCCAAGTTCGACATCTATGGCCTGCTCGCCGAGCTCGCCCGCCAGGGCAAGGCCATTGTCGTGGTGTCCAGCGACCTGCGCGAACTGATGCTGATCTGCGACCGCATCGCCGTGCTCTCGGCCGGGCGCCTGATCGACACCTTCGAGCGCGACCACTGGAGCCAGGACCAGCTCCTCGCCGCCGCCTTTGCCGGCTACCAGAAACGTGATGCCCTGCTGCACGACGCAGCCCCCAGGATGGACGCATGAAAACCACACTCGACACCCCATGCGCAGCGCCCGCCCGCCGCAGCGGCAACTACTACGGCCTGGGCACCTACCTGGGCCTGGCCGGCGCCTTGCTGGCGATGATCGTGCTGTTCTCGATGCTGAGCAGCCACTTCCTCTCCTATGCCACCTTCAGCACCCTGGCCAACCAGATCCCCGACCTGATGGTGCTGGCGGTGGGCATGACCTTCGTGCTGATCATCGGCGGCATCGACCTGTCGGTGGGCTCGGTGCTGGCCCTGGCCGCCTCGGCCGTCAGCGTGGCCATCCTCGGCTGGGGTTGGAGCGTGCTGCCCGCCGCCTTGCTCGGCATGGCCGTGGCGGCGCTGGCCGGCAGTATCACCGGCAGCATCACCGTGGCCTGGCGCATCCCCTCGTTCATCGTCTCGCTGGGTGTGCTGGAGATGGCCCGGGGCCTGGCCTACCAGTTCACCGACTCGCGCACCGCCTACATCGGCGATGCCTTCGCCTGGTTCTCCAACCCCATCGCCTTCGGTATCTCGCCGGCCTTCATCATCGCCTTGCTGGTGATCGTGCTGGCCCAGCTGGTGCTGACCCGCACCGTGTTCGGCCGCTACCTGATCGGCATCGGCACCAACGAAGAGGCCGTGCGCCTGGCCGGCATCGACCCGCGCCCGTACAAGATCCTGGTGTTCACCCTGATGGGCGTGCTCGCCGGCCTGGCCGCGCTGTTCCAGATCTCGCGCCTGGAGGCCGCCGACCCGAATGCCGGCGCCGGCCTCGAACTGCAGGTGATTGCCGCCGTGGTGATCGGCGGCACCAGCCTGATGGGCGGGCGTGGCTCGGTCATCAGCACCTTCTTCGGTGTGCTGATCATCTCGGTGCTGGCCGCGGGCCTGGCCCAGATCGGCGCTTCGGAACCCACCAAACGCATCATCACCGGGGCGGTCATCGTCATCGCCGTGGTGCTCGACACTTACCGTAGCCGGCGCGCGAACCGGCGGAACTGAATCCATGGCAACCATCAAAGATGTCGCGGCACTGGCGGGTATCTCCTACACCACCGTGTCCCATGTACTGAACAAGACCCGCCCGGTCAGCGAGCCCGTGCGGCTCAAGGTCGAGGCGGCGATCGCTGAGCTCGACTACGTGCCCAGCGCCGTGGCCCGTTCGCTCAAGGCGCGCAGCACCGCCACCATTGGGTTGCTGGTGCCCAACAGCGTCAACCCGTACTTCGCCGAACTGGCCCGGGGTATCGAGGACGCCTGCGAGCGCAATGGCTACTGCGTGATCCTGTGCAACTCCGACGACAATCCGCAAAAGCAGCGCAGCTACCTGCGCGTGCTGCTGGAAAAACGCATCGACGGCTTGATCGTCGCCTCGGTGGGCGAGGACCAGGATCTGCTCGACAGCCTCGGCGGCGTGCGCACGCCCATGGTCATCGTCGACCGTGCCCTGGACGGCGTGGCCGCCGACCTGGTGCGCATCGACCATGAACATGGCGCTTACCTGGCCACCCGCCATCTGCTGGAGCTGGGCCATCGCGAGATCGCCACCATCGCCGGCCCCGCCGACACCGGCGTGAGCCAGCTGCGCCTGGCGGGCTTCCGTCGCGCCATGGCCGAGGCCGGGGTGGCGGTGGCCAAGGGGCATGTGCTGCACAGCGACTTCACCAGCCCCGGCGGCCATGCCGCGGCGGCGCGGCTGCTCGATGGCGAGCGGCCCACGGCGATCTTCGCCGCCAACGACATGATCGGCTTCGGCGTGCTGCGCGCCGCCGCCGAGCGCAACATCGACGTGCCGGGCGAGCTGTCGGTGATCGGCTTCGACGACATCGAGCTCAGCCGCTACGTGTACCCGGCACTGACCACGGTCGGCCAGTCGATCCGCGAGCTGGGCGAAAGCGCCGCGAGCCTGCTGCTGTCACGCATCGGTGCGCGTCAGCACGAGGG
The DNA here is from genome assembly GCF_029478665.1 of Pseudomonas entomophila. Lineage (GTDB taxonomy): Bacteria > Pseudomonadota > Gammaproteobacteria > Pseudomonadales > Pseudomonadaceae > Aquipseudomonas > Aquipseudomonas entomophila_F. Next base: position 107,680 of record NZ_JARPQB010000012.1, read on the forward strand.
GGCGGAACAGCGCATCGTCGCCCCGCGCATCGTCCTGCGCGAATCCACCGGGCCGCGCCCGGACCTGTTCAACGATTACCGTTAAGGAATACCCATGGATGCCAAGGTGGTAGTGGTCGGCAGCCTCAACATGGACCTGGTGGCCCGCGCCCAGCGCCTGCCCCGGGGGGGCGAGACCCTGGCCGGCGAGAGTTTCTTCACCGCCCCTGGTGGCAAGGGCGCCAACCAGGCCGTGGCCGTGGCCCGGCTGGGCGCCAGCGTGGCGATGGTCGGCAATGTCGGTGACGACGCCTACGGTCAGCAGTTGCGCCAGGCCCTGCAGACCGAGGGTGTCGATTGCCAGGGCGTGAGTGTGTGCGAGGGTGTGTCCAGTGGCGTGGCGCTGATCGTGGTGGATGCTGCCAGCCAGAACGCCATTGTCATCATTCCAGGCGGCAACGGCCTGCTCGGGCCAGAGTCGGTACGCCGCTTCGACAGCCTGCTGCAACAGGCCGAGGTGATCATCTGCCAGCTGGAGGTGCCTAGCGCCACCGTGGCCTGGACCCTGGCCCGTGGCCGTGAACTGGGCAAGACGGTGATCCTCAATCCGGCGCCGGCCAGCGGCCCGCTGCCGTCGGAGTGGTTCGCCCATATCGACTACCTGATCCCCAACGAGAGCGAGGCCGAGGCCCTGGCCGGCGTGCCGGTCAGCGACCAGGACAGCGCCCGTCGCGCCGCCGAGCGCATGCGCCAGCTGGGGGCGGGCAAGGTGATCGTCACCCTGGGCGCCGACGGCGCGCTGCTGGTCGATGCCGCCGGCAGCCGGCATTTCCCGGCCCCTCGCGTGCAGCCACTGGACACCACGGCGGCGGGGGATACCTTTGTCGGCGGCTTTGCCGCTGGCCTGGCGCGCGGCCTGTCGGAAGAGCAAGCCATCGGCTTTGGCCAGCGCGCCGCCGCATTGTCGGTGACCCGTGCCGGTGCGCAGCCGTCGATTCCCTACCTGAAGGAGTTGGCGCCATGAAAAAGACGCCGCTGCTGAATATCGCCCTGTCGCGGACCATCGCCGGCCTGGGGCATGGCGACATCCTGGTGATTGGTGACGCCGGCTTGCCGGTGCCGCCTGGCGTGGAACTCATCGACCTGGCGCTGACCCCAGGCATCCCGGACTTCACCAGCGTGCTGCGCGTGGTGCTGAGCGAGATGCAGGTGGAGCGGCATGTGCTGGCCGAGGAAATGTTCCAGGCCGCGCCGCTGGGCCTGATCGAAGTCGAACAGATGCATGCCCGTGGCGAGATCGGCCAGCGTGAAGTGATGAACCATGCCGATTTCAAGACGCTGTGCCGGCAGGCGCGGGCCGTGGTTCGTACCGGTGAGTGCCGGCCCTACAGCAATATCGCGGTGGTGGCCGGCGTCACCTTCTGAGAGCGATTGCGAGGGCTGCGCCCTCGATCGCGGCACAAGGCCGCTCCTACAGGGGCGATGCGGTTCCTGTAGGAGCGGCCTTGTGCCGCGAAAGGGCCGCAAGGCGGCCCCTGTTGAATCCATCCCCTAGCAACAAGGAGTGCTGAATGTCCCTCAAACGCCTGCTCCAAGGAGCCGTCCTCATGTCCGCGCTAGCCGCCACCGCCCTGCAGGCCGCCCCCCGCGACCTGATCATCGACACCGACCCCGGCGCCGACGACGTGGTGGCATTGCTGCTGGCCATGGCTTCCCCTGACGAGCTGAAGATCCGCGCCATCACCACCGTCGCCGGCAACGTGCGCCTGGAAAAAACCTCGCGCAACGCCCGGCTGGCCCGCGAATGGGGTGGCCGCGAAGAGATCCCGGTCTACGCTGGGGCAGGGCGCCCACTGGTGCGCACGCCCATCTACGCGGCCAACGTGCATGGCGAAGAAGGCCTCACCGGCGTGCAGGTCCACGAACCGAAGAAGCCCCTGGCCAAGGGCAACGCCGTGCAGTACCTGATCGACACCCTGGGCGCCGCCGAGCCCCACAGCATCACCATCGCCATGCTTGGCCCACAGACCAACCTGGCCCTGGCATTGATCCAGAAGCCCGAGATCGTCAATGGCATCAAGGAAGTGGTGGTGATGGGCGGTGCCCACTTCAACGGCGGCAACATCACCCCGGCCGCCGAGTTCAACCTGTTCGCCGACCCCCATGCCGCCGAAGTGGTGCTGGCCAGCGGCGTCAAGCTCACCTACCTGCCGCTGGACGTCACCCACAAGGTGCTCACCAGCGAGGCGCGCCTCAAGCAACTGGCCGCGGTGAACAACCACGCCAGCAAGCTGGTGGTGGACATTCTCAATGCCTACATCAAGTACGACATGGACACCTACGGCATCCCCGGCGGCCCGGTGCACGACGCCAGCGTCATCGCCTACCTGCTCAAGCCCGAGCTGTTCAAGGGGCGCCAGGTGCACCTGGCGGTCGACAGTCGTGAAGGCCCGACCTTCGGCCAGACCGTCGCCGACTGGTACGGCGTGCTCAAGCAGCCGGCCAATGTGATGTGGGTGAAGGAGGGCGATGCCCAGGGCTTCTTCGACCTGCTCAGCGCACGCTTGGCTCGATTGAAATAGCCCCCTGCGGCGCGTGGTGTTCGAGCACCTGCTCGATGAAGCTGCGCGCCGCCTCGCCGCCCAGGTCGCGTACCAGCAGGTCGATGGCGATCAGTACCAGTTCTTCGGGCGTGCCGGGGCTGTAGGCGCTCTGGCCTTCGTCCCACTTGACCTTGATGTCGGCATCGATGCTGTGGCTGCTCATGGGGCGGTTCTCGCTGTAGCCTGGGTGATAGGTCGAATACCGCGTCCTGGCGTTCGAAGGGGAGGCGTGTCGTGCTCCACTTCTTGCAGTAAATCATGCCTTTGCGCAAGGGGATCTGCGACTTAGGCATAAAGGGCGCGCTTGGCCGAACCGACGGTTCGGTGCAATATCCGTTCACGATTGCCTTTCGCGTCACATGGCGAGTTAGGGCAGAATCGTGCGGTTTTGCAACAAACATTCCGCGGTACTGTCGGATAAGGCAGTACCCAGATCGATCTAGGAGGATTCATGTTCCGTACCCGCGCTTCCCTGGCGACCCTGCTGCTGGCCACTGTTCTGGCAGGTTGCAGCACTGGCGGCTCCTCGGGCGGCGGCAGCGCTCCGAGCGCCCCGGCCGGCAACGACGGCCGCTGCGAGGCCAGTGGCGCCGACTTCAGCATCGGCAAGCAGGCCACTCCAGCGCTGCTGGATCAGGCGCGCAAGGCCAGTGGTTCGCAGATGGCGCGCATCCTCACCCCGCACGACGTGATCACCCTGGAGTACCGCTCCGAACGGCTGAACCTGAATGTCGACGAAAAGGGCGTGGTCACCCGCGTCAACTGCGGTTGACCCGAGGCTCGGCGCTATACCCCTGTAGGAGCGGCTTCCGCCGCGATCACCCGCAAAGCGGGTGCCATTCGCACCGAGTAGCCTGCATCGCGGCTGAAGCCGCTCCTACAGAGGGCCGTCTCGCAAAGCCCGAAACGCGCCCATAAAAAAACCCGCCACAAGTGGCGGGTTTTTTTACAGCTATCCGAATTACTCCGGACGAACCTGTGCAGCCTGCATGCCCTTCTGGCCTTTCTCGGCAACGAAGGTTACAGCCTGGCCTTCTTTCAGGCTCTTGAAGCCGTCGGATTCGATGGCCTTGAAGTGTACGAACAGGTCGTCGCCGCCGCCTGCTGGGGTGATGAAGCCGTAGCCTTTTTCATCATTGAACCATTTGACGGTGCCGTTTTGGCGATTGGACATGAGGTGAATCTCCAGAAACATGATTTTTATCGAAGTGCGATGTTGCCGAGGCTACAGGTGCACCGGCGACATCATAGTCCATTTCTGCGCATCTAGCGCCTTTTACCTTCGCAGGATGTTGATCTGGCGCAAAAGATGCGTCGGATCGTCCCGCGACCCCTCTATTTCGGCTTGCAGGTGGCCTGCACGGCCATCTGGGCCTTCTGCTTGAGGTTGGCGTCGACGCCGTCTTCCGCAGTGGTGAGGTCTTTGATTTCCTTGTCGTTGAATTTCTCCTTGATCACTTTGGCTCCGCACTTGCAAAGATTTTCCGCCGTTGTCGCGTCTACACCCCGACCATGCGCGGTTTGCATGCACTCGGTCATGTAGGGTTGCTCCGTGCCGGCGGGGAAACTACCCGCATTGGCCGCCAGAGGCAGCAGGGCGCTTACGGCCCAGACGGCCAGAAGAGGCTGAAGTCGCATAACCAGGCACTCCTTGGGTAAAGGTCTCATCAAGAGTAGGTGGCTTCAGAAGGTCTGATAGAAAATTTTCCGTACAAGTTCACCCCAAGGCCGTAATTTCCAAATATTTCTGCTTTCCGGTGCAACCCGCGTGCTAGCATGCTCGGCTTGCGGCTCGCCACTGGCGGCTTGCAACTTTTACCTTCCAGTCACTCTGGTTCGTCCCTGGCAGACCGAACAGGTCTCTGCCACTGTGAGGCAGGCTTTCCCCCGGGAAAGGCAGGGCGGATCTTGTACTGGCTCATCCCAACCCACGTGACCTTTGGTAGGGGTCACCACTAGGAGAGGAGGCGCCATGCCCATTATTACTCTTCCCGATGGCAGTCAACGCACGTTCGACCAGCCGGTATCCGTAGCCGAAGTCGCCGCCTCGATCGGTGCAGGCCTGGCCAAGGCGACCCTCGCCGGCAAGGTCGACGGCAAACTCGTCGATGCCTGCGACAAGATCGACCACGACGCCACCCTGCAGATCATCACCCCTAAAGATGAAGAGGGACTGGAGATCATCCGTCACTCGTGCGCCCACCTGATCGGCCACGCGGTGAAGCAGCTGTACCCGACCGCCCGCATGGTCATCGGCCCGGTGATCGACGAAGGCTTCTACTACGACATCGCCTACGAGCGTCCCTTCACTCCGGACGACCTCGCCGCCATCGAAAAGCGCATGCAGCAGCTGATCGACACGGACTACGACGTCGTCAAGAAGATGACCCCGCGCGCCGAAGTCATCGACGTGTTCACCCAGCGTGGCGAAGACTACAAGCTGCGCCTGGTCGAGGACATGCCGGATGAACAGGCCATGGGCCTGTACTACCACGAAGAATATGTCGACATGTGCCGCGGCCCGCACGTGCCGAACACCCGCTTCCTCAAAGCGTTCAAGCTGACCAAGCTGAGCGGCGCCTACTGGCGCGGCGATGCCAAGAACGAGCAGCTGCAGCGCGTATATGGCACCGCCTGGGCCGACAAGAAGCAGCTGGCTGCCTACATTCAGCGCATCGAAGAAGCCGAAAAACGCGACCACCGCAAGATCGGCAAGCAGCTCGACCTGTTCCACCTGCAGGAAGAAGCCCCGGGCATGGTGTTCTGGCACGCCAACGGCTGGACCGTGTACCAGGTGCTCGAGCAGTACATGCGCCAGGTCCAGCGTGAAAACGGCTATCAAGAGATCAAGACCCCGCAGGTCGTCGACCGCATCCTCTGGGAGCGTTCCGGCCACTGGTCCAACTACGCCGAGAACATGTTCACCACTTCGTCGGAAAACCGCGACTACGCGGTAAAACCGATGAACTGCCCGTGCCACGTGCAGGTGTTCAACCAGGGCCTGAAGTCGTACCGCGACCTGCCGCTGCGCCTGGCCGAGTTCGGCGCCTGCCACCGCAACGAGCCGTCCGGCGCGCTGCACGGCATCATGCGCGTGCGTGGCTTCGTGCAGGACGACGCGCACATCTTCTGCACCGAAGACCAGGTGAAGAAGGAAGCTGCCGACTTCATCAAGCTCACGCTTGATGTGTACAAGGACTTCGGTTTCACCGACGTCGCCATGAAGCTGTCCACCCGCCCCGCCAAGCGCGTCGGTTCCGAAGAGCTGTGGGACCGCGCCGAAGGCGCGCTGGCCGACGCCCTGAACGAATCGGGCCTGGAGTGGGAGTACCAGCCGGGCGAGGGCGCCTTCTACGGCCCGAAGATCGAGTTCACCCTGCGCGACTGCCTCGGCCGTAACTGGCAGTGCGGCACCCTGCAGTACGACCCGAACCTGCCCGAGCGCCTGGACGCCAGCTACATCGCCGAAGACAACAGCCGTGTGCGCCCGGTGATGCTGCACCGCGCCATCCTCGGCTCGTTCGAGCGCTTCATCGGCATGCTCATCGAGCACTACGCCGGCGTGTTCCCGGCCTGGCTCGCGCCGACCCAAGCCGTGATCATGAACATCACCGACAAGCAGGCCGATTTCGCCCTCGAAGTGGAAAAAGCCCTGAACGGTAGCGGATTCCGTGCCAAGTCGGACTTGAGAAATGAGAAGATCGGCTTTAAAATCCGCGAGCATACGTTGCTGCGGGTCCCTTACCTTTTGGTTATAGGGGATCGCGAAGTCGAAACGCAAACCGTCGCTGTGCGCACCCGCGAAGGCGCAGACCTGGGCTCGATGCCCGTCGCGCAGTTCGCTGAGCTGCTGTCGCAAGCGGTTTCCCGGCGTGGTCGCCAAGAATCGGAGTAATGACTATTAAGCGTGAAATGAGAAACGATAAACGAACTGCACCGAAAGCCCCGATCAACGAGAATATCTCGGCACGCGAGGTTCGGTTAATTGGTGCTGACGGCGAGCAGATTGGCATCGTCTCGATTGATGAAGCGCTGCGTATCGCTGATGAAGCGAAGCTGGATCTGGTGGAAATCTCTGCAGACGCGCAACCGCCCGTCTGCAAGGTGATGGACTACGGCAAGCACCTCTTCGAGAAGAAGAAGCAGGCCAACGAAGCCAAGAAGAACCAGAAGCAGATCCAGATCAAAGAAATCAAGTTTCGTCCAGGGACGGAAGAAGGGGATTACCAGGTAAAACTACGCAACCTGGTACGTTTCCTTAGCGATGGGGACAAGGCCAAGATCTCTCTGAGATTCCGCGGCCGTGAGATGGCCCACCAGGAGCTGGGCATGGAGCTGTTGAAGCGGGTCGAGGCCGACCTCGTGGAATACGGCACCGTTGAGCAGCATCCGAAGATGGAAGGACGCCAGCTTATGATGGTCATCGCCCCCAAAAAGAAGAAGTAATCTCCCGGGCACGGCAGGCCTGATGATTATTGTGTAATTTTTATTCGAATGCGGAGTTCCAACATGCCAAAAATGAAAACCAAGAGCGGTGCTGCGAAGCGCTTCCTGAAGACGGCTTCCGGCTTCAAGCACAAGCACGCTTTCAAGAGCCACATCCTGACCAAAATGTCGACCAAGCGTAAGCGTCAACTGCGCGGTGCCAGCTTGCTGCACCCGTCTGACGTGGCAAAAGTCGAGCGCATGCTGCGCGTTCGTTAATTCTGGTTAAGATAGAGGAAGTTACTCATGGCTCGTGTTAAGCGCGGCGTTATCGCTCGTAAGCGTCACAAAAAAATTCTGAAACTGGCTAAAGGTTACTACGGTGCACGTTCGCGCGTATTCCGTGTAGCCAAGCAAGCGGTCATCAAGGCAGGCCAATACGCCTACCGCGACCGTCGCCAGAAGAAGCGTCAGTTCCGCGCACTGTGGATCGCTCGTATCAACGCCGGTGCCCGCACCAACGGTCTGTCGTACAGCCGTCTGATTGCTGGCCTGAAAAAAGCGTCGATCGAAATCGACCGTAAGGTTCTGGCTGATCTGGCAGTGAACGAAAAAGCGGCGTTTGCTGCGATTGTCGAGAAGGCTAAAGCCGTACTGGCTTAAGTACCCACGACAATCATCCGGCGGCGCCTGCGCCGTCGGGTGTAAAACGTCATCGGATAGGGGAAGAGCCTTCAAAAGCTCTTCCCCTATTTTCGTATCTGGAGTCTGTACATGGAAAACCTGGACGCGCTGGTCGCCCAAGCCCTCGAGGCCGTGGAACGCGCTGAAGACATCACAACCCTGGAACAGATCCGGGTCCAATTTCTCGGCAAGAAAGGCGAGCTGACCCAGGTGATGAAGACCCTGGGCAACCTGCCAGCCGAGGAGCGCCCCAAGGTCGGCGCGCTGATCAACGACGCCAAGGAACGCGTCACCGACGTGCTCAACGCACGCAAGGCCGCCTTTGAAGAGGCCGAGCTCAACGCTCGCCTGGCCGCCGAATGCATCGACGTCACCCTGCCAGGCCGTGGCCAGACCACCGGCGGGCTGCACCCGATCACCCGTACTCTCGAGCGCATCGAGCAGTTCTTCACCCACATTGGCTACGGCATCGCCGAAGGCCCCGAGGTCGAAGACGACTACCACAACTTCGAAGCGCTCAACATCCCCGGCCACCACCCGGCCCGGGCGATGCACGACACCTTCTATTTCAACGCCAACATGCTGCTGCGCACCCACACCTCGCCGGTTCAGGTGCGTACCATGGAAAGCACTCAGCCGCCGATCCGCATTGTCTGCCCGGGCCGTGTGTACCGTTGCGACTCGGATATCACCCACTCGCCGATGTTCCACCAGGTCGAAGGCCTGCTGATCGACCGTGGCATCAACTTCGCCGACCTCAAGGGCACCATCGAAGAGTTCCTGCGGGTGTTCTTCGAGAAAGAACTGGCCGTGCGCTTCCGCCCGTCGTTCTTCCCCTTCACCGAACCGAGCGCCGAAGTCGACATCCAGTGCGTGATGTGTTCCGGCAATGGCTGCCGCGTGTGCAAGCAGACCGGCTGGCTGGAAGTGATGGGTTGCGGCATGGTCCACCCGAACGTGCTGCGCATGTCCGGCATCGACCCGGAAGAATATCAAGGCTTCGCCTTCGGCATGGGCGCCGAGCGCCTGGCCATGCTGCGCTATGGCGTCAACGATTTGCGTCTGTTCTTCGACAACGACCTGCGGTTCTTGGCTCAATTCCGCTAGGCCCAATCGACGCAACTTTCAGGAGAACAGCATGAAATTCAGTGAACAGTGGCTGCGCGGTTGGGTAAACCCGCAAGTCTCCCGTGACGAACTGGTCGCCCGCCTGTCCATGGCCGGCCTCGAAGTCGACAGCGTGACCCCCGCTGCCGGCCAGTTCAGCGGCATCGTGGTGGGCGAGATCCTCACCACCGAACAACACCCGGACGCCGACAAGCTGCGCGTGTGCCAGGTGAGCAACGGCGCGGAAACCTTCCAGGTGGTCTGCGGCGCCCCGAATGCCCGCCCAGGCATCAAGATCCCGTTCGCCATGATCGGCGCCGAACTGCCGGGCGACTTCAAGATCAAGAAGGCCAAGCTGCGCGGCGTCGAGTCGTTCGGCATGCTCTGCTCGGCGGCTGAACTGCAGATCAGCGAAGAGAACGACGGCCTGCTGGAACTGGCAGCCGACGCCCCGGTGGGCCAGGACATCCGTCAGTACCTGAACCTCGACGACGCCAGCATCGAGATCGGCCTGACCCCGAACCGCGGCGACTGCCTGTCCATCGCCGGCCTGGCCCGCGACGTCAGCGCCCTGTACGACGTGCCGGTCACCCGCCCGGTGGTGCCGGCCGTACCGGCCGCCCACGACGAAGTGCGCCCGGTCGAAGTCAGCGCCCCGGCCGCCTGCCCACGCTACCTGGGCCGCGTCATCCGCAACGTCGACCTGAGCAAGCCGACCCCGCTGTGGATGGTCGAGCGCCTGCGCCGTAGCGACGTGCGCAGCATCGACGCCGCCGTCGACATCACCAACTACGTGATGCTCGAACTCGGCCAGCCGATGCACGCCTTCGACCTCGCCGAAATCAACGGCGGCATCCGCGTACGCATGGCCGAGGAGGGCGAGAAGCTCGTCCTGCTGGATGGCCAGGAAGTCGCCCTGCGCGCCGACACCCTGGTGATCGCCGACCACACCCGCGCCCTGGCGATTGCCGGCGTGATGGGTGGCGAGCACAGCGGCGTCAACACCGAGAAGACCCGCGATCTGTTCCTGGAAAGCGCCTTCTTCGAGCCGATTTCCGTCGCCGGCAAGGCCCGTTCCTACGGCCTGCACACCGACGCCTCGCACCGCTACGAGCGCGGCGTGGATTCGCAACTGGCCCGTGAAGCCATGGAGCGCGCCACCGCCCTGGTGCTGGAGATCGTCGGCGGCGAAGCAGGCCCCGTAGTCGAGGCCGTGAGCGAGCAGCACCTGCCAAGCATCGCCCCGATCACCCTGCGCGACGAACTCATCACCCAGATGCTCGGCATGCAGATGGACGCCGCCCAGGTTGAGCAGCTGCTCAACGCCTTGGAGCTGAAAACCAGCGCCAATGGGGCAGGGGAGTGGACGGTCACCGTCCCAAGCCACCGCTTCGACGTCAGCCTGGAAGTCGACCTGATCGAAGAACTGGCTCGTCTGTACGGCTACAACAACCTGCCAGTCCGTTACCCGCAGGCCCGCCTGGCCCCGCAAGCCCGCCCGGAAACCCGCGGCGAGCTGCCGAACCTGCGCCGCCTGCTGGTCGCCCGCGGCTACCAGGAAGCCATCACCTACAGCTTCATCGACCCGAAACTGTTCGAGCTGTTCACCCCAGGCGTCGAGCCGCTGCTGCTGGCCAACCCCATCTCCAGCGACATGGCCGCCATGCGCGCCTCGCTGTGGCCGGGCCTGGTCAAGGCGATGCAGCACAACCTCAACCGCCAGCAAGACCGCGTGCGCCTGTTCGAAAGCGGCCTGCGCTTCGTCGGCCAGTTGGGTGACCTCAAGCAGCAGCCGATGATCGCCGGCGTCGTCACCGGCAGCCGCCAGCCAGAAGGCTGGGCCAACGGCCGCGACGGCATCGACTTCTTCGACGTCAAAGCCGACGTGGAAGCCCTGCTGGGCTACTCGGGCGCCCTGAGCGACTTCACCTTCGTCGCCGGCAAGCACCCAGCCCTGCACCCTGGCCAGACCGCCCGCATCGAGCGCGACGGCAAGGAAGTCGGCTACCTCGGCGCCATCCACCCGGAGCTGGCCAAGACCCTCGGCCTCGACCGCCCGGTATTCGTCTTCGAGCTGGTGCTCGGTGATGTCGTGGAAGGCCGCCTGCCGAAGTTCAGCGAGCTGTCCAAGTTCCCGGAAACCCGCCGTGACCTGGCCTTGATCGCAGGTCGTGATGTGGCTTCCAGCGCGGTGCTTGAAGTAATTCGTGACAATGCAGGCGAATGGCTTACAGACCTCAGGCTGTTTGACGTCTACCAGGGTAAAGGCATTGATCCTGATAGAAAAAGCCTGGCCGTCGGCTTGACCTGGCAACATCCATCGCGCACTCTTAACGACGATGAGGTGAATGAAACCCTGCAAACCATCCTCACCTCGCTTGAACAAAGGTTGAACACCACGTTAAGGAAATAACGGCATGGGTGCTCTGACGAAAGCTGAGATGGCCGAAAGGCTGTACGAGGAGCTGGGGCTTAACAAGCGTGAGGCCAAGGAGCTGGTCGAGCTGTTTTTCGAAGAAATTCGGCACGCGCTTGAAGACAACGAGCAGGTCAAGTTGTCCGGTTTCGGCAACTTCGACCTTCGCGACAAACGCCAGCGGCCGGGCCGCAACCCCAAGACAGGGGAAGAGATCCCGATCACCGCGCGCCGCGTCGTCACCTTTCGTCCAGGGCAGAAGCTGAAAGCCCGGGTAGAGGCCTATGCTGGAACCAAGCCATAACGACGAGCTGCCCCCCATCCCGGGCAAACGCTACTTCACCATTGGTGAAGTCAGCGAGCTCTGTGCGGTAAAACCGCACGTGCTGCGCTACTGGGAGCAGGAATTCCCGCAGCTCAACCCGGTGAAGCGCCGTGGCAACCGGCGGTATTATCAGCGCCAAGACGTGCTGATGATCCGCCAGATCCGCGCTTTGCTGTATGACCAGGGCTTTACCATTGGCGGGGCGCGGTTGCGGCTCTCCAGTGATGAGGTCAAGGATGAGTCCAGCCAATACAAGCAGCTGATTCGGCAGATGATTGCGGAGTTGGAGGATGTGTTGGTGGTTCTGAAGAAGTGACCTGGTTGGCGACGAGTGGAAATTTTTGAAAAAAAGCTTCCATTATTCAAAAGGTTAGGTTAAATTCTTCAACGTTCTCAGCGGTATCGAGAATGATGTCGGGGCGTAGCGCAGCCCGGTAGCGCACTTGCATGGGGTGCAAGGGGTCGAGTGTTCGAATCACTCCGTCCCGACCAAAATACTCCAAAGAATCCAGTCACTTAGCGGTGACTGGATTTTTTTATGCTTTCGAATTTTGCCGCTGATAGAAATTTACCCCACTTTTTGCGCCACCGCGATGTTGATTAGATTTCGCGGGCTGCTTAGTACATCGAAATCCGTGAAAGAGGGCTGTTCAGAGCCGTTTACCTCCATGGGTTGATGGTCAGATGCTCGCACCCAACTGAATTGCAAATGGTAGATCTCGGATGGCCGCTTTCGACCCATAGCAGCCGTTCGTGGAGGGCAGCAAACGGCCAAAAGCAGACGCTTATGGAAGACCGCTTTCGACCCATCGCAGCCATTAAGCTCAGTGTGAGGCACCAAAAGGGCTCATTGGGCTAACGATGAAAGCAGCAACCGTATCGCGGATGGCCCTGATGCTGGCATTGACAATCGTTCAAAAACTTAATTAAAAGTGGTGAACAGCCCAACGATACATGGCACCATGACATGACGATACAGACGTGGATCTATGCTTCAAATATATATGGAATCGGATATATTAGTGAAAGATAGGTATTGGACTTTACGTGCTCAGTCGACCAGCACCGTTCAGGGATAGGGAACTATGATCGAGACATTGAAGCTTTCAAATTTAAAATCATTTATAGAAACGGAAGAGATAAGACTAGGCCCACTTACTCTGTTCTGTGGGTCAAATAGCAGCGGGAAAAGCTCTATACTTCAAGCGCTGTTGCTGCTTAGCCAGACTTTAAGTGCGCGGCAGACTTCTAACTCTGTAGTTTTGAATGGTCACTTAGCTCGCCTAGGGGCTTATGATGATATTAGATCCAATTATAGCGATTCGAGCAGGACTCGGATTAAGTTAAGATTGCATAATGATAGCTCAAGGCTCATTAATGATGCGCCCGAAAAAATTGAGCTTGACTTGGAGTTCGGTGCAAAGAAAAAATCTAAAGGTGATGAAGAGATATTTCACCCTCCAATACAAAGCCTAAGAATGCGGATTCTAAATACCCCAGATGATCCAGCGCTGGAAGAGTATATAGAGTTGAGGCCCGCAAAGGTTCCAGTAGTACAGGGTGTTCGCATATATAGCTACGATTATGAGATCGTCGATTTAAAATCTAAGGATGGCGAGGCTTTAGAAAAAGAATACCCCGGCCATGAAGTGCTAGGATGCAAGGGGCCTTTGCTGCCACGTGAGCTGCTAGTAAGGTACAATCATACTAAAAAGCTTTCTGCATATATTGTGAGCGCTATGTGCAGAAAGAATATCCATTTATTCGCACGACATTCGTTTGGAAGCTCGTCCCCTATTGAGCTTCCTCCTGAAATATTTAGGGAAGTTAACAAACGTATAGATGATGAGCGAGATGCGTTGAAATCAGCTTTACTAAGCTCCCTTACGCTTATCGGATTAAGCATCTCGGATCAAAAAAAAATAAACAAAAATCAGGTGCGCGCCTCCATTCAAGAGGACTTTATCACTGCGAACTTTAAACTTACCAACAAGCTCTTTCCCCAAGTTTTTCTAGAGCAAAAAATCAAGCTTGGCGAATGGCATGAGTTTTTAGATAGCCTAGAGGAAGCTCAGCAGCAATCCTTGATAGAATTCATCGATAAACACCGCGCCGCAATTCAAGAAATCTGGTACGACTCTGTTGATGTTAAAGAACAGCGTATCGAAGAGTACGATTTGAAGTTGCTATCTCCCGCCAGCCAGCAGTTGCGGGTTGAGTTCCCCAAGAATATCAAATATTTAAAACCTCTCCGGAATGAGCCTTCTGCCGTCTATCCATTCATGGATCAAGAGGTCGGCACAAATATAGGATTGAAAGGTGAGTATACTGCTGCAGTACTTCATGCAAATAAAGAGCGACTAATAAAATATCCTAAGCCACAGCTAGGTGAAAACCAGGAATTTAGCTGGTCGAATAAAACCGCGTCACTTCAAGATGCTTGTCATGACTGGCTATCTTATTTGGGGGTCGTAAAAAAAATCCAAACAATTGATAAGGGAAAACTAGGGTATGAGCTGAAAGTCAATATTTCGGATAAGGATCATCCTCAAGATCTGACGCATGTTGGGGTTGGAGTGAGTCAGATATTGCCAATCCTTGTAATGTGCTTGCTTGCAGATGCTGACAATATTTTGATCCTTGAGCAGCCTGAGTTGCACCTGCACCCGAAAGTGCAGTCAAAGCTCTGTGATTTTTTCATAGCGATTTCCGGTTTTAATAGGCAGTGTTTGGTAGAGACCCACAGTGAGTATATGATAAATAGGTTGAGGCTCCGGATCGCTCAGGGTAATCAAGAGCGCCTCGGCGAGGAATCGCCTATTTATTTCATAGAAAAAAATGAGGGAGCTTCCTCAATACGAAAAGTCGAGATCAATCGTTTTGGTGTTATTCAGGACTGGCCCGACGAGTTTTTCGATCAAAGTGATCGGGAAGTAGAAAATATATTGGTTGCCGCGGCGCGTAAGGAATTCAATGAAAGACAGAATCCCGGTGACAAGCCGAAACCCAAGCTGAAACCTATTATTACAAGGAAGCGCAGGGATGCGAATTCTGATCAGCGCTGATTATCTGCTCGCAAGCGCATTCTGCGCGCAGGATAAAATTCAACACTATTACGCAGGCCTTAGAAAACTTAGGGACGAGCACGAGGCTGGGCGACCGGTATTCCTTGAGCCCGACGCACTTCTCAAACTCCAGTGTAAAGGAATGTATCCGAGTTTTGACCTGTTTAAGCGAAATTTTCCTGCGAAACATGACTTTGGTTTTGGTGCGGATCACATCACTAAGGCAGTAATTTACTTAGTAAATAATGTTGCTCAGCTTAAAGTGGATGAGGAAATTTTGGCCGAGTGGCAGGAAGTTTCGTTAGAGGTTGATCCTGACCTTCATAGTGATGCGGACAGAGAAGAGCATCTTGCGAACTTGATGGTTGATCTGAGCCTTGAAAACGCTGGATTTGGATACGATCATATCGTGTTTCATCATCACTTACCTGACTTTCCTCGAGACGCAGTTGTTACGGGGACGATAACCAGCGTAGTGCCAGGACAGTTTGTAGTGCCTAAAGAGATTAGTCACAAAATATCGATTTCGGACAACTTAATTGACTATATCCTGAGGGTCAATGCTGAAAGTCTCTACCAGGAATCTGCAAATGATTCAGAACTCAAAAGCTCACTATATTTCGGTGTTGTACAGTTTTTAGCAGCCAATGGGCATGATCCGAAAAGTTTTGATGATCAATGCTTTACTTTGGGTGAGAATTTTCGAAATTCTCTACTAGGGCACGAATGCTCTGGCACCCACGCCTTCAGTAGTTTAGCTTTTCAGACCATCATTCGGGCCTTGGCGGGGTACCCCAAGAACTCAATAGATACGTTTGATACTTCTGAAAGCTCCAATGTTCAGTTAGTGCGCGATGGTCGTAAAGCTTGGAGAACGCACGTCAGCAGTGGAGGTCGCGGGCTTCGGTTAATGCTATGGACACATTCAAATGGCCTGATTGAGTTGGCGAATATTGGCAATAAGTGGGAGGAACGAATTTATTAAACTTTTTAGTGTTAATTTAGTTGGCATCTATACGCGCTATGATTACATACGGTAATCGGGTCAATAACGACGCCCAAATAGTCCATGTGCAACATCACGTAGAGGACAAGTGCGTGCTCAAACTAATCCGTCTTTACCTATAAGTCGGTATGTTATCTAGCGGGGTCGTCACCGGACAGAAGGATGAGAGGTCACAAGGCTGCCCGCTGACAGGGCCATTGCTCTGCGCTGCGCCGATAATGTGAGCACTTAAAGAATGTGCGCTTAGGGCCATTAGTGGTCGCTTGCGAGCGTCCCCTATTGGCCGACTGCTGCCCCTCGCGACAGGCCGCTTTGGGTCGAAAGCGGACACTCACCAGGGGCAGATCATGCCATTCGGCCACTGCAGAGGTAAACACAGATCCATTGCGTGCGGAACGGCCTGTCAGTGTACTGCAGATTATGGGGCGCTGCTTTCGTCCCACTCTTTCTCCGAATGGGCGAGTGCTCCGAGACTTCGGCGGCAAAGCTCAGAATATGATTGTAGGTGATGGTGGATCTGCCAGTTTGACAAGTAAAAATCAGCCTTCAATAGCTTTAAGTCGCTGCTTCAACTGCTCGTTGAGCGACATACCTTGCAGGCCTGAGTGAATCTCGCGATGGCAAGATGGGCAGACAGCACCTACGTACCGAGGGTGGTCGAGGCCGCCGTCGGAGAGCCGATTTACATGATGCGGTTCCAGGTATGGAGTTCCATCTTTCTTAAAAAAGGGAGCTGGCTTGTCACAGCTTTCACATAAACCTTTGGCACGCATGAGGACGTAGTGAGCGACCTTTCGGCTGCGCTGGTAAATTTTGCGCTGCGCTGATTGGTCCATTGTATTCGTTACCGGCTTACAGGCAGCCAGAGCAGCTATCCGAGCAGCGGCTAACGAATCTGCGAGGTCAACTTCTATCTCCAACTCAGTTTCGATACCCAGCTCTGGACTGCCTACAGGTACCAATCTGAATACAAGAGCAGTACGATCCTCACCATCAATATCCGGCTGGATTCGTTCAAAGACGTCGGCGCAGCAGAACTCACCTATGTAGCGATTACCTTTTCCTTTGCCGAGCGATTTGAACAGATGAAGCGCACGACCTGTCTCAGCATGCTCAGCGACAGCTCTGTTGCCACGGTTCAATGTCATCGGCCCACGCTGCCCTTCACCGGTGTAGAGAAACGCACCGTTGTCCCAGCGGTCGGCATAGCCGTATTGCTCGCCACTATCGCCAGTAAACAAGAAAATCGCCGGGTAGGTAGCGGATGCCGCTATGCCGCTCTGCCGGCTACCCCCGAATGGCCCGTTGATTTCAGTCACGCGATCGTAAATGGCCCCAGGCTCGAACTGTAGGACTGTTTCTAGACCAGGGCTTTGCAGCTCGATAATGGTAAACCCACGCTTTTCTAAATACCGGTTTGTGAGGTGTCCGCCAGGGAATTGGCCCACTGCGATACCGGTAGCCAAGGAAACTACTTTCTTTGCTGGATACGATGTACCCCCTACAGCAATCGCGTAGCGGTGGGGCAGGTTCGTCTCCCAGCCAAGCCACTCTCGTCTTCCTCTAAAATCGCGGTCAAATTCCAGCAAAGCCTCGTCAATACGTTCCTTCGATACAGCTTTGATCGCCACGTGCGTTGCCCTTTGTCGCCGATGTTTGTAGGAAATTTCCCCATCGTCGCCAAAGTGATCAAACGGTTCAAGAAAAACTGGCAAAGCGCCACTGCGATCGTAGCGTCCGCACGAGAGTTCGTATGCGTTTCAGGTCCATGTTCGTTGTGGCAGCAGGCGTCCCAGGGTCTACGGAATCGGATTTTCCCTCTTCCTTGTAGTCCGTTTCCGAAACATACTTCTACCCCCTTACAGCCCGTTGCAGCCGCTGCATCACCCATCTAGTCTCGCCAAGTCGCTGCCAATTCAGCGACCGGTTTTGACAGACCGGGAAGATAGTAACGCGCGTGCATAGCCGTCTATGGTGGCTGTACGTGGGGCACCTCGGTGCGCCGGTTTCCTATTTTCCCGGTCTGTCAACCCGCGTACAGCTGCCACCTTTCTGTTTGACAGCAGAGAACGGTAGCTCCATTTGAAAATAGGAGCTCTACCATGCTGAAAATAGTCCCCGATCCACCCCTACACGACAAATACACCACCCACACCCTCGAAGACCTCCTGGTCCAGATCTCCGAATACCTCGTCTGCGCCCTGACCGTCAGCCAGCAGACCGTTCTGCTCCATGCCAAACCCCCAAGCCAGGTCCTGACCCTCGCCGCCATGCACGAAATCGACAGCGCCCGCACCCTGGTGGAAGTGGCGCTGAGCCGCGTGCAATCCCGGCACTGACCAGGCGAGTCTGAGCTCGCACTTGATGTTCACCGATCAGGCCCCGCGCCGTTCGCGGGGCCGCAGGAGGAATGGTATGGATAAGGAATTGCAAATCCCGCGCATCAAGAAACTTGTCACCACCGGCGTCGGGCATTTCGGCGAAGGCGCGGAGGTGGGTGTGCAGGACCCGCTGTTCCGCGTGGTGGCGGGGCATCCGCTGGACCACGCTGTGGAACAGGCGACCGTGCTGATGTGTGCGGTGCACAAGATCAGTGACCTGGCGATGGTGGAGACTGATCATCTGCCTACGCTGCTGACGGCGGTGCATTACCTCAGTGGTATGGCCAAGGCGTTGGCCCAGGATGTGAATCATGGGTTGATGGTCGGGCGGGGGGCTGAGTAGGGGGAGGTTGTGTGGCCGGGGCTTGGTTGCCTGGGCGGGCGCTATCGCGGGGCAAGCCCGCTCCTACAAGTCCGCGCCCACAAGCCCGATCCCATAGGCCTGCTCCCTCGTTTCCGCTAGCCGCTATGGCGCCAGGTTCACACCGTTACAGCGCCCCTTGGTGGAGAAATCGTTGATCTGCCGCGCCTTGTCCACCGACATCAGGATCGTGCAGCCGCCGGGATGGGCCACGTCGTCCCAGTAGTTGATATGGACCATCACGTTGTCTTGCATCTCGGCGGTGCTGCCGACCACTTCCTTGCGCACGTAGGTGGTATCGCGGTACCAGCCCAACTGCACCCCAGCGCCGCCGGGCAACGGCTTCATGCGCATGGGCGGGCCGAAGAAGTCGATGGCCTGCTTGGCGTCGCGCCCTTGCCATTGGTTGCCCGCCATCAGCTCCGGCAGGGTCGGGATGCAGCCGGCCAGCACAGGCAGCAACAGGCCGAGGACCAGCAGAGGACGCGTGCTCATCGTGGGGTGTTCGCCAGCATGTCGTCCAGCTCCTGCACCGCCGGGCTGTTGGCCTGCACGCCAATCAACTGGATGAACATGGCCTGGAGGGTGGCGACCATCTTCGCCGCCGGCATCTTGCTGATCGACAGCATCTGGTTGCGCGCGCGGTTGTCGGGGGCGCAGACGAAGGCGAAGGTGCGCTGCAGCCAGTAGTCCTTTGGTGCGACCCAGTCTTTGGCGTTGGTTTTTACATCGCGCACGGCACCGTCGAAGCGACGTATCGCCCGGGCGCTGTCCAGGCGGATCTGGCGCTGTTTGCATTTGACCTGCACCTCGTAGGCGGCGAGGGTCGGGAAGGCCGGGTCTTCGAACAGCTGCATGACCTGGGCCGATTGCACGCCACCGGGTTTTTGCAGGATGCAGGCGGCATCCGCGACGTAGACCTCGTTGTGCAGGCGTTCGCCTTTGCCGTAGATGATCCAGTAGTCGCCCGAGGCGGGTGCGGCCAGGGCCGGGGTGCTGCAGGCCAGGGCCAGGATGGCCAGCCATTGGCAGAGGGGTGGAAGTTTGTGACCCATGGCGTCCTTTCCTGGTTTTTGTAATCCAGGGGGACTATACGAGGCATGGGGGGCAGGGGCGATTAGCACACTTGTGCGATGGCTAACAGCCTGTGGCACTTAGGTGCAATAAACAGAGCGTTCCGCGACCAGCGAATATTTGGGAAGCGTCTGGCATACAACCTGTTCTCGTTTTCGTAGGCTGCATCCCTTGTCTACAAGGAGAGCAGACCATGGCGTTCAACGGCTACATGAGTATCAAAGGCAATCGACAGGGGGTGATTTCGGCGGGGTGCAATACCCAGCCATCCATTGGCAACAAATGCCAGCTCGTGCACCAGGACGAAATAACGGTGCTGTCCTTCAATCACGCGATTGCCACCCCTGATACCAACCAACGAGCTGTGCACCAGCCCGTGGTGATCACCAAGCACATCGACAAGGCCACACCCTTGTTGGCCCAGGCCGTGGACAGCCGGGAAGTGCTCGACTGCGATATCCAGCTGTACCGCATTCATCCGGCGGGCCATCGGGAAAAGTACTTCTCCGTAAGGCTGGAGGGCGCGGTGGTCGTCAGCCAGGAGTTGGACGTGCCCCACACGGTGCTCTTGACCGACCAGGACGCGGAGGAGCGGTTGCTTATCAGCTATCGGGCCATCAGCTGGATTCATCACGCTGCCGGTACCACCGGGTATGCCACCTGGGGGGAGCAGCTATGAGCCAGCGTGACGAATTTGGTGAGCGGCTGGATGAGGCGTATTGGGAGGTGAATGCGGCGGCGTCTCGGTTGATCAGCTATGGCTGCGGGGTCAGCCCGCGTCATTTGAGCGATATCCGGCTTCGGATGCAGTTCAACCGGGAGTTGGCCTACTACGCGCGACGGGTGGTAAACGATGTGTATGAGCGCCAGATGGAACCAGAGCAGGCGCTTGCTGCATTGAAAGCTGAGAAAAATAGTCTTCAACTTCAGCGAGAGAGAATTGCCACGCAGTCAGTTGGGCTTCTCGGTGGCGTGGGACAGCTAGTAACAGGAGGTGGCATTTGCTACGGCTCACTGGGGACGCTCTGTGCTGTAGTGGGCGGGCCTTTGATTGCACATGGAGCAAATAATGTGTATGAAAATCTCAGGGGGTTGTACGAGGGGCGTGACGATATTCAGGGGCCTGTCAAAAAGGGCTATCAAGAGGTTTCGAAAGCATTAGGTTATACAGCGCGCGAGGGGAAGGCGGCTTATCTAGTTGCTGACTTATCATTGTCAATAGGTGCCTTGTTTAGACCTGTACTTAAGCCCGATGCATGGCGTCTATACAAATACTATCGTGTTGACAAAGAGGCTGCGATTCGGCAGATGAGTAACACAGCAATGGGGGCTGAGGCGGCACTCAATACACCTACCGCAATTGATCTGTACAAAGAGTACAAAAAGTGACTATGAAAGGTCTTCTTTTGTTTGTTGGGCTTGATGTCTTGTTGACCATATGTTTTGCCAAAATTGTCCTCCGCAGGAGGGCGCTGGCAACAATAATGACATTGTTTAGCATATTGATGATGGCTGTTTACTTGAAGTTATTTGGTGGCTCAGGGCTGATTAACTATTCATTTGACTATGGCGATGGTTTTGAGCGGGAGTTAAATATCGTGATGACTATCAGTATTGCTATGTTTTTGTTTCACGCTTGGTTTGTATAGGCTTTATCAGTCGGATCATAAGAATTAGGGCGCTTGTCGAGTGAAATGCTCGAGCGGTCAAGCTGAGCGAATTGGTAAACAGTTAATCGTTTTCGCTGAGGTATATCTCAGCTAGGCAGTGTACGAAAAGTAATGTCGTAGGCACCGCCGCCA
>NZ_JARPQB010000120.1 GCF_029478665.1 Pseudomonas entomophila
CCCCCGCCACAAAACCTCCCCCCCGCCGTCTGGCAACGCATCGACCAGGAAATCATCGAGGCTTCGGCCGCCGCCGCAGGCTCGGCCAACGACTATGCCCGGCGCTCCATGCGGGTATGGAAACAGCAGGTGCAGCAACGCACCGAGAACGACTTCATACCCTGGTTCACCGGCTACTGGACCCAACAGTGGCTCACCCTCAAGGTGGCCTGGTACAAGATGAACAGCGGCACGGAGCCGCCGGAAAAACGCCTGGCCCTGTACCTGCAGGAGCAGTACCACGAACGGGTGATCGAGCCGGTGGCCGAACAGATCAACCCCGAGATCATCCGTGACCGCGCCAGCGAGCTGTATCTGCAACTGCTGGGCCAGCAGTTGCCCGAGATCATCCAGCGCTACAACGCCCCGCCCGAGCAATTCAGCCAACGCCTGAACCATATCCAGGCCATCGCCCTGGGCCCGCCGGAGGCGCGCAATGCCACGCTTTACCAATTGCTCAGGGCCAAGTCGCTGGACCAGCAACCGGCCTGGCAGTCCTTGCGCCAACAGTTGCACCAGCTGGCAGCCAAGGCCCCTGGGCAGACAGAGGCCGGGCTGTCGTCGGTGGCCACCCGGGCCAGCGAGAAGCTGGGCGCCACCCTCGCCCCTCGCGGGGCCGCCAGCGCCATCGCCGCGGCCGTGGGCAAGGCGGCGGGGGCGTTGATCTCGGTGGCGGCGGCCGGCTATGGGCTCATCACCCATGACCGCGAACAACCGCAGATGGTCGAACAGTTGCGGGTAATCCTCAATGTGGCGCTGAACGAGGAATGGCAGGAACTGATGGAGAACCGCCAGAGCGGGGCCATGGCGGGGGTGTATTACCTGTCGGGGCAGGTGGAGGACAGTTTGCTGGGGAGTGTAGGGCCATGATCCATAACCAGCGCACATTCCCCTGTAGGAGCGGCCTTGTGCCGCGAAAGGGCTGCGCAGC
>NZ_JARPQB010000121.1 GCF_029478665.1 Pseudomonas entomophila
TAGGCAGTGTACGAAAAGTAATGTCGTAGGCACCGCCGCCAGCAAGCCAGCGTGACCATCGCAGCGAAGCTTTCCGCTAGCTTGCAGTAGCGAGTACCCAGGCGGCGGTGCTCCTTCAGCCAACCAAATAGTCGTTCGATTGCATTCCGCTGCCGATACTTGGGCCTGTCAAACAGGCGCGGCAAACCCGGCCTCGGCTTACGTTTCATGTCACGTAGCGGAATTACCGGCTGCATGCGATAGCGGTCGCAGTATTGCCGCAAGGATTCTGCGTCATAGCCTTTGTCGGCCAGGAGCCAGCGGCAGCGCTTGCGTGGCCTACCTCGGTTCGAGGGGATGTGGACACCGTCCAGCAGTCGCTGAGCATGGGAGATGTCGCTAGCGTGACCACCTGAGAGCGTGAAGTGAAGTGGGATGCCACGGGCGTCACTGACCATGTGAATTTTCGTCGTCAACCCGCCCCGGCTTCTTCCAAGTGCGTGGTCCGACGGTTCTTCAGCCCCCCTTTTTTGCCTGCTCCGGCAGAGGCACGGGTGGCCCTCACGGCGGTTGAGTCGATGCACCAGGTGGTCAAATCAATCTGGCCCTGTGCATTGAGCTTGAGGTGTAACCGCTTGAGCATCTTGTTGAAGGTTCCTTGGTTTCGCCAGTCTCGAAATCGTTGATAGACCGTCGACCAAGGCCCGAATCGTTCAGGCATGTCCCGCCAGGTCGCGCCGGAGCAGAGCACCCACAACACGCCGTTGAGCATCAAGCGATCGTCGATTCTTGGACGCCCGGTACGTCGATGTGCGGCAAAGAGGTCAGCGACTATTTCCCATTCTGCGTCGGAAAGTTCGTATCGCTTGGGCATGGCAGAATCCTTCGC
>NZ_JARPQB010000122.1 GCF_029478665.1 Pseudomonas entomophila
GGCGATCATCCCGCTGCCGCCGCCCCCACCGCCACCGCCGCCGGAGCCGCCCAAGGAGCCCGAGCCACCGGTCGAGGAGAAGATCGTCGAGCCGCAACCGGTGCCCGAGGCCGAGGAGGTCAAGCCGGCCGAGGACGCGCCGGACCCGGCCCAGGACCTGGCCGAGCCGATGCAGATGGACGGCGACGCGCAGGCGGGCGGCGACAGCTTCAACGTCGGCGCCGGCAAGGGCGGCGGCATGGCCGGTGGCGGCGGTGGGGGCCTGGGCAACGGCACCTACAGCCAGTACCTGGCCTACGCCTTCCAGCGCCTGCTGCGCGACAACCCCGAGCTGCGCAACCTGGTGTTCAACCTGCAGGCCGAGATCTGGCTCAGCGCCGCTGGCGAGATCACCCGTGTCGAGCTGCTGCGCGGCAGCGGCGAGCCCGAAGTGGACGCCCAGGTGGTCGCTGCCTTGCGTTCGGCGCCGGCCCTCGACCAACGCCCGCCCGCCAGCCTGACGTTGCCGGTGAAGATCGCCCTGCAGGGGCGCCGGCCATGAACAACGAAGCACGACTGACCCACAGGAGTTGCAAACCCATGAAGTGCCCAGTCAACCGATTGACCCTGGCGCTCGGCCTGCTGGCCGCCGCCACCGCGGTCGGTCCGGCCGTCGCCCACGCCGCGCCGTCGGAGAACGCGACCGTCAACCTGATCCGCCTGCTGGTGGAGCAGGGCGTGCTCAAGCAGGACAAGGCCGACGCGCTGATCGCCCAGGCCGAGCGCGAGGCCCAG
>NZ_JARPQB010000123.1 GCF_029478665.1 Pseudomonas entomophila
GGCAGCGTGGCCGTACCTGGCACTGCTGGCGGTGATCATCGCGTCGCGGGGGCTGTTCCTGCTGTCCGGGTGGGACGGGCTATGGGTGGTGCACGGTGCCAATGTGTCATGGAAGCCGCTGGCTTCGCCGGGGCTGGCTTTGTTGCTGGTGGTGCTGATGATGGTCGGGCGCCAAGGCTCGGGCTTCCCGTGGCGGGCGCTGGTCACCCGAGCGCGGTTTCCGGTGGCGACGATCTTCCTGTTCCTGTTGCTCTCCCAGGTGATGGTCAAGGCCGGCTTTCTGGTCGAGGCGCAGCGGGCGTTGCAAGCGCTGTCCGGCGTGTCGCTGGCCTCGACAGTCTCGCTGCTGGCGGGGCTGGCCGGCTATGTCACCGGCTCCAATGTCGGCGGTAACACGCTGGTGATGCCCTCGATCGCGGCGTTGTCCGCTGCCCATGGCCCTTGGCTGTCGGCCATGGTCAACAGCGCGGCGGGGCACGGCGCGCTGGGTTCGCTGTCGATCCTGTCGCTGATCATCGGGCTGGCCGGGGCCAACCGAGAGGAGGAGCATGGGCTGATCCGCTTCGGCTTCGCCCTGGTGCTGCTGAACATCGTCATCGTGGCTGCAACCGGCGTGGTTTTGCTCTACCTTTCGGGAGCCTCCGCCTGACTCGACAAAAGGCCCCCATGGACCGGAACCCCAAACCCGACAAACGCTGGCACACCGTCAACGCCTGGCTGCTGCGCCAG
>NZ_JARPQB010000124.1 GCF_029478665.1 Pseudomonas entomophila
ACCCTCTTCACCCGCCACAACCGCCCCCTCCACACCCTCTGGCTCGAATCCCAGGCCTGGTTCTGCGCCCACGAACTCGGCCGAATGACCGGGCGTTTCTTCGACGAACACTGCATCCGCAAGCCCGACCCGGACCAGCATCGCACCGTGCAGCTGTTGCGCTATGGCCAGTACGGCGAGACCACCATGGTCAGCGAGTCCGGGGCCTATACCCTGCTGGCTCATCACCACATTCCGGAAAACCGCCACCTGCGGCACTGGCTGACCCACGACGTAGTCG
The DNA here is from genome assembly GCF_029478665.1 of Pseudomonas entomophila. Taxonomy (GTDB): domain Bacteria; phylum Pseudomonadota; class Gammaproteobacteria; order Pseudomonadales; family Pseudomonadaceae; genus Aquipseudomonas; species Aquipseudomonas entomophila_F. The sequence continues at coordinate 281 of NZ_JARPQB010000124.1, forward strand.
CGGTGCTGCGCGATGGGCGGGACGCGGCGCTGGACGACCTGCCGCGCCTGGGCAGGATGTGTTGGCCGGGTGGGCAGACGGCGAGTCTGTTGTATTGGCAGAGCGAGCCTTGGGTGCGGATGCGGGATGTGCCGGTGGTGATGGCGGCGGAAGTGCCCTTGGTGGTGCCCGAGCGGCGCAGGCTGAGCTGGAAGGCCTGTGCGCAGCGGGCGTTGCGGTTGCATGGGGTGGGGGATTAGCTGCCCTTCGCGGGGCAAGTCCGCCCACCGCGACCACGCTCACCTCAAGCCTGGCGCGATCCTTGTGTCGCGAAAGGGCCGCAAAGCGGCCCCGGCGATCATT
>NZ_JARPQB010000125.1 GCF_029478665.1 Pseudomonas entomophila
AGTAGATCTCTTCGCCGGCCGGGCCGCTGACCACGGCGCGCTGTTCGCCCAGCACCTTCGGTTTCGGGTGGTTCAGCGGTGGTCGGTACGGCTGCTCCCACGGAGTGACCACGAAGAAGTTGCGGTAGCCCTGCTGGAAGCCGTCGAAGCGCGGGTCGATGTCGCTGGTGATGGCTTCTTCCAGGACCTGTGGCTGGCGGCCCTGATGGCGTAGCTCGACCAACAGCCAGAGATCGTTCCAGCTGGCGTTGGGATGGCTCGCGAGGGTCAGGAAATGGCCACTGGCGAGCAGTGGCTGGTCGCTGTCGCCCTGGGCCTGGCGGTAGTCGCTGCGGTGACGTTCCAGGGCGCGGTTGGCCAGGTGCTTGCCACGTGGTCGATCAAGGAAGCGGCCGGGGTAGTCGTAGTCTTCCAGGGCCGGCTCGTCGTGGCTGTCGGCCTCGCCTTCGAGCTGGATCAGCGGCTTCTTGAAGTCGTAGTCGCGGCGCGTGACGCTGCTGGTGCGGGTTTCCAGGCGCAGGGCGAAACGCTTGATCATCGGCGTGTCGGCGACCAGCCCGGAGTCGTGCTGGAACTGCACCGGGGCCAGTTTCGGGAACACCGTCTGGTCGTCGCCGAACACCAGCTGGTGGCCGTCGGCGCTGTGGCGGAAGTGGTAGTGGATGCCCTCTTCTTCGCACAGGCGCTGGATGAACTGCAGGTTGGACTCGTCGTACTGCACGCAGTACTCGCGCTGCGGGTACGTCGCGCCCAACTGGAATTGGTAGGCGTTGGCGAGGATGCCGTGTTCCTCGAGCACCTGGGCGATGATCTCCTGCACGGTCTTGTGCTGGAACATGCGCTGGTTGATGCGGTGGGCCAGGTAGGCCA
>NZ_JARPQB010000126.1 GCF_029478665.1 Pseudomonas entomophila
CGCCGTGGTACAGGCAGCCGGTCACCAGCGGCTGGTCGGGGTCGCCTTCGAGGAAGCTGACCAGCACTTCCATGCCGACGCGGGGCAATTGCAGGCCGGCGATGCCCTGCCCGGCCCAGCTCGACGCCACGCGCATCCACACGCTGGACTTGTCGTCGGCGCGGCCTTCGCGGTCCCAGAAGAACTGCACCTTGATGCGGCCGTATTCGTCGCAGTAGATCTCTTCGCCGGCCGGGCCGCTGACCACGGCGCGCTGGTCGCCGAGGATACGTGGCTTGGGGTGTTCGAGCGGCGGGCGGTAGGTGGCGTCCCACGGGGTGGCGCTGAAGAAATTGCGGTAGCCCTGCTGGAAGCCGTCGTACTTGGCGTCGACGTCGCTGGTGATGGCTTCTTCCAGCACCTGGGGCTGGCGACCCTGGTGGTGCACCTCGGTGAGCAGCCAGAGGTCGTTCCAGGCGGCGTTGGGGTGCGCGCTCAGGGTCAGGAAGTGCCCGCTGGCCAGCAACGGCTGGTCGCTGCGTCCTTCGGCCAGGCGGAAGTCGCTGCGGTGGCGCTCCAGGGCGC
>NZ_JARPQB010000127.1 GCF_029478665.1 Pseudomonas entomophila
GCGCCCTGGAGCGCCACCGCAGCGACTTCCGCCTGGCCGAAGGGCGCAGCGACCAGCCGTTGCTGGCCAGCGGGCATTTCCTGACCCTGAGCGCACACCCCAACGCCGCCTGGAACGACCTCTGGCTGCTCACCGACGTGCACCACCAGGGCCGCCAGCCCCAGGTGCTGGAAGAAGCCATCACCAGCGACGTCGACGCCAAGTACGACTGCTTCCAGCAGGGCTACCGCAATTTCTTCAGCGCCACCCCGTGGGACGCCACCTACCGCCCGCCGCTGGAACACCTCAAGCCACGTATCCTCGGCACCCAGCGCGCCGTGGTCAGCGGCCCGGCCGGCGAAGAGATCTACTGCGACGAGTACGGCCGCATCAAGGTGCAGTTCTTCTGGGACCGTGAAGGCCGCTCGGACGACAAGTCCAGCGTGTGGATGCGCGTGGCCTCCGGCTGGGCCGGGCAGGGCATCGCCAGCCTGCAGCTGCCCCGGGTCGGCATGGAGGTACTGGTCAGCTTCCTCGAAGGTGACCCCGATCAGCCCCTGGTCACCGGCTGCCTGTACCACGGCG
>NZ_JARPQB010000128.1 GCF_029478665.1 Pseudomonas entomophila
TGGCCTACCTGGCCCACCGCATCAACCAGCGCATGTTCCAGCAGATGAACGTGCCGAAGATCATCGCCCAGGTACTGGAAGAGCACGGCATCCTCGCCAACGCCTACCAGTTCCAGCTGGGCGCCGTGTACCCGGAGCGCGAGTACTGCGTGCAGTACGACGAGTCCAACCTGCAGTTCGTCCAGCGCCTGTGTGAAGAAGAGGGCATCCACTACCACTTCCGCCATAGCGCCGAGGGCCACCAGCTGGTGTTCGGCGACGACCAGACGGTGTTCCGCAAGCTGGCCCCGGTGGCCTACCAGCAGGACGCCGGGCTGGTGGCCGACACGCCGATGATCAAGCGCTTCGGCCTGCGCGTGGAAACCCGCACCAGCAGCGTCACCCGCCGCGACTACGACTTCAAGAAACCGCTGATCCAGCTCGAAGGCGAGTCGGTCAGCCACGCCGAGCCGGAGCTTGAAGACTACGACTACCCCGGGCGCTTCCTCGACCGCGCCCGCGGCAAGCACCTGGCCACCCGCGCCCTGGAGCGCCACCGCAGCGACTTCCGCCTGGCCGAAGG
>NZ_JARPQB010000129.1 GCF_029478665.1 Pseudomonas entomophila
GATGAAGGGGGCGATGCGGGGTGGGTCGGGGACGATTTTTTTCATCATGAAGTTCCTTTCGTGGGTGACAGGAACCGCCACTTGATCGTTCTCACATGATTTGGGTGGCAGCCATGCGCGGAGTGAGAACCCGGCCACGAAGGAAAACCGGTCAGGACGAACCTGCCCGCGCACGGCTGCCATAGCAGAGCGGCGATCTTCGTGGAGCGGGTTCTCACACCCGGTCACCAAATATGGCGACCCGGTGAAGTTATCCCCGGGGCATTTCTCAGACAACGCGGCCGCTTCCGGCAAGTGCGTAGGATAGTTCCCAAGCATTCACGGCTGAAGCATTTGGTTTCAGGTTCGGAAATGTCCGACAGGAGAGTTGAGGGGCTGCGGGGTGTTCGCCGTTAGAAATTCTGCGCCTATGACACCGAGCGCCGCCCGCGCGGCGCATCACGGATGAATCCGCTCCTAC
>NZ_JARPQB010000013.1 GCF_029478665.1 Pseudomonas entomophila
CAGTCCTCGCCATCGAAAGCGAGAAAGGCCGGTTGGTTGAGCATCCGCTCGAGCGGCAGGCGGGCATTTTCGCTGACCAGTTCGAGCTCGAAGCGGAAGAGCCTGCTGATGTATTCGTCGCCGTCGAATTTCAGGACCTGAAGCTCAGGCTGGACTGCCGGTACATGAAAACGCAGGCGGTCGGGGGGTAATGATTCGAACATCCGTTGTCCCTGGTTGGGCCACCTTGGCCGGGGTGCAGCATTGCCCCTTGCAAAGTGGGGAAAACCGCCACGCTAGCGGAACTTCTCAACCAGATATGCAGGACCGATCCGAGCTCGCGTAGGAGCTTTCCTTGAGAGGTGTAGGGCGTTTACTAAGCCACGAGGCACGCAAATTGCTGCTGATTCCCCTCAGCCCCACGGGATACCGAGCATGCTGCACAGCCATCTCACCACCCTCAACGCGGTTTCGCTGATCCTCCAGGTATTCCAGGAGGCCGGCGTCGACCCGCGGCAGCTGCTCGCCGGCAGCGGCATTGGCCCGGCGGACCTGGGCCACGCCGATGCGCGCATCACCACCCAGCAGGAGCTGCAGGTGTGCGCCAACGCCGTGGCCCGGCGCGAGGACATCGGCCTGGAGCTGGGCCGGCGCATGCATGTGTCGTGCTACGGCATGCTCGGTTACGCCCTGCTCTCCAGTGCCACTTTGGGTGACGCCCTGCGCCTGGCGCTGAGCTATCCGGCACTGCTGGGAACAGTCTTCCAGCTGCGCCTGGTCGACGATGGCCAGCGGGTCTGGCTGTGCGCCAGCGACCATCACGACGCGCCGGGGCTGGCGGCCTTCAATGCCGAGTTCTGCCTGGTGTCGCTCAAGGTGATCTGCGACGACCTGCTGGGCCGCCCGCTGCCGCTGCTGGCGGCACGCTTCGAACATGCCCGGCCCGGCTATCACGCGCTCTACGACGGAGCATTCCAGTGCCCGCTGGGGTTCGACGCCCGGGACAACGCCTTTGCCTTCGAACGCCGCTGGCTGGACATGCCGCTGCCACTGGCCGACCCGATCACCCACAAGGCCATGGGCGAGCGCTGCCGGCGCCTGAACCTGGAGTTCACCGGGCGCCAGGCCTGGCTGGGGCGAATTCGCCAACTGCTGCTGCAGCAACTGGACGCGGCGCCCGGGCTGGACGGGCTGGCCCGGCAGATGAACTGCTCGTCGCGCACCTTGCGCCGGCACCTGCAGGCGCTGGGCAGCAGTTATCAACAGCTGCTGGATGAGCTGCGCTTCGAGCGGGCCAAGCAGTTGCTGGCCGAGGACCAGATGCCGATCTATCGCATTGCGGAAACACTGGGGTTCAGCGAGACCGCCAGTTTCAGGCATGCGTTTCAGCGCTGGAGTGGCGTGGCGCCGAGCCATTTTCGCGGGTGATCTGTACCGGCCGTTTCGCGGGTAAACCCGCTCCTACAGGGTCAGCACCGCGCTCAATATTTGTGCCATGGCCACATCGATCCCCTTTTGGCCGTTTGCGTCGTTCTCCCTGGCTTGGCCGCCCACCAGAATGGCCCCACGCCAGTCATAAACGGAGAACAACACGTGCTGACGATCTATTCCGATGACCACCGCCTGCACCACGGCCGCTGCGAGCTGATCGACGGCCAGCTGATGCCCTGCTTCGAGATGCCCTCCCGCGCCGACCACGTCCTCCAGCAGGTGAAGCAGCGCAATCTCGGCCCCGTGCAAGGCCCCACCGATTTCGGCCGCGCCCCGCTGCAGCGCATCCACAGCGCCGACTACCTGAATTTCTTCGAAGGTGCCTGGGCCCGCTGGGCGGCGCTGGGCCACGATGGCGACCTGCTGCCCTTCACCTGGCCGGCGCGCACCCTGCGCCAGCTCAAGCCCACCGGCCTGCACGGCGAACTGGGCTACTACAGCTTCGACGCCGGCGCGCCGATCACCGCCGGCACCTGGCAGGCCGCCTACAGTGCCGCGCAGGTGGCCCTCACCGCCCAGGCCGCGATCCAGCAGGGCGCCCATGCGGCCTTCGCCCTGTGCCGCCCGCCGGGGCACCACGCCGCCGCCGAGGTGATGGGCGGCTACTGCTACCTGAACAACGCCGCCATCGCCGCCCAGGCCTTCCTCGATCAGGGCCGGCGCAAGGTGGCCATCCTCGATGTCGACTACCACCACGGCAACGGCACCCAGGACATCTTCTACACCCGCGACGATGTGTTCTTCGCCTCGATCCACGGCGACCCGCAGGACGAGTTCCCGTTCTTCCTGGGTTACGCCGACGAAGTCGGTGAAGGCGCGGGCGAAGGCTGCAACGTCAACTACCCGCTGCCCGCTGGCAGCGACTGGGCCGCCTGGAGCGTCGCCCTGGAAGAAGCCTGCCAGCGCATCGCCGCCTACGACGCCGACGTGCTGGTGATCTCCCTGGGCGTGGACACCTTCAAGGACGACCCGATCTCCCAGTTCAAGCTCGACAGCCCCGACTACCTGGCGATGGGCAAGCGCATCGCCCAGCTCGGCAAGCCGACCCTGTTCGTGATGGAGGGTGGCTACGCCGTGGAAGAAATCGGCATCAATGCGGTCAATGTGCTGGAAGGTTTCCAGCGCGCCCAGCCAGGAGCCTGAACATGGTCCGACTCAAGCGTCTGCTCGCCCCGCTCATCACCGCCGGCCTGCTCGCCGGCGCGCTCCAGGCCCACGCCGACCAGCGCACCCTGCGGGTGTACAACTGGTTCGACTACATCACCCCGCAGACCCTCACCGACTTCCAGAAAGACAGCGCTGTGAAGCTGGTATACGACATCTTCGACACCAACGAGGCGCTGGAAGCCAAGCTGCTGACCGGCAATTCCGGCTACGACGTGGTGGTGCCGTCCAACGTGTTCCTCGCCAAACAGATCGAGGCGGGCGTGTTCCAGCCGCTCGATCGCTCGAAGCTGCCCAACTGGCAGCACCTGGACCCGGCGTTGATGAAGCTGATCGAGGCCAACGACCCCGGCAACAAATTCGCCGCGCCCTACATGTACGGCACCGTGCTGATCGGCTTCAACCCGGACAAGGTCAAGGCCGTGCTCGGCGAAAATGCCCCGGTGGACAGCTGGGACCTGATCTTCAAGGAAGAGAACATCGCCAAACTCAAGCAATGCGGCGTGGCGCTGCTGGACTCGCCGTCCGAGGTCCTGCCCCTGGCCCTGAAGTACCTGGGCCTGGACCCCAACAGCAACAAGCCGGCCGACTACCAGAAAGCCCAGGACCTGCTGCTGAAGATCCGCCCGCACATCACCTACTTCCACTCCTCCAAATACATGGCCGACATCGCCAATGGCGATATCTGCGTGGCGGTGGGCTATTCGGGCAGCTTCTCCCAGGCCGCCAACCGTGCCCGCGAGGCAAAAAACGGTGTGACGGTGGACATGCGCCTGCCCAAGGAAGGGGCGCCGATCTGGTTCGACATGCTGGCGATCCCGAAGAACGCGACCAACCCCGAGGATGCCCACGCGTTCATCAATTACCTGCTGCGGCCTGAGGTGATCGCGCCGATCAGCGATTTCGTCGGCTACCCGAACCCGAACAAGGATGCGACCGACAAGGTTAGCCCGGCGATTCGCAACAACCCCAACCTGTATCCGACAGCAGAGGCGATGGCCACGCTATACACGCTCAAGCCGTTGGCGCGGGATGCAGAACGTGCGCGCACGCGGGCCTGGACCAAGATCAAGTCCGGGACTTGAGCCTTCGCCGGCAAGCCGGCTCCGTGTAGGAGCCGGCTTGCCGGCGAACTATCTCCAGGCCTTGCGCAAGCGCATCAGCGCATCCGCAATCCCGGCTTCCGCCACCGCCGCAAAGCCCAGCACCAGCCCCGCCCGCTTATCCACAGGCACCTCGCTGTCTTCCAGCCAGTACCCGCTCAAAGGATTGACCTCCACCCCTACCGCTTCGGCCCGCTGTACCAGCTCCTGCTCCCGCGCAAAGTTATCCACATCCACTTTCACGTGCAGCCCCGCCGCCACCTCCGGCATCGGCCCCAAGCCCGGCACATCCATCGGCCAGCCGGCCTTGAGCACATTGCGCCGCGCCAGCGCGGCACGCCGCATGCGCCGGATATGCCGCTGGAAATGCCCCTGGGCCATGAACTGCGCCATGACGCACTGGGTGCCCACCTCGGAATGGCGCACCGCCAGCGCCCTTGCCTGGCTGAAGGCCTGCACCAGCCCACGAGGCAGCACCAGGTAGCCCAGGCGCAACGCGGGAAAGGCGATCTTGCCGAAGGTGCCGACGTAAAGCACACGTCCCACCCGGTCCAACGCGGCCAGCGGCGCCAGGGGCGCACCGCTGTAACGGTACTCGCCGTCGTAATCATCCTCGATGATCCAGCCCTCCCGGCGCTCGGCCCAGGCCAGCAGCGCCAGGCGCCGGGCCAGGCTCATTGTGACCCCGGTGGGGTACTGGTGGGCCGGCGTCACATAGGCCAGCCGGCATTCGGGCAACTCGCCCAGCCTCGCGCAATCCATGCCCTCTTCGTCCACCGGCACGCCCCGAAGCTGCGCCCCGGCCATCGCGAAGGCATGCCCGGCGGCACGGTACCCGGGGTTTTCCACAGCCACGCCATCGCCAGGCCGCAACAGCAACTGTGCACAAAGGTTAATTGCTTCCTGCGAACCACTGGTGATCACAATTTGTTCAGCCGTGCACGACAGGCCCCGAGAGCGGCGCAGGTAGGTGGCGATCAGTTCACGCAGCTGCGGCTCACCTGCCGGGTCGCCATAACCCAGCAACGCCGGGTCGGGGTTTCGCCAGAAACCCGCTTGCAGCTTGGCCCACACCTCGAACGGGAAGAGATCGAACGCAGGCACTCCCACACGAAACGCCTTAGGAGAACCACCTCTTGGTAGCGGCAGTTGGTGATTTTTCAGGCGTCCAAAAGGCTCGTCGGTATCACCTAAACTGGATAAATCCTCAGTGTCAGAAGCACGAAATGTGGATAAGTCTGTTGATAAACCCCGGGATAACCCTGTGGATAGTTGTGTGGATAGTTTCGGTAGCTGGCTCACATAAGTGCCATCCCCTACCCGGCTCTCAATGAAGCCCTCGGCATACAACTGGTCATAGGCCCGCACCACGCTGTTGCGCGACAGCGCCAGCACCGCTGCCAGGTCCCGCGTCGCCGGCAGCCGCGTGCCGCTGCCCAGGCGCCCGTCCAGTACGCGCACGCGCAGCGCCTGGTAAAGCTGTTGGCTGAGCCCTCGCCGACGGTCGAGCACGATGCCAGCTGGGTCGAAGGGCAAGGCGTAGGAACGTTCGCTCATGGCATTGGACCTATGAAAACAGAGGTAAATGGCTCTTACACAGAGCCAATAGCCTGCCTAGGATGGAGCCACAGCACAAGGAACTCCGGCATGTACAACAGCAAGCCCCATCAGGAACACGACCTCGCCCGCCTGCACCGGCACATGCTGGAAACACGCCTGGCATTGCTGGTCAGCCATGGCGAACAGGGCCTGCTGGCCACCCACCTGCCGGTGCTGGTCGACACCGCTGATGGCGAGTTCGGCACCATTTATGGACACCTGGCCCGCGCCAACCCGCAATGGCGGGACCTGGAACAGGGAGGTGAAGCGCTGCTGGTGTTTCCCGGCGCCGACGCCTATGTCAGCCCAGGCTATTACCCCAGCAAGGCGGACAACCCCAAGGTGGTACCGACCTGGAACTACCTGTCCGTGCACGCCTACGGCCCAATCGAAGTTATCCACAATGCGCAGCCGCTGCTGGACATCGTCAGCCGCCTGACCGACCGCCATGAGCAGGGTCGCAGTGACCCCTGGACAGTGGCCGACGCACCCAGCGACTACCTGGAAGGCATGCTCCGCGCCATCGTCGGCATCCGCATGCCCATTGCCCGCCTGCAAGGCGCGCGCAAGCTGAGCCAGAACCGTTCGGCGCAGGATATCGCCGGCGTGCGCGAAGGCCTCGGCGCCAGCACCGACACTCTGGACAACCAACTCGCCGCGCACATGCGCGATCTCTGAGGGAAAAGACCGATGACCACCGTTACTTTGCGCCCGGTAGGCGCCAACGACCAAGCTGCCTGGCTGCCACTGTGGAACGCCTATCTGAAGTTCTACGAAACCGAACTGGCCGACGCGATCAGTACAAGCACCTGGCAGCGCCTGCTCGACCCCAACGAGCCTACTCACTCGGCACTGGCGTGGGTCGATGGCAAGGCGGTGGGCATGGTCAACTTCATCTACCATCGCTCCAACTGGAGCATCGAGAACTCCTGCTACCTGCAGGACCTCTACGTGGACAGCGAAGTCCGTGGCCTGGGCATCGGCCGCCAGTTGATCGAGCATGTGTACGCCACGGCCAAGGCCGCAGGCTGCATCAAGGTGCACTGGCTGACCCACGAAACCAACGCCACCGCCATCGGCCTGTACGAGCAGGTCGCCGAGCGGCCGGGCTTCATCCAATTCCGCAAGCCACTGTAGGCCGACCATGACCGACGCATTGAACTGGAAACCTGCTGGCACACCCAAGGCCGAGCCCATCGAGGGGCGTTTCATCCGCCTGGAAAAGCTCGACCCCGCCCGCCATGGCGATGATCTCTGGGACGTGTTGCAGGGGCCGGGCTCGGACCCGGTGCTGTGGGACTACCTGCCTTATGGGCCGTTCCCTGAACGCACCCGCTTCGACCGCTGGCTGGAGGGTAACGCCGCCAGCCGCGACCCACTGTTCTACAGCGTCATCGACCGAGCCAACGGCCAGGTCCAGGGCATCCTCAGCTACATGTCGATCGTCCCTGAGCAGGGGCGCTTCGAGATTGGCCATATCGCCTTCGGGGCTGCCATGCAGCGCACGCCGAAGGGCACCGAGGCGGTGTACCTGCTGGGCAAGCTCGGCTTCGAGCTGGGCAACCGTCGGCTGGAATGGAAGTGCAACAATGCCAATGCGCGCTCCAAGCGGGCGGCGGAGCGTTTCGGCTTTGTCTTCGAGGGGGTGTTCCGCAACCACATGGTGGTGAAGGATCGCAATCGGGACACGGCGTGGTATGCGATCACCGATGCCGAATGGCCGGCGGTGGCGGCTGGGTTCGAGCGCTGGTTGAGCGTGGAGAACCAGCAGCCCGAAGGCCAGGTGCGATCGCTGGAAGCTTGCCGCAAAGGCTGATGGCCTATTCGCCGGCAAGCCGGCTCCTACAGAGGAATGCCCAACCTGTAGGAGCCGGCTTGCCGGCGAACAGGCCGAAAACCAGCACAAAAAAAGGGGAGCATTCGCTCCCCAGAGGTTAACCGCTTGCAGATGAAGGCTTCTGTCAGCCCTCGATCTCGATCAGGATTTCGCCCGGGGTCACCCGGTCGCCCTTGGCCACATGGATGGCCACGACCTTGCCGGCGATCGCCGCCTGGACCTCGGTCTCCATCTTCATCGCCTCGGTGATCAGCACCGCCTGCCCAGCCTTGACCACATCGCCTTCCTTGACCAGCACATCGACGATGTTGCCCGGCATGCTGGTGCTGATGTGGCCCGGCTCACTGGCCTGCTTGCGCTTGCTGCCGCCACCGCCGACGAAGTCGTTGAGCGGCTCGAACACCACTTCTTCCGGCATGCCGTCGATGGACAGGTAGAAGTGGCGCTTGCCCTCGGCCTTGACGCCCACGCCAGTGATGTCGACGCGGTAGGTCTCGCCGTGCACGTCGATGACGAACTCGGTCGGCACACCCTCACCGCCCACCGCGCCCACCGCGCCGGCTTCCGGAATCGGCAGCAGGGCTTCGGGCTTGAGGGTGCCGGCTTCACGCTCCTCGAGGAACTTGCGGCCGATGTCGGGGAACATGGCGAAGGTCAGCACGTCTTCCTCGGATTGCGCCAGGCTGCCGATATCGGCACGCAGCTTGGCCATTTCCGGCTTGAGCAGGTCGGCCGGGCGCACGTCGATCACTTCCTCGCTACCAATGGCCTGGCGGCGCAGCTGCTCGTTGACCACGCCCGGGGCCTTGCCGTAACCACCCTGCAGGTACAGCTTCACTTCGTTGGTGATGGTCTTGTAGCGCTCGCCGGCCAGCACGTTGAAGAACGCCTGGGTACCGACGATCTGCGAGGTCGGCGTTACCAGTGGCGGGAAGCCGAGGTCTTCACGAACGCGCGGGATCTCCGCCAGCACTTCGTTCATGCGGCTGAGCGCGCCCTGCTCCTTGAGCTGGTTGGCCAGGTTGGAAATCATCCCGCCCGGGACCTGGTTGACCTGCACGCGGGTATCCACGGCGGTGAACTCACTCTCGAACTGGTGGTACTTCTTGCGCACGGCGTAGAAGTACAGGCCGATTTCCTGCAGCAGCTCCAGGTCCAGGCCGGTGTCGAACTCACTGCCCTTGAGCGCGGCGACCATCGATTCGGTGCCCGGGTGGCTGGTGCCCCAGGCGAAGCTGGAGATCGCGGTGTCGATGTGGTCGGCGCCGTTTTCCACCGCCTTGAGCTGACACATGGCAGCCAGGCCGGCGGTATCGTGGGAGTGGATGAACACCGGCAGCGACTGCTCGGCCTTCAGCGCCTTGACCAGTTCGCCGGTGGCGAATGGCGTGAGCAGGCCGGCCATGTCCTTGATTGCCACCGAGTCGCAGCCCATGGCTTCCATCTGCTTGGCCTGCTGCACGAAGGCGTCGATGGTGTGCACCGGGCTGGTGGTGTAGGCGATGGTGCCCTGGGCATGTTTGCCGGCGGCCTTCACCGCCTCGATGGCCACGCGCAGGTTACGCACGTCGTTCATGGCGTCGAAGATGCGGAACACGTCGATGCCGTTGACCGCGGCCTTGGCAACGAAGGCCTTGACCACGTCGTCGCTGTAGTGGCGGTAACCCAGCAGGTTCTGGCCACGCAGGAGCATCTGCAGGCGCGTGTTCGGCAGCGCGGCACGCAGCTTGCGCAGGCGCTCCCACGGGTCTTCCTTGAGGAAGCGTACGCAGGCGTCGAAGGTGGCGCCGCCCCAGACTTCCAGCGACCAGTAGCCGACCTTGTCGAGCTTGTCGCAGATGGGCAGCATGTCTTCGGTGCGCATGCGGGTGGCCAGCAGGGACTGGTGGGCGTCGCGCAGGATCGTGTCGGTGACAAAGATTTTCTTGGACATTGTTCGGTTCCTCACAGGCCTGCGTGCGCGGCGATGGCGGCGGCGATGGCCAGGGCCAGCTCTTCGGGTTTGCGCTTGATCGAGTAGTTGGTCAGTTCAGGGTGGCTTTCGACGAAGCTGGTGTTGAACTGGCCGCTGCGGAATTCCGGGTTGCGCAGGATTTCCTGGTAATACGCGGCGGTGGTCTTCACCCCTTGCACGCGCATGTCGTCCAGGGCCCGCAGGCCGCGGTCCATGGCTTCTTCCCAGGTCAGCGCCCAGACCACCAGTTTCAGGCACATGGAGTCGTAGAACGGCGGGATGGTGTAGCCGGTGTAGATCGCCGTGTCGGTGCGCACGCCGGGGCCGCCGGGCGCGTAGTAGCGGGTGATCTTGCCGAAGCTGGGCAGGAAGTTGTTCTTCGGGTCTTCGGCGTTGATGCGGAACTGCAGGGCAAAGCCGCGGTGCTGGATGTCTTCCTGCTTGATCGACAGCGGCAAGCCCGAGGCGATGCGGATCTGCTCGCGGACGATGTCGATGCCGGTGATTTCCTCGGTGATGGTGTGCTCCACCTGCACCCGGGTGTTCATCTCCATGAAGTACACCTCGCCATCGGCGAGCAGGAACTCCACGGTACCGGCGTTCTCGTAGTTCACCGCCTTGGCCGCGCGCACCGCCAGGTCGCCGATGTAGGCGCGCTGTTCGGGGGTCAGCTGCGGGCTCGGGGCGATCTCGATGAGCTTCTGGTTGCGGCGCTGGATCGAGCAGTCGCGCTCGAACAGGTGCACCACGTTACCAAAGCTGTCACCCAGGATCTGCGCCTCGATGTGCTTGGGGTTGACGATGCACTTCTCCAGGAACACTTCCGCCGAACCGAAGGCCTTGGTGGCCTCGGAGATCACCCGGGGGAAGTTCTGCTCCAGCTCCTCACGGCTGTTGCAACGGCGGATACCGCGGCCGCCGCCACCGGAAGTGGCCTTGAGCATCACCGGGTAACCGATGCGGTCGCCTTCCTGCAACGCTTCGTGGATATCGGCGACGTTGCCTTCGGTGCCCGGGGTAACCGGCACGCCAGCCGCGATCATGGTGCGGCGCGCTTCGGTCTTGTCGCCCATGCGGCGAATGACGTCGGCGGCCGGGCCGATGAACTTGATTCCGCGTTCGGCGCAGATCTCGGCAAGTTCAGCGTTTTCCGACAGGAAACCGTAGCCCGGATGCAAGGCATCGCAGCCGGTCTCGACAGCAAGGTTCACCAGCTTGCGCGGGTTCAGGTAGCCGGCCAGGGGCTCGGCACCGATGCTGTAGGCCTCGTCGGCGCGCTTGACGTGCAGGGCGTGGCGGTCGGCGTCGGCATAGATCGCCACGGAGCGAATACCCATCTCGGCGCAGGCACGCACGATCCGAACTGCGATTTCACCCCGGTTGGCGATCAGGATTTTTGTTATCACTGGAGTCTTCCCAAAGCCGTAGGAACAGACGATCCGGTTCTACCGGTCGGCGCGTGACCAGACGTCGCTGGCCAGTCGCATATTCACCCTAGCGCTGAAGGTCGATAAACAAAAATCAATATTTGTTAGAGGCAGTATTAGCAAAAGCTTATAGTCAGGTAACAAGGTTTTGCCGGAGTTCGAAACAAAATGCGTAAGTCCTTGATGCGTATGACTTTACGTCAGCTTCAGGTATTCAACGAGGTGTGCGATTTGCGCTCCTACAGCCGGGCCGCCGAGGAGATGTCACTGACGCAACCCGCCGTTAGTCTACAGATCCGTCAGCTCGAGGAGCTGGTCGGTCAGCCACTGTTCGAATATGTCGGCAAGAAGCTCTACCTGACCGAGGCCGCCGAGGCGCTGCAGCGCGCCAGCCGGGACATTTTCGGGCGCCTGGAGAACCTCGACATGCAGCTGTCGGACATGCAGGGCTCACTGCAGGGGCAACTGAAACTGGCGATCGAGTCCAGCGCCAAGTACTTCGTGCCACACCTGTTCGCCGCCTTCAAGCAGCAGCACCCGGAGGTCAACCTCACCCTGACGGTGGTCAACCGGGCCCAGGCGATCCGGCGTCTGTCGGACAACCGCGACGACCTGACCATCATGTCCATGGTGCCCCAGGACATGGGCCTGGAGTTCCTGCCTTTTCTCAACAACCCGATCGTCGCCGTGGCGCCACCGGACCATCCGCTGTGCAAGCTCGAACAGCCGCGCCTGCAAGACCTCGAGCCTCATACCCTGCTGGTCCGCGAGCAGGGGTCGGGCACGCGCAAGGCCTGCGAGGAGTTCTTCAAGGATAAGCGTGTGCACTTCACCCAGACCCTCGAAGTGGCCTCCACCGATGCCCAGCGCGAGTGCGTGGTGGCCGGCCTGGGCATCGCGATGCTGACCCGCCATGCGGTGAACCTGGAGCTGGCCACCGGCGTGCTCAAGGAGCTGCCGGTGGAAGAACTGCCGCTGTACCGCAGTTGGTGCCTGGTGCAATCGAAGACCAAACGGCAATCACCGGTGGCGCTGGCGTTCCAGGCATTCATCCGCGGCGAACGTGCGAAGATCAGCGGGCTTGTGGAGCGCTTCTCGGGGAAGTTGCCGCCGATACCTGCCACACCGTGAAGTCTTGCAAGTCGGGGTAGTCGGCCAGTTCACGCAGCAGCTGGCGCTGGTCGCAGTAGCTTTCGATAGCGCGGCGGAACTCCATGCGGCGCTGGTCCTTTTCCTGCTGCTTGCGAGCTTTGGCGTTGGGTTGGTACACACCGTCGTGATCACGTGCCATTGCCTGTCTCCCAGATAGGATGCGGGGAGTTTCAGACTGGCCTCAGGGGTTTACGGTTTGGCGGTGGAATGGTGACAGAATCGTGAATTTTCGCAGCGTTCAACGGCCCCTTCGCCGGCAAGGCCGGCTCCTGCGATTACGTCTGTAGGAGCCGGCCTTACCGGCGAAGGGGCCCATGCGATCAGTCGTCGGTAGCCTTGATCGATTTGGGCGACAACCGCAGGCTGCGCAAACTGCGCTTTACGCTCTTGAGGTGGTTGACCAGGCTCGGTCCACGGGCCATGGCCACGCCCATGGCCAGCACATCGATCACTACAAGGTGGGCGATGCGCGAGGTCAACGGCGTGTAGATCTCGGTGTCTTCATGCACGTCGATGGCCAGGTTGACGGTCGACAGCTCCGCCAGCGGCGTCTGGCTCGGGCACAGGGTGATCAGGTTGGCGCCGCTCTCACGCACCAGGTTGGCGGTGATCAGCAGGTCCTTGGAACGCCCCGACTGCGAAATGCACACCGCCACATCGCCAGGCTTCAAGGTGACCGCCGACATCGCCTGCATGTGCGGGTCGGAATAGGCGGCGGCGCTGAGCAGCAGGCGGAAGAACTTGTGCTGGGCGTCGGCGGCCACCGCGCCCGATGCGCCAAACCCATAGAACTCCACGCGCTGGGCCTGGGCCATGGCCGTCACCGCCTGCTGCAGCGCTTGTGGGTCGAGGTGTTCGCGCACCTCCATCAGCGTGTGCAGGGTGGTGTCGAAGATCTTCAGGCTGTAGTCGGCGACCGAGTCGTCTTCATGGATGGCGAACTGGCCGAAACTGGCGCCCGCGGCCAGGCTCTGCGCCAGCTTGAGCTTGAGGTCCTGGAAGCCTGAGCAGCCGATCGCCCGGCAGAAACGCACGATGGTCGGCTCGCTGATGCCCACGCTGTGCGCCAGGTCGGCCATGGAGCTGTGCATGACGGCAGCCGGATCGAGCAGCACGTGGTCGGCCACTTTGAGTTCCGATTTGCGCAGCAGGTGGCGCGATTGGGCGATATGTTGCAACAGATTCACGGGCTGGACTCGGTTATGATCGGCTGGCCGGGATGTAGCTTTCTTGTAGTTATACTACATGCTTGCCAACCCGCCCAGCTAAACGAACGTGGAGTGTGGTGGCTTGACTATTCCTTGCGACATCCTGGTTTTCGGCGGCACCGGCGATCTTGCCCTGCACAAACTGCTACCGGCGCTTTACCACCTGTATCGCGAGGCCCGCCTGCACAACGCCGTGCGGATCATCTCCCTGGCCCGAAGGCCGTTGCCGCGCAACGACTACGTCAAACTCGCCGAGCGCCACTGCCGGGCACAGATCGCCCGCCAGGACTTCGACGAGGACGTGTGGCAGCGCTTCTCGGCACGCCTGGACTACTTCCCGATGGACGCCGCGCAAAGCGCCGACTTCGGCCGCCTGGCCCGCTACCTCGGCGAACCCGGCGGGCTGACGCGCATCTACTACCTGGCCACCGCGCCCCAGCTGTTCGTACCAATCGCCAACCATCTGCGTATCGCCGGGTTGGCCGACCGCGAGGCGCGCATCGTCCTGGAAAAGCCCATCGGCCATTCGCTGGAGTCGGCCACCTCGATCAACGAGGCCATCGGCGACGTGTTCGACGAGTCCCAGGTGTTCCGCATCGACCATTACCTGGGTAAGGAGACGGTGCAGAACCTCATGGCTCTGCGCTTTGCCAATGCCCTGCTGGAGCCCGTGTGGCGCAGCAGCCAGGTCGACCATGTGCAGATCAGCGTCTGCGAGACGCTCGGGGTCGAGAACCGTGGCGCCTATTACGACCGCGCCGGGGCCACCCGCGACATGCTGCAGAACCACCTGCTGCAGCTGCTGTGCCTGGTGGCCATGGAGCCGCCCGCGCAGTTCGAGGCCGAGGCCGTGCGCGACGAAAAAGTGAAGATTCTCCGCGCCCTCAAGCCCATCACCGGGCAGGACGTGCAGGACAAGACCGTGCGCGGCCAGTACGGCGCCGGCAAGATCGGTGGTCAGGAAGTGCCGGCCTACTACTTCGAGAAGGATGTGGACAACGACAGCGACACCGAGACCTTCGTCGCGGTCCAGGCACACATCGACAACTGGCGCTGGGCCGGCGTGCCGTTCTACCTGCGCACCGGCAAGCGCATGGCGCGCCGCTCTTCGCAGATCGTCATCCAGTTCAAGCCAGTGCCGCATGAGCTGTTCAGCGGCGGCCAGGTCAACCAGTTGCTGATCCAGCTGCAACCGGATGAACACATCAGCCTGCGCATGATGACCAAGAGCCCGGGCAAGGGGATGCGCCTGGCGCCGGTCGAACTGGACCTCAACCTGGCCCAGGCCTTCGCCCAGACCCGGCGCTGGGAGGCTTACGAACGCTTGCTGCTGGATGTGCTGGAGGGCGACTCGACGCTGTTCATGCGCCGCGACGAGGTCGAGGCGGCCTGGGCCTGGATCGATCCGATCCTGCAGGGCTGGGAGGAACACTTCCAGGCACCACGCCCCTACCCGGCCGGTAGCAATGGCCCGGACCAGGCCAACAGCCTGCTGACGCGCGCGGGCCAGGCCTGGCACCTTTGAGCGCCAGCCAGGGGCCGCTGCGCGACCCTTTCGCGGCACGAGGCCGCTCCTACAGTACTGCGCAATCCCTGTAGGAGCGGCCTCGTGCCGCAAAAGGGCTGCCACGCAGCCCCATTGCCCGGTCTGTACTAGTGGAACAGATCGGCTGTCGAGTGTTGCAGCAACGCCAGGAAAGACGCCGCATCGACCGGCCGGCTGATCAGATAGCCCTGCACTTCGTCACAGCCGTGCTCACGCAGGAACTGCAACTGCTCGAGCGTCTCCACTCCCTCCGCGACCACCTTGAGCTGCAGGCTCTTGGCCATGGCAATGATCGCCCGGGTGATGGCCGCGTCCTGGCTGCCTTCGAGCAAGCCACGGATGAAGGCCTGGTCGATCTTCACGTAGTCCACCGGAAAACGCTTGAGGTAGCTCAGCGACGAGTAGCCGGTACCAAAATCGTCGATGGCCAGCTTCACGCCCAGCGCATGCAACTGCTCGAAGGTGGCGATGATGTGCTCCACGCTGTCCAGCAACTGGCTTTCGGTCAATTCCAGCTCCAGCAGGTGCGGCGCCAGCCCGGACTCCTGCAGGACCTGGCGCACCAGGCTGACCAGTTTGCCCTGGCGCAGCTGGTACACCGACAGGTTGACCGAGACCCGCACCTCCAGCCCCTGGCGCAACCATTCGCAGGCTTGCCAGCACGCCTGGCGCAGGACGAACTCGCCCATCGGCGCGATAAGCCCGGTCTCCTCCGCCAGCCCGATGAACTCGCCGGGCGGGACCATGCCCCATTGCGGATGCTGCCAGCGCACCAGCGCCTCGGCCGCATGCAGTTGCCCTGTGCGCAGGCACAGCTTGGGTTGGTAGTACACCAGCAGCTGGCCTTCATCGATGGCCTTGCGCAGTTGGTTCTCCAGTTGCAGGCGCTCCAGAGTGCTGGCGCGCAGGCTCTCGGTATAGAACTGGAAGTTGTCGCCCCCCAAGTGCTTGGCGTGCTGCTTGGCCATGTCGGCCTGGCTGACCAGCGCATTGATGTCGAAGGTGGCGTCCGCCAGCACGCTGATGCCCACCGACGCGCTGACCACCAGCTCATGGCCACCCAGCCGCTGCGGCACTCGCAGTTTGTCCAGCAGACGTGTGGTCACCCGCACCAGGCTCGACAGATTGGTGTAGCCATCGAACAGGATGGCGAACTCGTCACCCGACAGGCGTGCCACGGTGTCGGCTTCCGGCACCGCGTTGGCGATGCGTTGCGCCATCCTCTTCAACAGCTCGTCGGCCAACTCATGGCCGAGGCTTTCGTTGAGCAGCTTGAAGCGGTCGAGGTCGACGTGCAGCAAGGCCAGGCTTCGTCCGTTCAGGCGTAGGCGCTGGGCGGCGTCGTGCAGGCGCAGGCGGAACAGGGCACGGTTGGCCAGCCCGGTGAGGTCGTCGTAGTGGGCCAGGTAGCGCAGGCGTTCTTCCGATTCGCGGCGCGCCGACAGGTCGGTGAAAAAGCCGACTATGTTGACGATCCTGCCCCGGGCGTCGCGCACGCTGTTGAGCTGCAGCCATTGCGGGTAGAGCTCGCCATTCTTGCGCGCTTCGACCAACTCGCCCTGCCAGCCGCCATGCTGCTCCAGCGCCTGGTCGATCGCCTGGCTGTGGCGGCGTGCGTCACGGCTGCAGGGCAGCTCCAGGGCGTTGCGGGCAATCAGTTCGGCGCGACCGTAGCCGGTGACGTCGCAGAATGCCTGGTTGACCGCCAGCAACTGATAGTCGGCCCCCAGGATGGCGATGCCTTCGCTGGCCGCCTCGAACACCGTCGCGGCCAGGCGCTGCTGTTCTTCCTGTTCCTTGCGGGCAGTGATATCGCGCCGGGTCCCCAGCATGCGTGTCACCTTGCCGTCCGGTGAACGCTCCACCGCCCGTCCCCGGTCCTCGATCCAGCACCAATGGCCCTGGACGTGACGTATGCGGTACTCGACCCGGTAGTCTTCGGTACGGCCTTTCAGGTGCTCGACCAGCGTTCGCCGCAGCAGCGGCAAGTCGTCAGGGTGCAGGCGCGGCTTGAGGTCGGCGCGCACCGAGCGCACCTGGTCGGAGTCCAGGCCGAACAACGCCTGCAACTGCGTGTGATGAACCTCGTCGGTCTCCAGGTTCCAGTCCCACAACCCCAGCTCGCTCGCCTCGAGTGCCAAGGCCAGGCGTTCCTCGCTCTTGCTCAGCGCCTGGTTGGCCAGGTCCAGTTCATGGCTGCGCTGCGCCACACGCAACTCCAGGCCCGCATGGGCCAGGCGCAGTTCTTCTTCAGCCTGGCGACGCTGGCGGACTTCGGCGCTGAGTTGATGGTTGAGGTCCTCGCCATGGCGCTGGGCACTTTGCAGGTGCTCGATCAGCGCCTGGTTCTGGAAGCGCCGCAGCAGGCCACGCTCGATCAGCCGGTTGACCTGCCAGGCCACCACCATCAGTGCCCCTAGCAGGATCAGCCCGAGCCAGCCCCAGCCCCGTTGCTGACCCGTGTCATAGACGAACAGGAAAACGATCGGCGGCAGCAGGCAGGGCAAGGCGAAACTGAGGAATGCTGGCAGGCTCACGGCGTAGGCGACACTGGCCGACAACGCCGCCGTCCCCAGCAGGCCAAAGACCCAGGCCTGCTGCACGAAGTTGTCCACTGGCACCAGGGCGATCGCCGCGCTGGCGAGCGTCAATCCGCTGAATGCAGACCCGCACAGGAACATCCGCCGCCAGGTCGGCCTGGCCTGGCGCCCGGGCGTCGCGGCGTCGAAGGCCGCCACCTGGATCACCCGCAAGGCCACCAGCGCCAGCAGCCAGGTCATCCACACGCCGACCAGCAGATAGCGCGCAGGGCTCCACAACAGCCAGGCACTCAGCAGGCCGGTGATCAACATGAACAGCGTGGGCAACAGGGAGCCTTGGTACAACAGGCGGGTGCGCTCGACCGACAGCTGGGGGGCGAATTGCCTGCGAACGCTCCGTGTCGTCTCCGGCGATGCTCCGATCGCCATGCAATCCTGGGTCATAGGGCTGGGTTCTTGTTGTGTTCTTGTTATGGCAGACCGCAAATGTGCAGCGAGCATACACAAGCGGCGCACCGGACCAAACTGCTCTGCGTCATGATTTCGAAAATGTCTTGTGCGTCGAAGTGCGACCGCTCAACCACGCCAGCCAACCGCATTGGCCGATGAACGGCGCAGCGCCAGCGAGACGATTTGCACCGCGGGCGTTTGCCCCTGCCCCCCGCCCGGCCCTAGAATGGCCGGATGCGCAATGATGACCTCTCCCTCCTGCTGAACTCCCTCAACGACGCTCAACGCCAGGCCGTAGCGGCCCAGGTCGGGCGGCAACTGGTGCTGGCCGGCGCCGGCTCGGGCAAGACCCGCGTGCTGGTGCACCGTATCGCCTGGCTGATCCAGGTCGTGCAGGCCTCGCCGCACTCGATCCTGTCGGTGACGTTCACCAACAAAGCCGCGGCGGAAATGCGCCACCGCATCGAGCAACTATTGGGCATCAGCCCGGCCGGCATGTGGGTCGGTACCTTCCACGGCCTGGCCCACCGCCTGTTGCGGGCGCACTGGCAGGAAGCGGGGCTGGCGCAGAACTTCCAGATCCTCGACAGCGACGACCAGCAGCGCCTGATCAAGCGGGTGATCCGCGAAATGGGCCTCGACGAGCAGAAATGGCCCGCGCGCCAGGTCCAGTGGTTCATCAACGGGCAGAAGGACGAGGGCCTGCGCCCGCGGCATATCCAGGCCAGCGGCGACCTGTTCCTGACCACCATGCGCGACATCTACAGCGCTTACGAGCAAGCCTGCGAGCGCGCCGGGGTCATCGATTTCTCCGAGCTGCTGCTGCGCGCCCTGGACCTGTGGCGCGACCAGCCAGGGCTGCTCGAGCACTACCAGCGCCGCTTCCGGCATATCCTGGTGGACGAGTTCCAGGACACCAACGCCGTGCAGTACGCCTGGTTGCGCCTGCTGGCCGGCGGCGGCGACAGCCTGATGGCGGTGGGTGACGACGACCAGTCGATCTACGGCTGGCGCGGCGCCAAGATCGAAAACATCCACCAGTACACCGCCGACTTCCCGGACGCCGAGCTGATCCGCCTGGAGCAGAACTACCGCTCCACCGGCGGCATCCTCAAGGCCGCCAATGCCCTGATCGCCAACAACAGCGGGCGCCTGGGCAAGGAGCTGTGGACCGACCTGGGCGAAGGCGAACCGCTGACGCTCTATGCCGCCTTCAACGAGCATGACGAAGCGCGCTACGTGGTCGAGACCATCGAAAGCCTGATCAAGCAAGGTAACGCGCGCAACGATATCGCCATCCTGTACCGCTCCAACGCCCAGTCGCGGGTGTTGGAAGAAGCCTTGCTGCGCGAGCGCATCCCTTATCGCATCTATGGCGGCCAGCGCTTCTTCGAACGCGCCGAGATCAAGAACGCCATGGCCTATCTGCGCCTGCTCGAAGGCCGCGGCAACGACGCGGCGCTTGAGCGGGTGATCAACGTGCCGCCACGTGGTATCGGCGAGAAGACCGTCGAAGCCATTCGCGAGCATGCCCGTCACAGCCAGTCGTCGATGTGGGACGCGATGTGCCAGCTGCTCGCCGCCAAGGCCCTCAAGGGCCGCGCCGCCAGTGCCCTGGGGGCGTTCATCGAACTGCTCGAGAACCTCGCCGCCAAGGTGCTGGACATGCCGCTGCACCTGATGACCCAGACGGTCATCGAGCAATCCGGCCTGATCATCTACCACCAGGAAGAAAAGGGCGAAAAAGGCCAGGCACGGGTGGAAAACCTTGAGGAACTGGTCAGCGCCGCGCGCAACTTCGAGACCAGCGACGAGGATGCCGACCTGACGCCGTTGTCGGCGTTCCTCGGCCACGCCTCGCTGGAGGCCGGCGACAGCCAGGCCGACGAGCACGAGGACAGCATCCAGCTGATGACCCTGCACAGCGCCAAGGGCCTGGAATTCCCCTACGTGTTCCTGGTGGGCATGGAGGAAGGGCTGTTCCCGCACAAGATGAGCCTGGAAGAGCCCGGCCGTCTGGAAGAGGAGCGCCGCCTGGCCTATGTGGGCATTACCCGGGCCATGCGTCAGCTGGTCATGACCTACGCCGAGACTCGTCGCCTGTATGGCAGCGAGACATACAACAAGGTGTCGCGCTTCGTCCGCGAGATCCCGGCGGGCCTGGTGCAGGAAGTACGCCTGTCGAATTCCGTCAGCCGCCCCTTCGGCGGCGCCAAGACGCCTGCCAGCAGCCTGTTCGCCAACGCCAGCATCCCGCAGACCGCCTTCAGCCTTGGCCAGCGGGTGCAGCACGCGGTGTTCGGCGAGGGCGTGATCCTCAACTTCGAGGGGGCCGGCGCCCAGGCGCGGGTGCAGGTGAACTTCTCCGAGGGCAGCAAGTGGCTGATGCTCGGCTACGCCAAGCTGGAAGCCATCTGACGTAGGCGCCAGCCTTGCTGGCGAACCAGGCGACGCGGTGGATGGCACCGGCTGCGCCGGTTCGCCGGCAAGGCCGGCTCCTACAATGACGCGCCCCCCGCCTGACAATCAGGCAAAAGCTCGAAACATCTTGTCGCTGGCCATGTCTGCTGCTTCATGTGCACCATGGCGCGCGTGCAATCCACAAAAATGGGAACCCCCAACTTATGCAACGTTTTCTTAGCATCGCTCTGGCGCTCTGCGTCGGCCTGACGCTGAGCCTCGACGCCAACGCCAAGCGCTTCGGTGGTGGCAAGAGCTCGGGCTCCGCGCCAATCCACCAGACCCGCCAGGCCACCCCGGCCACGCCAGCCGCCGCACCGACCGTTCCAGGCCGTGCGCCGGCCGCCAGCGGCGCTTCTCGCTGGCTGGGCCCGCTGGCCGGCATCGCCGCCGGTGGCCTGCTGGCCTCCATGTTCATGGGCGACGGCTTCGAGGGCATGCAGATCCTCGACTTCCTGCTCATGGGCCTGATCGCCTTCCTGGTGTTCCGCTTCATCGCCGCGCGCCGTCGCCAGCAGCAGCCGCAACACGCTGCCGCCGGTCACGCCCCGTACCAGCGTGAAGCCCAGCCGCAGGCTGCTCCGCAGTCGATCTTCGGCGGTTCCGCCGCACCGGTCGCCTCGCCTGTGATCAACGCCCCGGCCTGGTTCAACGAAGCCAGCTTCCTGGCCGCCGCCCGTTCGCACTTCCAGTCGCTGCAGCAGCACTGGGACGCCAACGAAATGGACAAGATCGCCGAGTTCGTCACGCCACAGATGCTCGACTTCCTCAAGCGCGAACGCGCTGAAGAAGGTGAAGGCTTCCAGTCCACCTACATCGACGACCTCGATGTGCAACTGGAAGGCGTCGACGACCGCGCCGACAAGACCATCGCCACCCTCACCTTCCGTGGCGTGTCGAAGACCTCGCGCTTCGACCAGGGCGAGGTGTTCAACGAGAGCTGGCACATGGAACGCGCACAGGGCGAAAACCAGCCTTGGCTGCTGGCCGGTATCCGTCAAAACGGTTAACCGTCGCACGTTGCACAAAAAACCCCGGGCCTGTCCCGGGGTTTTTGCTTTTGCCAGACTCGACTACTAGGGTATAACGCGCAGCGTTGTCATCTAGGTCAGAGGAAGTGAACCGTGGAAGAAGTGATCGAACAACTCCGTGAAGCCAACGAACCGGTGCCGGTGCCGCTGGATTTGCCGGACGAGGATCAGTTGATCGAGGTCGAGGAACAGCTGTTCATCAACATTCCCTTCGTGTTCAAGGAATTCCTGCTGACCGTCAGTGACGTGGTGTATGGCAGCCTGGAGCCGGTGACCGCCACCGACCCGCAATCCCACACCTACCTGCCGGAAGTGGCCGCCAATGCCTGGGATGCCGGCGTCCCTCGCGATCTCATCCCGATCTGCCAGGACGGCGACGATTACTACTGCGTCGAGGAAGACGGCACCGTGGTGCTGTGGTCCGGCGAAGAAGAGATCGTCACCGAAGAAAACTGGGAATCGGTGTGGCACTGGGCCCGGGATGTCTGGCTGGAAAGCTGAATGAGAAATACCCGCACAAAATAATGGCTCTTAGCTATCAGGCCTCGTAGAATCGCCAGGCTCTCTGCGCCTGGCGACATCGCTACCGCTCCATCCCCTCGGACGACGGTGAAGTCTCGCGCAGAAGGCGTTAACTCCTCAGTGCGAATTTTCCCGGCTGTTCTCCAGCGTCTCCAGCAACGCGACCTGCATACGTGTATGCACGCGGATGAACCAGCGCCATAGCAACGCCACCACCACTGCCGCGACCACCGCAATGATCAGCAACAGTTCATTGGTCGGCAGGATGCTCGCCGACAACGCCGACAGCAGCAGGAAGATCACCAGCAGCGACAGCAGCGGAATCACCTCGGCGATCACGCGACGCACGCGCTGGGTGTGCCGCCCGGCCATCTCCGGCTTGACCCCCATCTCCGCCAGCAACATCGACAACGCCTTGAGCTTGCGGTAGGCCGCAATCAGGAACGGCAACGACAGCAACAAGGCTGCGCCCCAGATCAACGCCTTCTGCTGGCTCACATCATCGACCCACTCGCTGAGCCAAATGCCGATGCGACCGGCGAAGTAGCCACCACTGAAGAAGATGGCGATCACCAGCGCCAGGTTCACCCCCACCTGCAAAAGGATGCGCCGGATCATCGCCGCCAGCATGGCCCCTTCACCCTGGGGCTGGATGCTGCGCAGCCATTCACCGTACAACGACAGCACCCGTGCCAGGCGGCTCGGCACCACCTTGCCGAGCTTCAGCGACAACGGGTCGGCCGCGCGGATCAGGTAAGGCGTCAACAAGGTGGTGATCGCCGATACCGCCACCGCGACGGGGTAGAGAAAATCGCTGGTGACCTGCAGGGTCATGCCCAGCGCCGCAATGATGAACGAGAACTCGCCAATCTGCGAAAGCCCCATGCCCACACGCAGCGAAGTGCGCCCGTCGTTGCCGGCGATGAAAGCCCCCATGCCGCAGGAGAGCATCTTGCCCAACACCACCGCCAGGGTGATCACCACGATTGGCCAGGCGTACTCGACAAGGATTGCCGGGTCGATCATCAAGCCAATGGCGACGAAGAAGATCGCACTGAACAGGTCGCGAACCGGCTCGATCAAGCGTTCTATCTTCAGCAACTGGCGCGATTCGGCCATGATCGCGCCGATCAGGAAGGCGCCGAGCACCATGCTGTACTCAAGTTTGACCACCAGCAGGCAGAAGCCGAAGCACAGCCCCAGCACAGTGATCAGCAGCATCTCGTTGCTTTCGAACTTGGCCACGTAGGCCAGCAGCCGCGGCACCAGCAGGATGCCGATGACCAATGCGACGATCATGAACAGCGACAGCTTGCCCACGGTGGAGAACACCTCGCCGGAGCTGACCGTGCCGCTGACGGCGATGCCCGACAGCAGCGCGATGATGCCAATACCCAAGATGTCCTCGACGATCAGCACGCCGAAGATCAGTTGGGCGAAGCGCTCGTTCTTCATCTTCAGGTCGTTGAGCGCCTTGACGATGATGGTGGTCGAGGAGATCGCCAGGATCGCCCCGAGGAACAGCGAATCCATGGTGTTCCAGCCGAACCAACGGCCGATCTCGAAACCGATCCAGATCATCAGGACGATTTCCAGGAAGGCGGCGATAAATGCCGTGGCCCCCACCTTGAACAGCTTGCGCAGGCTGAACTCCAGCCCCAGGCAGAACATCAGGAAGATCACCCCCAGTTCAGCCAGGGTCTTGATCGTGTCTTCGTCGTGAATCAGCCCGAACGGCGGGGTGTGCGGGCCGATGATGAAGCCGGCGACAATGTAGCCCAGCACCACGGGCTGCTTGAGACGGTGGAAGAGAATGGTGACCACCCCGGCGACCAGCATGATCACCGCCAGATCCTGGATGAAGCTGATGGCATGCATGGCGTGGTACTCCTTGTTCTCGATGCACGGGGCCAACCGCTCCTCAGCCGGAAAACCCTGAGCGTGGAGCAGGCACATACTGTTTTGATGGACGGAAAAGCCCACGTTGCATGGGCGTCGTCAGGTTAACATCGCGCCTTGCCACAAATGGCCGATGCAATATGCAGAAACAGATCGGCCGATTCGACACCGTCGATGGCAAAATTGTCGTGACGATGGAGCGTCAGCCGACGTCCCGTACCAGGATGGGAAACCTCAAAGAGGGGAACAGAAGTGTCTGCAGATACCCGCCCCGATTCAGCGCAAATTCACCGTGAGCTCTCTATGGAACCTGGAAACGCCCAGTTGACCATGACTGTCCTGATGACACCGGACATGGCCAACTTCTCTGGCAACGTACACGGCGGCACCCTGCTCAAGTACCTCGACGAAGTGGCCTATGCTTGCGCCAGCCGTTATGCCGGCACCTACGTGGTCACTCTTTCGGTGGACCAGGTGATCTTCCGCGAGCCCGTGCATGTCGGGGAGCTGGTAACCTTCCTGGCGTCGGTCAACTACACCGGTAACACCTCGATGGAAGTGGGTATCAAGGTGGTCACCGAGAACATCCGTGAACGCTCGGTGCGCCACTCCAACAGCTGCTTCTTCACCATGGTCGCGGTCGACGACGACCGCCGCCCGGTGAAAGTGCCACCGCGCCAGCCCCAGTCCAGCGAAGAAAAGCGCCGCTTCCTGCAGGGCCAGCAGCGCCGCCAGATCCGCCAGGAGCTGGAGCAGCGCTACCAGGACCTGAAGACCGACGCGATCTAGTACTGGAGTCGCTGCGCCTCGAAGCGCACCCGTGGATGGGCGATGCGATCCTGGGCCCGTACCAGCTGCAGTTCGTAGCTGGCGCAGGCCTGGGTTTCCAACAGCACCTCATGCACTGCCGCCGCCGCGAATTCGAACGCCTGTACAGCGCTGTCACCCAGCAGCAGCCGGGCCAGGAACAGCCCCGAGGTCAGGTCGCCCACCCCGACCGGCTGGCGTGGGAAGGCCAGCAGAGGCCGGCGCAGGTGCCAGCTCTCCTTGCTCGTCACCAGCAGCATTTCGAACGCGTCATCGGCGCGCCCAGGGTAGTTCAGGTGCTTGACCAGCACGATGCGCGGCCCACGCTCCTGCAGGCCACGGGCCATGCCCACGCAATCTTCGAGGGACTCGGCACGCCGGCCGCAGAAGCTGTCCAGCTCAAGCTGGTTGGGGCAGAGTATGTCGGCCTTGGCGACGGCCTCCTCGAGCAGGAACTCGCTCACCTCGGCAGGGACGATGCAGCCCTTTTCGGCATGCCCCATGACCGGGTCGCACAGGTACAACGCCCTGGGGTTGACCGCCTTGATGCGCGCGACCCCGGCCAGGATCGCCCGGCCCTGCTCGGCGCTGCCCAGGTAACCCGACAACACCGCGTCGCAGTTGCCCAGCTCGCCGATATTGGAAATGCCTTCCACCAACGCGGGAATTTGCGCTGGGGCAAGCACTTCCCCGGCCCACTGTCCATACTGAGTATGGTTGGAGAACTGCACGGTGTTGAGCGGCCAGACATTGACCCCGACCCGCTGCATGGGAAACACCGCGGCGCTGTTGCCGGCGTGTCCAAAGACCACGTGGGACTGAATGGCGAGCAAGTGCGGCGTACGTTTCATGCAGGGCTATTCCAAAACTGTGTGGATAAGTGTGCGGCCCGCAGTATGAACCCGATTGCCATCTGTACGACAGGCCAGAGACGCAGTTAAGCTGGATCGACCTGTCTGGAGCTTACGCAAATGCTGACCCTGGAAAACCTTTTCGTCCTGATGCTGGTGGCGACCGCAGGCGCCTGGCTGTGGCACAACCACGGGCTGCGCGAAAAGGCCCTGGCCCGGGTCAAGCAGCATTGCGCCAAGCTCGACCTGGAACTGCTCGACGACGCCGTGGCGCTCAAGCGCATCGCCTTCGTGCGCGACGCCAATGGCAAGAAGCGCCTGGCGCGCATCTACAACTTCGAATTCACCGTTACCGGAGAGCAGCGCCATCCCGGCACTGTCACGCAGTTCGGCGCCCACACCATGCAGATCGAACTCGCGCCCTACCCCTTCGAGATCAAGACGCCGCCACGCACCGACAACGTCATTGAGATGCAGCAGTGGCGCCAGGAGCACAATCGCTGGCGTAACTGACTCAGGCGCCCAGCCGGCACGCGGCAAGCGCCTCCTGCAACTCGTCCACGGGCTGCGCCTCGGTGAAAATCAGTTCCATCCGTGAATCCTTGCGCCACTCGCTCGGCTGCCAGCCGGGCAACTGCCCATCGAGCCCATTGAACGACAGCCAGCCCAGGTCGCTGTGGATAACACCCTTGGCCCGGCGCCATGGCCAGGCCTGGAGAAAGGCACGCAATCTTGCCGTGTCGAAGCGTTGGCTGGGGTGCCAGCGCCAGCCGATGCTCCAGCCACCTTCGCCCTGCTGGGCCTGGCATAGCGGCCGACTTGGGTCTGTCCACAGGGCAGCAAGCGCCGGACCTGGATTGTCCACAACCTGTCGGCTTGTATCAGAACAAGCCTTCCCTTCTGTGGAAAAACCCGGCAGCCGGATTAACGGCAGCGCGCCATGATCGACCCAAACCTTAGGTAGCTCGGGCAATCTCTCAGTTATCAACAGGCGGAGCTTGTTGTCCACAGAGGACGACTTGTTCAACACCAGCAACCCTGAAGCAGGCAACGCCAATTGCTGCGCTTCAGGCAAGGCTTCGCCACGGGCCAGGGCCTGGGCATCCAGCACCATGAGCAGTGGTTGCACGACCAATACATCCGTCCAGGGTGCTTGCTCCAGTTGTTGAAGCAACTGCTGGGGATGACCCAGCCCCGAAGGCTCGATGAACAAGCGATCGGGGCGTGCCTTGCGCAGGAGACGCCCCAGCCCGACTTGGAACGGCGCGCCGTTGACGCAGCAAAGGCAGCCCCCCGCCACTTCGCCAATGGCAATGCCGTCTTCATCGCCTGCCAACAGGGCGGCATCCAGGCCAATCTGCCCGAATTCATTGACCAGCACCGCCCAGCGTTCGTTAGCCGGACGCTGGCTCATCAGATGGCGGATCAAGCTGGTCTTGCCGGCCCCCAGCGGGCCGGCGATCACATGGGTGGGGATGTTCTGCAGCATGGCTCGGTGTCGGGTCGGGGTTGGTGCAAGTCTATCGCGAGCCCGCAGCAACGCGACACACACTCCTTGTAGGAGCGGCTTCAGCCGCGATGCAGGCACCGCGTTGGCTGCATCGCGGCTAAAGCCGCTCCTACAGACTCAGGCCAGCCAATCCAGGCTCAGCAGTAACCGCCGATCTCCTGAAGAAGCCTGCGGCGAACGGTGGATAAGTCCGGCACCCTCGTTGCCCAGCCATTTCTCGCCCTTGAGCAACGCGACATCACCCACCGCCAGGCGACGAATGTTATCCACAGGCGGTTGGTCACGGAGCAAGCGTGATCGATCAATTGCGCCTTCTTTCAACCACTCGCTGCCTGCGCCTGCATAACTGCTCAGCAACCGCAGCGGCACATGATCCACATGGAAACGGGGGCACATCGCACTGTCCAGCACGCGCAGACGCAACCCGACCCGTCGAGCGCCCAACAGGCAGGTGTAGGCTTCTACCAGCCAGCACACGTCGGCGACAAAGCCGTCATAGCCATGCAGGTTCTGCGCCTCCCTGAGCAAACCTGGCAGCCGGGGTGGCTGACATTCATCCACCTCGATCACCCGCTCATCCGCCAGAAGCTGGCCAAGGCTGAGTACCAGCGCGGCGAAGTCTTCCACCTGGGCGGGCAGGCGACGCTGCCATACCGCCAGGTTGACGCCGTCCTGAAGAATCTCCGTCATGATCTGGGGCGACTCGCCGAAAGCCTGGCGGATATCCACAGCCCTCACGCAGCTTCCTCTTCGTCCCAGGCACCGAACGGATCAGGCAGCCGTAACCAGGCCAGCGCTCCCAGTTCCATTTCGTCATCATCGAGCAGGCAGGCATCCAGCTCTGTGGATAACCTTGCAAAGTCGATGTTCTGCCCGATGAACACCAGTTCCTGCCGGCAGTCGCCCGCTTCGGCCGACCACTGCTTGAGAATCGCTGCCCGGCTATCTTCATCCTGCGGCCACTGCTCACGGGGCACAAAGCGCCACCAGCGCCCTGCCAGGCCATGGCGCATCATGCCGCCGGCCTGGGACCAACTGCCGGCTTCCTGATACTTGCTGGCAAGCCAGAAGAACCCCTTTGAGCGCAGCAAGCGTCCATTGCTCCAGGGCTTGTGGATAAAGTCATGGAAGCGTTGCGGATGGAATGGCCGACGCGCCTGCCAGGTGGTGGCAGCGATACCGTACTCCTCGGTTTCCGGCACATGCTCGCCGCGCAGCTCCTTCAACCATCCTGGCGCTTGGGCGGCCTGGTCGAAATCGAACAGACCGGTGTCGAGGATGCGCGAAAGCGCGACCTGGCCCATCACCATGGGCAGTATCTGAGCCCGGGCATTGAGGCTGCGCAGAATGGCGATCAATTCTTCACGTTCGTGCTGGCTGATCAGGTCGATCTTGCTCAGCAACAGCACATCGGCGAATTCGACCTGTTCAATCAACAGGTCGCTGATCGAACGCTCATCCTCTTCACCCAAGGTTTCACCACGGCTGGCAAGGCTGTCGGCAGCCTGGTAGTCGCGCAGGAAATTCAGGCCGTCGACTACCGTGACCATGGTGTCCAACCGTGCCATGTCGGACAGGCTACGGCCCTGCTCATCGCGGAAGGTGAACGTCTCGGCAACCGGCAGAGGCTCGGAGATGCCTGTCGATTCGATCAGCAGGTAATCGAAGCGCCCCTCCCGCGCCAGCCGGGCAACTTCCTCCAGCAGGTCCTCGCGCAGGGTGCAGCAGATGCAGCCATTGCTCATCTCCACCAGTTTCTCCTCGGCGCGGTTGAGGCTCACGTTGCGCTGGACTTCACTGGCATCGATGTTGATCTCACTCATGTCGTTGACGATCACGGCGACACGCAGGTCGTCGCGATTGCGCAGGACATGGTTAAGCAGTGTGCTCTTGCCGGCCCCCAGAAAGCCGGACAGCACGGTGACGGGAAGACGGTTGGGCATGACGGACCTCATCGGGCGGGCGCATTCGAAACGATGCATTGCACAATGTTATATTATAACAATACAATTTAGCCAAGCCGCTTTGGCCGAATGGTTGTCTGGAGAGCGTCATGAAATCACTTGGCATCGTTGCGTTGCTGCTGCTTGCCCTGCCGGTGCCAGTACTCGCCATGCCCCACACCGGCCTTGCCCTTTGCACCCGCAGTGCAACCTTGCTCGCCTGCCAGGACAGCCAGGGCAACTACTACAGCGTTCGCACCGAAGGCAGCACCTTCTACCTGCGCGGCTATGAAGTGGCAGGTAAACGATTGTGGGCGCAAACCAACAGCCGCTATGGCCCGCTGACTTTCTTCACTGGGTTGGCCAGCGACGGTGAAGCTTGGGTCGGCTACAGCCGGCGCGTCGGCTGGACCACCCTCAACCGTGTTTCCAGTTCCAGCGGCCAACGCTTCGATCTGCATTGCAGCCTGATTGGTGGCTGCCGTTGAACACCCCTAAGACCAGGATCTCGCCATGACCAGCCTCACCCTTCCCGACATCGCCGCACAGAGTGCCCAGCAGCCAATGCCGCTGGACTGGGTAGGCATGTGCGGCATCGCCATGCCGGTGCAGTTCGAGGGGCGCCAAGTGAGCGCGCTTGCCGATGCAGGGGTGAGCCTTGATGACGGTGCATCGCGTGGCATCCATATGTCGCGGCTGTACCTGGCGCTGGAAGCACTGGAACGAGACACGCTCACCCCACGGCTCATTCGCCAGGTACTCGAGCAGTTTCTGTTCAGCCACGAAGGCCTTTCAACAAGCGCCAACCTCCGTCTGCAGTTCCATCACCTGCTCAAGCGCCCAGCGCTGGTCAGCCAGCTGGCAGGGTGGAAACACTACCCGGTGACCATCGATGCATGGTTGAAAGCTGAAATGTTCCACGTGGAACTATCCGTGGAGATTCCCTATTCCTCGACCTGCCCATGTTCGGCGGCGCTCGCCCGGCAGCTTATCCAGGAGCAGTTCGACAAGGACTTCTCGGGACAAGCGGTGGACCGACAAGGCGTGAGGGCATGGCTTGGCAGCAGCAGCGGGATCGTTGCCACCCCCCATAGCCAGCGCAGCATGGCGAAGCTACAGGTTCGCCTGGTGGGGGATGAACTGCCTATTACCGTACTGATCGACAAGGCCGAAGCGGCCTTGGGCACAGCGGTCCAGACTGCCGTGAAACGTGCCGACGAGCAGGCGTTCGCCTTGGCCAATGGCCAGAACCTGATGTTCTGCGAAGATGCCGCCCGGCGCCTGAACCTGGCCTTGCGCCAGATTGACTGGTTAAGCGAGTTCACAGTGCGCGTGGAACATGCAGAAAGCCTGCATGCCCACGACGCGGTGGCGGTGAGTCGGTTCCAGAGGTAGGACGATCAGCTGCGCGGTTTCACTGTTCCACAGTCGTTGCCCAACCATACCGCGCGGGTGTCCATGCTGCCCGCCTGCTGTACCCCGGATGCATTGAAGGTGCCGTTGACCTTGGTCAGGAACTCTCGGTCGCTGAGGAACGTGGCCTGGCCTTGCCCCTGGGCCTTCGGGCAGCTGAACTGGAACTTCCAGACATTGCCAGTGCGCTCGGTGATCTTCTGGGTGCACCCGGATTGCGGGTCCTGCAGCGGGATGTCATTGGTGCGAACCTGCTCCGGCGTCAGGCACGAGCGCACGCCCTTGCCACCCACGCTGATGCCCTGCTTGGCCAGCACCCCCTCCATCATTGCCCGTTGTTCGGGCGGCAGGTTCTTCAGTTGGCCCAGCATGAAGGCCATGTCCGGCAATTGCTTGCCATCGACCTGCATGTTGCTGGTGGTCAGTTCCCACAAGCCGGGTTGCAACATCTGCGCATGTACCAGCGGGCTGCCCAGCCCCAGGACCAGGGCAAGCAGTGGCAGACGAATCTTCATGGATCTAGGCTCCTCGAAATACCGGCTCCGGCCGGACTGTGCCGTTAGACGTCATTTTCCCCTGCAGGTTGCAGCCCACCCCACGAACGTGGTCTGTTAGGCAGCAGTGTGATTGGCAAGCAGGATGCGTATGGATTACCACAGCCCCTACTTCTTCGGTTACTTGATCGGCCTGATTCATCTGTTCGGCATCATCGCCGCGCTGCATGCGGTGTTCACCGTGCGTACCGCCCAAGGCGCAATCGCCTGGGCCTTGTCATTGCTGTTCATCCCCTACTTCACCCTCATCCCCTACCTGATCTTCGGTGCCCGCTCGTTCTACGCCTACATCCAGGCGCGTCGCCAGGCCAACCAGGAAATGCACGTGGCCATGGCCAACCTCAACTGGCGTCCCTGGGTCGAAGAGGCGTTGACCGCGCGCGAGTCCGACAGTTACGCAGCCTTGCGAGCGATGCCCAAGCTCGGGCGAATGCCTTGCCTGGCCAATAATGAAGTCAAGCTGCTGATCGACGGCAAAGCCACCTTCAAGGCTATCTTCTCTGCCATCGAGGCCGCCCGGAACACGGTGCTGGTGCAGTTCTTCATCATCCACGACGATACCCTGGGCAGGCAGTTGCAACAGTTGCTGATACGCAAGGCCGCCGAAGGGGTACAGGTATTCGTGCTCTATGACCGGGTCGGCAGCCACGCCTTGCCGGGTAGCTACAGCCAGGTGCTGCGGGACGGCGGTGTACAGATCCACGCGTTCGCCACCCGCCGCGGATGGTTCAACCGCTTCCAGGTCAACTTCCGCAACCACCGCAAGATCGTGGTGGTGGATGGCGTGCGTGGTTTCCTCGGTGGGCACAACGTGGGGGATGAGTACCTCGGCGCCAATCCCCATCTGTCGCCCTGGCGCGACACCCATGTGCAGATCGCCGGCCCGGTGCTGGCCTGCCTGCAGGAGTCGTTCGCCGAAGATTGGTACTGGGCCACACGCCAGCTGCCACCGTTGATCCTGCCAGATACCTACCCCGAGAACGGCGTGCTCTGTCAGGCGCTGGCCAGTGGCCCGGCGGACCCGCAGGAAACCTGTGCGCTGTTCTTCCTGGAGGCCATCCACTCGGCCACCCGCCGCGTGTGGATCACCAGCCCCTACTTCATCCCCGACGAAGCGATTTTCGCGGCCCTGCGCCTGGCTGTGTTGCGCGGGGTGGATGTTCGCGTCCTGATCCCCTCGCGCCCAGATCATCGCATCGTCTATGCCGCCTCCAGCCTGTTCGCCTTCGAAGCGGTGCGCGCTGGGGTGCGCATGTTCCGTTACCAGCCGGGGTTCCTGCACCAGAAGGTGGTGCTGGTGGACGATGAGGTGAGCGCCATCGGCAGCGCCAACCTGGACAACCGCTCCTTCCGTCTGAACTTCGAGATCACCCTGCTGACCGTGGATCGCGCCTTCGCGGACCAGGTGGAACAAATGCTGCGGAGCGACTTCGACCAGGCACGGGAGATCACTGCGGAGGACAGTCGCGACACCCACCGCCTGCAACAGTTGGGGATGCGCATCGCCCGATTGATTTCACCGATCCTGTAAAACCAAGGGCCTGCTTGAAGCAGGCCCTTGTTGTCTCAGCGGTAGAGATCCTCACGCGTCCACGGCAGGTCATGGTGGCCGTCCGCGTAGGGCTTCACAGCGAGAATCTGGTGCAGGTTGATCCAACCCTTGGAGAACGCGTAGGCACAGCCGGCCAAGTACAGGCGCCAGATACGCAGGGCCTGCTCAGGCACCAGCGCTGCCGCGCGGTGCAGCTGGTTCTCCAGGTTCTCGCTCCAATGGTTGAGGGTCTTGGCGTAGTGCAGGCGCAAGCTCTCCACATCGACCACCTCCAGGCCCACTTCACCAATGCTGGCGGTGATCATCGAGATGTGCGGCAGCTCGCCGTGGGGGAAGACATAGCGGTCGATGAACTCACCCGCGCCACGCCCGACCGGGCGGCCGTCCACATGCTTGGCGGTGATTCCATGGTTCATCACCAGGCCGCCCTCACGCACCGCGCTGAACAACTTCCGGCAATACAGTTCCAGGTTGGCGTGCCCGACATGTTCGAACATGCCCACACTGACCACCTTGTCGAAACGGCCATCCTCGGGCAAGTCGCGGTAGTCGAGTATCTGCAGATCGACCTTGTCGTCCAGCCCCTCTTCCTTGACCCGTGCACGGGCCAACTGCAATTGCTCCTTGCTCAGGGTGATACCGAACACCCTGGCGCCATATTCACGGGCGGCGAAACGCGCCAGCCCACCCCAGCCGCAACCGACATCGAGCAGGTAGTCCCCGGCCTGCAAGCGCAGCTTGCGACACAGGAGATCGAACTTGTCCTGTTGCGCCTGGGCCAGGGTGTTGTCCGGTTCCTTGAAGTAGGCGCAGGAGTAAGCCATGTCCGGATCCAGCCAGAGCTGATAGAACGCGTTGGACAGGTCGTAGTGATAGGAGATGGCTTCGGCGTCGGTGCGCTTGTCATGCGCAGTACGGACGGCTTGAGGTTCGTCTTCCCCCTTGAGCAGCGCTTCACTGAGCTCGTCACACACGCGGATGACCTCACCGATATCGCCCTCCAGGTCCAGCTTGCCCTCGACGAAGGCCGCGCCGAGCTCGGCCAGGCTGGGGTGAGTGAGCTGGGCGATCAGTTGGGGTTCCTTGACCAGGATGGTGACCTGGGGGCTGGGCCCGAGATCGAAGTGGTTGCCGTCCCACAGCTTGACGCGCAAAGGCAAGTGCAGGCTCTGCAACGCGGGTGGAAGTTGCGCAAGCATTCATGACCCTCCCTATCTTTGATTCGGGACGCCACGCCTTACATTACGGACGTCACCGGATCAGGGTAGTTCATTCGTGCGAAGTTTCCGTTAATCGAAACCATGGTCTAGCACCTTCTGGCGCGGCGAGCCCAACAGATTGTATACAATCCTTCGCGCTCGGACTAACCTTGTGCCCCTCTTCGCTTCCTCACTCTGGAGTAGAACCCATGAAATCCTATGACGTGGTGATCATCGGCGGCGGCCCCGGCGGCTACAACGCAGCCATCCGCGCCGGCCAGCTGGGCCTGAGCGTGGCCTGTGTCGAAGGCCGTTCGACCCTCGGCGGCACCTGCCTGAACGTGGGCTGCATGCCCTCCAAGGCACTGCTGCATGCCTCCGAGCTGTTCGAGGCGGCCAGTGGCGAGGAGTTCGCGCACCTGGGTATCGAGGTCAAGCCGACCCTGAACCTGGCCCAGATGATGAAGCAGAAGGACGAGAGCGTGACCGGCCTGACCAAGGGCATCGAGTACCTGTTTCGCAAGAACAAGGTCGACTGGGTCAAGGGTTGGGGTCGTCTGGATGGCGTTGGCAAGGTGGTCGTCAAGGCCGAGGACGGCAGCGAAACCACCCTGCAGGCCAAGGACATCGTCATCGCCACCGGCTCCGAACCCACGCCGCTGCCCGGCGTGACCATCGACAACCAGCGCATCATCGACTCCACCGGCGCGCTCGCCCTGCCCCAGGTTCCCAAGCACCTGGTGGTGATCGGTGCCGGCGTGATCGGCCTGGAGCTGGGTTCGGTATGGCGTCGCCTGGGTGCCGAAGTGACCGTGATCGAGTACCTGGACCGCATCTGCCCGGGCACCGACAACGAGACTGCCAAGACGCTGCAGAAGGCCTTGGCCAAGCAGGGCATGACCTTCAAGCTCGGCAGCAAAGTCACCCAGGCCACGGCCTCGGCCGACGGCGTCAGCCTGACCCTGGAGCCCGCCGCCGGTGGCACCGCCGAAA
Source organism: Pseudomonas entomophila (assembly GCF_029478665.1). GTDB lineage: Bacteria > Pseudomonadota > Gammaproteobacteria > Pseudomonadales > Pseudomonadaceae > Aquipseudomonas > Aquipseudomonas entomophila_F. Next base: position 34,185 of record NZ_JARPQB010000013.1, read on the forward strand.
CCCTGCAAGCCGACTACGTGCTGGTGGCCATCGGCCGACGCCCGTACACCCAAGGCCTGAACCTGGAAAGCGTGGGGCTGGAAACCGACAAGCGCGGCATGCTCGCCAACGATCACCACCGCAGTTCGGTGCCTGGCATCTGGGTGATCGGCGACGTCACCTCAGGCCCCATGCTGGCGCACAAGGCCGAGGACGAAGCGGTCGCCTGCATCGAGCGCATCGCCGGCAAGCCCCACGAGGTCAACTACAACCTGATCCCGGGCGTCATCTATACCCGCCCCGAACTGGCCACGGTCGGCAAGACCGAAGAGCAGCTCAAGGCCGAGGGCCGCGCCTACAAGGTCGGCAAGTTCCCCTTCACCGCCAACAGCCGCGCCAAGATCAACCACGAGACCGAAGGCTTCGCCAAGGTCATCGCCGACGCCAACACCGACGAAGTGCTGGGCGTGCACCTGGTCGGCCCGAGCGTGAGCGAGATGATCGGCGAGTTCTGCGTGGCGATGGAGTTCGCCGCCTCCGCCGAAGACATCGCCCTGATCTGCCACCCGCACCCGACCCGCTCCGAGGCCCTGCGCCAGGCGGCGATGAACGTGGATGGCAAGGCAATGCAGATCTGATCGACCCGCCGGCAGGCTTGCTCCCCCGTAGGAGCCGGCTTGCCGGCGAACCGTCTTCAGCCGTGCACCCGCTTCTTGTCCACCCCCTCCCGAAACCGTGAGGCCAGGAACGGCGTGATATCCAGCGGCAACGGCTCGTTGTGGACAACCTTGTCCAGCAGCACCCCGGTAATGGCCGACGTGAGGATCCCGGTACGGAAGTGTCCACAGGCATTGAAATAGCCCTGGACATTATCCACAGGCCCGAGGATCGGTAGTTCATCCGGCGATCCCGGACGCAGTCCGGCCCAGGTGCGCTTGAGGTTGACCTGCGCCAGCTGCGGCACGCACCGTATCGCCCCCTGCACCAACCCATTGATCTCCGGGAAGGTGTTGCTGACATCGAAACCCTTCTCCTCGGTCGTACTGCCGATCAGGATCTCGCCGTTGTCCTTCTGCGCCATGTAGCAATCGCTGGTGGTCAGGCAGCCATCGAGCAGCTTGGGCAGGCGCTCGGTCAGGACGATCTGCCCCTTCACCGGCTTGACCGGAATGCTCTCCCCCGTCGCCCATTCGCTGAGTTCGGCCGCCCAGGCGCCAGCGGCGTTGATCAATGTGCCGCAGTGGAACTCGCCGGCTTCGGCGGTGCGCACGCCCTTGATCCGCGAACCTTCGTGCAGTACGCCGGTGATGTTCACGTTGGGGTAAAGGTCGACGCCGTTCTGCCGCGCCGCCTCCATGAACGCATCGCCCAGGCGGAACGGGCTGACCTGGTGATCGCACAGGAACTCCAGCGCACCGGTGGCCTTCAATGTCACCGCAGGCTCAGTGGCACGCAGTGCATCGCGGTCAAGCCAGCGTACCTGGTCGGCCAGGTGGGGGATCTGCTTGACGATGTGTTCGGCGTACAACTGGTCCTCTTCATCCTGGATGATGTACTTGAGCCCGGTGCGCTCGAACTTGAAGTCCATGCCGTGGCGCTCGATCAGTTCCTGGTGCAGCTGTGGATAAATCGCGTTGGACTGCAGGGCGAAATCGAAGAAGCACTGCGGCAGGATATGCGGCGTGCTGGAATCCACCGCCACGGCCGCGCCATGGGCTTCACGCTTGCTGCGCGTGGACATCATGCGGAAGAAGATCACCCCGCACCCCAACCCCACCGATTCACCGATGGCCCATAGCCCGCCCGCCGAGGCGCGCGTCGCATTGCCTGGCCGCTTGCAGTCGATCAGCGCGATCTTCAGGTTGCCGCGCTTGGACAACTGGTAGGCACAGGACGCGCCGATCACCCCGCCGCCCGCGATGATGATGTCGTAATGCTTGTTCATGCTCAGGCCTCCGTGGCCAGTTGTTCGAATGCGGAAAACGGAATCGGGTCCACCGGGAAGCGCGGCCGCAGCCAGCCCACGTCCTTGCGCCCGGTGGCGCTGCGCAGGCGATCGCTGCAATAGCCGACGCACATGCGCCCCTGGCAATCGCCCATGCTCACCCGGGTGCGCATCTTCAGGCTGGCCATGTCCTGCACGCCCTGCTCCAGGGCCAGGTCGATCTGGTCGCGGGTCACATGCTCGCAGCGGCAGATCACTGTATCGGCCTGGGGCAGGTCGATCTGTGCGGCGCCACGCGCGGTGTAGCGTTCCACACCAGAGCGGAAACGCTTGATCGCCGCCAGCTTGCCCAGGTACTGCTCGCGCCGTTCGATAGCATTCTCGGCATCAAGCTTGCCCATCTGCTGGAGCATCGACACCGCGGCGATACGCCCGGTCAGCATGGCTGCCTCACCGCCACGAATCCCGGCCATGTCACCGGCCAGGTGCACATTGGCTCGGCTGCTCTGCTGCCAGACGTTGCACTCGGCACGCAGATAGCCGTCCTCGCTGAAGCCATGCGCCAGCCCCAACTGCTGGCTGAGCTGGGTACGCGGAATGAAACCGTAGCCCACGGCCAGGGTCTGCACCGACTCGCGCTGGACGCGGGTCATGTCCGGCTTCCAGTCCTGGGTGTAGGGCGCGACGCTGACTTCGCGCAACTCCCCTTCCCCGGTGGCGCCAACCACACCCCAGCCGTAGTGCATGGGGATACCGTTGAGCTTCATGTAGGCAAGCATGCTCAAGCCATCGAGGAACAACTGCGGCTTGTTCATCAGCGCCAGGCTTTCCTTGGCAATGCGGTTGAACGAACAGGCTTCGTATACGCCGGCAACCTTGGCGCCAGCGGCGTGCAGCTGGCAAGCCACCAGCGGCAGCAGCGGCCCGGTGCCGGCGATCAGGGTACTGCCCAGGGGTTTGACCACGCCGCTCTTGATTTGCAGCTGCAGCCCACCCAGCAGGATGACACCCGGTAGCGTCCAGCCCGGGAACGGCACGTTGCGTTCGTGGCAACCGGCGGCCAACAACAGGTGGGAATAGTCGATCTCGTGCAGGTGCTCATCGCCGTCGAGCACCATCAAGCGTTGATCGTCCCCACCCACAACCCGGTGGTTCAGGCGCAAGTCGATGTGTTGGGCGCTGGCGGCGAAATCCTCGTGCAGCTTGTTCAGTGCCTTGGTGTAGCGTGGCCCCAGGTAGCCCAGGTCGACACCCGCGCGCAGCGGGCCGCGATAGACCACCCCGCCAGGGCGTGACGCTTCGTCGAACAACAGGCAATCGACACCATGCTCGGCCAGCTCGATGGCCGCCCCCATGCCGGCCGAGCCACCACCGACGATCACAGGACGCAGGCTCATGGACGCTCCTCCTCTTGCACACGGTTGACCTCGGTCTCCACGCGCATGCCGGGCCTCACCACGGTCTGGCAGGCGCGCCGCTTGGGCCGGCCATCGATCTGCACCAGGCAGCAGTGGCAGACGCCCATGCCGCAATAGGCACCGCTGAGCTGGCCATGATCATTGAGCGCCAACTGGCGCAGGCCGACCGCATTGAGCACACTGAGGACGGTTTCGCCCGCGCTCGCCACGGTGGGCAGGCCGTTGACCAGCAAGGTCATCTCGGCGTCCTCCAGCGGCTGAATATCGTACTTTCGTTCCAGAATCTGCATTTCCTGTCGTCCTTGGTGGCTCGTGAGACGGCGACGTTAGGTGAAACGCAATGTGAAAACATTGATCCATGCCAGATGCCAGTCGTAGGGGTTTTCCTCAGATGACGAACTGCAACCTGGGTCACGATCCGGACGGAATGTTTGGCTATGCCGATGCGGCCGCCGCAAATGAAAACGCCCCTGGCTAGCAGGGGCGTTTTCTCGGCAGCGAATATTGTGATGGCCTTACTCGACCGTCACCGACTTGGCCAGGTTGCGCGGCTGGTCGACATCGGTGCCCTTGAGCACCGCGACGTAGTACGACAGCAGCTGCAGCGGGATGGTGTAGAGGATCGGCGCGAGGGCGTCATTGATGTGTGGCACCTTGATCACATGGGTGCCCTCGCCATTGCTCATGCCGGCGTTCTCGTCGGCGAACACCACCAGCTCGCCACCACGGGCGCGTACTTCCTGCAGGTTGGACTTGAGCTTTTCCAGCAGCTCGTTGTTCGGCGCCACAGTGACCACCGGCATATCGTTGTCCACCAGCGCCAGCGGGCCGTGCTTGAGCTCACCGGCCGGGTAGGCTTCAGCGTGGATGTAGGAGATTTCCTTGAGCTTGAGCGCACCTTCCATCGCCACCGGGTACTGGGCACCGCGGCCGAGGAACAGGGTGTGGTGCTTGTCGGCGAACAGCTCGGCTGTCTTCTCCACCACGCTGTCCATCGCCAGCGCCTCACCCAGGCGAGCCGGCAGGCGACGCAGCTCTTCCACCAGCTCGGCTTCGACACCGGCTTCCAGGGTGCCGCGCACTTGGCCGAGGGCCAGGGTCAGCAACATCAGCGACACCAGCTGAGTGGTGAAGGCCTTGGTCGAAGCCACGCCGATTTCCGGGCCTGCCAGGGTCAGCAGGGTCAGGTCGGATTCACGTACCAACGAACTGATGCCGACGTTGCAGATCGCCAGGCTGCCCAGGAAGCCCAGCTCCTTGGCATTGCGCAGGGCTGCCAGGGTATCGGCGGTCTCGCCCGACTGGGAGATGGAGACGAACAGGGTGTCTGGCTGCACCACGACCTTGCGGTAGCGGAACTCGCTGGCCACTTCCACCTGGCACGGAATACCGGCCAGGCTTTCGAGCCAGTAACGGGCAACCATGCCGGCGTGGTAGCTGGTGCCGCAGGCGACGATCTGCACATTACGCACTTTGGCGAACAGCTCGGCCGCCTTCGGGCCGAAGGCCTGGACCATCACGTGGTCCTTGCCCAGGCGACCTTCCAGGGTGCGCTGTACCACGGTCGGCTGCTCATGGATCTCCTTGAGCATGAAGTGGCGGAACGCACCCTTGTCGGCTGCTTCGGCGCCTTCGTGATACTGCACGGTTTCACGCTGGACGGGGTGGCCGGCCTGATCCCAGACCTTCACCTGGTCGCGGCGGATCTCGGCGATGTCGCCCTCCTCCAGGTACATGAAGCGGTCGGTGACCTGGCGCAGGGCCAACTGGTCGGAGGCGAGGAAGTTCTCACCGAGACCCAAGCCGATCACCAGCGGGCTGCCACTGCGCGCAGCCACCAGGCGATCGGGCTGCGCCTTGTTGATCAACGCCAGGCCATAGGCGCCGTGCAGGCGCTTGACTACAGACTTGAGGGCATCGGTGAGGTCCGGGATGCTCTTGAGGGTGTGGTGAATCAGATGGACGATGACCTCGGTGTCGGTCTGCGAGACGAACACATAACCCAGCCCCTTGAGCTCCTCACGCAGCTCTTCGTGGTTTTCGATGATGCCGTTGTGCACCACCGCTACATCGCTGCCAGAGAAGTGCGGGTGGGCATTGCCCTCGGTCGGCGCACCATGGGTGGCCCAACGGGTGTGGGCGATGCCCAGCTGGCCGACCAGCGGGTCGGCGGCATTGGCGGCGTCCAGTTCGGCGACCTTGCCGATGCGGCGGCGACGCTGCAGTTCACCCTGCTGGGTGTAGACAGCCAGGCCGGCGCTGTCATAGCCACGGTACTCGAGGCGTTTGAGACCTTCGATGAGGATGGCCGTGATGTTGCGCTCGGCTACGGCACCAACGATTCCACACATGGTTATTGCTCCTGGCTGATCGCGGCACAGATCAGGTTGATGCCGCGGGCTTGAATGTGTTCGCGTGCCGCTGTGGGCAGGCGTTCGTCTGTAATAAGGGTATGCACGCTGCCCCAGGGCAGCTCGAGGTTGGGGATCTTGCGCCCGACCTTGTCGGATTCGACCATCACGATCACCTCACGGGCCACCTCGGCCATGACCCGGCTCAGGCCGAGCAGTTCATTGAAGGTCGTAGTGCCACGGTTGAGGTCGATGCCGTCGGCACCAATGAACAACTGGTCGAAATCGTAGGAGCGCAGAACCTGCTCGGCGACCTGCCCCTGGAACGATTCGGAATGCGGATCCCAGGTACCACCGGTCATCAGCAGCACTGGCTCATGCTCGAGCTCGCTGATGGCACGGGCCACGTTCAAGGAGTTGGTCATCACCACCAGGCCCGGCTGGCGGCCCAGTTCCGGGATCATGGCGGCCGTGGTGCTGCCGCTGTCGATGATGATGCGCGCGTGTTCACGAATCCGGCCCACGGCGGCCCGGGCGATGGCTTTCTTGTAGGCCGAGACAGGCTGCGCGGGTTCGCCCAGCATCTCTTGCGGAACGGGTACCGCGCCACCATAACGACGCAGCAATAGGCCATGGGATTCCAGCGCCGCGAGATCCTTGCGGATAGTCACTTCCGAGGTTTCGAAGCGCTTGGCCAGCGCATCCACACTTACCTCGCCCTTCTCGCTGAGCAAGGCCAGTATGTTACGGCGGCGTTGGGGCGTGTTTCGTTTCGACATTGGCGCTTAAGTTTCGATTCGAAAGATATGGGTTGCAATCAAAACCTAAGATGAAGGATTCGTCAAGGCTACTGATCAGAAAATGCAGGCTGTGGATAAATGGCTGACGGTAACGCTGGCCCATTCGCCGGCAAGGCCGGCTCCTACAGGTATAGCGCCAGCTGTAGGAGCCGGCCTTGCCGGCGAAGAGGCCATCACGAACAATAAAAAAGCCGACTTACTCAAGTAAGTCGGCTTTCGATCGAAAGGGCTGTGGATAATCAGCTCTTCTTGATCTTCTTCGGCCGCTTCCAGCCTTCGATATTGCGTTGGCGAGCTCGCGCCACGCCCAGTTGCCCGGCTTCCACAGTCTGGGTGATGGTCGAACCCGCCGCTGTGGTGGCGCCGGCCTGGATTTCCACAGGTGCCACCAACGAGTTGTTGGAGCCGATGAACACATCCTCGCCCATCACGGTGCGGAACTTGTTGGCGCCATCGTAGTTGCAGGTAATGGTACCGGCGCCGATGTTGGTGCGCGCGCCGATCTCGGCGTCACCCAGGTAGGTCAGGTGACCGGCCTTGGCGCCTTCGCCCAGGTGCGCGTTCTTCAGCTCGACGAAGTTACCCACATGGGCCTTGGCTTCAAGCACGCTGCCTGGGCGCAGGCGAGCGAACGGGCCGGCATCACTGCCTTCACCCATCACCGCGCCTTCGATGTGGCTGTTGGCTTTGATTACCACGCCCTTGCGCAGAGTACTGTCCTTGATCACGCAGTTAGGGCCGATCTGCACATCATCCTCGATGACCACCTTGCCTTCGAGAATCACGTTGATATCGATCAGTACATCGCGGCCAACGGTGACTTCGCCACGCACATCGAAACGCGCTGGATCACGCAGGGTCACACCCTGGGCCATCAGGCGACGGCCTTCACGCAGCTGGTAGTGACGCTCGAGTTCAGCCAGCTGGCGACGGTCGTTCGCCCCCTGCACTTCCATCGGATCGTGGGGTTGCTCGGTAGCTACCACCAAGCCATCGGCCACGGCCATGGCGATCACATCGGTGAGGTAGTACTCGCCCTGGGCATTGTTGTTGGACAAGCGGCCCATCCAGTCGGCCAAGCGTGCTGCGGGCAAGGCAAGAATGCCGGTATTGCCTTCCTTGATCGCCTTCTGCGCGTCACTGGCGTCCTTGTGCTCGACGATAGCGGTCACGTTACCCACCGCGTCACGCACGATGCGACCGTAACCGGTCGGGTCCTGCAACGTTACGGTGAGCAGGCCCAATTGCTGCTCGCTGACCTTGGCCAGCAGGCGCTGCAAGGTCTCCACCTCGATCAGCGGCACATCACCGTACAGCACCAGCACGGTGTCGGCAGTAATGGCCGGCAGCGCCTGGGCCACGGCATGGCCGGTACCCAGTTGTTTATCCTGCATGACGAAGTTCAGATCGTCAGCGGCCAGTCGCTCACGTACCTGCTCGGCACCATGGCCGATGACCACGTGGATACCTTGCGGCTGCAGTTGGCGCGCGCTGTGGATAACGTGGCCAAGCATGGAGTTGCCGGCGACCGGGTGCAGCACCTTGGGCAGTGCGGAACGCATGCGGGTGCCCTGGCCTGCGGCGAGAATGACAATATCGAGGGACATGACTGGCTACCAATCCTGGGCGGTCAGGGACGTGACCGAAGAGGGAGTTTCAGAAAAAGAAAAAGGGTAGCCGAGGCTACCCTTTAACTCAATCGCAATGGAAGTGACCGGCCAAAGCCAGATTACTTGCCTTTGCGCAATTGCTGGACAGTACGCAGCTGAGCTGCAGCCTCGGCCAGACGTGCGGCAGCAGCGCCGTAGTCGAAGTCCGAGCCTTTAGTGTTCAGCGCGTTCTCGGCAGCCTTGAGGGCTTCCTGAGCCTGAGCTTCGTCCAGGTCGGCAGCGCGCTGCACGGTGTCGGCAAGAACCTTGACCATGTTCGGCTGCACTTCGAGGAAGCCACCGGAGATGTAATACACCTCTTGAGTGCCACCCTGCTTGGTCAGCGTGATCGGACCAGGCTTGAGATTGGTGATCAGCGGCGCGTGGCCTGGAGCGATACCCAGATCGCCCAGGTTGCCGTGCGCTACTACCATCTCGACCAGGCCGGAGAAGATCTCTCCTTCCGCGCTGACGATATCGCAATGGACTGTCATAGCCATCTGCTTGCCTCAACCTGAAAAGCGCCCCTTGCGGGGCGCCGGGATTACAGTTTCTTGGCTTTCTCGATCGCTTCGTCGATGCTGCCGACCATGTAGAACGCTTGTTCTGGCAGGTGGTCGTAGTCACCTTTGAGGATACCGCTGAAGCCAGCGATGGTGTCCTTGAGCGAAACGTACTTGCCTGGCGAGCCGGTGAAGACTTCGGCCACGAAGAACGGCTGCGACAGGAAGCGCTGGATCTTACGAGCGCGGGCAACCAGTTGCTTGTCGGCTTCAGACAGTTCGTCCATACCCAGGATCGCGATGATGTCCTTCAGCTCTTTGTAACGCTGCAGAACATACTGAACGCCACGAGCGGTCTCGTAGTGCTCGGTGCCAATCACGTTCGGGTCCAGCTGGCGCGAAGTCGAGTCCAGTGGGTCGACCGCTGGGTAGATACCCAGGGAAGCGATGTCACGGGACAGAACGACGGTGGCGTCCAAGTGGGCGAAGGTGGTCGCTGGCGACGGGTCGGTCAGGTCGTCCGCAGGTACGTATACGGCCTGAACGGAGGTGATCGAACCTTCTTTGGTCGAAGTGATACGCTCTTGCAGAACGCCCATCTCTTCGGCCAGGGTCGGCTGGTAACCTACTGCCGAAGGCATACGGCCCAGCAGTGCGGATACTTCGGTACCGGCCAGGGTGTAACGATAGATGTTGTCGACGAACAGCAGAACGTCGTTACCTTCGTCACGGAACTTCTCAGCCATGGTCAGGCCGGTCAGCGCTACGCGCAGACGGTTTCCTGGTGGCTCGTTCATCTGACCGTAGACCAGCGCTACCTTGTCGAGAACGTTGGAGTCCTTCATCTCGTGGTAGAAGTCGTTACCCTCACGAGTACGCTCACCCACACCAGCGAACACGGAATAACCGCTGTGTTCCATGGCGATGTTACGGATCAGTTCCATCATGTTCACGGTCTTGCCGACGCCGGCACCACCGAACAGACCAACCTTACCACCCTTGGCGAACGGGCAGACCAGGTCGATAACCTTGATGCCGGTTTCCAGCAGGTCGTTGCCGCCTGCCTGGTCCGAGAACGAAGGCGCTGGCTGGTGGATACCGCGACGCTCTTCTTCGCCGATCGGGCCGGCTTCGTCGATCGGGTTGCCCAGGACGTCCATGATACGGCCCAGGGTTGCCTTGCCGACAGGTACCGAGATGGCAGCCTTGGTGTCGACGACATCCAGACCGCGCTTCAGACCTTCGGTCGAGCCCATCGCAATGGTACGAACCACGCCGTCGCCCAGCTGCTGCTGAACTTCCAGGGTGGTTTCCGCGCCTTGTACTTTCAGCGCGTTGTAAACACTCGGCACGGCATCACGTGGGAATTCCACGTCGATGACGGCGCCGATGATTTGAACGATACGTCCGCTACTCATAGCTGGATCCTCTGAATTTTTGAACCGTTAAACCGCGGCAGCGCCGCCGACGATTTCCGAGATCTCCTGGGTGATCGCAGCCTGACGCGCCTTGTTGTAGATCAACTGAAGCTCTTTGATCAAATCACCGGCGTTGTCTGTGGCGTTCTTCATGGCGATCATCCGGGCCGCTTGTTCAGCAGCGTTGTTCTCGACCACCGCCTGGTACACCTGCGACTCCACGTAACGCACCATCAAGCCGTCCAGCAGCTCTTTTGCGTCGGGTTCGTACAGGTAGTCCCAGTGGTGCTTGAGTTCCTGATCCGGGGTTGCCACCAACGGTACCAACTGCTCTACCGTCGGTTTTTGGGTCATGGTGTTGATGAACTTGTTCGAAACCACCGAGAGGCGATCGATACGGCCGTCCAGGTAGGCGTCCAGCATCACTTTGACGGAGCCGATCAGATCATTGATCGATGGCTCTTCGCCCAGGTGGCTGATCGCGGCTACGACGTTGCCGCCAAAGATGCGGAAGAAAGTCGCACCCTTGCTGCCGATCACGCACAGGTCGATTTCCACGCCCTGTTCGCGGTTTTCGTTCATGTCCTTGACCAGGGCCTTGAACAGGTTGGTATTCAAGCCACCGCACAGACCACGGTCACTGCTCACCACGATATAACCGGCGCGCTTTACAGGGCGCTCGATCATGAACGGGTGGCGGTATTCCGGGTTGGCGTTGGCCAGATGACCGATCACCTGGCGGATACGCTCCGCGTAAGGACGGCTAGCAGCCATGCGCATTTGTGCCTTGCGCATCTTGCTGACCGCCACTTTCTCCATGGCGCTGGTAATTTTTTGCGTGCTTTTGATGCTCGCAATCTTACTGCGAATCTCTTTTGCGCCTGCCATGTATCACCTATCAGGTTAGCAAGCGGGGGCCGGAGCCCCCGCTGCGGCTTACCAGGTCTGGGTGGCCTTGAACTTCTCGATACCGGCTTTCATGCCAGCGTCGATTTCGTCGTTGAAGTCACCCTTCACGTTGATCTTCGCCATCAGTTCGGCGTGATCACGGTTGAAGTAGGCGATCAGAGCTTGCTCGAAGCTACCGACCTTGGCGACTTCTACGTCGGTCAGGAAACCACGCTCAGCGGCGTACAGCGACAGGGCCATGTCGGCGATCGACATTGGCGCGTACTGCTTCTGCTTCATCAGCTCGGTAACGCGCTGACCATGCTCCAGCTGCTTGCGGGTAGCCTCGTCCAGGTCAGAAGCGAACTGAGCGAATGCCGCCAGTTCACGGTACTGAGCCAGGGCGGTACGGATACCACCGGACAGCTTCTTGATGATCTTGGTCTGGGCGGCACCACCAACACGGGATACCGACACACCGGCGTTAACGGCAGGACGGATGCCTGCGTTGAACATGGCCGATTCCAGGAAGATCTGACCGTCGGTGATCGAGATCACGTTGGTTGGAACGAACGCGGAAACGTCGCCAGCCTGGGTTTCGATGATCGGCAGAGCGGTCAGCGAGCCAGTCTTGCCGGTTACGGCACCGTTGGTGAACTTCTCGACGTACTCTTCGGAAACGCGCGATGCACGCTCCAGCAGACGGGAGTGGAGATAGAACACGTCGCCTGGGTACGCTTCACGTCCTGGTGGACGGCGCAGCAGCAGGGAGATCTGACGGTAGGCAACGGCCTGCTTGGACAGGTCATCGTAAACGATCAGGGCGTCTTCACCGCGGTCACGGAAGAACTCGCCCATGGTGCAGCCGGCGTAAGGCGCCAGGAACTGCAGCGCGGCGGATTCCGAAGCACTGGCAACGACCACGATGGTGTTGGCCAGGGCGCCAGCTTCTTCCAGCTTGCGAACGATGTTGGCAACGGTGGAACGCTTCTGGCCGACTGCAACATAAACACAGAAAATACCGGAGTCTTTCTGGTTGATGATGGCGTCGATGGCCATGGCGGTCTTGCCGATCTGACGGTCACCGATGATCAGCTCGCGCTGGCCACGGCCGACAGGGATCATGGCGTCGACGGACTTGTAGCCAGTCTGTACAGGCTGGTCTACCGACTTACGCCAGATCACGCCTGGAGCTACTTTCTCGACCGCGTCGGTCTGGGTGTTGCCCAGAGGACCTTTGCCGTCGATCGGGTTACCCAGTGCGTCGACGACGCGACCCAGCAGTTCCTTACCAACCGGAACTTCCAGGATGCGGCCGGTGCACTTGGCGCTCATGCCTTCGGCGAGGGTGTCATAGGCACCCAGGATCACTGCACCTACGGAGTCTTGCTCCAGGTTCAGTGCCATACCGAAGACGCTGCCCGGGAACTCGATCATTTCGCCGTACATGACGTCGGCCAGACCGTGGATCCGTACGATACCGTCGGAAACGCTTACGACGGTACCTTCGTTACGGGCTTGGGAGCTGACATCGAGTTTCTCGATGCGGCCCTTGATGATTTCACTAATTTCGGAAGGATTGAGTTGCTGCATTGCTCTGCTGCCCCTTCAAACTCAAGATTTCAATGCTTCGGCCAGTTTCGCGATCTTGCCGCGAACCGAGCCATCGATTACCAGGTCGCCGGCGCGGATGACGACGCCGCCGATCAGGCTGGCATCCTCCGACGCGTGCAGGCGCACTTCCTGGCCTAACCGTGCACTGAGAACCTTGGCGAGTTTGTCTTGCTGTTCTTGGTTCAACGCAAAAGCACTGGTGACTTCCACGTCCACGGACTTCTCTTGCTCGGCCTTGTACAGGTCGAACAGAGTCGAAATCTCCGGCAGAAGCAGGAGACGTTCGTTTTCCGCGGCAACATGAATGAAATTCTGTGCCTGGGCGTCAAACTTGTCACCGCACACTTCAATGAATGCGGCGGCCTTTTCTGCGCTAGTCAGTTGCGGGGCCTTGAGCAGGCGCTGCATGGTGTCGTCTTCCGACACCGCAGCAGCCAGGCCGAGCATGGCTGACCAATTGGCCAGTTGCTGATGGGCCTGGGCGTGCTCGAAGGCCGCCTTAGCGTAAGGTCGGGCCAACGTGGTCAGTTCTGCCATGATCGCCCTCGCTTAAATTTCAGCGGCCAGTTTGTTAACCAGCTCCGCATGCGCGTTTTGATCGATTGTGGCGCCAAGGATCTTTTCAGCACCGCCAACGGCCAGGGCACCCACTTGGGCACGCAGGGCGTCTTTGACGCTGTTCAGTTCCTGTTCGATCTCGGCTTGAGCCTGAGCCTTCACACGGTCAGCTTCGACGCGGGCCTGTTCACGGGCTTCCTCGACAAGCTGAGCAGCGCGTTTCTTGCTTTGCTCAATGATTTCGGCTGCCTGTGCCTTCGCTTCACGCAGTTGCTGACCCGCTTTCTCTTGGGCCAGCTCCAGGTCGCGAGCTGCGCGGTTGGCAGCGTCCAAGCCGTCGGCAATCTTCTTTTGGCGCTCTTGCAGAGCAGTGATGACCGGAGGCCATACGTACTTCATGCAGAAGAGTACAAAAATCAGGAAAGCAACGGATTGGCCAATCAGGGTTGCATTAATGTTCACGCCAACACCTCGCTCGGTCTTTGTTCATCACAGCAATCAACTCGTAAAAAACGAGTGATTAGCCGGCGATCTGACCAACGAAGGGGTTTGCGAAGGTGAAGAACAGAGCGATACCAACACCGATCATGGTCACGGCGTCGAGCAGGCCGGCAACGATGAACATTTTGACCTGCAGCATCGGAACCATTTCTGGTTGACGAGCAGCGCCTTCCAGGAACTTGCCGCCCAGCAGGCCGAAACCAATGGCGGTACCCAGAGCACCCAGGCCGATCAGCAGAGCAACAGCGATAGCGGTCAGACCAACTACAGTTTCCATCTTTCCTCCCGACTTTTACGTCGTATTGGTTAGGTTTTTAGTTTGAAGCGGTAAAACAAATCGTTTGGTACAGCTGCCCTTGCGGACTTTTTAAGCCCTCCCCCCGAACGGGCGGGGAAGGCTATCAGACACGCCAGGCGGTCTTAATGGTTATCTTCGTGCGCCATCGACAGGTAGACGATGGTCAGCATCATGAAGATGAAGGCTTGCAGGGTGATGATCAGGATGTGGAACACCGCCCACGCCCACTGCAGCACCACACCCAGGCCGCTGAGCCAGAGGATGCCGGCGCCGAACATCACGGCGATCAGGATGAACACCAGCTCGCCGGCGTACATGTTGCCGAACAGACGCAGGGCCAGCGAGATCGGCTTGGCGATCAGGGTGACGAATTCGAGCAGGAAGTTCACCGGGATCAGCAGGATCTGAACGAAGATGTTCTTGCTGCCGAACGGGTGGAGCGTGAGCTCGCCGAGGAAGCCGCCCAGGCCCTTGACCTTGATGCTGTAGAAGATGATCAGGGCGAACACGCTGAAGGCCATGGCCAGCGTGGCGTTCGGGTCGGTGGTCGATACAGCGCGGAACGGAATGTGCGGATCACCGGAGATGAGAATCGCCAGCTGAGGGATCCAGTCGACCGGTACCAGGTCGATGGCGTTCATCAGGAAGACCCAGACGAAGATGGTCAGCGCCAGTGGGGCGATCACCGGGCTACGGCCGTGGAACGAGTCCTTGACACTGCCGTTGACGAAGTCCACCAGCACTTCCACGAAGTTCTGCAGACCGCTCGGTTGGCCGGAAGTCGCCTTCTTGGCCGCCATGCGGAAGATGAACAGGAAGATCAGACCCAGCGCAACGGACCAGCCGAGGGTGTCCACGTGGAACGCCCAGAAGCCCATTGCCTTGGCTTCCGCAGCCGAATGGGCGAAGCCCCAGCTGCCGTCTGGTAGTTGACCGTAGGTCAGGTTCTGCAAGTGGTGCTGGATATAGCCCGAAGCGGTTTCTGCTGCCATGGTTGCCTCAAACGCCCTAAGGTCTCGAAAGTCTTTTATTCATCAGCAGGGGCGCGAACCAGCTGACCAAAAGGGTCAGCACGAAGACGCCGAATACTGCCAACGGCGCCAATGGCTTCACTCCTGCGAAGGTCAGTGCAAAAAGCACTGCCGTCAAAATCATCTTGCCTGCCTCGCCCGCGTAGAACGACTTGACGATGGCCTGCGCCGCCCGGGCTCCGCTGAAGCGAAAAGCCTTCCAGGCGAAATACACATTGGGTAGCCAGGCAATCAGCCCTCCGCAGAGGCCTGAATATCCACTGACCACCCCTTTCCACTGCCACAACACCAACGTTGCCAGCAGCAGCACGACAAATTGAGCCAGCAGTACCGGAAAAACCGCCCAGCGATGGAAAGGCAGGCGGTTTGGCGTGCGGATTTCCATCACAACTGCTCCTCGAAAGTCGACCGCCTAGTCAGCAATGACTTGGCATAATTTGTGCCGACAAAATGCGCGCAGAGTATAGGGGTGGATTAACCCCTATTCAACTCTTCGGTAGTGATTTCCGACTGCGCGCTACAACGGGAATTGTTTCAGCGGATGTGAGCAAGCACGCCTTGCAACTCGTCAAGCGAGTTGTAGCGTATAACCAACTGGCCCTTGCCCTTGTTGCCATGGCGTATTTGCACCGCCGAGCCCAGGCGCTCTGCCAGACGCTGTTCGAGGCGAGCGATATCCGGATCAGGTTTGCTCGCTTCGACCGGCTCAGGCTTGCCATTGAGCCACTGGCGCACCAATGCCTCGGTTTGGCGCACGGTGAGGCCACGTGCGACAACATGACGCGCCCCTTCTTCCTGGCGATCTTCCTCGAGGCCGAGCAAGGCGCGGGCGTGGCCCATCTCCAGGTCACCGTGGGCAAGCATGGTCTTGATCGCCTCGGGCAGCGAGATCAGGCGCAGCAGGTTGGCCACGGTCACCCGCGACTTGCCGACGGCGTCGGCCACTTGCTGTTGCGTGAGCTCGAACTCTTGCTGCAGGCGCTGCAGGGCAAGTGCCTCTTCCAGCGGGTTGAGGTCCTCGCGCTGGATGTTCTCGATCAGCGCCATGGCGATGGCGGCTTCGTCGGGCACTTCGCGGACCATGGCCGGAACGGTGTCCAGGCCGGCCTGCTGCGTGGCGCGCCAGCGGCGTTCACCGGCGATGATCTCGTAGCGGTTGTCGCCGATCGGGCGCACCACGATCGGTTGCATGACGCCATGGGTGCGGATCGAGTGCGCCAGTTCTTCCAGCGCCTCGGGATCCATGTCGCGGCGCGGCTGGTACTTGCCGCGCTGGATCAGCTCGACCGGCAGCTGTTGCAGTTCTTTCTGGTCGATCTTGACAGCCTGCGCCTCGAGCGCGCTGACGGAAGGACCACTGAGCAGTGCATCCAACCCACGTCCGAGACCGCGTTTCTTGATGGCCATGCGGATTCCTTAAGTTGTTTGTGCAATGCGTGATGGACGGCGCTGGCGGCGTACCAGTTCCCCGGCCAGCGCCAGGTAGGCGAGCGCGCCACGGGATTGCTTGTCGTAGGCCAGGGCTGGCATGCCAAAGCTCGGCGCCTCGGCCAGGCGGATGTTACGCGGGATCACCGTGTCGTACAGCTGATCGCCGAAGTGTTCCTTGAGCTGGGCCGAGACATCGTTGTTCAGGCTCAGCCGCGGGTCGTACATGGTCCGCAGCAGGCCTTCGATCTTCAGCTCCGGGTTCAACCGGGCGGCGATGCGCTTGATGTTATCCACAAGGTCGCTGAGACCTTCCAGCGCGTAGTACTCGCACTGCATGGGGATGATCACGCCATCGGAGGCGACCAGGGCGTTGAGCGTCAGCATCGACAGCGACGGCGGGCAGTCGATGAGGATGTAGTCGTAGTTCTCGCGGATCGGCGCCAGTGCGTTGCGCAGGCGGCTCTCCTTCATCTGCATTTCCAGCAGGACCACTTCCGCGGCGGTCAGGTCGCGGTTGGCCGGCAACAGCTGGTAGCCGCCGTGCTCGGAATAGTGCATGGCCTGGGCCAGGTCGCATTCCCCGATGAGCAGGTCGTAAACCGAGTGTTCGAGCTCGTGTTTATCCACACCGCTGCCCATGGTGGCGTTGCCCTGTGGATCGAGGTCGATCAGCAGCACGCGACGCTTGGTCGCGGCCAGCGATGCGGCGAGATTGATGCAGGTGGTGGTTTTGCCCACACCACCTTTCTGGTTCGCGATTGCGAATACCTTAGCCATTGTTGCGTGTGTTCCCAGTCATGCCTTGCGGCGCAGTATCAGCAGATGGCGCTGGCCCTGGCAACCTGGAACGGTCAGGGCCTGCTCGCTTTCCACTGTGAAGTCTGCGGGCAATGCTACCAGTTCATCGGCAGGATGCAGCCCCTTCATTGCAAGCCATTGCGTGCGGCTGTCACCCAGGTGGCGGGTCCAGTTGGTGAAATTCTCCATGCTGCTGAAGGCGCGGGAGATGATCCCGCAGAACGGCTGCTCGGGCTGGACCTCTTCCACCCGGCTGTGGATAACCGTGAGGTTGTCCAGTTTCAGTTCCATCTTCACTTGCGTCAGGAAGCGAGTCTTCTTGCCATTGCTGTCGAGCACGGTCACCTGCTTGTGCGGATGCAGGATGGCCAGCGGGATGCCGGGCATGCCGCCGCCGCTGCCCACATCCAGCCAACGCTGGGTGTCATTGTGGATAAACGGCATGACACTCAGGCTGTCGAGCAGGTGGCGCGAGACCATCTCGTCCGGGTCGCGCACCGCGGTCAGGTTGTAGGCCTTGTTCCATTTGATCAGCAGGGCCAGGTAACCCAGCAGCAGTTCGTGCTGCTGCGCGCTCAGCTCGACACCGAGCTGGCGCGCACCTGTGGACAACTCTTCGGCGTGTTGCGGGGTGACCAGGGAACTCAAGCGCTTTGCTCCAATTCGCGGCCTGCGCCGCGTTTTTTCAAGTGAATCAGCAACAGGGAAATCGCCGCCGGGGTGACGCCCGGGATGCGCGAAGCCTGGCCCAGGGTTTGCGGACGGGTCTGCCCGAGCTTGCCCTGGATCTCCTTGGACAGACCGGAAATCGTGGTGTAGTCGATATCCACAGGCAGGCATGTGTCTTCACTGGCGCGCAGACGGGCGATCTCTTCCTGCTGGCGGTCGATGTAGCCGGCGTACTTGGTCTTGATCTCGACCTGCTCGGCGACCTGTGGATCGATGACCTCGCCCCCCGTGGCCTCGATCAGCCCAGCGTAGTCGACTTCCGGACGGGCAAGCAGGTTCAGCAGGCTGTATTCATGTGCCAACGGGGTGCCGAACTTATCCACAACGGCCTGGCCTTGCGGCGTGCCTGGGCGAACCCAGGTGCTCTTCAGCCGTTGCTCTTCACGTTCGATACCCTCGCGCTTGGCGCAGAAAGCCGCCCAGCGCGCATCGTCGATCAGACCCAGCTCGCGACCTTTCTCGGTCAGACGCAGGTCGGCATTGTCCTCGCGCAGGATCAAACGGTATTCGGCGCGCGAAGTGAACATCCGGTAGGGCTCTTGGGTGCCCAGGGTGATCAGGTCGTCGACCAGTACACCGATGTAGGCCTCGTCGCGACGTGGGCACCAGCTTTCGCGGCCCTGCGCACGCAGCGCGGCGTTGGTACCGGCCAGCAGGCCCTGGGCGCCGGCCTCTTCGTAACCGGTGGTGCCGTTGATCTGGCCAGCGAAGAACAGGCCACCGATGACCTTGGTCTCGAGGCTGTACTTCAGGTCTCGGGGGTCGAAGTAGTCGTACTCGATGGCATAGCCCGGGCGCACGATGTGGGCGTTCTCCATGCCGCGGATCGAGCGCACGATCTCCAACTGCACGTCGAACGGCAGCGAAGTCGAGATACCGTTGGGGTACAGCTCATGGGTGGTCAGGCCTTCCGGCTCGATGAACACCTGGTGGCTTTCCTTGTCGGCGAAGCGATGGATCTTGTCCTCGATCGATGGGCAGTAGCGTGGGCCGATGCCTTCGATCACGCCCGAGTACATCGGCGAACGGTCGAGGTTCGAGGCAATGATCTCGTGGGTGCGGGCGTTGGTGTGGGTGATCCAGCAGCTCACCTGGCGAGGGTGCATCTCGGCATTGCCCATGAACGACATCACCGGGATCGGTGTATCGCCTGGCTGCTCGGTCATTACCGAGAAGTCCACCGAACGGCCATCGATACGCGGTGGCGTACCGGTCTTCAGACGGCCGACGCGCAGCGGCAGTTCACGCATGCGTTGAGCCAGGGCGTTGGCGGGTGGATCACCGGCGCGGCCACCGGAGTAGTTCTGCAGGCCGATGTGGATAAGTCCGCCGAGGAAGGTGCCGCTGGTCAGGACCACGGAATCGGCGAAGAAACGCAGGCCCATTTGCGTGACCACGCCTTTGACCTGGTCCTGCTCGACGATCAGGTCATCGCACGACTGCTGGAATATCCACAGGTTCGGCTGGTTTTCCAGGATCTCACGCACGACCGCCTTGTAGATGGCGCGGTCGGCCTGTGCACGGGTGGCGCGCACGGCCGGGCCCTTGCGGTTGTTCAGAACGCGGAACTGGATGCCGCTCTTGTCGGTGGCCAGCGCCATGGCGCCGCCGAGCGCATCGATCTCCTTGACCAGGTGGCTCTTGCCGATGCCACCGATGGCCGGGTTGCAGCTCATGTGACCGAGGGTTTCCACGTTATGGGTCAGCAGCAGGGTCTTCACCCCCATGCGTGCGGACGCAAGCGCAGCCTCGGTACCGGCATGGCCGCCGCCGATGACGATCACTTCAAAACGGGAAGGGAAATCCACCACGCACCTCGTGCCTGTTTTTGCGAATAGAGAAGGTAAGCGGACAAGTATAGGGAATTCACCCCCTTCAAAGGAACCTTCTGAGCAAAATTTGACCAGGCTGTGGATGAGTGGCAGGCAAAAGTAAACAAAGAGGAAAAATTTATAAAAGCTTTGTTTTTATGTTTATGTTTAGGCACCTATTCACATGTGGATAAGTGGCTTTAGCCCAAATTCTACGTGGCTTTGCTGGAATCATAACCCTGTGGCGTAGTAGGGCTGAGGGTTCTGGATAACGGCGTGTAACCTGTGGATTAAAGTGACGCTTACCCACAGGCGCGTTTGTCCTCAGAAAAAAAGGCCACTTATCAACGGAGCTGAAGGCGACTTTTCCACAGAGCTCCTGAGCGGTCGTTCGCATCTGTTGATGAAATCCTGAAACCCTGTAGGAGCGGTTTACCCGCGATCACCGGCACGCCGGTGTCATGCGACGCGCTGACCTGTAAATCAGAGGCAAAAAAAAGCCGCTCCAGAGAGGAGCGGCCTTGGTATCGCTGGGTTGTGGACTATTTACCGATGCAGAAGCTCGAGAAAATCCTACCAAGCAGGTCATCAGAGCTGAACGCCCCGGTGATCTCTCCCAACGCCTGCTGTGCCTGGCGCAGATCCTCTGCCAGCAGCTCTCCGGCACCCGCCAGGGTCAGCTGTGCCCGACCATGCTCCAGGTGCGCACTGGCCTGGCGCAGCGCCTCCAGGTGCCGACGACGGGCGCTGAAGCTGCTTTCCGCCGTCTGTTCATAACCCATGCAAGCCTTGAGGTGATCTCGCAGCAGATCCAGCCCCATGTCGTCTTCGCGGGCACTCAGGGTAATCGTCACGTGCCCATCGTCACTCTGCTCCATGCCCACGCGCTCACCGCTCAAGTCGGCCTTGTTACGGATGAGCGTGACCTTTGCCACATCAGGGCGTTGATCGAGGAACTCCGGCCACAGCGCGAAGGGGTCACTGGCTTCCGGTGCGGTCGAATCGACCACCAGCAGCACACGATCTGCCTCGCCGATGGCCTTGAGCGCCCTTTCCACCCCGATCTTTTCCACATGATCGTCGGTGTCGCGCAAGCCCGCGGTGTCGACCACATGCAGCGGCATGCCATCAATGTGGATATGTTCACGCAGAATATCCCGGGTGGTGCCGGCGATATCGGTGACGATCGCCGCCTCGCGCCCGGCCAGCTGGTTGAGCAGGCTGGATTTGCCGGCATTCGGACGGCCGGCGATGACCACGGTCATGCCGTCGCGCAACAGGGCACCTTGCCCGGCCTCACGCTGCACTGTGGACAACTCGCTGCGCACATCATCGAGCATGCGCAACACATGGCCGTCAGCGAGAAAGTCGATCTCTTCCTCAGGGAAGTCGATCGCCGCCTCGACGTAGATACGCAAGGCAATCAACGCCTCGGTCAGCCCATGCACACGCTTGGAGAACGCCCCCTGCAGCGAACGCAGGGCGTTGCGGGCGGCCTGGGTGGAACTGGCTTCGATCAGGTCGGCGATGGCTTCGGCCTGGGCCAGATCGAGCTTGTCGTTGAGGAACGCACGTTCGCTGAACTCGCCAGGCCGTGCCAGGCGGCAGCCCAACTGCAGGCAACGCTGCAGCAGCATGTCCATCACCACCGGGCCGCCATGGCCCTGCAGTTCCAGCACATCTTCACCGGTGAACGAGTTCGGGCCGGGGAAGAACAAGGCGATGCCTTCGTCCAGGACCAAGCCATCGGCGTCGCGGAACGGGCCATAGTGGGCGTGCCGCGGCGTCAGCGTGCGGCCAGTGATGGACAGCCCGGCCTGGCTGGCCAACGGCCCGGACAAGCGGACGATACCGACACCACCGCGGCCCTGGGCGGTAGCGATGGCGGCAATGGTTTCACGCACAGTGTTCATGCTCGAAAGCCTCTACAACGAATTCGTCAGATAGCAAAAACGCCCCACTAGGGGGCGTTTTTATTCACAGGCAAACCGGGTTGCCCGTCAAGCGGCAGCTTTTTTGGTCGCCGCTTCGATGCTACGGGTGATGTACCACTGCTGTGCGATCGACAGGCAGTTGTTCACAACCCAGTACAGCACCAGGCCAGCCGGGAACCACAGGAAGAAGAAGGTGAAGATGATCGGCATCATTTTCATGACCTTCGCCTGCATCGGATCCGGCGGCGTCGGGTTCAGGCGCTGCTGGATGAACATGGTGGCGCCCATGATGATCGGCAGGATGAAGAACGGATCCTTGATCGACAGGTCGGTGATCCACAGCATCCACGGGGCCTGGCGCATCTCGACGCTTTCCAGCAGTACCCAGTACAGGGCCAGGAACACCGGCATCTGCACCAGGATCGGCAGGCAGCCGCCCAGCGGGTTGATCTTCTCTTTCTTGTACAGCTCCATCATCGCCTGGGACATCTTCTGGCGATCGTCACCGAAGCGTTCCTTGAGCTGGGCAAGCTTCGGCGCCACGGCACGCATGCGCGCCATCGAGCGGTAGCTGGCGGCCGACAGCGGGAAGAACAGGCCCTTGATGAGCATGGTCAGGACGATGATCGACCAGCCCCAGTTGCCCAGCAGGCTGTGGATATGTTGCAGCAGCCAGAAGATCGGTTGGGCGATGAACCACAGGAAGCCGTAGTCGACGGTCAGTTCCAGGCCTGGGGACAACTCCTTGAGCTTGGACTGGATCTTCGGGCCGGCATACAGCATGGCGCTGGTTTCGACCTTGCCGCCGGCAGGGACGTTAAGCGCAGGGCCGGTGTAACCGATGATGTAGTTGCCCTGGCTGTCCTTGCGGGTCTGGACGGCGTTGTTGTCCGACTTGCTCGGGATCCAGGCGGTCACGAAGTAGTGCTGCAGCCAGGCGACCCAGCCACCAGCGACGTTTTCCTGCAGCCCGCCCTTGTCCATGTCCTTCATCGACACTTTCTTGTACGGCTCGGAAGCTGTCCACAGGGCGGCGCCCAGGTAAGTCGCGGTGCCGGTGGCGGTGCTCGACGACGGATCGGAGCTGGCGTCACGCTTGAGCTGGGCAAACATGTTGCCGCTCCAGGCCTGGGCGCTCTGGTTGTCGATCAGGTAGCTGACGGTCAGGTCATACTCGCCGCGCTTCAAGCTGAAGCGCTTGATGTAGTTGACGCCGTTCTCGCTGAACTTCAGGTCGACCACCAGTTGGTCCTGGCCGTCGGCCAGCTGGTAGCTCTTCTGTTCGGTGGCGTACAGCGGTCGGCCGCTGGCACGGTCCGGGCCGTCGGTACCGATCAGGCCGCTCTGTGCCAGGTAGACACGCTCGCCGCCGTTGTCGAACAGCTGGAACGGAATCTCAGGGTGGTCCTGGCGACGCGGGAACTTGGGTAGGGTCAGCTGGACGATATCACCGCCAACCGGGTCGATAGCCAGGTTCAGGACATCGGTCTTGACCTGAATCAGGTCCTTGCTGACCGCAACTGGCGCCGGAGCCAGGCCGGTGGTGCCGTTTTGCGCATTGACGCTCGGCAAATCAGCGTTCGCGCCGTTGTTGCCGGCAGGCACGCTGTCCGGCAAGGACGCGTTGGCAGTGCTGGCAGCAGTATTCTGAGTCGGCAGGGCAGCCTGGCCGTAGTCCTGGTTCCACTTGAGGACCATGACATAGGACACGATTGCCAGGGCGACGATCAGGATCGTGCGTTTAATATCCATGATTACTCGGCTATCGAAGAAGTTCGGGAGGAAGGAGCAGGTGGAACGGGATCGAAACCGCCGTCGTTCCACGGATGACAACGCCCCAGGCGACGAACGGCCAGCCACCCACCACGCAAGAGGCCATGGTTTTCGATGGCTTCATAGGCGTAACAGGAACAGCTGGGATAGAAACGACAGTGACTGGCCATCAGTGGACTGATGGCATAACGGTAGAACTGGATCGGAACGAGGGCCAGTTTACGCATTGTGACTGTCTACCCCTGCGGAATCGGCGACCGCTGGAGAGGGCCGACTGCGGACCAGTCGCTTCCAGAGCTTGCCAAAGTGTTGGTGCAATTCTGGGTTTTCCACTTCGCCCAACCCCTTGCGCGCGACGATCACGATATCCAGCCCTGCCAGCATGTGCTGGTTGAGGCGGAACGAATCACGCATCAGGCGTTTCAGGCGATTGCGTTGAACGGCGAGCTTGACGCTCTTCTTGCCGATCACCAGGCCGAGGCGTGGATGATCGAGGCCGTTCTCGCGGGCAAGGATAAGCAGGTTTTTCCCTGGAACCTTGCCGGTTGGGGAGTCGAAGACCGCTTTGAAGTGCCGGGGTGTAAGCAGTCGCTTGTCCCGACTGAAGTCCTGACTCACCACCTGTGCCGAAAAATCAAATGGCCAGACGCTTACGGCCTTTGGCACGGCGACGCGACAGAACAGCACGGCCGTTCTTGGTAGCCATACGGGCACGGAAACCGTGGGTGCGGGCGCGCTTGATGGTGCTTGGTTGGAAAGTACGTTTCATGGCGTGTTACCTGGGTTGGTCGACAACGGGCCGGAAGGGCCCCCTTTTTAAGAGATCGGCGATTCTAGAGAAAGCAAGCCAATAGGTCAATTTCCAACCAGCCTTTCCTTATGGAAGGTCATTGCGGATCTGTTGCCGGGTTTTGCTTGATGACACGGACAAGAGACACCAACATGAAAAAAAGAAAGAGGCATATAAAAAGCTTTTCTGAAGAACTTATAGAGCTTATGTGGACAACCTTCTGTGGATAACCATCTCAAGGCCACAATTACCGCCGTGTACAGAGATTCACAACCTTGTCGGTAACAGGTGCTCTGCTTGTGCCGGGCATGGGTAAAACCTGTGCAGCAATAGGTCGTTTATCCACAGGCAAATTATCCACAGATCAGAACCCAGGGTTGTGCATAGCCCTCAATGGCGTTTATCCACAGGGCTTATTCACAGTGTAGGGGTGTCATTTCTGTCTTTTTTTGGCGTGTCAGTCCCTGTGTCTGGTGCTGCCACGTGTGGATAACTGGTCGCCCGCCCGGTACAATGGCGGTTTGTTTTTGCCTCATCCGGCTTTCAACTCAGGGGATATCCGTGTCAGTGGAACTTTGGCAGCAGTGCGTGGAGCTTCTGCGCGATGAACTGCCTGCCCAGCAATTCAACACCTGGATCCGTCCGCTACAGGTCGAAGCCGAAGGCGACGAGTTGCGCGTCTATGCGCCCAACCGCTTCGTGCTCGACTGGGTTAATGAAAAGTACCTGGGTCGTCTGCTCGAGCTGCTGGGCGAACACGGCAATGGCCTCGCGCCCGCTCTGTCTCTATTAATAGGCAGCCGCCGCAGCTCGGCACCGCGCGCCGCCCCCAACGCGCCAGTCAGTGCGGCGGTCGCCGCGACCATGGCGCAGCAGACACAACAGGCCGCGCAGGTCGTGGTTCCAAGCGAGCCCATCGTCGTGCCGGTGGCTGAGCCTGTGCTGAGCGAGGTAGAAGAGCCGTCCAGCCGGGACAGCTTCGACAGCATGAGCGATACGGGTTCGACGCCCGCAGCCAGCGGCCGTACCGAACAGCGCACCGTGCAGGTAGAAGGGGCACTCAAGCACACCAGCTACCTGAACCGCACTTTCACCTTCGAAACCTTCGTGGAAGGTAAGTCGAACCAACTGGCGCGCGCCGCCGCCTGGCAGGTCGCCGACAACCCCAAGCACGGCTACAACCCGCTCTTCCTTTATGGCGGTGTCGGCTTGGGTAAGACGCACTTGATGCACGCTGTGGGTAACCACCTGCTCAAGAAGAATCCGAATGCCAAGGTGGTCTACCTGCATTCCGAGCGTTTTGTCGCTGACATGGTCAAGGCGCTGCAACTCAACGCCATCAACGAATTCAAGCGCTTCTACCGCTCGGTCGACGCGCTGCTCATCGATGACATCCAGTTCTTCGCCCGCAAGGAGCGTTCGCAGGAGGAGTTTTTCCACACCTTCAACGCCCTGCTCGAAGGTGGCCAGCAGGTGATTCTCACCAGCGACCGCTACCCGAAGGAAATCGAAGGCCTGGAAGAGCGCCTGAAGTCGCGCTTCGGCTGGGGGCTGACGGTGGCCGTCGAGCCGCCGGAGCTGGAAACCCGCGTGGCGATCTTGATGAAGAAGGCCGACCAGGCCAAGGTCGAATTGCCGCATGATGCCGCGTTCTTCATCGCCCAGCGTATCCGCTCCAACGTGCGTGAACTCGAAGGTGCCCTGAAGCGGGTAATTGCCCACTCGCACTTCATGGGCCGCGATATCACCATCGAGCTGATCCGTGAATCGCTCAAGGATCTGCTGGCGCTGCAGGACAAGCTGGTCAGTGTGGATAACATTCAGCGCACCGTGGCCGAGTACTACAAGATCAAGATCTCCGATCTGCTCTCAAAGCGTCGGTCGCGCTCCGTGGCGCGTCCTCGCCAGGTGGCCATGGCGTTGTCGAAAGAACTGACCAACCACAGTCTGCCGGAGATCGGCGACATGTTCGGCGGCCGCGACCACACCACCGTGCTGCACGCTTGCCGCAAGATCAACGAATTGAAGGAATCCGACGCGGACATCCGCGAGGACTACAAGAACCTGCTGCGCACGCTGACGACCTGATGGCCGTCCGCGCAGCTAATTGAAGGCAAGGGACTAGACCATGCATTTCACCATTCAACGCGAAGCCCTGTTGAAACCCCTGCAACTGGTCGCCGGCGTCGTCGAGCGCCGCCAGACCTTGCCGGTCCTGTCCAACGTCCTGCTGGTCGTGCAAGGCCAGCAGCTGTCGTTGACCGGTACCGACCTGGAAGTCGAACTGGTTGGCCGCGTTCAACTGGAAGAGCCTGCGGAGCCGGGCGAAATCACCGTTCCGGCGCGCAAGCTGATGGACATTTGCAAAAGCCTGCCCAGCGATGCGCTGATCGATATCAAGGTCGATGAGCAGAAGCTGCTGGTCAAGGCCGGTCGCAGCCGTTTCACCCTGTCTACCCTGCCGGCCAATGACTTCCCGACTGTCGAAGAAGGTCCTGGCTCGCTGACCTGCCAGCTGGAGCAGAGCAAGCTGCGCCGCCTGATCGAGCGCACCAGCTTCGCCATGGCCCAGCAAGACGTGCGCTACTACCTCAACGGCATGTTGCTGGAAGTGTCCCCCGGCACCCTGCGTGCCGTGGCCACCGACGGCCACCGCTTGGCGCTGTGTGCCATGCAGGCACCTATCGACCAGGCTGATCGTCACCAGGTCATCGTGCCACGCAAAGGTATCCTCGAACTGGCGCGCCTGCTGACCGATCCGGAAGGCACGGTCAGCATCGTCCTGGGCCAGCACCACATTCGTGCCACTACCGGTGAGTTCACCTTCACCTCCAAGCTGGTCGATGGCAAGTTCCCGGACTACGAGCGCGTACTGCCCAAGGGTGGCGACAAGCTGGTAATCGGCGATCGTCAGGCCCTGCGTGAAGCATTTAGCCGTACCGCGATCCTGTCCAACGAGAAGTACCGCGGTATCCGTCTGCAACTGGCCGCCGGCCAGCTGAAGATCCAGGCCAACAACCCGGAGCAGGAAGAAGCGGAAGAAGAAATCAGCGTCGACTACAACGGCACCTCGCTGGAGATCGGTTTCAACGTCAGCTACCTGCTGGACGTGCTGGGCGTCATGACCACTGAACAGGTTCGCCTGATTCTGTCGGACTCCAACAGTAGCGCCCTGCTGCAGGAAGCTGGCAATGACGACTCGTCCTACGTTGTCATGCCGATGCGTCTGTAACCCATAGCAGGCGACATGTCCCTTCGACGTCTTTCGGTCACCGCGGTGCGCAACCTGCACCCGGTGACCCTCTCACCCTCTCCCCGCATCAATATCCTTTACGGCGCCAATGGTAGCGGCAAGACCAGCGTGCTCGAAGCCGTGCACCTGTTGGGTCTTGCTCGATCGTTTCGCAGCACCCGCTTGAACCCGGTCATCCAGTACGAGCAGCAAACTTGCACGGTGTTCGGCCAGGTCGAGTTGGCTGAGGGTGGTACGAGCAATCTCGGGGTGTCCCGGGAGCGTCAGGGGGAGTTCACTATCCGAATCGACGGCCAGAACGCGCGCAGCGCCGCGCAGCTGGCCGAAATGCTGCCCCTGCAGTTGATCAACCCGGACAGTTTCCGCCTGCTCGAGGGCGCCCCTAAAGTACGCCGGCAGTTCCTCGATTGGGGCGTGTTCCACGTGGAACCACGTTTCATGGCGACCTGGCAGCGCCTGCAGAAGGCCCTGCGGCAGCGGAACTCATGGCTGCGGCATGGTACACTTGATGCCGTTTCGCAAGCCGCCTGGGATCGGGAGTTATGTCTCGCCAGTGCGGAGATAGATGAATACCGTCGCAATTACATCAAGGCCTTGAAGCCTGTCTTCGAGCAAACCCTGAGCGAGCTGGTCGAACTGGACGGGCTGACCCTGAGCTACTACCGAGGTTGGGACAAGGACCGGGAACTCAACGAAGTCCTCGCGACCTCTCTCCTCCGTGACCAGCAAATGGGGCATACCCAGGCCGGGCCTCAGCGTGCTGATCTGCGCCTTCGATTGGGTGCGAACAACGCGGCTGACATTCTCTCGCGGGGTCAGCAGAAGCTGGTGGTTTGCGCCCTGCGGATTGCCCAAGGGCACCTGGTCAGCCAGGTTCGTCGCGGTCAGTGTATTTATCTGGTGGATGACTTGCCGTCCGAGTTGGACGAACAGCATCGCCGTGCCCTGTGCCGCTTGCTTGAAGAATTGAACTGCCAGGTGTTCATCACCTGCGTAGACCACGAATTTCTGAGGGAAGGCTGGCAGACGGAAACGCCAGTCGCTTTGTTCCACGTGGAACAGGGCCGTATCACCCAGACCCACGACCATCGGGAGTGAAGGCATGAGCGAAAATCAAACGTACGACTCCTCCAGCATCAAGGTGCTGAAAGGGCTGGATGCCGTACGCAAGCGTCCCGGCATGTACATTGGCGACACCGATGACGGCAGCGGCCTGCACCACATGGTGTTCGAGGTGGTCGACAACTCGATCGACGAGGCACTGGCCGGGCACTGCGATGACATCACCGTCATCATTCACACCGACGAATCCATCAGCGTCCGTGACAACGGCCGTGGTATTCCGGTCGACGTGCATAAAGAAGAAGGCGTTTCCGCAGCCGAGGTCATCATGACCGTGCTGCACGCCGGCGGTAAGTTCGACGACAACTCCTACAAGGTCTCCGGCGGCCTGCACGGTGTAGGTGTTTCGGTGGTGAACGCCCTGTCCGAGAAGTTGGTACTCACCGTTCGCCGCAGCGGCAAGATCTGGGAACAGACTTACGTTCATGGTGTTCCACAGGCACCGATGGCCGTGGTGGGTGAAAGCGAAACTACCGGCACCCACATTCACTTCAAGCCTTCGGCTGAAACCTTCAAGAACATCCACTTCAGCTGGGACATCCTCGCCAAGCGCATTCGCGAGCTGTCGTTCCTGAACTCCGGCGTCGGCATCCTGCTGAAGGATGAGCGCAGCGGCAAGGAAGAGTTCTTCAAGTACGAAGGTGGCCTGCGTGCTTTCGTTGAATACCTGAACACCAACAAGACCCCGGTCAACTCCCAGGTCTTCCACTTCAACGTTCAGCGTGACGATGGCGTGGGTGTCGAAGTCGCTCTGCAATGGAACGACAGCTTCAACGAAAACCTGCTGTGCTTCACCAACAACATTCCCCAGCGCGACGGTGGTACTCACCTCGTTGGCTTCCGTTCCTCGCTCACCCGTAGCCTGAACAGCTACATCGAGCAGGAAGGCCTGGCGAAGAAGAACAAGGTTGCCACCACCGGTGACGACGCGCGTGAAGGCTTGACCGCGATCATCTCGGTCAAGGTACCGGACCCTAAGTTCAGCTCGCAGACCAAGGACAAACTGGTCTCCTCGGAGGTGAAAACCGCCGTGGAACAGGAGATGAACAAGTACTTCGCCGACTTCCTGTTGGAGAACCCCAACGAAGCCAAGGCCGTGGTCGGCAAGATGATCGATGCCGCCCGTGCCCGTGAAGCGGCGCGCAAAGCGCGTGAGATGACCCGCCGCAAAGGTGCCTTGGACATTGCCGGCCTGCCGGGCAAACTGGCTGACTGCCAAGAGAAGGACCCTGCCCTTTCCGAACTGTACCTGGTGGAGGGTGACTCCGCGGGTGGCTCGGCCAAGCAAGGTCGTAACCGCCGTACCCAGGCGATCCTGCCGCTCAAGGGCAAGATCCTCAACGTCGAGAAGGCACGCTTCGACAAGATGATCTCCTCGCAGGAGGTCGGCACGCTGATCACCGCGCTGGGCTGTGGCATCGGCCGTGAAGAGTACAACATCGACAAGCTGCGTTATCACAACATCATCATCATGACCGATGCTGACGTCGATGGTTCGCACATCCGTACCCTGCTGCTGACCTTCTTCTTCCGTCAGCTGCCGGAGCTGGTCGAGCGTGGCTACATCTATATCGCCCAGCCGCCGCTGTACAAGGTGAAGAAAGGTAAGCAGGAGCAGTACATCAAGGACGATGAGGCCATGGAAGAATACATGACCCAGTCGGCCCTGGAAGATGCCAGCCTGCACCTGGATGAGTCGGCACCAGCCGTTTCGGGCGTGCAGCTCGAGGTATTGGTGAACGAATTCCGTGCCGTGATGAAGACACTGAAGCGTCTGTCGCGCCTGTACCCGGAAGAGCTCACCGAGCACCTCATCTACCTGCCGGAAGTTACCCTGGAACAGCTGGCCAACCATAGCGTCATGCAGGATTGGCTGAGCAAGTTCCATGAGCGCCTGAACAACAGCCAGAAGTCCGGCCTCAGCTATGTGGCCAGCTTGCGCGAAGACAAGGAGCGCAATATCTGGCTGCCTGAAGTGGAGATCACTTCCCATGGGCTGGCCAGCTACGTCACCTTCAACCGTGAGTTCTTTGGCAGCAATGACTACCGCTCGGTGGTCAACCTGGGCGCCAAGCTCGGTACGTTGCTCGGCGAGGGTGCCTACGTTCAGCGTGGCGAGCGCCGCAAGGCGGTCATCGAGTTCAAGGAAGGCTTGGACTGGCTGATGAACGAGAGCACCAAGCGTCACACCATCCAGCGATACAAAGGGCTGGGTGAGATGAACCCGGACCAGCTGTGGGAAACCACCATGGACCCGACCGTGCGCCGCATGCTCAAGGTGACCATCGAGGATGCGATCGCCGCCGACCAGCTGTTCAACACCCTGATGGGTGATGCAGTCGAGCCGCGTCGCGACTTCATCGAAAGCAACGCGCTGTCGGTGTCCAACCTGGACTTCTGATTAGCGGGCAGTACCAAAAAGCCAATCCCCAGGGATTGGCTTTTTTTTGCCTACGAAAATGTTCCACGTGGAACTATGAAATGCCCAGTGCCTTCAGCCGACGGTACAACGTGCGTTCGCTCATCCCCAGATGATCGGCCAACTCGCTGCGGGAGCCATTGAAGGTTTCCAATGCATGGGCCAGGTCGGCCATCTCATTCCTGCCCCACCCTCGTGAACCTGCCGGCTTTTCGGCCGGGTACATATCCTCCGGAAGATGCTCAGGACGGATCAGACCGTCATCCGTGAACAGCCGAGCGCGTTCCAGAATATTCCTGAGTTCACGGATGTTGCCTGGGAAGGTGTGCAGGTTCAGCCGCTCGAGCACCTCAGCCGTAACTTTTGGCGACTGCTTGCCGGCCATTCGTTGTAGCAGACTTTCACAGAGCAATGGCAAGTCTTCGACCCGTTCGCGCAGTGATGGCAAGCGGATCGGGAATCCACTGATGCGGTAATAGAGGTCTTCGCGGAACGTCCCTTCAGTGGCCATCTCTTTCAGTGGTTTGTGCGTGGCCGAGACCAGGCGAAAATCTGAATGGACCGTGCGCGTGCTGCCGACCGGGCGGAAGCTGCCGGACTCGATCAGGCGCAGCAGTTTCACCTGCATGGCCAGCGGTACCTCACCGATCTCATCGAGGAACAGAGTGCCACCGTGAGCGGCTTCGGCCAGGCCGATCTTGCGTTGAGTCGCGCCGGTGAAGGCGCCCTTCTCATAGCCGAACAGTTCACTCTCGAACAACGACTCGGTCAGCCCGGTACAGTCCACCACCACCAGGGGACCATTGGCGCGTGGGCTACCCAGGTGCAAGGCACGGGCAAACAGTTCCTTGCCGGTGCCGGACTCTCCCTGAAGCAATACCGGGATCTGTGCCGGCGCCGCGCGCTGCAAACTGGCCACGGCGGCCTTGAAGGCGGGTGCTCGGCCAACCAGCCCCTGCTGTTGAGGTTGAGCCGACGCCAGGGTGACGCTGGTCAGGCGCTCGACGAAGGCCACTACTCTACCCTCGTCATCGAGGATCGGGCGCAGTTCCACATCCACATGTTCAGGCCCGCGTGGGGTGTGATGGATGTGGAGAACGCGCTCGGGTACCTTGCTGTCCAGTGACTTGCGCAGCGGACAATGCTCCCCGGCCTGGTCGCAAGGGACGGCATAGTGGTGCGAGACACGATGACACTTTTCACCGATGGGCGCGTGCTCCTCGGTGCCAAACTGGCGACGGTACGCCGCGTTGGCTGCCAGGATGTTGTAGTCGGTATCCAGCACGATGCTGGGCAGCACATCGTGTTCGAGGTAGGACACCAGCGCGAAGATCGCAGGATGGGAAGCGGCTAGCATGACAGCACCAGATGAAGGACCTGGCGAGGGTAGCAAGGACTGCCAAACACTGCCATCGGCTGACAGTCGACTGCCAGGAACTGTCACCTTTGGCTGTCAGGCCGGGGGCCGCTGCGCAGCCCATCGCAGCACAAGGCCGCTCCTACAGGGGGAGGCGGTCGTCGAAAAGGTATGGCATGCATCTTGATAAAGCACCCTTCACTGCCTATGCCTTCAAGGAGGCGAGGTGGATT
Source organism: Pseudomonas entomophila (assembly GCF_029478665.1). Lineage (GTDB taxonomy): Bacteria > Pseudomonadota > Gammaproteobacteria > Pseudomonadales > Pseudomonadaceae > Aquipseudomonas > Aquipseudomonas entomophila_F. The sequence continues at coordinate 66,788 of NZ_JARPQB010000013.1, forward strand.
ACTGGAGAGTGTAATGATCATCGGCAACAACCTTCACGTTGAAGCGTTCTTCGACAAAGCGACCTGGACCATCAGCTACCTGCTCATGGATGGCGAGACCCGCCAATGCGCGCTGATCGACAGCGTGCTGGACTACGATCCAAAGTCCGGACGTACCTGCACCCATTCGGCGGACCAGATGATTGCCCGCGTCGAGGCGCTGGGTGCCAAGGTGCAATGGCTGCTCGATACCCATGTGCACGCCGACCATCTGTCCGCGGCGGCATACCTCAAGCAGAAACTTGGCGGCAGCATCGCCATCGGTGCGCAGATCACCCAGGTGCAGAAAGTCTTCGGGACCTTGTTCAATGCCGAGCCTGGCTTTGCCCGGGACGGCAGCCAGTTTGACGTCCTGTTCGAGGATGAAGAGGGTTTTCGCATCGGCAACCTGCATGCGCGCGCACTGCACACCCCCGGCCATACACCGGCTTGCATGAGCTACATGGTCGAGGACGCAGGCGAGATCGCTGTGTTTGTAGGCGACACCTTGTTCACGCCCGACTATGGCACCGCCCGTTGCGACTTCCCAGGCGCCAGCGCGAGAACCCTGTACCAGTCGATCCGTCGCCTGCTCGCCTTCCCCGACCAGACTCGCCTGTTCATGTGCCACGACTACCTGCCCGGTGGCCGCGAGCTGCGCTATGTCACCACCGTGGCCGAGCAACGCGCCGACAACATTCATATCCATGAAGGTGTCAGTGAAGAGAGCTTCGTCGAGATGCGCGAAGCCCGTGACAAGACCCTCGACATGCCAGTGCTGATCCTGCCCTCGGTGCAGATCAACATGCGCAGCGGGCAATTCCCCGAACCCGAAGCGAACGGCGTGAGCTACCTGAAAATCCCGCTGAACAAGCTGTAAACCACGCCGCACCTATAACGAAGATCCAAAGGAACACCGCCATGCCTGCCTTGCTGTCCCCTGCCGATACCTCCCGTGCCGACCACCATAAGGTGGTGATCGTCGGCGCCGGTGCCGCCGGCATTGCCACCGCCTCCAGCCTGATCGCCCGTGATCCGTCGTTGGATATCGCCTTGATCGACCCTGCCGAAGTGCACTACTACCAGCCGGGCTGGACCATGGTCGGCGCGGGTGTGTTCAAGGCACCGAGCACCGCCCATACCATGGCCGCGACCCTGCCCCGTGGCGTGCGTTGGGTCAAGGCACGGGTCGAAGGTTTCGACCCCCAGGGGCAACTGGTGATGCTCGATGATGGCCGTGCTGTCAGCTATGAACAGCTGGTGGTCTGCCCAGGGCTGAAGCTTGATTGGAATGCCATCGAAGGCTTGGGCGAAACGCTGGGGCGCAATGGCGTCACCTCCAATTATCGGTATGACCTGGCTCCCTACACCTGGCAACTTGTGCAGAACCTGAAGCAGGGGCGCGCCCTCTTCACCCAACCACCGATGCCGATCAAGTGCGCGGGAGCACCGCAGAAAGCGTTGTACCTGTCCTGTGACCACTGGTTGCGCAATGGCCACCTTGGCAATGTCAGGGCCAGTTTTTTCAACGCCGGTGCCGTGCTGTTCGGGGTAGCGGATTATGTCCCGGCCCTGATGAGCTACATCGAAAAGTACGCGGTCGACCTCAACTACCAGCATCGCCTGGTGGCGGTGGACGGCCCGAACAAGCGCGCCACCTTCATGCGTACACTTCCCGATGGCAGCATCGAGACCCGCGTCGAAGCATTCGACATGCTGCATGTGGTACCGCCGCAGGTGGCCCCGGACTTCATCCGCCAGAGCCCGCTGGCCGACGCCGCCGGCTGGGTGGACGTCGATCCGCACACCCTGCGCCACCGCCAGTTCGGCAATGTCCATGCCCTGGGTGACGTAGCCAACACCACCAACGCCAAGACCGCCGCTGCCGCGCGCAAGCAGGCGCCGGTGGTGGCCAACAATGTGCTGGTGGCGCTCGGCCGCTTGTCGACCCTGGCGCAGTACGACGGCTACGGCTCGTGCCCGCTGACGGTGGAGCGCGGCAAGATTGTCCTCGCCGAGTTCACCTACGGTGGCAAGGTGGCGCCGAGCTTCCCGCGCTGGCTGCTCGATGGACGCAAGCCAACCCGCCTCGCCTGGTTGCTCAAGGCCCGGATCCTGCCACCGCTGTACTGGAAAGCGATGCTCAAAGGGCGTGAATGGCTGGCGCGGCCGCAACCCTTGGTGGCCGAGGCGCAGCAGTGATCGAGCATCAACTGTTGGGGGCCGGACTGGGCGCGATCATTGGTGCGGTGCTGGCGTTGACGGGGGCTGGCGGTGGCATCCTCGCGGTGCCGTTGCTGGTCTTCGGGCTTGGGCTGAGCATGGTCGAGGCGGCGCCGATCGGTTTGCTGGCGGTCGGGTTGGCGGCGGCGGTCGGTGGTGTGTTGGGTTTGCGCCAGGGGTTGGTGCGCTACCGTGCGGCCTTGTTCATCGCCGTGATCGGTATCACCTGCGCACCGTTCGGCCTGATGCTCGCGCACCGTTTACCCAACGCACCGCTGGCGCTGGTGTTCGCCGGGGTGCTGGTCTATGCCTGCCTGCGCATCTGGCGCAAAGCGGTCCGCGAGTTGCGCGGTGAATCGCCCTGCGGTGATCGGCAGATCATGCCCTGCGTGCTCAACCCGCTGCAGGGGCGCCTGCGCTGGACCCTGCCCTGCGCCCGCGCTTTGGCGTTCACCGGTATGTTGTCGGGGCTGCTGTCCGGCCTGTTGGGGGTCGGTGGCGGCTTCGTGATCATCCCGGCGTTGAACCGCTACACCAACCTGAACATGAAGAGCATCGTCGCCACCTCCCTGGCGGTGATCGCCCTGGTGTCCACCGGCAGTGTGGTCAGCGCCAGCGTTGCGGGCGTAATGCATTGGCGGGTGGGGGCACCGTTTGCCGTGGGGGCGGTACTGGGCTTGCTGCTGGCGAGGCCATTGGCGAGCAAGCTGGCCGGCCCGCGCCTACAACAGCTGTTCGCCGTGGTGGGGTGTGGCGCCGCGGTGCTGCTGGCCGGCAAGGCGCTACTCGGCTAGCAATTCGTCCTGCTCGGCGGCGCACAGCGCCAGCAGGTAGTCCCACACCACCCGCAGGCGTACCGACTTGTGCAGTTCACGACGGGTGCAGATCCAGTAGCTGCGCTGGATGGTTTCGCTGGGCAGCACGCGCACCAGCTTCGGGTCGTGGCGGGCCATGTAGTTTGGCAGTACGGCGATGCCCAACCCGGCCTGGGCGGCGTGCTGCTGGGCGATCACGCTGGTGCTGCGAAACACCACGTTGGGGGCCCGGCAGAAGCTGTTGAGGAACAGCAGCTCCTGGCTGAACAGCAGGTCGTCGACGTAACCGATCCAGCTGTGCCGGGCCAGGTCCTCGCGGCTGTGCAGCGGTGGAGCGCGGTCCAGGTAATCCTGGCTGGCATAGAGTGCCAGGCGGTAGTCGGTGAGCTTGCGGGTGATCAGCAGGTCGGCGTTGGGGCGTTCCAGGTGGATGCTGATCTCGGCTTCGCGGTTGAGGATGCTGACGAAGCGCGGCACGGCCACCAATTCCACTTCGAGCCCCGGGTAACGCTGGAACAAGGCTTTCATGCGCGGGGTGAAGAACATGATGCCGATGCCTTCGGTCACCCCCAGGCGAATCTTGCCCAGTGGCGTGATGGCCTGGGTGATCTCTTCTTGCGCCAGCAAGGCGACGTTCTCCATCGCTTCGGCGTGCTTGAGCAGGGCCTGGCCGGAGGGGGTGAGTTCGTAGCCCTGGGCATGCTGGACGAACAGCGCGGTGCCCAGGTGCTTCTCGATGCTTTCGATATGCCGGGCCACGGTGCTGTGGGTGGTGTTGAGGCGCTTGGCGGCGCTGAGCAGGCGACCGCTGCGCTGCAACTCGAGGAAAAACCGCAGATCGTTCCAGTCGAACATGCTGATCCCTTGGCTGTTCATTGGTGCCGATTCACTGTAGGAGCGGCTTTAGCCGCGATCATCCGCGAAGCGGATGCCAACACCGCGGTGCCTGTATCGCGGCTAAAGCCGCTCCTACAGGATTTGCGCCGATCATGGGGACAGTGCTGTGCTAAAACGCACAACGGCTGCGCGAAATCTCGTGTTTCCTCGGCGAAATTAATCAATAAGATGGAACGGGACAAGAATAATAATCAGGCGCGAGGTTGCACATGCCATCAGCCGATTCTGTCTACGACTACGTGGTCGTGGGTGCCGGCCCCGCCGGTTGCCTGCTGGCCAATCGTTTGTCCGCCGACCCTTCATGCCGCGTATTGCTGCTCGAGGCGGGTGGCCGCGACAACTATCCCTGGATACACATCCCAGTTGGTTACCTCTACTGCATCGGCAATCCGCGCACCGACTGGTGTTTCAAGACCGAGGCCCAGCCCGGCCTGAACGGTCGCAGCCTGGGGTATCCACGGGGCAAGGTGCTGGGGGGCTGCTCGTCGATCAACGGCATGATCTACATGCGTGGCCAGGCTGCCGACTACGACCGCTGGGCCGAGCAAGGCAACGACGGCTGGGCGTGGAAGGATGTGCTGCCATTGTTCATGGCCAGCGAGAACCACTTCGCTGGCGCCAGCGACAGCCACGGCGCCGAGGGGGAATGGCGGGTCGAACAGCAGCGCTACAGCTGGCCGATCCTCGATGCCTTCCGTGATGCCGCCGAACAGAGCGGCATCGCCAAGGTCGCCGACTTCAATACCGGCGATAACGCCGGTTGTGGATACTTCCAGGTGAACCAGCGCAGCGGTGTGCGCTGGAACTCGGCCAAGGCGTTTCTCAGGCCGGTCCTCAAGCGCCCGAACCTCACAATCCTGACCGGTGTGCAGGTTGACCAGGTGCTGCTCGACAACACCCGGGCCCGGGCGGTGAAGGCCTTGTGGCAAGGCGCCTGGCATGAGTTCGCGGCTCGCCGCGAAATCATCCTGTGTGCAGGCTCCGTCGGCTCGCCCGGCATTCTCCAGCGCTCCGGTATCGGCCCGCACAAGCTGCTCGAAGATCTGGGCATCGGTGTGCGCCACGACATGCCGGGTGTTGGTGGCAACCTACAGGACCATCTGCAATTGCGCCTGGTCTACCAGATCAGGAACACCCGAACCCTCAACCAGATGGCCAACAGCCTGTGGGGCAAGCTGGGGATGGGCCTTCGTTATGCCTATGACCGCAGTGGCCCGTTGGCCATGGCGCCTAGCCAGCTGGGTGCCTTCGCACGTTCGAGCCCCGAGCAGGCGACGGCCAACCTGCAATATCACGTGCAGCCGTTATCGTTGGACCGCTTCGGCGAACCGCTGCACCCGTTCCCGGCCTTCACCGCCTCGGTGTGCAACCTGCGCCCGGCCAGCCGTGGTCGAATCGATATCCGTTCGGCGGACATGAACAGCGCACCGCTGATCGACCCCAATTACCTCAGCGCACCCGAGGACCTGCGTGTCGCCGCCGATGCCATCCGCCTCACCCGGCGTATCGTCCAGGCCCCTGCCCTCGCCGCCTTTGCCCCACGTGAATACCTGCCTGGCCCTGCCCTGCAGAGCGAGGAGGATTTGCACCAGGCCGCCGGCCAGATCGGCACCACCATCTTCCACCCGGTGGGCACCTGCCGCATGGGCAGTGGGTCGCTGGATGTTGTGGATAACCAGCTGCGCGTTCACGGCATCCCGGGCCTGCGCGTGGCCGATGCTTCGATCATGCCGCAGATTGTCTCCGGCAATACCTGCTCACCCACGTTGATGATCGCCGAGAAGGCGGCGCAACTGATCCTCAAGGGGGCCAATACCCAGACCAATCTCAGCGACGCCAGCGCGATACCGACGCCCTGACCCGGGTGTTTGCAACAGCGGCGGCTTGTGAGCGGAAGCTGCCGGCAGTGGAACAACAAGAATAATCACTGTGGCCCACGGGCCGAGGACAGCAACGATGTCGGATTACATCCAGGAACAGGGCGCGGTGGCCAGCAGCCCCAGCCGCCGTGAAGAGCGCAAGATCATTTTCGCGTCATCCCTCGGGACGGTGTTCGAGTGGTATGACTTTTTTCTCTATGGCGCGCTGGCCGCTGTCATCAGCAAGCAGTTCTTTGCCGGCGTCAACGACACCACCGCGTTCATCTTCGCCTTGATGGCCTTCGCCGCCGGTTTTCTGGTGCGCCCGTTCGGCGCGCTGGTGTTCGGCCGGCTGGGTGACATGATCGGCCGCAAATACACCTTCCTGGTGACCATCGTGCTGATGGGGTTGTCCACCTTCGCGGTGGGCCTGTTACCGACTTATGCCAGCATTGGCATCGCTGCGCCGATCATCCTGGTCGTGCTGCGCATGCTCCAAGGCCTGGCATTGGGCGGTGAGTACGGTGGCGCGGCTACCTATGTCGCCGAGCACGCGCCCCATGGCAAGCGTGGTTTCCACACCGGCTTCATCCAGTCCACCGCCACGCTGGGCCTGCTGTTATCGCTGACCGTGGTCCTGGCCAGCCGCTATATCAGCGGTGACCAGTTCGAAACCTGGGGCTGGCGCCTGCCGTTCCTGCTGTCGATCGTGCTGCTGGCGATCTCCACCTGGATCCGCATGAGCATGCATGAGTCGCCGGCCTTCGTGAAAATGAAGGCCCAGGGCAAGGTGAGCAAGTCGCCGATCCGCGAGTCGTTCACCTCCTGGCCCAACCTCAAGGTGGTGCTCACCGCGCTGTTCAGCATCAACGCCGGGCAGGCGGTGACCTTCTACACCGCGCAGTTCTATGTGTTGTTCTTCATGACCCAGATGCTCAAGATGGACCCCGCCCAGGCCAATACGCTGCTGATCATCAGCGTGGTGATCGGCGCGCCGTTCTTCGTGTTCTTCGGCTGGCTGTCGGACCGCGTGGGGCGCAAGCCGATCCTGATGCTCGGCCTGCTGCTGGCGACGGTGCTGTACTTCCCGCTGTTCAAGGCCCTGAGCCATTACGCCAACCCGCAGATCGATGCCGCCAGCCGCCAGGCGCCGATCGTCGTCACCGCCGACCCCAAGGGCTGCACCTTCCAGTTCGACCCGGTGGGCAAGGCGCGCTTCGACAGCCCGTGCGATAAGGTCAAGACGTTCCTGGTCAAGCAGGGCTTGCCCTATAGCTCGGTGAATGTCGGCGGCAGCGAGGTGATCGTCAGCATTGGTGACAAGACCATCAATGGTTTCGACGAGACGGCCATGCGCAGCGCCATCGATGCGGCGGGTTATCCGGCCAAGGCAGACCCGGCGAACGTCAACCAGGTGATGGTGGTGGTGCTGATCGTCGCCATGATCCTGATCGCCACCATGACCTATGGGCCACTGGCGGCGGTGATGGTCGAGCTGTTCCCCACGCGTATTCGCTATACCTCGATGTCCCTGCCCTATCACATTGGTAATGGTTGGTTCGGGGGCTTCCTGCCAACGGTGTCGTTCGCGCTGGTGGTGTACACCGGGGATATCTTCTACGGGCTGTGGTACCCAGTGTTGATTACCGGGGTGAGCCTGGTGGTGGGGATCTTCTGTTTGAAAGAAACACGGGATGTGGATATCGACAAGGTGTGATTTCCGTTCGTCTGTAGGAGCCGGCCTTGTCGGCGAAGAAATCGCCACAAAATCCAAGGCACAAAAAAACCGGCGTAAAAGCCGGTTTTTTTATAGCGCGAAAAAACTTATGCACGATTTTCAGAAAAACGTCATACAGAGAAATAAATAGCTAATTCAATAACTTAGCTATGTTCTGAGACCCGTAATCCAAAAATTGCTAACAACTTATCCACAGAACGTCAGGCGTGCTGCTGCTCTGGATTTTCCGCCACTGGCGGCAGCGAACCCATGGCCCGCTGGGCCGCCTCGTTCCACGCCTGGGCACGGTCATTGAGCTCGGCAATGGCCCGTGGCCCCGTCCCTTCCGGGTACATCGGCGCGCCAATCACCACCTCGATGGTGCCCGGGCGTTTGCCCCAGCCTTCACGCGGCCAGAACTTGCCAGCGTTGTGGGCGATCGGCAGCACCGGCAGGCCGGCATTCACCGCGAGCGCGGTACCACCGCGGGAGAACTTGCCCATCTGGCCGTGAGGCACACGGGTGCCTTCGGGGAAGATCAGCACCCAGGTGCCCTGCTTGAGCAGTTCGTCACCCTGGCTGGCAACCTGGCGCAAGGCCTCCTTCGGGTTCTTCCGGTCGATGGCGATCGGCCGCAGCATGGCCATGGCCCAGCCGAAGAACGGCACGTACAGCAGCTCACGCTTGAGCACCTGGCTCAGTGGCGAGAAGTACGCCGACAGGAAGAACGTCTCCCAGGTGCTCTGGTGGTTCGACAGGATCACGCACGGCACATCAGGCACATGCTCGGCGCCGGTGATCTTGTAGTCGATCCCCAGGATCGTCTTCACCAGGAACAGCGCGCAGCGGCACCAGTACACGTTGATGAACTTGTAGCGCTTGGGGAACGGCAGGAAAGGCGCGACGAAGAAGCTCAGCGAGCACCACAGCAGCGAACTGGTGCCCAACAGCAGGTAAAAAAGAAAGATTCTGATCGCCTGCAGGATCGACATAGTGGCATGTACCGTTGCGGGGCGTGCCCGCCTAATGAAAAGTGCGCCGTTCCTGGCGCACTCATTTAAATAAGTTCTCTGGCGATGGCTGCCAGATCGTCGAAAATCAGTGTAGTTTCCGGGACGCCTTTTTCCAGGGTCCTTTCGCCCTTGCCGGTTTTTACCAACACGGGTTGTGCATCGACGGCCAGGGCCGCCTCCAGGTCACCTTTGCTGTCACCGACGAACCATACGCCGGCTAGCGGAACCTGGTAGTGCTCGGCGATCGCCCGCAGCATGCCAGGCTTGGGCTTGCGGCAATCGCAGCCTTCGTCCGGGCCATGCGGGCAATGCACGATGAAACCTACCGCGCCACCCTGCTCGGCCACCAGCGCGCGCAGGCGCGCGTGCATGGCCTCCAGCGTGGCCAGCGGGTAATAGCCGCGGGCAATGCCGGACTGGTTGGTGGCCACGGCCACCGTCCAGCCCGCCTTGCTCAACTGCGCGATGGCCTCGATCGAGCCGGGAATGGGGATCCACTCCTCCAGCGACTTGATGTAGGCGTCGGAGTCATAGTTGATCACTCCGTCTCGATCAAGAATCAGCAGTTTCAACGACTTACCCCAGCAGCGAGATATCGGCCACGCCCAGGAACAGGCCACGCAAGCGGCTGAGCAGGGCATAACGGTTGGCGCGTACCTTGGCGTCCTCGGCGTTGACCAGTACGGCCTCGAAGAAGGCGTCTACCGGGTCGCGCAGGGCGGCCAGGCGGGCCAGGGCTTCGTTGTACTGGCGTGCGGAGGCCATCGGTTGCACGGCCTGGTCGGCCTGCTGGATGGCCGAGTACAGCGAGAACTCGTTGGCGTTGTCGAAGTACTTGGGCTCGACCTGGTCGGCAATGGCGCCTTCGGCCTTGCCCAGCAGGTTCGATACGCGCTTGTTCGCCGCGGCCAGGGCATTGGCTTCCGGCAGCTTGCGGAAGGCCTGCACGGCCTGTACGCGCTGGTCGAAGTCCAGGGCCGAGCCCGGCTTCAGGGCACGCACCGACAGGTAGGTGGCAACGTCGATGCCTTCGTCTTCGTAACGCGCGCGCAGGCGGTCGAAGATGAACTCCAGCACTTGCTCGGACAGGCCGGCGGCCTTGACCTGGGTGCCGAACTGCTTGACCGCGAACTCGACCGCAACGGTCAGGTCCAGGTCCAGCTGCTTCTCGATCAGGATGCGCAGCACGCCCAGGGCGGCACGGCGCAGGGCATACGGGTCCTTGCTGCCGGTGGGCAGCATGCCGATACCGAAGATGCCGACCAGGGTGTCGAGCTTGTCGGCGATGGCCACGGCGGCACCGGTGAGGGTCTGCGGCAGCTCGGCGCCGGCACCGCGCGGCATGTACTGCTCGTTCAGCGCCAGGGCGACGTCTTGCGGCTCGCCATCGTTGAGGGCGTAGTAGTAGCCGGCGATACCCTGCATTTCAGGGAATTCACCGACCATCTCCGAGGCCAGGTCGCACTTGGACAGCAGGCCGGCACGGCCAGCGTTGGCGGCGCTGCCGCCGATGTACGGGGCAATGAAGGCGGCCAGTTTCGACACGCGCTCGGCCTTGTCGAACACGGTGCCCAGCTGAGCCTGGAACACCACGTTCTTCAGGCGCTCGTTGAAGCTTTCCAGCGGTTGCTTCTTGTCTTGCTTGAAGAAGAACTCGGCGTCGGTCAGGCGTGGGCGCACGACCTTCTCGTTGCCTTCGACGATCTGCTTCGGATCGCGGCTCTCGACGTTGGCCACGGTGATGAAGCGCGGCAGCAGCTTGCCTTCACTGTCCAGCAGGCAGAAGTACTTCTGGTTGTCCTGCATGGTGGTGATCAGGGCTTCCTGCGGCACTTCAAGGAAACGCTCCTCGAACGAGCACACCAGCGGCACCGGCCACTCGACCAGGGCGGTCACTTCGTCCAGCAGCGCCGGCGGCACGATGGCCGAGCCTTCCTGCTGCATGGCCAGTTCCGCGGTGCGCTTGCTGATCAGCTCGCGACGCTCGGCGAAGTCGGCCAGCACGTAGGCTTTGCGCAGGTCTTCGACGTAGTTGGCCGGGGTGGTGATGACCACGTTTTCCGGGTGGTGGAAGCGGTGGCCACGGGATTCACGGCCGGCTTTTTGCGCGAGGATGGTGCAGTCGACGACCTGATCGCCCAGCAGCATCACCAGCCACTGAGTCGGGCGCACGAATTCTTCACGGCTGGCGCCCCAGTGCATGCGCTTGGGGATCGGCAGGTCGTTGAGCGAGTCTTCGACGATGGTGGGCAGCAGGCTGGCGGTCGCCTTGCCCGGGATGTGCTGGGAGAAGCGCAGCTTCGGACCGCTCTGGTCGATGTCCGACAGCTCCACACCGCACTTCTTGGCAAAGCCCAGGGCGGCCTGGGTTGGCTCACCGTCCTTGAAAGCAGCCTGCATGGGCGGGCCGTCGATGTTGATGCTGCGGTCCGGCTGCTGCACGTCGAGCTGGCGCAGCAGCACGGCCAGGCGGCGCGGCGCGGCGTACACCTGCTTGCCGGTGTAGTTCAGGCCGGCGGCCTGCAGGCCTTTCTCGATGCCGGCGAGGAACGCGTCGCCCAGCGAGGCCAGGGCCTTCGGTGGCAGCTCTTCGGTGCCCAGTTCAACCAGGAAATCTTGAGCACTCATTGTGCAGCCTCCAGCTTAGCCAACACTTCGTCACGCAGTTCAGGAGAAGCCATCGGGAAGCCCAGGCGTGCGCGGGCTTGCAGGTAGCTTTGCGCCACGTCACGGGCAAGTGTGCGTACGCGCAGGATGTAGCGCTGGCGTTCGGTCACCGAGATGGCGCGGCGGGCGTCCAGCAGGTTGAAGGTGTGCGAGGCCTTCAGGACCATTTCGTAGGTCGGCAGCGGCAGGTCCAGCTTGATCAGGCGGTTCGCTTCGCTTTCGTAGAAGTCGAACAGTTCGAACAGCTTCTCGACGTTGGCGTGCTCGAAGTTGTAGGTCGACTGCTCCACTTCGTTCTGGTGGAACACGTCGCCGTAGGTGACCTTGCCGAACGGGCCGTCGGCCCATACCAGGTCGTAGACCGAGTCCACGCCCTGCAGGTACATGGCCAGGCGCTCCAGGCCGTAGGTGATTTCACCGGTGACCGGGTAGCACTCGATGCCGCCGACCTGCTGGAAGTAGGTGAACTGGGTCACCTCCATGCCGTTCAGCCAGATTTCCCAGCCCAGGCCCCAGGCGCCGAGGGTCGGCGATTCCCAGTTGTCTTCGACGAAGCGGATGTCGTGAACCAGCGGGTCCAGGCCGATGGCTTTCAGCGAGCCGAGGTACAGCTCCTGGAAGTTGGCCGGGTTTGGCTTGAGCACCACCTGGAACTGGTAGTAGTGCTGCAGGCGGTTGGGGTTTTCGCCATACCGTCCGTCGGCGGGGCGACGGCTAGGCTGCACATAGGCGGCGTTCCACGTCTCCGGGCCCACGGCGCGCAGGAAGGTGGCGGTATGGAAAGTGCCGGCGCCTACTTCCATATCGTAGGGCTGAAGCACCACACAACCTTGCTCGGCCCAGTAGTTCTGCAGGGCGAGGATCAGGTCTTGGAAGGTACGCACGGCTGGCGTAGGCTGGCTCACGAAATTCACCTGTATCTGGGGATGCGGATGTAAAGAGCGGGAGTATAACCCGATTCGCCTCGCCCTCTACGTAATTGGAGCCTTATGCCACGCTGCTTTTGGTGTTCCGACGATCCTTTGTACGAGGCCTATCACGACCACGAGTGGGGAACGCCACAGCGCGACCCGGCGTTGCTCTTCGAGATGCTTTTGCTCGAAGGGTTCCAGGCGGGGCTCTCGTGGATCACCGTATTGAAGAAACGTGAGCGCTATCGTGAGGTGCTGCACGGGTTCGACCCGGTGAAACTGGCGCGCTTGAGCGACGAGCGCATCGAGGAGTTGATGCTCGACGCCGGCATCATCCGCAATCGCCTCAAGCTCAAGGCCGTGCGCCGCAATGCCGAAGCCTGGCTGGCTGTGGATAAGCCCGCCGAGTGGCTGTGGTCGTTCGTCGGTGGGCAACCAAAGATCAACCATTTCGCCACCCGCGGCGACGTGCCGGCGGTGACCGACGAAGCCAAGGCCATGAGCAAGGCCCTGCAGAAGGCCGGCTTCACGTTCGTTGGCCCGACCATCTGCTACGCCTTCATGCAGGCCACCGGCATGGTCATGGACCACACCACCGACTGTGATCGCTACGCCGCGCTGGCGCGCTGACGGGGTACAATGCGCGCCTTGCTGAAATAAGGAATTCGCCTGTGGAAAAGTTCAAGGGCGCCCTGATGGTCGGGGTGCTGCGCCTGTTTGCCAAGCTGCCCTGGGGCGCTGTGCAGCGCGTCGGCGCCGGTATCGGCTGGCTGATGTGGAAAATCCCCAATGGCTCGCGCAATGTCGTGCGCATCAACCTGGCCAAGTGTTTCCCGGAGATGGACCCGGCCGAGCGTGAGCAACTGGTCGGCCGTGCGTTGAAGGATATCGGCAAGTCGTTCGTCGAGAGCGCCTGCGCCTGGATCTGGCCACCGCAGCGCTCGCTGGACCTGGTCAAGGAAGTGCACGGCCTGGAAGTGCTGGAACAGGCCCTGGCCTCGGGCAAGGGCGTGGTGGGCATCACCAGCCACCTGGGCAACTGGGAAGTGCTCAACCACTTCTATTGCAACCAGTGCAAACCGATCATCTTCTACCGCCCGCCCAAGCTGAAGGCGGTGGATGACCTGTTGCGCGAGCAGCGCGTGCAGATGGGCAACCGCGTGGCGCCTTCGACCAAGGAAGGCATTCTCAGCGTGATCAAGGAAGTGCGTCGGGGTGGCCAGGTGGGAATTCCGGCCGACCCGGAGCCGGCGGAGTCGGCGGGGGTGTTCGTGCCGTTCCTGGGGACCCAGGCGCTGACCAGCAAGTTCGTGCCGAACATGTTGGCGGGCGGCAAGGCGGTCGGGGTGTTCCTGCATGCCCTGCGGCTGCCGGATGGCTCGGGCTTCAAGGTGTTCCTCGAGGCGGCGCCGGAGGAGATGTACAGCGAGGATGTGACGGTGGCGGCGGCGGCCATGAGCAAGGTGGTCGAGCGTTATGTGCGCGAGTACCCGAGCCAGTACATGTGGAGCATGAAGCGTTTCAAGAAGCGCCCGGCTGGAGAGGCTCGCTGGTATTGAGATCGCATTCGCCAGCAAGGCTGGCTCCTACAGGGTACGCATTTCCTGTAGGAGCCAGCCTTGCTGGCGAACAGGCCTCAAAGCTTGTTCAGCTTCTTCAGAAACACCGCCATCTCTTTCTCGGCCTGCTTGTCGCCATGGGCCTGCGCCGCGACGATCCCTTCTTCCCAGGCCTTGCGCGCCCCAGCCAGATCGCCGCTGAGCTGATACGCCTTCCCCAAGAGCTTCCACGCCGCCGAGTACTTCGGATCCTGCTTAACACAGGCAGCCAGGTGCAGCGCCGCTTCAGCGCCATTACCTTCGTCCAGCCAGGCCTTGCCCAGCCCGAACCGCAGCAGCGGGTTATCCACACCCTTGGCTAGCATCTTCTCCAGCGATTCACGCATCACGTCTCTCCCTAGAAGAAACTCAGGCCCACGTGGAACAGTTTCTCCACGTCCCGAATCTGCTTTTTATCCACAACGAACAGGATCACATGGTCGCCCGAGGCGATCACCGTGTCGTCGTGGGCGATCAGCACTTCCTCGTCGCGAATGATCGCGCCGATGGTGGTGCCTGGCGGCAGCGAGATGTCCTCGATGGCCTTGCCCACCACCTTGCTCGACTTCGAATCGCCATGGGCCACCGCCTCGATGGCCTCGGCCGCGCCCCGGCGCAGCGAGTGCACGCTGACGATATCGCCGCGACGCACGTGGGCCAGCAGGGTGCCGATGGTGGCCAGCTGAGGGCTGATGGCGATGTCGATCTCGCCGCCCTGCACCAGGTCGACGTAGGCCGGGTTGTTGATGATGGTCATCACCTTGCGCGCGCCCAGGCGCTTGGCCAGCAGCGACGACATGATGTTGGCCTCGTCGTCGTTGGTCAGGGCCAGGAAAATGTCGGCGTCGGCGATGTTTTCTTCGAGCATCAGGTCTCGATCGGAGGCGCTGCCCTGCAGCACCACGGTGCTCTCCAGCGTTTCGGAGAGGTGGCGGCAGCGCGTCGGGTTCATCTCGATGATCTTCACCTGGTAGCGGCTTTCGATGGCCTCGGCCAGGCGCTCGCCGATCTGCCCGCCACCGGCGATGACCACGCGCTTGTTGGTCTCGTCGATACGCCGCAGCTCGCCCATCACCGCGCGGATATCCTTCTTCGCGGCGATGAAGAACACTTCGTCGTCGGCCTCGATCACCGTGTCGCCCTGCGGGGTGATCGGCCGGTCGCGGCGGAAGATCGCCGCCACGCGGGTGTCGACATTGGGCATGTGGGCGCGAATCTGGCGCAGTTGCTGGCCCACCAACGGGCCACCGTAGTAAGCCCTGACCGCCACCAGCTGGGCCTTGCCCTCGGCGAAGTCGATCACCTGCAGCGAACCTGGGTGTTCGATCAGGCGCTTGATGTAGTTGGTCACCACCTGCTCGGGGCTGATCAGCACGTCCACCGGGATGTGGTCGTTGTCGAACAGCTCTTCGCGGGTGAGGTAGGCTGACTCGCGCACCCGGGCGATCTTGGTCGGGGTGTGGAACAGCGAGTAGGCGACCTGGCAGGCGACCATGTTGGTCTCGTCGCTGTTGGTCACCGCCACCAGCATGTCGGCGTCGTCGGCGCCGGCCTGGCGCAGCACCGTCGGCAGCGAGGCGCGGCCCTGCACGGTGCGGATGTCCAGGCGGTCGCCCAGGTCGCGCAGGCGCTCGCTGTCGGTGTCGACCACGGTGATATCGTTGGCTTCGCTGGCCAGGTGCTCCGCCAGCGTGCCGCCCACCTGCCCTGCGCCGAGGATGATGATCTTCATCCGCTACTCCCTACCCTTTTTGTTCTTACCCGCGCGAAGCGGCGATCTTGATCAGTTTGGCGTAATAGAAACCATCGTGGCCGCCTTCCTGGGCCAGCAGCTGGCGCCCGTGGGGCTGGCGCAGGCCGGCCTCGGTGGCCAGGTCCAGCTCGCGGGCGCCGGGGGTGCGGGCGAGGAAGGCGTCGATCACTTCGGTGTTCTCGGTCGGCAGGCTCGAGCAGGTGGCGTAGAGCAACATGCCGCCCACTTCCAGGGTCGGCCACAGGGCATCGAGCAGCTCGCCTTGCAGCGTGGCCAGGGCCGGGATGTCCTCGGCCTGGCGGGTCAGCTTGATGTCCGGGTGACGGCGGATCACACCGGTGGCCGAGCACGGCGCGTCGAGCAGGATGCGCTGGAATGGCTTGCCGTCCCACCAGCTGGCGGTGTCACGGGCGTCGCAGGCGATCAGTTCGGCGTCGAGCTTCAGGCGGTCGAGGTTTTCGCGCACGCGGGTCAGGCGCTTGGCTTCCAGGTCGATGGCGACCATGTGGGCCAGGCCGGGCTCGGCTTCCAGCAAGTGGCAGGTCTTGCCGCCCGGGGCGCAGCAGGCGTCGAGCACGCGCTGGCCGGGGGCCAGTTCCAGCAGGTCGGCGGACAGCTGCGCGGCTTCGTCCTGCACGCTCACCCAACCGTCGGCGAAGCCCGGCAGGCCGCGCACGTCGCAGGCCTCGGCGAGGACGATGCCGTCACGGCTGAACTGGCAGGCGCTGGCCTGGATGCCGGCCTCGGCCAGCAGCGACAGGTAGGCGTCGCGGCTGTGATGGCGGCGGTTGACCCGCAGGATCATCGGTGGGTGGGCGTTGTTGGCGGCGCAGATGGCTTCCCACTGCTCCGGCCAGAAGGCTTTCAGCGACTTCTGCAGCCAGCGCGGATGGGCGGTACGCACTACCGGGTCGCGTTCCATGCTGGCGAGCAGTTCCTCGCCTTCACGCTGGGCGCGGCGCAGCACGGCGTTGAGCAGGCCCTTGGCCCAGGGCTTCTTGAGCTTGTCGGCGCAGCCGACGGTTTCGCCGAGGGCGGCGTGTGCCGGGATGCGCGTGTAGAACAGCTGATACAGGCCGACCAGCAGCAGCGCCTGCACATCGGCATCGGCGGCCTTGAATGGCTTCTGCAGCAGTTGTGCGGCCAGCAGGTCCAGACGCGGCTGCCAGCGGGCAGTGCCGAAGGCCAGGTCTTGCGTGAGGCCACGGTCGCGCTCGTCGACCTTGTCCAGTTGCGCCGGCAGCGAGCTGTTCAGCGAAGCCTTGCCGCTGAGCACGGCGGCAAGGGCACGGGCGGCGGCCAGGCGTGGGTTCATTGGCCGAGCACCTTGCCACCGGCGAACTTCTCGCGGCGGCTGTTGAACAGGTCGCTGAAGGCCAGGGCCTTGCCGCCGGGCAGTTGCAGGCGGGTCAGGCTCAGGGCGCCATCACCGCAGGCGACGACCAGGCCGTCCTTGCTGGCGGAGAGGATCTCACCAGGGGTGCCCTTGCCTGTGGACAAGTTGGCGGCCAGCACCTTCACGCTTTCGCCGTCGAGGGTGCTGTGGCACACCGGCCAGGGATTGAAGGCACGGATCAGGCGTTCCAGCTCGACGGCCGGGCGGCTCCAGTCGATGCGCGCCTCGTCCTTGTTCAGCTTGTGTGCATAAGTGGCCAGGGCATCGTCCTGGATTTCACCTTGCAGGCTGCCATCGGCCAGGCCGGCAATGGCCTGCACCACGGCGCCCGGGCCCATGGCGGCGAGGCGGTCGTGCAAGGTGCCGCCGGTGTCCTCGGCGCTGATCGGGGTGATCACCTTGAGCAGCATCGGGCCGGTATCCAGGCCCGCTTCCATACGCATCACGGTGACGCCGCTCTCGGCGTCGCCGGCTTCCACGGCACGCTGGATCGGTGCCGCACCGCGCCAGCGCGGCAGCAGGGAGGCATGGCTGTTGATGCAACCCAGACGCGGTATGTCGAGCACCACCTGGGGCAGGATCAGGCCGTAGGCAACCACCACCATCAGGTCCGGCTTGAGCGCGGCAAGTTCGGCTTGAGCCTCGGGGTTGCGCAGGGTCTGCGGCTGGTACACCGGGATGTCATGGGCCACGGCCAGCGCCTTCACTGCGCTCGGCATGAGCTTCTGGCCACGGCCGGCCGGGCGATCGGGCTGGGTGTAGACGGCCACGATCTCGTACGGGCTGTCGAGCAGGGCCTTGAGGTGTTCGGCGGCAAACTCTGGAGTGCCTGCGAAGACGATGCGCATGGAGTTCTCGCTTCCTTGAAAAAGAAAAAGGCTTGCCGGAGCAAGCCTTCTGGAAGGTGGGGATCAGGCTTGCTGGCGGTGCTGCTTTTCCAGCTTCTTCTTGATCCGGTCGCGTTTGAGCTGGGACAGGTAGTCGACAAACAGCTTGCCGTTGAGGTGGTCGAACTCGTGCTGCACGCACACGGCCAGCAGGCCTTCGGCTTCGAGCTCATAGGGCTTGCCGTCGCGGTCCTGGGCCTTGACCCGTACGCGCAACGGGCGGTCTACGTTCTCGTAGAAGCCGGGCACCGACAGGCAGCCTTCCTGGTACTGGCCCATGTCGTGGGTCAGCTCCTCGACCGTGGGGTTGATGAAGACGCGCGGTTCGCTGCGGTCTTCACTCAGGTCCATCACCACGACCTGCTTGTGCACGTTGACCTGGGTGGCCGCCAGGCCGATGCCAGGGGCTTCGTACATGGTCTCGAACATGTCGTCGATCAGCTGGCGCAGGGCGTCGTCGAACGCCGTTACCGGTTTGGCAATGGTGCGCAGGCGCGGATCGGGGAATTCGAGAATGTTCAAGATGGCCATAGGGGTCAGGCAGTCACTGTGCGGTCGGTTGAAAACTGAGCACACATAATAAAGGGAAATGGGGCGTTCGGCACCTGTGAAGCTTGGCTAGGGTGTGAATGGGCGCTGGAAAGCCCATTCCATGGACAGCTTGTCAAAGTATTATCAACAAAGTTATCCACAGGTTGTGCCACGCCGTTGGCCCCTGTCGATCAAGGATGATCCCCTATGACCGAACTCCGTTCGTCGCCTTGTTCGCCTGCCGAACTCGAGGCGCGGTTGCGTCTGCATCGCCTTCCCGATGCCGGGCTGCGTCGTTTTCACACCCTCATCGAAGCCTTCGGCAGCGCCTCGTCGGCGCTCAGTGCGCCAGCCAGTGCCTGGCGTGCGTTGGGGCTGCCGGCAGCCAGTATCGATGCCCGGCGCAGCCCAGAAGTACGTGATGGGGCATTGGCCGCAATGGCCTGGCTAGAGCGGCCGGGCCAGCATTTACTGATGTGGGACGGGCCTGGCTACCCGGCGTTGCTGGCCGAGATAGATGATCCGCCGCCCTTGCTGTTCGTCGCTGGAGACCCCGCTTTGCTCGAGCGACCGCAGCTTGCGATTGTGGGCAGCAGGCGTGCTTCACCTCCGGCGCTGGATACGGCGGGCGCGTTTTCCCGTTGTCTTTCCCAGGCCGGGTTCACCATCACCAGCGGGCTGGCGCTGGGCGTCGACGGTGCCGCTCATCGGGCCGCGCTGAAGGCCGGTGGGCACACGATCGGGGTGCTGGGCACGGGTTTGCAAAAATGTTATCCACAGCGCCACCGTGACTTGGCCAGGATGATGATCGATAGCGGTAGCGCGCTGGTTTCCGAGTACCCGCTGGACGCCGGGCCGCTGGCGGGCAACTTCCCACGGCGCAATCGGATCATCAGTGGCTTGTCGCTGGGTGTACTGGTGGTCGAGGCCAGCCTGGCCAGCGGTTCGTTGATCACGGCGCGGCTCGCCGCCGAACAGGGGCGGGAGGTGTACGCGATTCCTGGCTCCATCCACCACCCCGGCGCCAAAGGCTGCCACCAGTTGATCCGCGATGGTGCTTTGCTGGTGGAAAGCGTGGAGCAGATCCTGGACAGCCTGGGCGGCTGGCAGAACCTGCCGCCCGCTGTTGTGGATAAACCCGGCCACCCCCTACTCGCCCTGCTCCACGCCGCGCCCCAGACCAGCGAGGGCCTGGCCCACAGCAGCGGCCTGCCGCTGGCCCAGGTGCTGGCCAGCCTGACCGAGCTGGAGCTCGAAGGCCAGGTCAGCAATGAAGCCGGGCGTTGGTTTGCCCGTGCCGGCTAAGTACACTGCGCGCACGGCGTTTATGCGGAGAGACGGAAAATGGTGAGCAGTTGGCGTGTGCAACAAGCCGCGCGCGAGGTGAAGGCGGGTGCGGTGATCGCCTACCCGACGGAAGCGGTCTGGGGCCTGGGCTGCGACCCGTGGAACGAGGACGCGGTGTACCGCCTGCTGGCGCTCAAGTCGCGGCCTGTGGATAAAGGGCTGATCCTGATCGCCGACAACATCCGCCAGTTCGACTTTCTGTTCGAGGATTTCCCCCAGGACTGGATCGACCGCATGAGCGCCACCTGGCCGGGGCCGAATACCTGGCTGGTGCCGCACCAGGACCTGTTGCCCGAATGGGTGACCGGGCAGCACGACACCGTGGCGCTGCGGGTCAGTGATCATCCACAGGTGCGTGAGTTGTGCGCGCTGGTCGGGCCGTTGATCTCCACCTCGTGCAACCCAGCCGGGCGGCCGGCGGCCAAGAGCCGGCTGCGGGTGGAGCAGTATTTCCACAATGAGCTGGACATGGTGCTGGGTGGGGCGCTGGGTGGGCGGAAGAACCCGAGCCTGATTCGCGACCTGGTGACCGGTGAGGTTGTGCGCCCGGGCTGATGCCGCTGGCGAGGGCTTCGCCCTCGTTTCGCGACACAAGGCCGCTCCTACAGGCAATCGCGATCCCCTGTAGGAGCGGCCTTGTGCCGCGAAAGGGCCGCAAAGCGGCCCCAGAATTCCCGCCGATTTTTCTGATTTCCACCCAGATGGCTGCCCATTCTGATTTCAGAGAAATATCCTACGCAGCCTGTCGACCGCCATTACCTTCTCAGTGGGAACTCCTGCCTCTAGGCTCCAGACCGTCGCCGAATAACTTGGCGATCGGGTGTGGTAACCCGGTAGTTCTGGAGCACTGCAGCCTATGGCGGCTGTGCGCGGGAGGCTTTTGCCTGCCGGAAGTGCCTCCAGTCCGGTTTACCACTCCGCGTACAGCTGCCACCCAACCGTGTGGTAACGGGCAGGTGTCAGCTCCAGTTCTGGAGCAAACCATGAAGAAAATTGTCCCCGATCCACCACTCCCCAACACCACAACCCACCCCTTCGGCCGCTGCGACGCCGGCCACCCACCGCTCTTCACCGTAAACCCCAACATCGAAGCCCACGACGCCCTGGTACACGTCGCGCTCTACCTGCGCTGTGCCTATGACACCGGCATCAAGGCCCTCGACCACCTGCGCGACGAGGGGCGTGGCATGTACTGGTCGAGCCTGCATTCGCTGGAAATGGCGGAGGGGTTGGTAGAGGCGATGCTCGATGGCATCGAGTCGGCGCCAGCACCTGGGAATTCCCGGCAGGGCGGTTGATCGCGTGTTGGCGGGCAAGTGCAGGGCGATAGTTTTGTAGTGCTCTTGAGATCGAGCGCCGCCCGCGCGGCGCATCGCGGATGAATCCGCTCCTACATCTGTTGCAACGTGCCGCACCTGTAAGGCCATGGTTGCCAGCCTTGGCGCATGGCGTGAGCCTGGCGGGGCGGCGGCAGCGCCAGCCGAAAAACCGCGTCGTACCAACAAGGCGAACAACCATGGCCTATCGGTCATGGCCACGTTGCAACAAATGTAGGAGCGGATTCATCCGCGATGCGCCGCGCGGGCGGCGCTCGATCTCATAGGCGCTGCAACGCTCACGGCGAACACCCCGCAGGGCTGACCCTCAAGGCAGCAATACCGTCGAGCCAACGGTCCGCCGCGCCGACAACTCCGCCTGCGCCTTGGCCGCCTCGCTCAACGGATACCGCTGCTGGATATCCACAACCAGCTTGCCACTGGCGATCATCGCGAACAGGTCATCGGCCATTGCCTGGGTGTTCTCGGCGTTGTTGGCGTAGCTCCCCAGCGTCGGCCGGGTGACATACAACGACCCTTTCTGCGACAGGATCCCCAAGTTGACCCCGCTCACCGCCCCGGAGGCATTGCCGAAACTCACCATCAACCCCCGTGGCCTCAGGCAATCCAGCGAAGTCAGCCAGGTATCAGCCCCCACGCCGTCATACACCACCGCGCACTTTTGACCGTCGGTCAGCTCCAGCACGCGTTTGGCCACGTCTTCATGGCTGTAGTCGATGGTCGCCCAGGCCCCAAGGGCCTTGGCCCGTTCGGCTTTCTCGGGAGAACTCACGGTGCCGATCAGCTTCGCGCCCAGCGCCTTGGCCCACTGGCAAGCCAGCGACCCCACGCCACCGGCAGCAGCATGGAACAGCACGAAGTCCCCCGGCTGCACGGCATAGGTCTGCTTGAGCAGGTACTGCGTGGTCAGCCCCTTGAGCATCACCGCCGCCGCCTGTTCAAAGCTGATCGCCTCAGGCAGCTTCACCAGGTTGGCCTCCGGCAGCGTATGCACCTCGCTGTAGGCCCCTAGCGGCCCACCGGCATAAGCCACGCGGTCGTCGACCTTGATCCGGCTGACGCCCTCGCCCACCGCCTCGACCACGCCGGCCGCTTCGGTGCCCAGCCCGGAAGGCAGGGCTGGCGGCGCATACAGCCCGCTGCGGAAATAGGTGTCGATGAAGTTCAAGCCGATCGCATGGTTGCGCACCCGCACGTGCTGCGGGCCGGGCGGTGCCGGGTCGAACTCCACCAGTTGCAGGACTTCCGGGCCACCATGCTGGCTGAACTGGATACGCTTGGCCATCACACACTCCTGTTGTCGTGGGTCGCAAAGGCCCTCTATCGGACGCCTTTGCTTGACCGCCGTCAACTGCGACGCGGCGTCGGCCGGTGGTATGCTACGCGGCGAATTTTCCCGCTCCTTCCAGGTGACCCGATGACCAGCCGCACCGAGGCCGTAAAAGCCTACCTGCTCGACCTGCAAGACCGCATCTGCACTGCCCTCGAAACCGAAGACGGCGGCGCCCGCTTCGTCGAGGACGCCTGGGTGCGCGATGCTGGTGGCGGCGGTCGCACGCGGGTGATCGGCGAGGGCAAGGTGATCGAGAAAGGCGGGGTGAACTTCTCCCACGTGTTCGGCGCCGGCCTGCCGCCGTCGGCCAGCGCCCATCGCCCGGAACTGGCGGGCCGTGGCTTCGAGGCCCTGGGCGTGTCGCTGGTGATCCACCCGCACAACCCGCACGTACCGACTTCCCACGCCAACGTGCGGTTCTTCATCGCCGAAAAAGAAGGTGAAGAGGCGGTATGGTGGTTCGGCGGCGGCTTCGACCTGACCCCGTACTACGGCAACGAGGAAGACTGCGTGCACTGGCACCGCGTCGCCGAGCAGGCCTGCGCGCCGTTCGGCGCCGACGTCTATCCGCGCTACAAGGCCTGGTGTGACCGCTACTTCCACCTCAAGCACCGTGGCGAGCCGCGTGGCATCGGCGGCCTGTTCTTCGATGACCTGAACGAATGGGACTTCGATACCTGCTTCGCCTTCATGCGCGCCATCGGCGACGCCTACGTCGACGCCTACCTGCCGATCATCCAGCGCCGCAAGGACACGCCGTACACCGCCAAGCAGCGTGAATTCCAGGAATACCGCCGTGGCCGCTACGTCGAGTTCAACCTGGTCTACGACCGTGGCACGCTGTTCGGTTTGCAGTCCGGTGGCCGTACCGAGTCGATCCTTATGTCGCTGCCGCCGCAGGTACGCTGGGGTTACGATTGGAAAGCGGAACCGGGCAGCGAGGAAGCGCGCCTGACCGACTACTTCCTGCAGGACCGCGACTGGCTCGCCCAGTAAGCCTGTGGATCACCGAGGAGCCCCCATGGACCAGTACGTCGTATTCGGCAACCCCATCGGCCACAGCAAGTCGCCGCTGATCCACCGTCTGTTCGCCGACCAGACCGACCAGGACCTGGAGTACGCCACCCTGCTGGCGCCGCTGGACGAGTTCAGCGACTGCGCCACAGGCTTCTTCAAGCAAGGCAGCGGCGCCAACGTCACCGTGCCGTTCAAGGAAGAGGCCTATCGCCTGTGCGACAGCCTGACGCCGCGGGCACAGCGTGCCGGCGCGGTGAACACCTTGACCAAGCTGGCCGACGGCACCCTGCAGGGTGACAACACTGACGGTGCGGGGCTGGTACGTGACCTGACGGTGAACGCCGGGGTCACGCTGGCGGGCAAGCGCATCCTCATCCTCGGTGCTGGTGGCGCGGTTCGCGGTGTGCTGGAGCCGATCCTGGCGCACAACCCGCAATCGCTGGTGATCGCCAACCGTACCGTTGAGAAAGCCGAGCAGCTGGCGCGGGAGTTCGATGAACTGGGGCCGGTGGTGGCCAGCGGTTTCAGTTGGTTGCAGGAGCCGGTGGACGTGATCATCAACGCCACCTCGGCGAGCCTGTCCGGCGAGCTGCCGCCGATTGCCGAAAGTCTGGTCGAGGCGGGGCGCACCGTGTGCTACGACATGATGTACGGCAAGGAGCCGACGCCGTTCTGCCAGTGGGCGAGCAAGCTGGGGGCGGCCAAGGTGCTGGATGGGCTGGGGATGCTGGCCGAGCAGGCGGCCGAGGCGTTCTTTATCTGGCGGGGGGTTCGGCCGGAAACAGGGCCGGTCTTGGATGAACTGCGCCGACAACTCGCTCGTAGCTGAGATTGCTGGGGCCGCGTCGCGGCCCTTTCGCGGCGCAAGGCCGCTCCTACAGGGGACCGCGCACTCTTGTAGGAGCGGCCTTGCGCCGCGAAAGGGCTGCAAAGCAGCCCCAGGATCTAAAAGGTCAATCATCGAACCGGATCGGACACTGCTCCACTCCCTCTAGCTTCTGCAGTTCCTCAATCACCTGCGGCCTTGCCCGTTGCAATGTCAGGCTGCCGCCATTGCGCAGCAACCGCCGCGCCTCTCTGTGCAACATATCCACACCCGAGTAATCGATGAAGTTCACCTGCCGCGCATCGATCACCACATGTGGCCCCTGGCAGCGCTGCAAACGTACCTGCAGGTAATGCGCCGCGCCGAAGAAGATCGAACCGCCCACCCGCAACACGTCCGCCTCCCCCTCCCGGCTCTGCTGCACCCGTGGCCGCGAAGTGCGCTTGAGGTAGAAGAACAGCGAAGCCAGCACCCCGGCGTAGATTGCCGTCTGCAGCTCCAGCAGCAGGGTCGCGGCGGCGGTCAGCGCCATTACGAGGAACTCCGAGCGGCTGACCCTGAACAGCGCACGGATGCCGCGATGGTCCACCAGCCCCCAGCAGATCAACAGGATGCTGCCCGCCATCGCCGGTATCGGCAGGTGGGCGATCAGCCCGGCACCAGCGACCGCGAACAGCGCCACCCACAGTGCCGAGAACACCCCCGCCAATGGCGAGCGGGCGCCTGCGTCGTAGCTGAGCCCGGAGCGGGTAAAGGAGCCGGAGGACAGGTAGCCGGAGAACAATGCCCCGACGATGTTCGACAGGCCCTGGGCGCGGATCTCCTGGTTGGCATCGATCAGTTGCTCGGAGCGCGCGGACAGGGAGCGGGCGATGGACAGGCTGGTGACCAACCCGAGCATGCCGACCGCCACGGCACTGGGCAGCAGGCGCAGCATCAATTCCACATCGAGTAACGGCAGTGGGCTGAGCGGTGGCAACTGGCCGACGAAAGCGGGCACGCGCGGTACATGGCCGAACACGCCGGGCAACAGCCAAGCCGCCAGGCTCACCAGCAGCAGACTTATCAACAGGGCCGGCCAGCGTGGGCGCCACAGCTTCAACACCACGCCGATCGCCAGGGTGCTCAGTCCCAGAACCAGTGATGGCATGTCCACCTCGCCAACATGGCCGGCCAATTCCTGCACGGTCTTCAGAGCCGTGGCCTGGCTTGGCAGGTCCAGGCCCAGCAGATTGGGCAACTGCCCCAGGGCGATGACGACGGCGGCACCGAGGGTGAAGCCCAGCACCACTGAATGGGAGACGAAGTTGACCAGCGCGCCGAAGCGCAGCAGCCCCAGCAAGAGTTGGAAGATACCGCCGAGAAAGGTCAGCAGCAGCACCAGGGTCACGTAGTCGGCACTGCCGGCCACGGCCAGTGGGCTGATGCTGGCATAGAGGACGATGGAGATGGCGGCGGTGGGGCCGCAGATCAGGTGCCAGGACGAGCCCCACAGGCAGGCCACCAGCACCGGCACGATGGCGGCGTACAGGCCGTATTCGGCGGGCAGGCCGGCGATCAGCGCGTAGGCGATCGATTGCGGCAGGGCGAGGATGGCACCGCTCAGGCCCACCAGCAGGTCCTGGCGCAGGCTGCGGCCCGATTGGCGGGGGAGCCAGGTGAGGAAGGGCAGCAGGTGAGTCAGGCGGGGCATGGGCTGTCCTTGATAGGCACGATCGCTGTAGGAGCGGCTTCAGCCGCGATGCAGGCAACGCGGTATCTGGCACCCACTGCGTGGGTGATCGCGGCTGAAGCCGCTCCTACAGGTGTTGTGTCGCTTGTTAAGTCATAGTTTGGCCTTTATGGCCTCTTGTGCGTCACGGCCGGATTTGCTGGTCACTCCGGCCAGCCATCCTTCCAGTAACTGCGGATGGGCCCTTACCCAAGCCTTGGCGGCCTCATCGAAGCTCACCTTCTTATCCACAACCTCGGCCATGATGCTGTTCTCCATCTCCAGCGTGAACGTCAGGTTGCTCAGCAACTTCGCCGCATTCGGGCAAGCCTGTGGATAGCCCTTGCGGGTCAGCGTGTACACATCGCCTTTGCTGCCAAACCACTTTTCGCCACCCGTGAGGTAATGCATCTTCAACTTTACGTTCATCGGGTGCGGCGTCCAGCCCAGGAAGGTAATGAACTGCTGCTTCTTCACCGCCCGGTCCACCTGCGCCAGCATTGCCTGCTCGCTGGACTCGACCAGCTTCCACTGGCCAAGCTCGAAGTCGTTCTTGTCGATGATCTCCTTCAGCGACAGGTTGGCCGGCGCGCCGGAGCCGATGCCGTAGAGCTTCTTGTCGAACTTGTCGGCGTACTTGTGCAGGTCGGCGAAGTCCTTCACACCGGCCTCCCACACATAATCGGGCACCGCCAGGGTGAATTCGGTGCCCTCCAGGTTGCGCGCCAACTGCTGCACATCGCCATTGGCGATGAACTTGTCATGAAAGCCTTGCTGCGCCGGCATCCAGTTGCCGAGGAAGGCATCCACCCGGCCATCCTTCAAGCCTCCATAGATGATCGGCACCGCCAGGCTGTCGATCTTCACCTGGTAACCCAGGCTTTCCAGGAGCAGGCGGGCAACGGCATTGGTGCTGGCGATATCGCTCCAGCCGGGGTCGGCCAGTTTCACGGTGCTGCATTGCGCGTTACTGTCGGCGGCGTGGGCCGTGCCCAGGCTCAGGGCCAGGGCGAGCACGGCGGTGGAGAACTTCTGCATGGCGGCCTCTCTTCTCAATCCAGGGGGGCGGGCTGTGGATAACGTGCCTTGCGCTCGAGGTCGTCGAGATCGATGTGGTTGCGCATGTACTGTTGGCTGGCGTCCACCAGGGGTTGGTGGTCCCAGCTTTTCAGCGTGCCGATGGACAGCGCCTCGGCCACCAGGCGGCGGCGGCGCTGGCTGGCCAGCACCTGCTGGCGCAGGCTGGGGATATCCCAGCGCTGCTTCGCTTCATCGACAAATGCCTGCAGCAGCGCCTGGTGGTCCGGGCTGCCGGTGAGGTTCTCCCGCTCGTGCGGGTCGCGGCTCAGGTCGTAGAGTAAACAGGGGTCGTCCTCGCTGTACACGAACTTGTAGGCGCCGCGGCGGATCATCATCAGCGGGCCGACGGTGCCTTCGGCCATGTATTCACCGATCACCTCATCATGACCGCCCTGCCCTCGCAGATGGGCGAGCAGTGAGCGGCCGTCCAGGTGCAGGTCTTTATCCACAGCGCCGCCGGCCAGTTCGACCAGGGTCGGCAGCAGGTCGCAGGTGGATACACTGGCGCCGACTCGCGTGGGTGCGAAGCGCTTGGGCGCGTGGATCAGCAGCGGTACCCGCGCCGACATCTCGAACCAGTGCATCTTGTACCAGAGCCCTCGCTCACCGAGCATGTCGCCGTGGTCGCCGGAGAAGACGATCAGGGTGTCGTCGGTGAGGCCGCAGTCTTCCAGCGTCTGCAGAAGCTGGCCGATGTTGTCGTCGATGTAGCTGCAGGCACCGAAGTAGGCGCGGCGGGCGTCGCGGATCTTGTTCTCGGGCAGGGGCTTGTCCCACAGGTCGTAGACCTTGAGCAGGCGTTGCGAATGCGGGTCTTGCTGGTCCTGGCCGATCACGTCGCGGGGCAGCGGGATATCCACCGCCTCGTAGAGGTCCCAGTAGCGTCTGGGGATGGTGTACGGATCGTGCGGGTGGGTCATCGACACGGTCAGGCAGAACGGCCGGCCATCGCCTTCGCGCACATGGTCATAGAGGTATTGGCGCGCCTTGAACACCACCTCCTCGTCGAAATCCAGCTGGTTGGTGCGCACGCAGGGGCCGGCCTGCAACACCGAGGACATGTTGTGGTACCAGCTCGGGCGCTCGTCCGGCGCATCCCAATTTACCGCCCAGCCGTAGTCGGCCGGGTAGATGTCGCTGGTCAGGCGCTCCTCGTAGCCATGCAGCTGGTCCGGGCCGCAGAAGTGCATCTTGCCCGAGAGCGCGGTGCGGTAGCCGAGACGGCGCAGGTAGTGGGCGTAGGTCGGGATGTCGGCGGGGAAGTCGGCGGCATTGTCGTAGGCGCCGATACGGCTGGGCAATTGACCGCTGACCAGGGTGAAGCGCGAGGGCGCGCACAGCGGGCTGTTGCAGTAGGCGGAGTCGAACACCACGGCCTGCTCGGCGAGGCGCGCCAGGTTGGGCATCCTGATCGGCGACGGGGAGTAGATCGGCAACAGCGGCGCGGCCATCTGGTCGGCCATGATGAACAGGATGTTGGGTTGCTTCATGGTGCCCTTCCATCGTCGAGGATTATGGTGAACGCTTGCAATCCAGCATGGTGCTGTGGATAAGGTGGGTAAAGCCCACGTCGGGCAATGACTGGGATTAGCCAAGCTTATGTTTGAGCACCTTGCCGACCTGTCCCTCGATGCCTTGCGGGTGTTCGAGGCCGCCGCACGTCTGCGCGGCTTTACCGCTGCCGCCGTGGAGCTGGGCACCACGCAGCCGGCGGTGAGCCAGCAGGTGAAACGCCTGGAGGTGCGACTGGGGACGCGGTTGTTCGACCGGATCTACCGGGGCATCGAACTGACCGAAGCGGGCCAACTGCTGTTCGAACAGGTGCATCAAGGGTTGCAGGCCATGGACGAGGGTGTTGCCCAGGCCAGTGGTCGTGGGCAACGCGAGGTGTTGCAGGTGGCCACCGACTTTGCCTTCGCGGCGTTCTGGCTGATGCCGCGCTTGCAGCGCTTTCACGAGGCCAATCCACAGGTGGATGTGAGCCTGGTCACCGGCGAGCGCAGCCAGGGGATGTTGCGCCCGGACATCGATGTGGCGGTGCTGTTTGGCGATGGGCGCTTCCATCAGGGCGAGAGTCGCTGGTTGTTCGACGAGGAGGTCTTTCCGGTCTGCAGCCCACGGCTGACTCATGGCAAACCCTTGTCAGCCGTGGCTTTGCAACGATTGCCGTTGCTTCACCTCAAGGGCGAGCAGGCCAGTCGTTGGTTCGACTGGGCGGGGGTGTTTCGTGGTCTTGGCGTGGACAGCCCTCCTCCGTCCGGGCAACTGCGATTCGATAACTACACGCTGCTGATTCAGGCTGCGATTGCTGGGCAAGGGGTGGCGATTGGCTGGGCGCACCTGGTTGATGGGCTGGTCGAGCAAGGGTTGTTGTGTCGGCCTATGGAAGGCAGTTTGCGGTCGGAGCGCGGGTATTACGTGGTGCTGCCGCCACGCAAACGGCGCGGGGCGCTGATCCAGCGGTTCGTGGATTGGCTGGAGGGGGAGCGCCTGTAGGAGCGGCTTCAGCCGCGAACACCGGCGCAGCCGGTGCCAGGCGGGATGGCGTAGACTTCCGGATGTTCGGATTACCGCAATCAGGAGCAACCGTGCAAAGGATCAAGGGTTATCACGCCCACGTGTACTACGACGCATCGACCATGGAACAGGCCCGCGAGCTGTGCGAAGAGGCGACGCGGCTGTTCCCCGTGACCATGGGGCGCATGCATCAGAAGCCGGTCGGGCCGCACCCGGACTGGAGCTGCCAGCTGGCCTTCGGGCCGGAAGTGGTCGGCGTGGTGCTGCCGTGGCTGGCGTTGTATCGCAAGGGGCTGGTGGTGTTCCTGCACCCGGAAACCGGGGATGAGCTGGCGGATCACCGCGATCATGCGATCTGGATGGGGGCGATCAGGCCGTTGGACCTATCGATATTCGAAGGTTAGGTTGCGCCGGCTGACGTTGTTCGCCGGCAAGGCCGGCTCCTACAAGGGATCGTCGTATAACCTGTAGGAGCCGGCCTTGCCGGCGAACAAGGCGACGCGGATCAGGCCCGGGCGGCGCGCACGCCTTCAGCCAGCGCCGAGCACAGGCTCAGCACATCTTTCACCGCATGACCGGCATCCTTGGCCTGGGCGATCTTGTCGACCAGCGCCGAACCGACCACTACGCCATCGGCCAGACGTGCAATAGCCGCTGCCTGCTCCGGCGTACGAATACCGAAACCAACGCTGATCGGCAGGTCGGTATGTCGGCGCAGACGGGCAATGGCCTCGGTCACATGCTCGGTAGTCGCCGAACCCGCGCCCGTCACACCCGCCACCGACACGTAGTAGACGAACCCGGAGCTGCGCTCCAGCACACGCGGCAGGCGCGCGTCGTCGGTGGTCGGGGTGGTCAGGCGGATGAAGTCGATGCCCGCGGCCTGGGCCGGGGTGGCCAGCTCGGCATCGTGCTCCGGTGGCAGGTCGACGATGATCAGGCCATCGACGCCCGCCTCTTTCGCCTCGGTGACGAACTGCGCCACACCGAAACGGTGGATCGGGTTGTAGTAACCCATCAGCACGATTGGCGTGGTCTGGTTATCCACACGGAATTCGCGAACCATCTGCAGGGTCTTGGCCAGGGTCTGGCCGGCTTCCAGGGCGCGCAGGGTGGCGAGCTGGATGGCCACGCCGTCGGCCATCGGGTCGGTGAACGGCATGCCCAGTTCGATCACATCGGCACCGGCGGCCGGCAGGCCCTTGAGGATCTCCAGCGAGGCGTCGTAGCCCGGGTCGCCAGCGGTGACGAAGGTGACCAGGGCGGAGCGGCCTTCGGCCTTGAGTTCGGCGAAGCGTTGTTCGAGACGGCTCATGCCTGTTTCTCCTGGGCGGCCATGTGGTTCATCACGGTTTGCATGTCCTTGTCGCCGCGACCGGACAGGCAGATCACCATCAGGTGGTCCTTGGGCAGCTTCGGCGCGCGCTTGATCGCCTCGGCCAGGGCGTGAGAGCTCTCCAGCGCCGGGATGATGCCTTCCAGGCGGCAGGTGGCGTGGAAGGCGTCCAGGGCCTCGTCGTCGGTGATGCTGACGTACTCCACGCGCTTCACTTCATGCAGGTAGGCGTGCTCCGGGCCGATGCCGGGGTAGTCCAGGCCTGCGGAGATCGAGTGGGCGTCGGTGATCTGGCCGTCGTCGTCCTGCAGCAGGTAGGTGCGGTTGCCGTGCAGCACGCCCGGTACGCCGCCGTTGAGGCTGGCCGCGTGCTTGTCGGTGTGCACGCCGTGGCCGCCGGCTTCGACACCGATGATCTGCACGCTCTGGTCATCGAGGAAGTCGTGGAACAGGCCCATGGCGTTGGAGCCGCCGCCGACGCAGGCGATCAGGCTGTCGGGCAGGCGCCCTTCCTTCTCCTGCAACTGGGCGCGGGTTTCCTTGCCGATGATCGACTGGAAGTCGCGGACCATCGCCGGGTAAGGGTGCGGGCCGGCCACGGTGCCGATCAGGTAGAAGGTGTCGTCGACGTTGGTGACCCAGTCGCGCAGGGCCTCGTTCATGGCGTCCTTGAGTGTGCCGGTACCGGCGGTGACCGGGACGATCTCGGCCCCCAGCAGCTTCATGCGGAACACGTTGGCCTGCTGGCGCTCGATGTCGGTGGCGCCCATGTAGATCACGCAGGGCAGGCCGAAGCGCGCGGCGACGGTGGCGGTGGCCACGCCGTGCATGCCGGCGCCGGTCTCGGCGATCAGGCGTTTCTTGCCCATGCGCTTGGCCAGCAGCACCTGGCCGATGCAGTTGTTCACCTTGTGCGCGCCGGTGTGGTTGAGTTCTTCACGCTTGAAGAAGATCTTCGCGCCGCCGCAGTGCTCGGTCAGGCGCTCGGCGAAGTACAGCGGGTTGGGGCGGCCGATGTAGTCGCGCTGGAAGTAGGCGAGTTCTTCGAGGAACTTGGGGTCGGCCTTGGCGGCTTCGTATTCGCGGGCAAGGTCGAGCACCAGGGGCATCAGGGTTTCGGCCACGTAGCGGCCGCCGAACGAGCCGAACAGGCCGTTGGCATCGGGGCCGGCGCGGTATTGGGTCTGGGTCATGGGGCGCTCCAGGGCGTATTGGATGAGTGATGGGCTTTACTCTAACCACGACACGGCTGGCTGAAAACCGATAAGATTGCGCAAACCTGTCAGGAAAACTCACAAGTCAAATGGCCCAGGACCTTCCTCCCCTCAACGCCCTGCGGGCCTTCGAGGCAACTGCCCGGCTCAATAGCGTCAGCCAGGCGGCCGAGGCGCTTCATGTTACCCACGGTGCCGTCAGCCGACAGATCAAGGTGCTCGAGGAGCATCTGGGCGTGGCGCTGTTCGTCAAGGAAGGCCGTGGCCTCAAACTCACAGATGCCGGTGTACGCCTGCGCGATGCGAGCTTCGAAGCGTTCGATCGTTTGCGCAGTGTCTGCACCGAGCTTTCCCGCGACGCTGACGAAGCGCCGTTCGTGCTTGGTTGCTCCGGCAGCCTGCTGGCGCGTTGGTTCATCCCGCGCCTGGGACGTTTGAAAGCCGACCTGCCAGAGCTGCGCCTGCACTTGTCAGCGGGCGAAGGCGATCTCGATCCTCGCCGCCCGGGGCTGGATGCCCTGCTGGTGTATGCCGAGCCGCCCTGGCCGGCGGACATGCAGGTGCATGTACTTGCCGAAGAGCGAATCGGCCCGGTGATGAGCCCGCACTTTGAAGGCTTCGATCGTTTGAAAGCCGCGCCAGCCGTGGCTTTGCAACGAGAGGCGGTGCTCCACACCACCTCGCGTCCACAGGCCTGGCCGACCTGGGCGCAGCAGCATGGCATGGCGCCCGGCGCGCTGAGTTATGGCCAGGCATTCGAGCACCTGTACTACCTGCTGGAGGCGGCAGTGGCGGGGCTTGGCGTGGCCATCGCGCCGCAACCGCTGGTGGCGGACGACCTGAACGCCGGACGGCTGGCCGCGCCGTGGGGGTTCTCCCCCACCCGCGCGGCGCTGGCCTTGTGGGTACCTCGACGCGCCGCCGACGGGCGCGCCGAGCAGTTGGCGCAGTGGCTGCGCCGGGAGTTGCAGCAACAGGCGGGCTAGTCGCGGCGGCACATCAGGTAGGCGGCCAGCAGGCCCAAGGCGCCGATGGCCACGCCAGCGGTGGTCCAGGGGTGTTGCTGGGCGTAATCGCGGGTGGCGACGCCGGTCTGGCGGGTGCGGGTCTTTACCTCCGAGTAGGCATCGCCGAGCAGGCTGCGCGAATGCTTGAGGGCGTTCTCTGCATTGCCGCGCAGTGCCTTCATGGTCTTGTGGGACTCCTCCGAGGCATCGTGCTTGAGGTGTTCCAGCGTCTTGAGCAGGCTCTCGATCTCCGCTTCCATGCTTTCCAGCGAGGCTTTGCGCAGCGAGTTGTGGGCCATGGTGACTCTCCTTCGCGGTGGTGGGCTGTAAGAGTTGCGACTGCGCAGGCCGGCGAAAGTGCGATCGGATTTTGCGCTGCTAGGCTCAGTTGACACTTCACCGTTAGGAGAACACTGATGTCCGATCATCACACCTACAAGAAGATCGAGCTGGTCGGGTCCTCGCCCACCAGCATCGAAGAGGCGATCAACAATGCCCTGGCCGAGGCCGGCAAGAGCATCAAGCACCTGGAGTGGTTCGAGGTAGTCGATACCCGTGGGCATATCCGCGACAACAAGGCCGCGCACTTCCAGGTGACGCTGAAAGTCGGGTTCCGCATCGCCAACAGCTGAAACGAAGCTGGGCTAGGCTTGCCCGGCCGTATCGGGTAATCAAGGTTCCAGGGCGCGGGCTTCGCGCCCTTTTCGTCTTTGATCTGTACAAGGAAAGTGATCGATGAAGAAGTTGATGCTGGCTGTGGGGCTGATGGTGTTGGCCGGTGGCGCGATGGCGGCGGGCAAGCCGTGCGAGGAACTCAAGGCGGAGATTGCAGCGAAGCTGGATGCCAAGGGTGTGAAGGGTTACACGCTGGAGATCGTCAAGAAGGGCGACCCGGCGGGCAAGGTGGTGGGGACCTGCGAGGCTGGGGCCAAGGAGATTGTCTACCGGCGTGGTTGATGCGGTGGATTCTTCGCGGCTAAAGCCTCCTACAACAACACTGCCGTCTGTAGGAGCGGCTTTAGCCGCGAAGCAAGCGACGCGGTGATTGGCACCGGCTACGCCGGTGTTCGCGGCTGAAGCCGCTCCTACAGGGCCTGCGCCATCAGCTCATAGGACCTGACCCGGTCGGCATGCTCGTACAGGTCGCTGGTGAAGATCAGCTCGTCCGCACCGGTCTGCTCCAGCAACACTTCCACTTTTGCCCGCACCTTCTGCGGGCTGCCAATCATCGCCAGCCCCAGGAAGCTGCTCACCGCATCGCGCTCATGGGGCAGCCACAATCCATTCATGCTCTCGACCGGCGGGCGCTGCATCAGGCTCTGGCCACGGATCAGCGCGAGGATGCGCTGGTACACCGAGGTCGCCAGGTACTCGGCTTTCTCGTCGGTCTCGGCCACCACCATGGGGATGCCAAGCATCACGTAGGGCTTGTCCAGCGTCGTCGAGGGTTTGAAGTGGTCGCGGTAGATGCGGATCGCCTCATGCATGTAGCGCGGCGCGAAGTGCGAGGCGAAGGCATAGGGCATGCCGCGCATGCCGGCCAGTTGGGCGCTGAACAGGCTGGAGCCGAGCAGCCACATTGGCACTTCGGTGTCGTGGCCGGGCACTGCGATGACTTTCTGGTCGTCGGTACGCGGCCCGAGGTAACGCGACAGTTCTTCCACATCGTCCGGGAAGTCGTCGGCGCTGCCGGAGCGCTCGCGGCGCAGGGCACGGGCGGTCATCTGGTCGGAGCCGGGGGCACGGCCCAGGCCCAGGTCGATACGGCCTGGATAAAGGCTGGCCAGGGTGCCGAACTGCTCGGCGATCACCAACGGCGCATGGTTGGGCAGCATCACCCCGCCGGAGCCGATGCGAATCGTCGAGGTGCCACCGGCCAGGTAGCCGATCAGCACGGCAGTGGCGGAGCTGGCGATGCCGTCCATGTTGTGGTGTTCGGCCACCCAGAAGCGGTTGTAACCGAAACGCTCGACATGCTGTGCCAGGTCCAGCGAGTTGCGCAGCGACTGCGCCGGGCTGCCGTCGGCGCGCACGGGCACCAGGTCGAGGGTGGATATCTTCAGGTCACGCAGGTGCGTCATTGGAGCCTCCGCAGTAGGTGGTGGGCCAGGGGCCTTTGGGACTCTGTATGGGCACATTCGAAGGATTCAATGCCTGCGTGCATTTGCCCCGAGGCGCAACGGCGGCGGTTTCCTGTAGTCTAACCAGCGTTGGCAGCGTGTCTGCCCTGTCAGGAGCCGTTCCATGATCCGCGTAGCAATCGCCGTGCTGGCATCCCTGCTGGCCACGGCCGCACTGGCCGCCCCCAAGCCGTGCGAAGAACTGAAGGCCGAGATCGAGGCGAAGATCCAGGCGCGCGGGGTCACCTCCTACACACTGGAGATCGTGCCCAACAGCGAGGTCAGCGACCCGAACATGGTCGTGGGCAGCTGTGATGGCGGGACGAAGAAGATCATCTACCAGAAGAACGACCGGTAGTCCGGTTCGCCGGCAAGGCCGGCTCCTACAGCTTCTACGCGTTCATGTAGGAGCCGGCCTTGCCGGCGAATGGGCCTTCAAGGAATGCAGAACACCTCGCTCGGTTCATCCACCACCACTTTGCGACTGGCGTCGTATAGCAGCACCTGAGGCTGCATCACCGGCGCTCGCGCTTCCAGCCGGTAGCGTTCGCCGGCCTTGAAGTCGTTGAAGCGCACGGTGAGGTAGCAGGTACGTTCGCTGGGGTCGGTGGTGAACAGGCCGGAGGAGACTTCGAAGTCGAAACGCACCACCAGTTCGTGCTTGCCAGGCGTCACCTGGAAGTAGCGACCGTCATCCAGGCGCTTGCCATCCAGTCGGTCGGCCATGATGGTGCGGCCAGGGGTGATGGTGTAGAGGTCGACCCAGGCCTTGGACGGGTCGACCGGTGGCAAGGGGCTGGCGCAGGCCCCCAGTGCGCTGATGGCGAACAGCATCATGGGCTGGCGCATGGCGAAACTCCCGCTCGCGGTTCACAGCAAACAAGCATAGCGCCATTTGCGGGGTTCAGCTGCGTTGGCAACCTGCCGGTTCGCCTTGGCCGAGCAGTTTCTGCTGCTGGTCGTAGAGCTTGACCCAGGGGCGGAAGCCGATGCTGCCCGCCTGCATCTGATAGCGCTGGCCGGCGGTGAAGTCCTTGAACGTCAGGTTGAGCTGGCAATCGCGCCACAGCGGCTCGTCCACCGCGCCGATGTTGCCGGGCGCGACGGGGAACTGGTAGCGCACGGTCAGCTCGTGATTGCCGGGCTGCACTTCGAAATAACGGGTGTCGGCCCAGTCGCGCTCGTCCACTTGCACCGCGTGCAGCGAATCGTTGTTGCCTGGGGCCAGGTCGATCCAGGCCTGTTTCGGGTCGGGGTCTGGCAATGTGGAACAGCCTGAAAGCAGCACGAGCGTGCTGGCGGCAAACAGAGTACGCATGGCGAAGCTTCCCCTTGGCGAGATAGTCTTGGTCGCATTCGGCCGACGAGCGAGATAGACAGCCTCGATGTTTGGACTTTTTCTTTTCATGCGCTGCAGCCGTCGGGCTCTGGACCGTGTTTTCATCCGGTTTGTTCCCGTGGCAGCCGCGCTCCTGCTGAACGGTTGCTCCAGCGTGGGCTACTACGGGCAGTTGGCCGAGGGCCAATGGCAGTTGTTGCGGGCGCGCCAGCCGGTGGCGCAGGTGATCGCCGACCCGGCCACGAGGCCTGTGTTGCGCCAGCACCTGCAGTTCGCCGAGCAGGCCCGGGTATTCGCCAGCGAGCACCTGAAGCTGCCGGACAACGGCAGCTACCGGGTCTATGCCGACCTGGGGCGGCCTTACGTGGTGTGGAATGTGTTCGCCACCCCGGAGCTTTCATTGCAGCCGGTGACCCATTGCTTCCCCATCGCCGGTTGCGTGGCTTATCGCGGCTATTACCAGCAAGGTGATGCCCGTGGCGCGGCGGCGCTGATGCGTCAGGAGGGGCTGGATGTCTACGTGGGCGGCGTGGAGGCTTACTCGACGCTGGGCTGGTTCGATGATCCGATCCTTTCGAGCATGGTCGGCTGGGGGGATGAACGGCTGGCCACGGTGATCTTCCACGAGCTGGCACACCAGCGCTTCTACGTGCAGGACGACACCGAGTTCAACGAGTCGTTTGCCACCTTCGTCGAGCAGGAAGGATCGCGGCAATGGCGCATGGCGCGTGGGCTTGCAGCGGTCGAGGACGGTAGCGTTGAACAGCGCGAGGGGTTCACCCGGCTGATCTTGGCCAGCCGTGAGCGGTTGCAGGCGATCTATGCCGGGCCGCTGGACGAAGCGGGTAAACGAGCGGCCAAGCAGGCGGAGTTCGGGCGGTTGCGCGCGGAATATCGCCAAGTGCGCGACCGGGATTGGGCTGGGGATCGACGGTTCGATGCTTGGATCTACGCGCCGATGAACAATGCCAAGTTGCTGCCGTTTGGGCTGTATGACCAATGGGTGCCGGCGTTTTCGCGACTGTTCAAGGATGTTGGCGGGGAATGGGCGCGGTTCTATGAGCGGGTCGAGGTGTTGGGCCGGCTTTCGATCGAGGCGCGCAAGGCGGCGTTGATGCGTTTGCAGCAACCTGGGGCCGCGTTGCGGCCCATCGCCGGCAAGCCGGCTCCTACAGGTGCTGAGTAGACACGCTCAGCCGCGCATGAACGCCCGGTGCAACTCGGCCAGTGTCTCGAAATGGAACGCTGGGGCCTCGGCTTCCAGTTCCTCTCGGCTGCCGAACCCGTATCCCACCGCCACTGCCTGCAATCCATTGCTGCGGGCGCCGATCAGGTCGTGCTTGCGGTCGCCGATCATCAGGGTCTGCGCCGGGTCCAGCCGTTCTTCATCCAGCAGGTGGCGAATCAGCTCGACCTTGTTGGTGCGGGTGCCGTCCAGTTCGCTGCCGTAGATCACCTTGAAATGCCGGTCTAAGGCAAAGTGCCGGGCAATCTCGCGGGCATATTCCCACGGTTTGGAGGTGGCGATGTACAGGGTGCGGCCTTGGGCGTTGAGGGCTTGCAGCAGCTCTGGCACACCGTCGAAGACCAGGTTCTCGTACAACCCGGTCACCTTGAAACGTTCGCGGTAGAAGTTCACCGCCTGCCACGCCTTGGCTTCGTCGAAGCCATAGAACTGCATGAAGGCCTGCAGCAAGGGTGGGCCGATGAAGTGTTCGAGGCGAGCAAGGTCGGGCTCGTCGATGCCCAGCTTGGCCAGGGCGTACTGGATCGAACGGGTGATCCCTGAGCGCGGGTCGGTCAGGGTGCCGTCGAGGTCGAAGAGGATGTTCTGCTGGTGCATGTAGGGGGTTCCACTCGAATCTTGGGTCGACTGCTTCGCGGGTAAACCCGCTCCTACAGGGGCTGGGCAGGCCTGTGGGAGCGGGCTTGCCCGCGAATGGGTCATTCCGGTTGGTCGTAGCCTTCGGCCAGGTGCTGGTC
Source organism: Pseudomonas entomophila (assembly GCF_029478665.1). Classification (GTDB taxonomy): domain Bacteria; phylum Pseudomonadota; class Gammaproteobacteria; order Pseudomonadales; family Pseudomonadaceae; genus Aquipseudomonas; species Aquipseudomonas entomophila_F. Next base: position 105,240 of record NZ_JARPQB010000013.1, read on the forward strand.
CTTGAGCTTCACATAGTTGCCGGCGCTGTAGGGGAAGAACGCGTGTTCCTGCTCGCTCAGCAGGCGCACCTGCTTCACCGGGCTGCCCATGTACAGGTAGCCGCTGACCAGGCGCTTGCCCGGCGGCACCAGGCTGCCGGCGCCGATGATCACCTCGTCCTCGACGATGGCGCCGTCCATGATCGTGCTGCCCATGCCCACCAGGATGCGGTTGCCCAGGGTGCAGCCATGCAGCATGACCTTGTGGCCGATGGTCACCTCGTCACCGATGATCAGCGGGAAGCCGTCGGGGTTGAAGGGCCCGGCATGGGTGATGTGCAGCACGCTGCCGTCCTGCACGCTGGTGCGCGCGCCGATACGGATGCGGTGCATGTCGCCGCGCACCACGGTCAGCGGCCAGATCGAGCTGTCCGCGCCGATCTCGACGTCGCCGATGACCACCGCCGAGCGGTCGACGAAGGCCCGTGCTCCCACTTTCGGCGAGTGTTGCTGGAAGGTCCGGAGGGCCATGATAGTGTTCCTCTGCAATGCCGATAGGCAGGCTGCCTGCTGCGGTCGGCGTCGATTGTAATTAAGATGGTCCCGTGTTTCTCCTGCCAAGGTACCCGAACCGTGAGTGCGAACAATCCGCTGCTGCAGTCCCATGATCTGCCGCCCTTCTCGGCAATCCGCGCCGAGCATGTGCTGCCGGCGATCGAGCAGATCCTCGCCGACAACCGCAAGGCCATCGCCGACCTCCTCGAACAGCAGGGCAAGAACCCGACCTGGGCCGGCCTGGTGCTGGCGATGGACGAGCTCAACGACCGCCTGGGCGCCGCCTGGAGCCCGGTCAGCCACCTCAACGCGGTGTGCAACAGCCAGGAGCTGCGCGAGGCCTACGAGTCGTGCCTGCCGGCCTTGAGCGCCTATTCCACCGAGCTGGGCCAGAACCGCGCGCTGTTCGAAGCCTATGAGGCCCTGGCCGCCAGCCCCGAGGCCGCTGGCTTCGACGTGGCGCAGAAGACCATCATCGACCATGCCCTGCGCGACTTCCGCCTGTCGGGTATCGACCTGCCGGCCGACAAGCAGCAGCGCTACGCCGAAGTGCAGAGCAAGCTCAGCGAGCTGGGCAGCCGCTTCTCCAACCAGTTGCTCGACGCCACCCAGGCCTGGACCAAGCACGTCACCGACGAGGCCGCCCTCGCCGGCCTGACCGACTCGGCCAAGGCGCAGATGGCCGCCGCCGCCCAGGCCAAGGGCCTCGACGGCTGGCTGATCACCCTGGAATTCCCCAGCTACTACGCGGTGATGACCTACGCCGACGACCGCGCCCTGCGCGAAGAACTGTACGCCGCCTACTGCACCCGCGCCTCTGACCAGGGCCCGAACGCCGGCCAGTTCGACAATGGCCCGGTGATGGAAGAGATCCTCGACCTGCGCCAGGAATTGGCCAAGCTGCTGGGCTACGAGAACTTCGCCGAACTGAGCCTGGCCACCAAGATGGCCGAATCCAGCGACCAGGTGCTGAGCTTCCTGCGTGATCTGGCCAAGCGCAGCAAACCGTTTGCCGCCCAGGACCTGGAGCAGCTCAAGGCCTATGCCGCCGAGCAAGGCACCCCGGAACTGGCCAGCTGGGACGCCGGCTACTTCGGCGAGAAGCTGCGCGAGCAGCGCTACAGCGTGTCGCAGGAAACCCTGCGCGCCTACTTCCCGATCGACAAGGTGCTGACCGGCCTGTTCGCCATCGTCCAGCGCCTGTACGGCATCGAAATCGCCGAGCTCAAGGGCTTTGACAGCTGGCACCCGGACGTGCGCCTGTTCGAGATCAAGGAAAACGGCCAGCATGTCGGCCGCTTCTTCTTCGACCTCTATGCCCGCGCCAACAAGCGTGGCGGTGCCTGGATGGATGGCGCCCGCGACCATCGCCGCACCGCCGCCGGCGCGCTGCAGAGCCCGGTGGCCAACCTGGTGTGCAACTTCACCCCGGCCACGCCCGGCAAGCCAGCGCTGCTGACCCACGACGAAGTCACCACGCTGTTCCACGAGTTCGGTCATGGCCTGCACCACCTGCTGACCCGCATCGAGCATGCCGGCGTATCCGGCATCAACGGCGTGGCCTGGGACGCGGTGGAACTGCCGAGCCAGTTCATGGAGAACTGGTGCTGGGAGCCGGAAGGCCTGGCGCTGATCTCCGGCCATTACGAGACCGGCGAGCCCCTGCCCCAGGACCTGCTGGACAAGATGCTGGCGGCGAAGAACTTCCAGTCCGGCATGATGATGGTGCGCCAGCTGGAGTTCTCGCTGTTCGACTTCGAGCTGCACGCCACCCATGGCGATGGCCGCGGCGCGCTGCAGGTGCTCGAAGGCGTGCGCGACGAGGTCTCGGTAATGCGCCCGCCGGCCTACAACCGCTTCCCCAACAGCTTCGCGCACATCTTCGCCGGCGGTTACGCGGCGGGTTACTACAGTTACAAGTGGGCTGAAGTGCTGTCGGCCGACGCGTTCTCGCGTTTCGAGGAAGAAGGCGTGCTGAACGCCGAGACCGGCCGTGCCTTCCGCGACGCCATCCTCGCTCGCGGTGGTTCCCGCGAGCCGATGGTGCTGTTCGTCGACTTCCGTGGCCGTGAGCCTTCCATCGATGCATTGCTGCGCCACTGCGGTCTCTCCGAGGATGCGGCGGCATGAGCGAGGTAGCCGTGAGCAAGACCAAGCGACGCTTCATCGCCGGGGCCGTTTGCCCGGCATGCAGCGAGATGGACAAGCTGATGATGTGGAACGAGGACGGCGTGCCGCACCGCGAGTGCGTGGCCTGCGGGTTCACCGACACCCTGAACGAACAGGGCTTGTCGGTACCCAAGGAGCTCGGTACCCGGGTCAACCACCTGGAACCGAAGGCGGCGCCGGCCAAGGTGCAGACCGTGCAGTTCTTCCCCAATCCGAAGCTGAAGAAACCGGCCGAGTAAGGCCGTCGTGCGGTCCGGGTTTGGTGCCCGGGCCGCCTGTTACTCGCGGCACCGGGTAGTAGGTGTGCAACGCACCCAGCGTCAGGTGGCCGTCCATGCTCGCCAGATCTTCAACTGAGCGAGATGGTCCCCATGTCTTCCGTTAACCCCCTCCTGCAACCCAGCGCCACGCCTATCGACTACGCCGCAGTGACCCTGGCCAACACCCGAGAGGCGTTTGCCCATGCCCTCACGGCCCACCGCGATGGCATTGCCCGGATCGTCGAGCAGCAGCGTGAACTACCGACCTGGGATGACCTGGTGCTGGCGATCGATGAGCTGGATGCACAGCTCAATGCCGTGCTGCTGGCGGCGTCGCCCTTGGCCTACCAAGGCGACGATTGGCTGAACCTGATCAATGAATCCTATGGGCAGTTACTCAGCCGGTTCGATGAAAAACTGGCCAGCACGGTATTGCGCGACCTGTATCAGCAACTGGCAGAGCGCATGGGCATGAACCTCGATGCCCATGAGCGTGCCACCTTGCAGTGGTACCGCGATGCCTTCGTCAGGCACGGTGCGCAGCTGGATGAAGCAGGTAAGCAGACACTTGCGCAGATCAACGAGAAAATCCAGGAAATCGCCTGGATGTTTGGCGAAAACATGCAACTGGAAGGCACTCATGTCAGCGCTGCAGCCTTGCTGGCGGGGCTACCCGTCAGGATGCGCGAAGCCTTGGCGGAGCAGGCCAAGCACCATGGCAAGTCGGGTTGGCTGATCGGCGCCGATGTCAGCTCGACCCACGCGCTGCTCGACCACGCGGCGGACCGCAGCCTGCGTGAGGCGGTCTATCGTCGTCACCACCAGCGCGGCGTCAGCAGCGATGCGCAGCAGGACAATGGCACCCACTTGCTCAACCTGGCCCTGCAGCGTGAGAAGAAGGCGCGCTTGCTGGGCTTTGCCGACTACCCGGCGCTGAGCTTGCGCGCCAAGAGCGCCGGGAACCCTGAGCAGGTGTGGCGCTTCCTGCATGACCTGGCGGCGCGCATGAAGCCGCTGATGATCAAGCGGCGCGAGGCAGTGCAGGCGCAGGCGGACCAGCATGGGCTTGGCGCCTTGCAACCCTGGGATCGGCGCTACCTACAAACCCTCCAACGCCAAGCCAGGCAGTTGCTCTCCCTGGATACCTTCCGGGAGTTCTTCCCGTTGCCGAAAGTGATCGACGCGCTGGTCGAGTTGGTGCAGACGCTGTTCGGGCTGAGGCTGGTCGCCGATGCAACGCCCAGCACAATGGCGGTATGGCACCCAAGCGTCAGAGCATTCGAAGTGTGGCTCGACCATGCGCTGGTAGGCTATTTCTACCTGGATGCCGAGCAATATCCCGGCAAGCAGCCCGACTTGGTGGCGACCCGTTACGTGCGTAACCGGCGGGTCGATGCGGAGGGTCGCTTCCACCCCGCAGTGGTGATGGCCTTCAGCGACGTCCCGCAGGGCAGCCCTGCCCTGCTCGACCCTACCAGCCTGCTCAAACTGTTCCATGAGTTCGGCCACGCCATGCACCATCTGCTGGTGCGCACCACCACCCATGTGGCTTCGGGGGTGAGCAACCTGGGCGCGGACGGGGTCGAGGTCTTCAGCAAGCTGTTCGAACGCTGGGCCTGGGATGCGGACTACCTGGCGAGGATCTCGGCGCACAAGGACGATGGTCGGGCAATCGAGCGCGAGTCGCTGCAAGCCTTGCTCACCAGCTTGCGCGGCGCGGCGTTCGAGCAAACTGCCAACGACCTGGCCCTGGCCTTGTTCGACCTTGACCTGCACGCCACGCCCAGTGACGGCAGAAGCCTGCGCCAGCGTCTGGACGAAGCGCGTGAGCGTTGCGGCTTCTGGCCGCTGGAGGAACATGAGCATCCGGCGCATGCCTTCGACCATCTGCTGAGTTACTACGACGCCGGGTACTACGCCTATGTCTGGTCGGATGTGCATGCTTTCGACCTGTTCACCCGGTTCCAGCGCAATGGCCTGCTGGATCGCGCCAGCGGTGCGGCGTTGCAAGCGGCGCTGCTCGACAGCGGCGCTGCCCGCCCGCTGCACGAAGGCATGCGCGCGTTCCTTGGTCGCGAGCCGAGCCCTGATGCCTTCTTTGCCTGGCATGGCCTGAGCTGACCGAAGGCGCTGGCCGTTTGCTTGGCTCCCTTGTACTGTATAAAAATACAGTACAAGGGGCCGCTCATGATTCCGCCAGCACCGCAACGAGGCCGTGGCACGGTTCACAACCCGCACAACCGCTTCGCGCCCCGCCTGTCAGTGGTGGAGGACGACGGCTGGCACCAGGAAGTCCCGCTCACCCAGGGCACCGAGGTGCGGATCGAGACGGCCAAGACCATCATCGCCCGCAACACTTCGCCCGACCTGCCTTTCGACCGCTCCATCAACCCCTACCGTGGCTGCGAGCATGGCTGCATCTACTGCTACGCCCGCCCCAGCCATGCCTACTGGGACCTCTCCCCTGGCCTGGACTTCGAGACCAAGCTGATTGCCAAGACCAACGCCGCCGAAGTGCTCGAACAGCAACTGAGCAAGCCCGGTTATGTCTGCGCGCCGATCAACCTCGGTTCCAACACCGACCCCTACCAGCCCATCGAACGCGAACAGCAACTCACTCGGCGCCTGCTCGAAGTGCTGCTGCGCTACCGCCATCCGGTCACCATCGTCACCAAAGGCTCGCTCATACTGCGCGACCTCGACCTGATCAGCGAACTGGCCCGCCAGCGCCTGGCGCGGGTGATGATCAGCCTCACCACCCTCGACGACGAACTCAAGCGCACGCTGGAGCCGCGTGCGGCGGCGCCCAAGGCGCGTCTGCGGGCGATCCGGGTATTGCGCGAGGCGGGTGTGCCGGTGGGCGTGCTGTGTTCGCCGATGATCCCGATGATCAACGACAGTGAGCTGGAGCGCCTGCTGGAGGCGGCCAAGGAGGCCGGCGCGCAGAGCGCGGCGTACATGATGCTGCGCCTGCCGCTTGAAGTGGCGCCGCTGTTCGAGCAGTGGCTGCAGGATCACTATCCACAGCGCGCCGCTCATGTGTTGAGCCTGATCCGCCAGAGTCGCGGTGGCGAGTTGTACGACAGCCGGTTTGGTGCGCGGATGCGCGGTGAAGGGGTGTTCGCCGAATTGCTGGCGCAGCGCTTTCGCAAGGCGGCCAGGCGGCTGGGGTTCGAAAGGCGGGAGCAGTTGGAGCTGGACTGCAGCGCATTCTGCCCGCCAGGCGGGCAGATGGCGTTGTTTTGAGGGTGTCCACACATTGACCGATCCCTGTAGGAGCGGCTTCAGCCGCGAACACCGGCGCAGCCGGTGCCAGGCACCGCGTCGCTCGTTTCGCGGCTGAAGCCGCTCCTACACCTAGCGTCGCTAATGCAAGGCACTAAAATCAGTCGTGGGTATTGGCAACTGATGCTTTTTTGCTATTATCGAACACCCGCCAAGACCTTCTAGAACGCCCGTTCTAGAGCCTCCAGAATTAAGTTTCAGTTAAGTTTTCTCCGCTAGCGTAGGAATCCAGTTCATAGCGACTGTGATCATTTGCCTGTGCGCGTCATCTAAATCCCCGCATAGCCAGAATCTTTCCCCGGTAAACTGGAACTTACCTTCAAACCGTCAAGAGGATGAATCATGCCCATCAAGGACCCATCCAAGGTTGTCCCGGCCGCACCCGCCGAAAGCGCCGATGCCGCCCTGAAGCATATCGTCGACGGCTTCCTGCGGTTCCACACCGAAGTCTTCCCCGAGCAGCAAGAGCTGTTCAAGAAGCTGGCCACCGCGCAAAAGCCGCGGGCCATGTTCATCACCTGCGCCGACTCGCGCATCGTCCCCGAGCTGATCACCCAGAGCTCGCCAGGCGACCTGTTCGTCACCCGTAACGTCGGCAACGTCGTGCCGCCGTATGGCCAGATGAACGGCGGTGTTTCCAGCGCCATCGAGTACGCCGTGCTGGCCTTGGGCGTGCACCACATCATCGTCTGCGGTCACTCCGACTGCGGCGCCATGCGCGCGGTGCTCAACCCGCACTCGCTGGACAAGATGCCGACCGTTTCCGCCTGGCTGCGCCATGCCGAAGTAGCGCGCACAGTGGTCGAGGACAACTGCTCCTGCGGTAGCGAGCACGAAAGCATGCAGCTGCTGACAAAAGAGAACGTCATCGCCCAACTGCATCACCTGCGTACACACCCTTCGGTTGCTTCGCGCCTGGCGGCCGGCCAGCTGCACATCCATGGCTGGATCTACGATATCGAAACCAGCCAGATCGAAGCCTACGATGCCGCCAGCGACCGTTTCCTGCCGCTGACCGCAGGCGACTCGATCCCCTCCGCTACACCGAGAGGCCGCTACTAAGCGCCCCGAACACGCTGAAACGACCTTGATTGCCGGCTGCACCCAACGGGTGCGGCGCGGCCTTCGCCTGCCTTGAATTTCCCTGGACGCCTTGCCGGCAAACCCGCTGGCGGCCCGCGCCTGCGCGCGATTCAGGGATCCCCGTGCCTGCGGCCAGAGGAATGGCCGTGAACTTGAGAAAGGAGCGTCATGGTGAACAAGACACAGATCAAAGCGGCATTGCCGCGTGAGTTGCTGGCCTCGGTGGTGGTATTCCTGGTGGCCCTGCCATTGTGCATGGGCATTGCCATCGCCTCCGGCATGCCCCCGGCCAAAGGGCTGATCACCGGCATCATCGGCGGTATCGTGGTGGGCTTCCTGGCCGGCTCGCCGCTGCAGGTGAGCGGCCCGGCGGCGGGCCTGGCGGTGCTGGTGTTCGAACTGGTGCGCCAGCATGGCGTGGCCATGCTCGGGCCGATCCTGTTGCTGGCGGGGTTGCTGCAGTTGCTGGCCGGGCGCCTGCGGCTGGGCTGCTGGTTCCGGGTGACGGCGCCGGCGGTGGTGTACGGCATGCTCGCCGGCATCGGCGTGCTGATCGTGCTGTCCCAGGTGCATGTGATGTTCGACACGGCGCCGCAGCCGTCGGGTGTGGATAACCTGCTGGGCTTCCCGGCGACGCTGGCTTCGGCCCTGCCGCTGGAAAGCGCGGGCAATGGCTGGCAGGCCGGCGCACTGGGCATGGGCACCATCGCCATCATGTGGGGCTGGGAGCGCTTTCGCCCGCAACGCCTGCGCTTCATCCCCGGTGCGCTGCTCGGGGTCGCGGCGATGACGGTCGTCAGCCTGTGGCTGGCGCTGCCGGTCAACCGCGTGCAAGTGCCTGCCGACCTGTCCCAAGCCATCGACTGGCTGCGCCCGGACGATTTGTTCAAGCTGGCCGACCCGACGTTGTTGGTAGCGGCCTTTGCCCTGGCGTTCATCGCCAGTGCCGAAACGTTGCTGTCGGCTGCCGCAGTGGACCGCATGCACAGCGGCCAGCGGTCGGATTTCGACCGTGAGCTGTCGGCGCAGGGTGTCGGCAACATGCTCTGCGGCGTGCTCGGCGCATTGCCGATGACCGGGGTGATCGTGCGCAGCTCGGCCAACGTGCAGGCCGGCGCGCAGACCCGGGCTTCGGCGATTCTGCATGGCTTGTGGTTGCTGGCCTTCGTGGTCGCGTTGAGCAGCGTGCTGCAGCAGATCCCGGTGGCGAGCCTGGCGGGTGTGCTGGTGTACACCGGTGTGAAGCTGGTGGACTTCAAGGCGTTCCGTGGCCTGGGCCGTTATGGGCGGATGCCGATGTTCACCTATGCCGCCACGGCATTGGCGATTGTCTTCACCGACCTGTTGACCGGTGTGCTGCTGGGCTTTGCCCTCACCTTGCTGAAGCTGGCGTTCAAGGCGGCGCGGTTGAAGATCAACCTGGTGGCGCTGGATGCGCCGGGGCACATGGAGCTGCGCCTGAGCGGGGCGGCGACGTTCCTCAAGGTGCCGGCGCTGACCCAGGTGCTGGAGACCGTGCCGGAAGGGACGACGCTGCATGTGCCGTTGGGCAACCTGAGCTATATCGACCACTCCTGCCTGGAGTTGCTGGAGGACTGGGGACGCAGTGGCGCGGCCAAGGGGGCGCGGCTGGTGCTGGAAGAGCGGCGGTTGAAGCGGCGGGTCGAGGGTAGGTTAAGGACAACCGCTGGCGTTGGGGTCTAGCAGGCAATCCTGGGGCTGCCTTGCAGCCCTTTCGCGGCACAAGGCCGCTCCTACAGGGATCGCGGTCATCTGTAGGAGCGGCCTTGTGCCGCGAAAGGGCCGCGCAGCGGCCCCTGCAATCTCAAGCCGACTGCCCCAGCTCGACCCCGAGCTGGCGCGACAGGCACGGCCAGCGCTTCCACGCCGCGCCGGTTTCCGGGCTCGACAGCTTGTCGCGGTAAGCCTCCACCGATTCGGCGGCAAAGCTCTCGTCATCGAGCATCTCATCCACCGAATGGTGCACCACCTCGTCCAGCTGGTTGGCGAAGGTTTCGCCGATCAACTGGTGGGCGATCAGGTTGGCGACCGTGGTATCCACCGGAATCAGCGGCTGCTGGAAATGGCGGATGTACAGGTCGTTGACCTCCTCGACCAGGCGGTGTGCCAGGTAGGCCTCGTCCAGCAGGCAGTCGAGACCGACATGCCCGGCCATCACGCTGGGCGGCTGCAGGAAGTAGGCTTCGGCGATTTTCAGCACCGGTTTGATCTGCGACTCGATGCCGGCCTCAAGCGCCACGTTATGCGCGGCCTCGAGCAGTTCCGGAACCTCGTTGATGTAGGCGCCGACAAAACGCGCCAGCGTACCCTGGGCATCCTGCTGGGGTAGTTGGATCGAGGGATGCAGGTGTGGCAGTTGCAGTTCGAGGCGGGCTTTCAGTTGGCCTGTGCGGCTCTCATGTTGATGGGCGGTTTCGATCTGCTCGCGTACAGCAGCGATGTTCATGACAACTCCAGGGACAAGGCGTTACAAACGGAAGACACTAAGTTAGCTTGCTTACGAGAATGCCTAAGACGCATTTGTTATATCTCTGAGACACGTGTAGGAAATTGGCTATATCAATGTGCCATCATTGTGCCCCGCCCCAGTATTCATGCGGCTTTCAGCGCAAACGTTTGGATGGGTGAAGATCATTTAAAACCCTTCATTGCGCACCATTGGTCGGTGTCTATACTCCGCTTGAAACGTGATTCGTTGATGAGGCCCGACTGCCGTTTGCAGGGGGCTCGGTCGTCGAAGCCAGGCAGTCTTGGCCGCCGTTCCCCCCCATGTCGTAAGGTCGTCCGCGCCTCCGGGACTACAAGAACGATAAGGGGAACCCGCAATGATGCGACATCCACATGTCTGGATGGGCCTGTTGCTGTGGTCAATGTTTGGTCAGGCACAGGCGGCATGGACCGTGAACATGGCTCCCGGGGCGACGGACGTCTCCCACGCCGTGTTCGACCTGCACATGACCATCTTCTGGATCTGCGTGATCATCGGCATCGTGGTGTTCGGCGCGATGTTCTGGTCGATGGTCATCCACCGCCGCTCCACCGGCCAGCAGCCCGCGCATTTCCACGAGCACACCTGGGTGGAAATCCTCTGGACCGTCGTCCCCTTCCTGATCCTCGTGGCAATGGCCATCCCGGCCACCAAGACCCTGATCGACATCTACGACGCCAGTGAGTCGGACATCGACATCCAGGTCACCGGCTACCAGTGGAAGTGGCACTACAAGTACCTGGGCCAGGACGTCGAGTTCTTCAGCAACCTGGCCACCCCCGCCGACCAGATCCACAACAAGGCGCCCAAGGACGAGCACTACCTGCTCGAAGTCGACCAGCCGCTGGTGCTGCCGGTGGGGGCCAAGGTGCGCTTCCTGGTCACCGCCGCCGATGTCATCCATTCCTGGTGGGTGCCGGCCTTCGCGGTCAAGCGCGACGCCATCCCCGGCTTCGTCAACGAAGCCTGGACCCGCATCGAGAAGCCCGGCATCTACCGTGGCCAGTGCACCGAGCTGTGCGGCAAGGACCACGGTTTCATGCCGGTGGTGGTGGAGGTGAAGTCCAAGGCCGACTACGAGACCTGGCTGGGCGAGCGCAAGGCCGAGGCAGCCAAGCTCAAGGAGCTGACCAGCAAGGACTGGACCCTGCAGGAGCTGGTCGAGCGTGGCGACAAGGTCTACCACACCACCTGCGTGGCCTGTCACCAGGCCGAGGGCCAGGGCTTGCCGCCGATGTTCCCGGCACTCAAGGGTTCGAAGGTCGCCACCGGGCCGAAGGAAGGCCACCTGAGCATTGTCTTCCACGGCAAGCCCGGCACCGCCATGGCAGCGTTCGGCAAGCAGCTCTCGGAAGTCGACATCGCCGCCGTGGTCACCTACGAGCGCAACGCCTGGGGCAACAACAAGGGCGACATGGTCACGCCGAAGGACGTGCTGGCGCTCAAGCAGGCGGAAAGCAAATGAACCGGTGCCTTAGGGTTGCAGGAGACAGGACATGAGTGCAGTGATCGACGACCACGCCCACGGTCATGAACACGCCCACGGCCCGGCCAAGGGCCTGATGCGCTGGGTGCTGACCACCAACCACAAGGACATCGGCACGATGTACCTGTGGTTCGCCTTCACCATGTTCCTGCTCGGCGGTTCGTTCGCCATGGTGATCCGCGCCGAGCTGTTCCAGCCCGGGCTGCAGATCGTCGAGCCGGCGTTCTTCAACCAGATGACCACCATGCACGGGCTGATCATGGTGTTCGGCGCGGTGATGCCGGCGTTCGTCGGGCTGGCCAACTGGATGATCCCGCTGATGATCGGCGCCCCGGACATGGCCCTGCCGCGGATGAACAACTTCAGCTTCTGGCTGCTGCCTGCGGCGTTCCTGCTGCTGGTCTCGACCCTGTTCAGCCCCGGCGGCGGGCCCAACTTCGGCTGGACCTTCTACGCGCCGCTGTCGACCACCTACGCCCCGGCCAGCGTGACCTTCTTCATCTTCGCCATCCACCTGATGGGCATCAGCTCGATCATGGGCGCGATCAACGTGATCGCCACCATCCTCAACCTGCGCGCACCGGGCATGACCCTGATGAAAATGCCGCTGTTCGTCTGGACCTGGCTGATCACCGCGTTCCTGCTGATCGCGGTGATGCCGGTGCTGGCCGGCGTGGTGACCATGATGCTGATGGACATCCATTTCGGCACCAGCTTCTTCAGTGCTGCCGGCGGCGGCGACCCGGTGCTGTTCCAGCACGTGTTCTGGTTCTTCGGCCACCCCGAGGTGTACATCATGATCCTGCCCGCCTTCGGCGCGGTCAGCTCGATCATCCCTGCGTTCTCGCGCAAGCCGCTGTTCGGCTACACCTCGATGGTCTATGCCACCGGCGCGATTGCCTTCCTGTCGTTCATCGTCTGGGCCCACCACATGTTCGTGGTGGGCATCCCGGTGGTGGGCGAGCTGTTCTTCATGTACGCCACCATGCTGATCGCCGTGCCCACCGGGGTGAAGGTGTTCAACTGGGTCAGCACCATGTGGGAGGGCTCGCTGACCTTCGAAACCCCCATGCTGTTCGCCATCGCCTTCGTCATCCTGTTCACCATCGGTGGTTTCTCCGGGCTGATGCTGGCCATCGCCCCGGCGGACTTCCAGTACCACGACACCTACTTTGTGGTCGCCCACTTCCACTATGTGCTGGTGCCCGGGGCGATCTTCGGCATCTTCGCCTCGGCTTACTACTGGCTGCCGAAATGGACCGGGCACATGTATGACGAAACCCTTGGCAAGCTGCACTTCTGGTTGTCGTTCATCGGCATGAACATGGCCTTCTTCCCCATGCACTTCGTCGGCCTGGCCGGCATGCCGCGGCGGATCCCCGACTACAACCTGCAGTTCGCCGACTTCAACATGGTGTCGTCGATCGGTGCGTTCATCTTCGGCGCCACGCAGATCTTCTTCCTGTTCATCGTCATCAAATGCATTCGCGGCGGCGCGCCGGCAGCGGCCAAGCCCTGGGACGGCGCCGAGGGGCTGGAGTGGTCGATTCCGTCGCCGGCGCCGTACCACACCTTCCAGACCCCTCCGGAAGTGAAGTAGGAGCCTTGCAATGGACGGCCTTTCGCTCAAACGCCTGGTCACTCGCCTGCTGATGCTGACGGTGGTGATGTTCGCCTTCGGCTTCGCCCTGGTGCCGATCTACGACGTGATGTGCAAGGCCTTCGGCATCAACGGCAAGACCGGCGGGCAATACGAGGGCAGCCAGGTCAGCGACCCGTCACGCTCGGTGCGGGTGCAGTTCATGTCGACCAATGCCGGCGACATGAGCTGGGAGTTCCACTCCACCGCCGACCAGCTCGAAGTCAACCCGGGGGCGGTGAACCAGATGATCTTCATTGCCCGCAACCCCACCGACAAGCCCATGAGCGCCCAGGCCATCCCCAGCATCACCCCGGCCGAGGCCGCGGCGTATTTCCACAAGACCGAGTGCTTCTGTTTCACCCAGCAGGTGCTGCAGCCGGGCGAGCGCATCGAGATGCCGGTGCGCTTCATCGTCGACCGCGACCTGCCGGAGTCGGTGAAACACCTGACCCTGGCCTACACCCTGTTCGACATCACCGCTCGCCACCCCCCGGTCGCCCATGTCGCGACCGAGGCCGCCCGTTGAGGGAAGGAGATCAACCATGGCAAGCCACGAGCATTACTACGTCCCGGCGCAGAGCAAGTGGCCGATCATCGCCACGATCGGCATGTTCATCACCGTGTTCGGCCTGGGCACCTGGTTCAACGACCTCAAGGCCGGCCACCCGGAATCCCACGGGCCGCTGATCTTCTTCGTTGGCGGGTTGTTCCTGGCGTACATGTTGTTCGGCTGGTTCGGCGCGGTGGTCAAGGAGAGCCACGCGGGGCTGTACAGCTCGCAGATGGACCGCTCGTTCCGCTGGGGCATGAGCTGGTTCATCTTCTCCGAGGTGATGTTCTTCCTGGCGTTCTTCGGGGCGCTGTTCTATGTGCGGGTGCTGGCCGGGCCGTGGCTGGGGGGCGAGGGGCACAAGGGCGTGGCGCACATGCTCTGGCCCAACTTCGAGTTTGTCTGGCCACTGCTGCATACGCCCGATCCGAAACTGTTCCCGCCGCCGAAGGAAGTGATCGACCCGTGGCACCTGCCGTTGATCAACACCATCCTGCTGGTGAGCTCCAGCGTGACCGTGACCATCGCCCACCACGCCTTGCGCAAGGGGCATCGCGGCCCGCTGAAACTGTGGTTGGGGCTGACGATCCTGCTGGGGCTGTCGTTCCTGGCGTTGCAGGCCTACGAGTACCACGAGGCCTACACCAAGCTGGGGCTGACGCTGGGGTCGGGGGTCTATGGCGCGACGTTCTTCATGCTCACGGGCTTCCACGGCGCGCATGTGACGCTGGGGACAGTGATCCTGTTCGTGATGTTCTGCCGGGTGCTGCGGGGGCACTTCAACCCGGAGAAGCACTTCGGGTTCGAGGCGGCGAGTTGGTACTGGCACTTCGTCGATGTGGTGTGGGTGGGGTTGTTCATCTTTGTGTATGTGCTGTAGGCGCGGCTTCAGACGCGAAGCCGGGTGGCACCCGCTTTGCGGGTGATCGCGGCTGAAGCCGCTCCTACAGGGGGTGGTGGTGATTTCAGAAGGGGGCGTGCGAGACCAGCTGGCCGCTGATCAAGCCCCAGGCCACCAGCCCGATGGTCAGGGCCGCCAGGGTGACACGCACGGTCAGGGCCTTGAGCAGGCGGGTCGAATGGTCGTCGTCCTTGACCAGGAATACCAGGCCACTGAACAGGCTGGCGACCGTGGCCAGCAGCATCAGGACTATCGCGGCCTTGAGCATGGCGCTACTCCGGGGGGATGCGGTGATGAGATCAAGTATAGCGGTTGCCCCGACGAGGCCCCGATGAGGCCGTTTCGTCCGGGCTGGGTCCCGACTCTGGTGGTGCTCGCGCTGCTGCCGGGGCTGCTCTCGCTCGGCTGTTGGCAGCTACGCCGCGCCGACGAAAAGCGTGCCCTGGTCGATACCTACACCGAGCGCCAGATCGAGGCGCCGGTGGCCGCCGCGCAATTGCGCCAGTTGCCGGATCCCGCCTTCTACCCCGTACACCTTTATGGTCGCTTCGACGCCGAGCACAGCCTGCTGCTGGATAACCAGCTGCGCGATGGCAAACCTGGCGTCGAGCTGCTGCAGCCCTTCCACGACCAGGCCAGCGGGCAGTGGCTGCTGGTCAATCGCGGCTGGCTGCCCTGGCCGGATCGTCGCGTGCCGGTGCGTTTCGATACCCCCGGCCAGCCGCTGGCGCTCGAGGCCTCGGTGTATGTCGCGCCCGGCAAGACGTTCCAGCTCCACCCCGATTCGACCGAAGGCGGGTGGCCGCATCTGCTCACCGCCATCGACCCGGCCGTGCTCTGGCAGCAACTGGGGCGCGATGGCTTCGCCCATGAACTGCGCCTGCAACCGGGTCCGGCCAGCTATCGGCTGGGCTGGCCGGTAGTCGCCATGGGGCCTGAAAAGCACCTGGGCTATGCCGTGCAGTGGTTCGCCCTGGCCACGGCATTGCTGCTGCTCTACCTCTATTTCGGCTGGCATCACAACGACAAGGAGAACCGCCATGGCCGCCGCCACGAGTCCATTGCACGCACCTGAGGGCCGCAAGGCCCGCGGGCGCTTGCAGTTGCTGCTGATCCTGTCCGTCGTGCTCGGGCCGATGATCCTCGCCACCAGCATGTACAAGCTGCAGTTCTGGGTGCCGGATGGGCGCAGCTATCACGGCGTGATGATCGGCAATGGCCTGGGCCGCGCCGACATCGGCATCGATGCCCAGGATGAACGGTGGCAACTGCTGGTCAGCGCCCCCGAGGCCTGCGCCGAAGACTGCCGGCAGTTGGTGTACCTGGCCCGGCAGATCCAGATCGGCTTGGGCCGCGACGCCAGCCGCGCCAGCCATGCCTTGGCTTCGGCCCAGGCGTTGGATGGCGATTACCAGGGCGTGCTCGAGCGTGAGTACCCGCAGTTGCAGCGCTATCCGCTGGACGCCCAGCGTTACCGGCAAAAGGTTGGCGAGCCTGGCCCGCAGCTGTGGATCGTCGACCCCCATGGCAACCTGGTGCTGCGCTATGACGCCAAGGCCAACGGCAAGCAGGTGCTGGACGACCTGCGCCACCTGCTCAAGCTGTCCAACATCGGCTAGGAGGCTGCCATGGCCAGACCCGGATTCCGCCTCGCTGTGTTCGCCACCCTGCTGGCGTTGCTGGTCGTGCTGCTAGGGGCCTACACCCGGCTGACCCACGCGGGTCTCGGCTGCCCGGACTGGCCGGGCTGCTACGGCTTCATCAGCGTGCCCAAGACCGATGCGCAACTGGCCCATGCCGAGCTTCACTTCCCCGAGCACCCGGTCGAGGCAGCCAAGGGCTGGGCGGAAATGGTCCATCGCTATTTCGCCGGGACGCTGGCGCTGGTGATCGCCCTGCTCGCCTTCCAGGCCGTGCGTCGGCATGCCCGCGATGGCCAGCCCTATCGCTTGCCGCTGCTCTTGCTGGGGGTCGTGCTGGCCCAGGCGGCGTTCGGCATGTGGACGGTGACCTTGAAGCTCTGGCCCCAGGTAGTCACGGCGCACTTGCTCGGGGGCTTCACCACGGTCAGCCTGCTTTTCCTGCTATCCCTGCGTCTATCCCGGGCCTTTGCGCCACTGCCGAAACTGCCCCTGAGCCTGCGCCGTATCGCCGCGCTGGCACTGCTGGTGGTGATCGGCCAGATCGCCCTGGGTGGCTGGGTCAGTTCCAACTATGCGGCGGTGGCCTGCATCGACCTGCCCACCTGCCATGGCCAATGGTGGCCGGCGGCGGACTTCAGCAACGGCTTCCACCTCACCCAGCACGTCGGCCCCAACTACCTGGGCGGGCAGCTGGACAGCGATGCGCGCACGGCGATCCATATCAGCCATCGCCTCGGTGCCTTGCTGGTCACGCTGGTGCTGCTGATGCTCAGCTGGAAGCTGCACCGCAACGGCCTGACCAGCCTGGCGCGCCTGGTGCTGCTGGCGCTGGCGCTGCAAGTCGGGCTGGGCGTGAGCAACGTGCTGCTGCACCTGCCGCTGGCCGTGGCGGTGGCCCACAACGCTGGCGGCATCCTGCTGTTGCTGAGCATGGTGCTGGTGAACTACCGCATCCGCGTGGCCGACAAGGTACGTGTCGGCCTAGGCTGGCGCCTCACCCCGGTAAGCAACGTCGGGCTCCCCCATCACATGAGGAACGATTCGTGGCGACGCTTCTGAGCACGGAACGCCAACGCGCCGGCTGGCGCGACTACATGGAGTTGACCAAGCCCAAGGTGGTGGTGCTGATGCTGATCACCTCGCTGGTGGGCATGTTTCTCGCCACCCGCGCCGGCGTCGCCTGGAGCGTGCTGCTGTTCGGCAACCTGGGGATCGGCCTGTGCGCGGGGGGCGCGGCGGTGGTCAACCACGTGGTGGACCGGCGCATTGACGCGCTGATGGCCCGCACCCACAAACGCCCGCTGGCCCAGGGCCGGGTCGCGCCGCTGCCGGCCCTGGCCTTCGCCTTGCTGTTGGCGGTGATGGGCTTGGCTTTGCTGCTGGCGTTCACCAATACCCTTACCGCCTGGCTGACCCTGGCGTCGCTTTTGGGTTATGCGGTGCTCTACACCGGCTTTCTCAAGCGCGCCACGCCGCAGAACATCGTGATCGGCGGCCTGGCCGGCGCGGCCCCGCCGTTGCTGGGCTGGGTGGCGGTGAGCGGGCATGTGGGGGCCGAGCCGCTGTTGCTGGTGCTGATCATCTTCGCCTGGACCCCGCCACACTTCTGGGCCCTGGCCATCCACCGCAAGGCCGAGTACGAAAAAGCCGATATTCCCATGCTGCCGGTGACCCACGGCGAGCATTACACCGCACTGCATATCCTGCTCTACACCCTGATTCTGCTGGCCGTCAGCCTGTTGCCCTATGCCATCCACATGAGCGGCCCGCTCTACCTGGCCTGTGCCCTGGCCCTGGGCCTGCGCTTCCTGCATTGGGCCTGGGTGTTGTACCGTGGCACCCGGCCGCACGCGGCGATCAAGACGTTCAAGTACTCTATCGGCTATCTGTTCGCCTTGTTCATCGCGCTGCTCGTTGACCACTACCTGTTGCTGAACCTATGACCCGAACCCAGAAAACCGTCTTCATCCTCGTTGCCCTGGTCGCGCTGATCATGGGCCTGACCGTCAACAAGGTGCTCAGTGACCGCGGTCAGCTGAACCCTACCGAACTGATCGACGCCGGCATCATCCTGTTGCCTCAAAGCCGCACGGTGCCGGATGTGAAGATGACCGACCAGAACGGCCAGCCCATCGCGCTGGACCAGCTCAAGGGCAAATGGTCGCTGTTGTTCTTTGGTTACACCTACTGCCCGGACATCTGCCCGACCACACTTGCCCAACTGCGCCAGGTGAAGAGCGAGCTGCCCAAGGAGGCCATCGAGCGCCTGCAGGTGGTGTTGGTGAGCGTGGACCCGAACCGTGACACGCCGAACCAGCTCAAGCAGTACCTGGGCTATTTCGACAAGGATTTCGTTGGTGTGGCGGGGTCGATCGAGGATACCCAGAAACTGGCCAATGCCTTGAGCATCCCGTTCATTCCGGCTGATACCAGCAAGCCGGGGTACACCGTGGACCACAGTGGCAACCTGGCGGTGGTCGGACCGGATGGGCGCCAGCGCGGCTTCATTCGTGCGCCGTTCAACAACCAGAAGCTGGTGGCGCAGTTGCCGGGGCTGGTGAAGCGGGATTGAGCACGTTGGGCCTGCCGTGCAGGCCATCGCGGCACAAGGCCGCTCCTACAGAAGATCGCCTGCCTCTGTAGGAGCGGCCTTGTGCCGCGAAAGGGCCGCAAAGCGGCCCCGAGTATTTCAGATCAGAACGCCGGAATCACTGCGCCCTTGTACTTCTCGGTGATGAATTGCTTCACCTCAGGCGAGTGCAGGGCCGCGGCCAGCTTCTTCATGGCATCCGCGTCCTTGTTGTCCGGACGGGCCACCAGGATGTTCACGTAAGGCGAGTCGCTGCCTTCGATGACCAGCGCATCCTTCTCAGGGTTCAGCTTGGCTTCCAGCGCATAGTTGGTGTTGATCAGCGCCAGGTCGACCTGGGTCAGCACGCGCGGAATGGTCGCCGCTTCCAGCTCGCGGAACTTCAGCTTCTTGTCGTTGCCGGTGATGTCCTTCACGGTCGACAGGATGTTCTTGTTGTCCTTGAGCTTGATCACGCCGGCCTTGTCCAGCAGCAGCAGGGCGCGGCCGCCGTTGGTGGCATCGTTGGGGATGACCACGGTGGCGCCTTCAGCCAGCTCGTCGAGCTTCTTCAGTTTGGTGGAGTAGGCGCCCAGGGGCTCCAGGTGCACGCCGGTGACGCTGACCAGCTGGGTGCCCTTGGCCTTGTTGAACTCGTCCAGGTACGGCTGGTGCTGGAAGAAGTTGGCGTCCAGGCGCTTTTCCGCGACCTGCACGTTCGGCTGGATGTAGTCGGTGAACTCCTTGACCTTCAGCTCCACGCCCTCTTTGGCCAGCTGTGGCTGGACGAACTTGAGGATCTCGGCGTGCGGCACCGGGGTGGCGGCGACGGTCAGGGTCTCGGCGTGGGCCGAGAAGGCCGCGACAGCGGCGACAACAGCAAGCAGCTTCTTCATTGATCACTCCTTGTGAGGGCCGCGACGGCCCCCGAACGGGTCGGCCAGGCCGACCCCATTGGGGTTACTTACGGGAAAAGTGCACGACCAGCTTGTCGCCGACGCTCTGCAGCACCTGCACCAGCACCAGCAGCAATACCACGGTGACCACCATCACGTCGGTCTGGAACCGCTGGTAGCCGAAGCGGATGGCCAGGTCGCCCAGGCCGCCCGCGCCCACCACGCCGGCCATGGCGGTGTAGGAAACCAGGGTAATGGCGGTGACGGTGATCGCTGCAAAGATGCCCGGCCGGGCCTCCGGCAGCAAGGCGTTGGTGATGATCTGGCGGGTGGTGGCGCCCATCGACTGGGTGGCTTCGATGATGCCGCGGTCCACTTCACGCAGGGCGGTCTCCACCAGGCGGGCGAAGAACGGCGTGGCACCCACCACCAGCGGCGGGATGGCGCCAGCGACACCCAGCGAGGTGCCGGTGATCAGCACGGTGATCGGGATCATCACGATCAGCAGGATGATGAACGGCAGCGAGCGCAGGATGTTCACCACCAGCGAAAGCAGCGCGTACACGCCTTTCTGCTCGAACATCTGCCGCGGCCCGCAGAGGAACAGCAGCACGCCCAGCGGCAGGCCCAGCAGCACGGTGAAGAACAGCGAGCCGAACAGCATGATCATGGTGTCGACGGTGGCCAGCCAGATTTCGGCCCAGTCGACGTTGGCGAAGAAATTCAGGGCGTCCATCAACGCAGTACCTCCATATGTACGTCAGCTGCCTTGAAGCGGGCAAACGCCGCTTCCATGTCTCCGCCGATCAGGGCGAGGGTGAGCTGGCCATAGGGGACATCCTTGATGCGGTCGATGCGCCCGGCGAGGATGCTGTAGTCCACGCCGGTCTCGCGGGCCACGGTGCCCAGCAGCGGCGCGTAGGTGGCGTCGCCCTGGAAGGTCAGGCGCACGATGCGGCCCGGTACGTGGGCGAAGTCGTCACGTTGCTCGCCTTCGTCGACCTGCTCGTCTTCCTGGACGAAGCGCTTTGTTGTCGGGTGCTCAGGGTGCAGGAACACCTCGGCGACCGGCCCCTGTTCGACGATATGCCCGGCGTCCATCACCGCCACGCGGTCGCAGACCCGACGGATCACGTCCATCTCATGGGTGATCAGCACGATGGTCAGCTTCAGCTCGCGGTTGATCTCGGCCAGCAGTTGCAGCACCGAGGCGGTGGTCTGCGGGTCGAGGGCGCTGGTGGCTTCGTCGCACAGCAGGATCTTGGGGTTGGTGGACAGCGCGCGGGCAATGCCGACCCGCTGCTTCTGCCCGCCCGACAGCTGTGCCGGGTACTTCCTGGCGTGGTCCTGCAGGCCGACGCGGGCCAGCAGTTGGGTGACGCGCTTGTCGATTTCGCCACGGGACAGCTCGCCGGCCAGCACCAGCGGCAGGGCGACGTTGTCGGCGACGGTCTTCGAGGCCAGCAGGTTGAAGTGCTGGAAGATCATCCCGACCTGCTGGCGGAAGCGGCGCAGCTGGTTCGCATCGAAGGCGGTGACGTCTTCGCCATCGACGATGATCTTGCCACCGCTCGGGGCCTCGAGGCGGTTGATCAGGCGCAGCATGGTGCTCTTGCCGGCACCGGAGTGGCCGATCAGGCCGAACACCTGGCCATCTTCGATGGTCAGGCTGGTCGGGTTCAGGGCCGGGATATCCCTACCGTCGACACGGTAGGTCTTGTGGACGTTTTGAAACTCGATCACTGAGCGAACCTTGTGGGGCGCATGGAATGTGGGCCAGCGGTTAGCCGGGGTCGCGCATTTTAGCCTTTTCCAATAGCTGTACTTATCATTTATTTCTGATTCGTCCAATCAATTGGGCATAACGCGACGATTGGTGCGCCTGGTCGAACGTGATCGCGGGGCAAGCCCGCTGCCACAGGATCGATGTGATTCCCGTGGAGCGGGTTTGCCCCGCGATCGATCACTGCTGATGGGGAACCAGCACCACTTGTGCGGGCAACGAGCGCTGGATCTCATGCGTCTGCTTCAGCGCGAAACCGCTGTCGAGCTTGCGCACGCGCTTCTCCAGCAGGGTCTTGAGCCACGGGGCGTCTTGCGTGCGGGGCACCTGGAACACCACCTCGCACTGGTAATTGACCACGTCCGAGGCGATGTCATCGAGTTGGCGCCGCAGGGTGCGGCTATCGGTGGTCTTGAGCGCTACCACAGTGTTCGGCGCAGTCGGGTCGATCAGCCGTGCCTGCGGTTGCTTTTCCGCAGCCTTGAGTGCCGCTTCAGCCTTTTCCAGTTCAGCTTTGCGGGCATTGGCCATGGCGTCGCCACCGGTCAGCGCCGGGGCTTTTGGCATCAGCGCACGGGCGCGGGCCAGGGCGGTGGCGGCGGCATTGACGTCGCCCTTCTGCAGGACGATCTGGCTGCGGCGCAGATAGGCTTCGGCCAACTGCCGCTGGTGGGGCACAAGGCGTGCGTCGTCAGGTGACTGCGCCTGCAGCGCGGCGAGCTGGTCCTCGGCGGTGGCCAGCTCGCTGGCGGCGATACTGTGTTCCAGCTGCTGCCAGGCATCCGGCTGGACAGGCGCAATCGGCTGTTCGGCCGGCTTGCTGGAACAGCCGGCCAGGAACAGGGAAAACGCGGCAACAAGCAGATAACGTGAGGCGAACGGCTTCATTCCTGCGACTCTCTATTTGCGCAAAAAGCGAGCAAGTCTACACCCAGGTGCGCACGCTCGAAAACAGGCCATACAGACCTTTCACCCATGGAAAGGTTGCGCGCGGCCCCTTAATTTTCAGCGTTTGGGCAGTGCCAGGCTCAGCAAGAATAGCACCGCCGCACAGACCACGATCGACGGCCCGGCCGGTGTGTCCTTGAACCACGACATGGCCAGGCCACCGCACACGGCGGTCACCCCCAGCAGGCTGGCGCCCAGGGCCATCTGCTCGGGGGAGCGGGCGTGACGTTGTGCCGCGGCGGCCGGAATGATCAGCAGCGAGGTGATCAGCAGCACGCCGACGATCTTCATCGCCACCGCGATCACCACGGCGATCAGCAGCATCAGCGCCAGGCGCAGCCCGGCCACCGGCAGGCCTTCGACCATTGCCAGTTCCTCGTGCACGGTGACCGCCAGCAAGGGGCGCCAGAGTGCGGCCAGCAGTACCAGCACCAACGCGCTGCCACCGAGGATCCAGGCAAGGTCGGTGGTGCTGATCGCCAGCAGGTCGCCGAACAGGTAGGCCATCAGGTCGATGCGCACATCGTGCATGAAGCTCAGCACCACCAGGCCCAGCGACAACGTGCTGGGGGCGAGGATGCCGAGCAAGGTGTCGGAGGCCAGCGGCTGGCGTTGCTGCAAAGTCACCAGCAGGATCGCCAGCAACAGGCAGCCGATGGTCACCGCCAGCGCCGGGCTGACGTCCAGGGCGAAGCCCAGGGCTACGCCGAGCAGCGCGGCATGCGACAGGGTGTCGCCGAAATAGGCCATGCGCCGCCAGACCACGAACGAGCCCAGCGGGCCGGCGACAAGTGCCAGCGACAGGCCGGCAAGCAGGGCGTAGAGAAGAAAATCAGCCATGCTTGCAGTGCTCTCCGTGGACATGGGCGCCGGGGGCGATCACCGAGCCGTGCAGGTCGTGGCTGTGATCGTGATGGTGGTGGTAGACGGCCAGGCTCTTGGCATTCTGGCCGAACAGCTCGACGAAGGCCGGGTCGTTGCTGACCTGCTCCGGGTGGCCCGAACAGCAGACGTGGCGGTTGAGGCAGACCACCTGGTCGGTGGCGCTCATCACCAGGTGCAGGTCGTGGGAGACCATCAGCACGCCGCAACCATGGCGGTCGCGCAGGCGGGTGATGAGGTTGTACAGCTCGGTCTGGCCGACCACGTCGACGCCCTGCACCGGCTCGTCGAGCACCAACAGTTCAGGCTCGCGCAACAGCGCGCGGGCCAGCAGCACCCGCTGCATCTCGCCGCCGGAAATGGTCTGGATAGGGCTGTCGATCACTTGCTCGGCGCCGACCTCCTGCAGTGCCGACAAGGCTGCCGCGCGGTCTACCCCGGGCACCAGGCGCAGGAAGCGCAGCACCGACAACGGCAACGTGGCGTCCACCTGGATCTTCTGCGGCATGTAGCCGATGCGTAGCTTCGGCTTGCGCCATACCTTGCCCCGATGCGGCTTGAGCAGGCCGAGCACGGCACGCACCAGGGTGGTCTTGCCGGCGCCGTTGGGGCCGATCAGGGTGACGATCTGGCCGGGCGCGACCGCCAGGTCGATGCTGTCGAGCACCGCTTCGCCGGCAAAGCTGACCCCGACCTGCTCGAGGCGGATCAGTGCGTCGCTCATGCCTTGCCCCGGCAGTTGCCGCACAGGCCGACCACTTCCACGGTCTGCGTTTCGACGGCGAAGCCGACGGCCTTGGCGCTGTCGACAATGGCGCCGCTGATGCTCTCCTGCTCCAGCTCGATGGCCACGTGGCACTCGCGGCAGATCAGGAATTGGCCCTGGTGCGCGTGCTCGGGGTGGCTGCAGCCGATAAAGGCGTTGAGCGATGCGATGCGATGCACCAGGCCGTTTTCCAGCAGGAAGTCCAGGGCGCGATAAACGGTGGGTGGCGCGGCGCGGCGGCCGTCCTGCTCGCTGAGCACGGCGAGGATGTCGTAGGCGCCCAGCGGCTTGTGGCTCTGCCACACCAGCTCCAGCACGCGGCGGCGCAGGGCGGTCAGGCGCAGGCCCTGACGGTTGCACAGCGCGTCGGCCTCGGCCAGCGCGCTGTGGACGCAATGGGAATGATCGTGGGGGCGGTGGGCCAGCGGCGTGATGGACATGGGCAGCGACGGTTCAGGATGGAGACGTTATTATGTTACCTGTTTCTGACGACCCGAGTATCCACCGTGTCCCGATTCCTTGTCCTCTTTGTCGCTTTCATCGCCTGTTCGGCCCAGGCCGACGTGCGCGTGCTGACCAGCATCAAGCCCCTGCAACAGATCGCCGCTGCCGTCCAGGACGGAGCCGGCAGCCCTGACGTGCTGTTGCCGCCGGGCGCGTCCCCGCACAACTACGCGCTGCGCCCGTCCGACGTGCGCAAGGTCGGCGATGCCGACCTGCTGTACTGGATCGGCCCGGACATGGAGGGCTTCCTGCCCCGCGTGCTGGCCGGTCGTGGCAAGCTCAGCGTGGCGGTGCAGTCGCTTCCAGGTCTGCAACTGCGCCACTTCGGCGAGGACAGCCACTCTCATGAAGAGGACCACGACGATCATGACCATGATCACCGCCCGGGCAGCCTTGATGCACATCTGTGGTTGTCGTCGGCCAATGCCCGGGTGATCGCGGCGAAGATGGCCGCCGACCTGACGGCCGCCGACCCGGCCAATGCCGCGCGTTACCAAGGCAACCTGAAACTGTTCATCGAGCGGATGGACGCCCTGGATGGGCGGATCAAGCAGCGTGTGGCAGGGATCGCCGGCAAGCCGTATTTCGTATTCCACGAAGCCTTTGACTACTTCGAGTCGGCGTATGGCCTGAAGCACACCGGGGTGTTCAGCGTGGCATCGGAAGTGCAGCCGGGGGCGCAGCATGTGGCCGCGATGCGCAAGCGCCTGCAGGAAGTGGGCAAGACCTGTGTGTTCAGCGAGCCGCCGCTGCGGCCGCGCCTGGCCGAGACGCTGACGGCGGGGTTGCCGGTGCGGTTGGCGGAACTGGATGCGCTGGGTGGGGCCGATCCGGTGGATGCCAAGGGCTATGAGCGGTTGCTGGAGAAGCTGGGTAGCGACCTGGCGGGTTGCCTGGAGCAAATGTAGGTGGCTTCAGCCGCGAAGCGGGCGCCACGGTGTGTGGCACCCGCTTCGCGGGTGATCGCGGCCAAAGCCGCTCCTACAGGTTTTGTAATCGCCCGTCAGAGCGCGAACGGCAGCTTCAACGCCACCTGCTGGCGCTGCACCAGTCGCACTTCGAACTCGCTCGGGTCGTGGATCATCACATCCATCCCGGCAAACGCCTGCGCCGCAATCAGCCGCGACAGCCAGAAGCGCACGCAAGCCACCCGCAGCATCACCGGCCACAGCTCGGCCTCGGCCGCAGTGAATGGCCGCAACGCCGCGTAGGCGCCCAGCAGCGCCTGGGCCCGCGGCAGGTCGATGCCACCCTGTTCGTCCAGGCACCAGTCATTCACGGTGATGGCCACGTCATACAGCATCGGCCCGGAACAGGCGTTGTAGAAATCGATCACGCCGGTCAGGTGGGTGCCTTCGAACATCACGTTGTCACGGAACAGGTCGGCGTGCAGGTTGGCCTTGGGCAGGGTGAGGATCTGCGCCTTGTGCGCGGTGATCTCATCCAGTGCCGGTTTCAACAGTTCGGCTTGTGCGCTGCTCAGGCCGGACAACAGCTCGGCGCCAGACGCCAGCATCCAGTCCAGGCCGCGGTCGGTACGGCGCTCGATGATGCGCTCGCGGGTGGCCTGGTGGATGTGCGCCAGCAGCTCGCCAACCTGGGCGCAGTGCTGGTTGTTCGGGGCCTTGATGTGCTTGCCGGACAGCCGTGGCTGCAACAACGCCGGCTTGCCGCACAGCTCGCGCAGGCCATTGCCGTCGCGGTCACGCACGGCGTAGGGCACCGGCATGTCGGCATCATGCAGCACATCGAGCAGCTCGATGAAGAACGGCATGTCTTCCGCCGGCCCGCGCTCGATCAATGTGAGGACGAATTCCCCTTGCTCCAGGCTGACGAAGAAATTGCTGTTCTCGGTACCGGCGGCAATGCCCTGGAAGTCGAGCAGACGGCCCAGCTCGTACGGCGCCAGAAAGGTTTCCAGCTCAGGCCGGGACACAGGGGTGAAGACTGACATGTTGAAAAATTGCCCATGCGGGCACTTCCGCCGGGAAGTGCCTGGTTGATGTGAACGGTACGCGCTACTTCCACTCGAAGATTTTCCAGGAGGGGATCAGCATGTCTGGCTGGTCTGAGCGAATGAAGTTGGCGTCAGTGCCATCGGCGCGTACCAGGAAATAAGGCTTACCACCTTTGGGTGTGACCTTGATCGCATACAGGAAGCCATTCTGCCGGTATTCCTGGATGGTTTTGTCGCCTTCCGTGCGAATGGTCACATCGGGATCTGCCGATGGGGCGTCGTCCGCCGCCAGGGTGACGGCTGGCAGGGTGGCCAGCAGACCGAGCAGTAACAGGCGATTGGGTGTACGCATGATAACCTAGTCCTTTTGTCGTCATTGATCCGGCTATTCTAGCTCCGGACCCGCCGAAAAGGTTGATTCTCCTCATGAGCCAAGCGCCCCTCGTCCTGGTGGACGGTTCCTCCTACCTCTACCGCGCCTTTCACGCGCTGCCGCCGCTGACCACCTCCAAAGGTATGCCGACGGGCGCGGTCAAGGGCGTGCTGAACATGCTCAAGAGCCTGCGCAAGCAGTACCCGGACAGCCTGTTCGCGGTAGTCTTCGACGCCAAGGGCGGCACCTTCCGCGACGCCATGTTCGCCGAGTACAAGGCCAACCGCCCAAGCATGCCCGACGACCTGCGGGTGCAGGTCGAGCCGCTGCACGCCAGCGTCCGTGCCTTGGGCTACCCACTGCTATGCGTCGAGGGCGTGGAGGCCGACGACGTGATCGGTACCCTGGCCCGCAGCAGTGCGGCGGCTGGCCGCCCAGTGATCATCTCGACCGGCGACAAGGACATGGCCCAGTTGGTGGATGGCCACGTGACGCTGGTCAATACCATGACCGGCAGCGTGCTGGATGTGGCTGGCGTGCACGAGAAGTTCGGTGTCGGCCCGGAACACATCATCGATTTCCTCGCGCTGATGGGCGATAAGGTCGACAACATCCCCGGCGTGCCAGGTGTTGGCGAGAAGACCGCCGTAGGCCTGCTGACCGGCATCGGTGGTGGCCTGAGCGACCTGTACCAGAATCTCGACAAGGTCCCGGCCCTGGCCATCCGTGGCGCCAAGACCTTGCCGGCCAAGCTTGAGGAACACCGTGACGCGGCCTTCCTCTCTTATGAGCTGGCCACCATCAAGTGCGATGTGGAGCTGGATGTCGAGGTCGACGCCCTGGTCTGTGGTGAGCCTGATCGCGAAGCGCTGCTGGCGTTGTACACCGAGATGGAGTTCAAGAGCTGGGTCGCCGACGTGCAGCGCAGCGCGCCCCGCACAGGTGATGGCGACGCCACCGTTGCAACCGAGGAAGCGCCCACGGTCAGGGTCGAACCCAAGTACGAGACCATCCTCGACCAGGCACGTTTCGACGCCTGGCTGGAAAAGCTGCGCAAGGCGCCGCTGTTCGCGTTTGACACCGAGACCACTGGCCTTGATGCCCAACAGGCCAGCATCGTCGGCCTGTCGTTTGCCGTCGAGCCCAACGAAGCCGCCTATGTACCGCTGGCCCACGACTACGAAGGCGCCCCGGCCCAGCTGGGCCGCGAAGCCGTGCTGCTGGCACTCAAACCCCTGCTGGAAGACCCGGCCAAGGGCAAGATCGGCCAGAACGCCAAGTACGACATCAATATCCTGGCCAACGGCAGCCCGGCCATCCTGATGCGTGGCGTGGCCTACGACACGATGCTCGAGTCCTATGTGCTCGACTCCACCGCCACCCGCCACGACATGGACAGCCTGGCGCAGAAGTACCTGGACCACACCACCATCGGGTTCGAGGACATCGCCGGCAAGGGCGCCAAGCAACTGACCTTCAACCAGATCCCGCTGGAGAAGGCCGGCCCCTACGCCGCCGAGGACGCCGACATCACCCTGCGCCTGCACCACGCGTTGCAAGCGCGCCTGGCGAAGACCCCCAGCGTGCTGCCGGTGCTGATGGACATCGAGATGCCGCTGGTGCCGGTGCTGGCGAAGATCGAGCGCCAGGGTGCGCTGGTCGATGCCGCGCTGCTCGGCGTGCAGAGCGGTGAGCTGGGCGCGAAGCTGATCGAGCTGGAGCGCGAGGCATACGAGTTGGCCGGTGAAGCGTTCAACCTGGGTTCGCCGAAGCAGCTGGGCGCAATCCTCTACGACAAGCTGGGCATGCCGGTGTTGAGCAAGACCGCCAAGGGCCAGCCCTCCACCGCCGAGGCGGTGCTCGACGACCTGGCCGAGCAGGGCTACCCGCTGCCCAAGGTGCTGATGCAGTACCGCAGCCTGAGCAAGCTCAAGAGCACCTACACCGACAAGCTGCCGGGGCAGATCAACCCACGCACCGGGCGTATCCACACCTCCTACCAGCAAGCAGTCGCCGCCACCGGGCGGCTGTCGTCCAGCGACCCGAACCTGCAGAACATCCCGGTGCGTACCGCTGAAGGCCGGCGTATCCGCCAGGCCTTCGTCGCCAGCCCCGGCTACAAGCTGCTGGCGGCGGACTACTCGCAGATCGAGCTGCGCATCATGGCCCACCTGGCCAAGGACGAAGGCCTGCTGCATGCCTTCCGCAATGACCTGGACGTGCACCGCGCCACCGCCGCCGAAGTGTTCGGCGTCGCACTGGAGGATGTCACCACCGACCAGCGTCGCAGCGCCAAGGCGATCAACTTCGGCCTTATCTATGGCATGAGCGCGTTCGGCCTGGCCAAGCAGATCGGCGTCGACCGCAAGCAGTCCCAGGATTACATCGACCGCTATTTCGCCCGCTATCCCGGCGTGTTGGCCTACATGGAGCGCACCCGCGCCCAGGCCGCCGAGCAGGGCTTCGTCGAGACCTTGTTCGGCCGCCGCCTGTACCTGCCGGACATCAACGCCAAGAACCCGGCCCTGCGCAAAGGCGCCGAGCGCACCGCGATCAACGCCCCGATGCAGGGCACCGCGGCGGACATCATCAAGCGCGCCATGGTCGCGGTGGACAACTGGCTGGTCGACAGCAAGCTGGATGCCCGGGTGATCCTGCAGGTGCACGACGAACTGGTGCTGGAAGTGCGTGAGGACCTGGTCGAGCAGGTGAAAGATGAAATTCGTGGCTACATGAGCGGTGCCGCGGAACTCGATGTGCCGCTGCTGGTGGAAGTGGGTGTTGGCTCGAATTGGGACGAAGCTCACTAAACGCCGTGTGAAAGCTGTGTAGGATCTGCGGCGTAGTGTCGCGGATCCGTACCGGCCTCAGGCCATTAGATCCGGGGTTTCATGAAACTATCGCAAATAGTTTCGAGGGGCTCGGAACTAAATCGGTGAAGCGCTACTCAGAGGTACTGAATGGCTGGTGAAGCCTTTCGATGCTCCTATGTTGTGTTAAGTGTTGGCAGATATCTGGACCCCGCCCTAGCGGTCCGGACTTGAACCCCGAACTTCCCCCTCCCCATATGAAGTCCGGGGTTTTTTTTGCCCGGAATTCGGCCCTGTAGGAGCCAGCCTTGCTGGCGAACCGACCACCGCGGCGTGTGGCACCGGCGATGCCGGTGTTCGCCGGCAAAGCCGGCTCCTACAGGGAACGCGCCATCAGGCCACCGGCTTGTCTTCCAGCTCCATCCAGCCCGCCAGCACGCGGTAGGCTTCTTCCAGCCCCAGGCGCTTGGGCGCCGAGAACAGCTGGATGGTCGTGCTTTCGCCCCAGCCCTTGCGAATTTCCGACTGCACCTTGAGCAGGGTGTTCTTGCCCGCGCCGTGGGTCAGCTTGTCGGCCTTGGTCAGCAGGATGTGCATGGGCATGCCGCTGGCCCGGGCCCAGTCGAGCATCATCTTGTCGAAGTCGGTCATGGGGTGGCGCACATCCATCATCAGGATCACCCCGCGCAGGCATTCGCGGCTGCCGAGGTAGGCCTCCAGGTGCTTTTGCCAGTGTTGCTTGAGCGGGATCGGGACTTTTGCATAACCGTAGCCCGGCAGGTCGACCAAACGCCGTTCATCGTCCAGACTGAAGAAATTCAGCAGCTGGGTGCGGCCGGGGGTCTTCGAGGTGCGCGCCAGGCTGGCGTGGGTCAGGGTGTTGAGGGCGCTGGACTTGCCGGCGTTGGAGCGGCCGGCGAAAGCCACCTCGTAACCCTGGTCTTCCGGGCATTGTTCGACCTTGGCGGCGCTGAGGGCGAATGTGGCTTTCTGGCAGAGGCCGAGGATGGGGTTCTTGACTTGCATGGGATATCCGATGTGGGTGTTGCCCAGCTCTGGAACGGTTGGCCCAGGCGCGGCAAGCGGTGTCGTTTCCGTTTGGATGGCGGAAGTATATAATGCCCCAGTTTTTGTGTGCTCATTCTCCCAGCGAAGGCGTATGAGCATGGGGTGTCGAACAATAGCTCGCGCAACAGAACGCAGCGCGGCCCCCAACCCTGTCAGGTCGTTCCGCATGGCGAAATGGCTGCTTGCTGTCGGTTTGTTTCTACCGTTTTTCAGCGCACAGGCTACACAGGATCCCGAGGCGTTGTACAACCGCAGCTGTGCGGCCTGTCACGCCGGACAGTTGCCACAGGCACCCAGGCAGGGTGACCGGGCAGCCTGGGAGCCACGACTGGCGCAAGGCATGGAGCAACTGGTGGTACATGTTACACAGGGTTTCAAGGCTATGCCGCCGCGTGGATTGTGCATGGACTGCAGTGCCGAGGACTACCGATTGGTCATTCTCTGGATGAGCGGCAGTCCCGATACATAACATTTCACCCTTAGCCGTGTTGGATTAGCTGATGAACAAACTATTCGTGAGTCTGCTGTTGACCATGGGGGTCGCAGGTGCGGCAAGTGCTGCGGAACCCATCAAAGGCGATGCTGCTGCCGGTCAGGCCAAAACCGCTGTCTGCGGGGCCTGCCACAACCCTGACGGCAACAGCTTGGCACCGAACTTCCCCAAACTCGCCGGCCAAGGCGAGCGGTATCTGGAAAAGCAGCTGCACGACATCAAGTCCGGCAAGCGCACCGTGCTGGAGATGACCGGCATGCTGGCGAACTTCAGTGACCAGGACCTGGCCGACATCGCCACCTACTTCGCCAGCCAGAAGGGCAGCGTCGGTGCCGCCGACCCGAAACTGGTCGAGCGTGGCCGCGCCCTGTTCAATGGCGGCGACCTCGAGAAGGGCATGCCAGCCTGTACCGGTTGCCACTCCCCCAACGGCGCAGGTCTGGCGCTGGCCGGCTTCCCGCACCTGGGCGGTCAGCACGCGCAGTATGTCGGCAAGCAGCTGACCGACTTCCGTGAAGGCAACCGTACCAACGACGGTGACGCCATGACCATGCGCACCATTGCCGGCAAGCTGAGCAACAAGGATATCGAAGCCCTGTCCAGCTACATCCAGGGCTTGCACTGATCCTGTAGGTCTGGGCGTTAACACTCGGTTAATGCTTCAGCGCTAAAGATGAAAAGGGCAGCCCAGGCTGCCCTTTTTTCTATCCGTAGCCGTTACACTACAGAACTCGAGCCCTTCCCGGCCTGTCCTACACAGGTCGCGTCGAGGCGACCAAAGACTGCTCAGGAGTAAAGCATGCGTAAACTGATTCTCAGCGCTGCGCTGGTCGCCGCCAGCGTATTCGGTATGGCCGCCGTACAGGCCGCGGAGCCTGTGGCCGGCAAGGAATATATCGAGCTGAGCAACCCCGTGCCGGTCTCGGTGCCAGGCAAGATCGAAGTCGTCGAGCTGTTCTGGTACGGCTGCCCGCACTGCTACCACTTCGAACCGACCATCAACCCGTGGGCTGAAAAGCTGCCGAAGGACGTCAACTTCAAGCGCGTCCCCGCCATGTTCGGCGGCCCGTGGGATAAACACGGCCAGATGTTCCTGACGCTGGAAGCCATGGGTGTCGAGCACAACGTTCACGCCGCCGTCTTCGACGCCATCCAGAACAAGCGGATGAAGCTGATGGAGCCTGAGGAAATGGCCGACTTCCTCGCCACCCAGGGCGTGGACAAGGACAAGTTCCTGGCCACCTACAATTCCTTCGCCATTCAGGGCCAGGTCAAGCAGGCCAAAGAGCTGGCGAAGAAGTACGAAATTACCGGTGTTCCAAGCCTGGTGGTCAACGGCAAGTACCGCTTCGACCTGGGTACCGCCGGTGGTCCGGAAGGCGTGCTGAACGTCGCCGACCAGCTGATCGCCAAGGAGCGCGCCGCTAAGTAAGCGGCGACCGCCATGGGCCGGATCCGCTCGACACGTGGTATCGGCCTGCACCAGCCGCAGGTCAACGAGCGTCACCTTCAGGCCCCTGGCCTGCCGGAGGATGGTCGCCTGCGGCTGCTCAGCTTCAATATCCAGGTCGGTATCAGTACCGAGCGTTACCGCCATTACCTGACCCGCAGCTGGCAGCACCTGCTGCCGCACCCAGGCCGGGCCGGCAACCTGCAGAAAATCGGTGACCTGCTCAACAATTTCGACCTGGTCGCCTTGCAGGAAGCCGATGGCGGCAGCCTGCGTTCGGGCTACGTCAACCAGGTCGAGCACTTGGCGCAACTGGGGGCCTTCCCCTACTGGTACCAGCAGCTCAACCGCAACCTCGGGCGCTTCGCCCAGCACAGCAATGGCGTGCTCAGCCGCCTCAAGCCCCAGCAACTGGAAGACCACCCCCTGCCCGGCCCGGCCGGCCGCGGGGCGATCCTGGTGCGCTTCGGCGAGGGCGAGGATGCGTTGATCGTGGTGATGATGCACCTGGCGCTGGGTGCCAAGACCCGCGCCCGGCAGCTGGCCTATATCCGCGAGTTGATCGGCGGTTATCGGCACCAGATTCTCATGGGTGACATGAACACCCATGCCACCGACCTGCTCGATCACTCGCCGCTGCGCGATCTGGGCCTGGTCGCACCCCAGGTCGAAGCCACCTTTCCGAGCTGGCGGCCGCAGCGCTGCCTGGACCATATCCTGCTTAGCCCGAGCCTGACGCTGGAGCGCGTCGAGGTGCTGGCGCAGCCAATTTCCGATCACCTGCCCGTCGCCGTCGAGATCCGATTGCCTGAAGCCCTGACTGTGGATACGCTGCCGGTCCTGAGCTAGCGCCTGCAGCACTCAAGTCTTCGGTCTGTTCGCCGAAATCGAGTCATTACAGGACTAGATGCGATCACCGGATGCGGATCCTGGCATGACCGAAGAAGCCGAGCGCTGGAAAGAAAAATACCTGAAAAGCATCGAGCAGCAGGAAAAGCTCGAGCGGCGCTGGGCCGCCCGTCTCGACTTGCTGCGTCGAGGCCTGGTGCGCAGCACCCTGGCGGCCGAAGGTAGCGACAAGATCGTTGACCAGTGCATGAAGGAAATGCGCGAGGTCATCCGCAGCGACAACATGGACGCCGGGTTGGCCGGGCTGATTCCACGCCTGGAAAAGGCCGTGCTCGACTCCGAGCAGCGCCGTGAAACCCGCATGACCCAGGTCAGCGACGCGTTGACCGCGTTGGTCACCCAGTTGCAGACCCTGCCCCTGCCCGGGGAAGTGGCGCGCCCACTGAAGAAGCTGGCGAAGAAACTGGATGGCGGTGTCAGCCAGTCCCGTGAACTGCCCCCGCTGCTGGGCGAGCTCAGCGGTCTGCAGGGGCGCGCCCTTAACGCGGTGCAAAAGCCTGACGAAGAAGCCCGGCCGGGGTTTCTCCAGCGCCTGTTCGGTGGGCGGGACGAGCCTCTGGGGGAGATGGCCACGGCGGCCGTCGCCGCGTCCCCGGTGCTCGCTCCGGTCCAGGCCGAGGCGCCCGCGATGCAACCTGCCCTGCCCCAGGATGCGGACGAACTGCATGCCCTGAATGCTGTGCCTGCGCCTGCGATAGAGGAAAAGCTCGAACCTGAGCCGGACATCGAGGTGCCGGGCCCCGCGTTGGTCGAAACCGTCGTGGTGATTCCTGTCGAGGCTGCGCCTGAGCCCGAGCCCGAGCCCGCCCCGGTGGTCGAGGAAGCACCAGCACCCGAACTTGCCAGTGTCGAGCCCGAGGAGCAAACCGCCGAAGACGTCGAGCCGGCACAACTCCCTGCGCTCACGGACATCATGGAGGGAGAAGACGGCCCCTACGCCCTCCCCGATGCGGTCGAGCCCCCATACAGCCAGGTAGCTGCCCATATCGAGCAGACTCTGATCGGCCTGCTCGACGACCTCAGCCTGCCCGAACGGCACAAGGCCCAGGCCCTGGAGATGCGCGAACGCGTCGCCCGCGGCCTCAATTGGTACGAGCTGATCCCGGTGCTGGACGACCTGGCCGTGCTCATGCTGGCCATCACCGACAGCGGCCAGCATGAGTTCGAAACCTATCTGCAGCAACTCAACGAGCGCCTGGAAACCTTCCAGAGCCACCTGCATGAAGCCAGTGCCGGCCACGCGGACAACAGCTCCGCCGCCCGTGAACTGGACAACCAGTTGCGCGAGCAGGTCGATGGCCTGCAGAGCAGCGTCCAGGGCGCCGCCGATGTGGACAGCCTCAAGCACATCCTGGAGAACCGCCTCGAGGGGTTGCTGGTGACCATGGATGAACATCAGCATGAGCGTGACCGTCGCGAGCAGGAGCTGGCTGGCCGTCTGCAAGGGTTGGCCGAGCGGGTGGCGAGCATGGAGCAGGAAGCCCTCGGCTACCGCGAGCACCTCGAGGAACAGCGGCAGAAGGCGATGATCGATCCGCTCACAGGTCTGCCCAACCGTGCCGCCTGGTCGGAGCGGGTCGAGCATGAAGTGCTCGACTGGCAGGAGAACGGTGGTCACCTGGCCATGGCAATTCTCGACCTTGATCACTTCAAGCGCATCAACGACGGTTATGGTCACCTGGCCGGCGACAAGGTACTGAAGATCGTCGCCGACCAGTTGCGCAAGCGCCTGCGCGGCCGCGATTTCATCGCCCGTTTTGGCGGCGAGGAATTCGTCCTGCTGCTGCCGCAGACTTCGCCACCCGCGGCGGTGCAGGTTGCCGAGGCGCTGCGCGCGGCGATCGAAGCCTGCCCGTTCCACTTCAAGGGCGAGCGGGTAGTGATCACCACGTCGATCGGCCTGAGCGCCTTCCGCTCGGGCGAGCGCGGCGACCAGGTACTCAAGCGTGCGGATGAGGCGCTATACCGGGCAAAGGACCAGGGCCGCAACCGGGTCGAACAGGCATAAATAGTTACCGCACCGACGACGCCATTGTCCTCGACACTGCAGGCCTGCGCTGGACCTCCAGCGCCTTGCCCGTAATCGATCGACACAAGGAGTCGAACATGAACATGACCCGTTGGCGCCTGCCGCTGCTCCTGGCTCTGGTTTTCCAGGGTTCCTCCGCCATGGCCCACGAAGTGGCCCTCACCGCCCATATCGCTGCCGATGGCCGTATCCTGAGCCAGTCACCGCAGTGGATCGGCCAGGTGCAGGTGCAGCCCCAGGCCAACTATTTCACCCAGTACAAGCTGAGTTTGGACAAGGGCCAGCTCCGCCAGGCCCCGGGCTTCTGCTCGGTCTCCCCGCTTGATGCCAGCAGTTACGACCGCCAGCTGCATGGCGCGGCCAAGGTGATCGGCAAACCGCTGGTCGACAAGCTGACCGTGCAGACCCAACTGGTGGATGTACAAGGCCCGAGCGGCGACAACTCGCTGGAGTTCCAGGTGCTGTGCGTGCGCTGAGGCGTGACGAACGTGGTAACCCGGTGCGCGGAGCACGTTATACTGTAGCGCTATTGCCGCCTACTTCATGACGTGTTCCCTGCAATGAAAAAACTCTTCACCGCCCTGCTCCTGCTGGCCTTGGCCGGTTGTTCAAGCGGTTTGCGTATCGATCGCAGCCACCCTTCGGCCAACCAGGACAGCCGTATCCAGTTCGTCGTCCTGCACTACACCAATGCGTCGCTGGAGCGTTCCCTGGCCTTGCTCACCCACGGTGAGGTGAGCAGCCACTACCTGATCGGCGACGGACCGGCGACGGTCTATCAACTGGTGGATGAAAACCGCCGTGCCTGGCATGCCGGCGACAGCCAGTGGCAGGGGCGTACCTGGCTCAATTCCAGCTCCATCGGCATCGAGATCGTCAACCAGGGCTACACCGACACGCCGAACGGTCGGGTCTGGCATCCCTACAGCGAGGCGCAGGTCCAGTCGTTGATCGCCTTGCTCAAGGATATCGTCAAGCGCAACAACATCGACCCTCGGCATATCATCGGGCACAGCGACATCGCCCCCTTGCGCAAGCTCGACCCAGGCCCGCTGTTCCCCTGGAAACGCCTGGCCGACGCCGGTCTTGGCATCTGGCCGGAGGCGGCTGCGGTGGCGCGGCAGCAGGTGTATTTCGAGGCCAACCCGCCCAGCATTGGCTGGTACCAGCAGCAACTGGCGCGCTTCGGCTATGCCATCGAGCAGACCGGCACCCTGGATGTGGCGACCCGCCATGTGATCGCGGCGTTCCAGATGCGCTTCCGCCCGCAGCGCTTCGACGGCATGCCAGACGCCCAGACCGCCGCGATGCTGCAGGTGCTCAACCGCAAGCGCTGACCTTGGCTCGAGGGGCCGCCCCTCGAGCGTTGCGCCAAACGGCCAGGCCGATCGCCCATTCCGTTGCTATACCTTTGGTAATCAACCGGATGCCGCGCATGTCTGCCCTGATCGCTTCGATGCGCCAATTTTTTTACCATCCGTGGCTGCTTGCCGTGATCGCGGCACTGGCCAGCGCCGCCCTGTTGCTGGCCGCCAGCGTCGGCCTGACCCTGCAACAGATGAAGCAAAGCGAAATCGAACAGATGAACGCGCGGGGTGAGCGTTTCCTGGATCGCCTGGAGCAAGTGTTCGGCCAGTTGCGTGAGGGGGTCGACCAGCTCGAGGGGCAGAACCTGCGCGGCTGCGGCCCAGCGCTGCTGGAACAACTGCAGCAAGTGGCGCTGAAGTCGCGCTTCATCTATGAGGCGGCTTATGTGGATGGCCGGGAAAGCTGTTCCAGCCGGGGGGTGGATCGACAGGTCGATTCGTTGCGCAGGCCGGATATCCGCGGGCCCACCTACAGCTACTGGCTGAACACCACCACCGAACCCAATGACAACCTTGCCGCGCTGATGCTGGGGCGCGGCAGGTTTCTGGTGTCCACTTCCCGGGGCCATCTCTCCGATGTGGTCGACCTGCCCCCCGGCGGCAGCCTGCTGGTGGTGCTCGACCGTGGCAACCGCGCGATCCCGGTGCTGGGCCCGGAACAACGCTGGCCGCCGACCGCCGACTGGCCACCGCCCTTGCACAAGTCGTTGCTCGAGTTGCCCGACCGTCTGGTCTATCTCATGTCGACCAAGTCGCCGGATTATCAGCTGGTGCTGATCGCCCCTCGGGCCAGCCTGCCGCTGAGGCTCAATGGCCTGCTCTGGCTGCTGTTCCCGGGCAGCGTGGTGCTGGCCGGTTGCATCGGCTGGCTGGTGCTGCAACTGATCCAGCAGCGCCGCTCGATGAGTTCGGAGCTGCAACAGGCCCTGCGTCGGGGTGAGCTGCAGGTGCTCTACCAGCCGATCTTCGAACTGGACAGCCGCCGCTGCGTCGGTGCCGAGGCCCTGGTGCGCTGGCGGCGCCCGGACGGTAGCCTGACCAGCCCGGAGTTGTTCATTCCCTTGGCGGAGAATACCGGGCAGATCCGCGAAATCACCGATTTCGTGTTGCAACGGGTGCTGGAGCAACTGGGCCAGCTGCTGCGCGCCAACCCGCGGCTGTATATCTCGGTGAACCTGGCGGCCTGCGATGTCATGGAGCCGCGTATCGGTCGCGTGGCCCAGCGCCTGCTGGCCCAGCACCGGGTGGCGGCCAGCCAGATCGCCTTCGAGGTCACCGAGCGTGGCCTGATCGATGTGGTGGTGGCGCGGGACAACCTGCAGACCTTGCGCGCCGTGGGGCACCAGGTGCTGATCGATGATTTCGGCACCGGTTACTGCAGCCTGGCCTACCTGCAGACCTTGCCGGTGGACTGCCTGAAAATCGACAAGGCCTTCATCGACGCCCTGGGGCACGATGCCGCCAGCAGCGGCGTGGCGCCGCATATCATCCGCATGGCCCACGACCTGCACCTGCGGGTGATCGCCGAGGGGATCGAGTCGGAGGACCAGGCGGAGTTGCTCAACAGCGAAGGGGTCAATTACGGGCAGGGGTGGCTGTTCGCCCACCCGCTCAATGCCCGCCAGTTCGTCGAGCTGATCACCCGTGGGCGCCGGGTGGCGGGGCGGCGGATCGATGATGAGCCGTGAATAGAGGCGTCAGGGGCCCTCGCCCGTAGGGGCGGCTTTAGCCGCGATCACCCGCGAAGCGGGTGCCATACCGGGTGAAGCCCGCATCGCGGATAAATCCGCTCCTACAAAGGGGTTTGTTCAGACAGGCAGCGCCATGTAGAACTGCGTCCCCTGCCCTGGCCGCGAGAACACACCCATGCGCCCGCCATGCAGCTGCACGATCTCCTTGCACAGCGCCAGCCCCAACCCGGCCCCGCCCTTCTTGCGGCCAACTTGCACGAACGGCTCGAAGATCCGTCCCTGCTGCCCATAGGCGATGCCCTCGCCGTTGTCCTCGACACTGATGATCACCCGCTCGGCATGGCGCCGCGCGTGCAGGCGGATGCGCCCGCCGCTGGCGGTATGGCGGATGGCATTGTGCAGCAGGTTGTCCAGCACCCGGTCGAGCTGCGTCGCGTCGGCCTGGATGCGTGGCAGGGGCGGCTCCAGCTCGCGGAGCAGTTCGATCTGTTTGTTCGCCGCCTGTTCGGCGAAGCGCGCCTGCGCCCGCTCGAACAGATCTTCAAGGGCGCAGGGGGCCAGTTCGAGCTTTTGCAGGCCGCTCTGGTATCGAGAGAAGTTCAGCAGGTCGTTGATCAGTTGGGTGAGACGCTGCATTTCCTCGGCGATGGTCTCGAGCAAGTCGTTCTCCCGGGCGCCGGCCGGGAAGCTGACGCGCTCGCGCAGCAGGCCGAAGGCCATGTGCATGCCCGTGACCGGCGTGCGCAATTCATGGGACGCACGCAGGACGAACTCGCTGCGCACGCGCTCGAAGGCGCGTTGCTCGGTGACATCGTGCAGCACCATCACGGCACCCAGGATAGGCCCCTGGGGGTGGCTGACCGGCGTCAGGCTGTAGGTCAGCAGTCGGCTTTCTTCGTCGACCTCCAGGTTCAGGTCGTCGGGTGGCCGATCCAGGCTGCCGCCACGCAGCACTTGGCGCAGCTGCTGCTCCAGCTCCGGGCGTTGCAGGGCTTCGGCCAGGCTCACGCCCAGGCGACCAGGGTCCCAGCCGAGCTGGCGCTGGGCCACGGGGTTGAGATGTTCCAGGCGGCCCTGGCGGTCGATGATCAGCAGGCCGTCGTCGATGCTGTCGAGTACCGCCTGCAGGCGCTGCTGGCCGGCGAGCAGTTCGTCGATGTTGGTGGCCTGGTGCTTGCGCAAGGCGTCGGCCATCAGGCCGAAGCGGCGGGTCAGTTGGTTCAGCTCGGTGGCCTGGGTCACCGGCAGGGTGACATCGAAGTTTCCCTGGCCCACCTGGTCGGCGGCCTTTGCCAGTGCCTCGATCGGCTGGCCGAAGCGGCGCGCGATGTTGTGCGCGGTGATGAAGCCCAGCACCAGCACGGTCAGGCCCATGAAACCCAGCAAGCCACTGACCAGCAGGGCGTGGTCGCGGGATTTCTCTTCGCTGCGGATGATGTGTTCCAGTGCCTGCCGGTGGGAGTCGAGCAGATCGGTGCGGACCTGGTTGAACGCCGCCCCCAGAGGCTGCTCGACCCCCATGCTGCGGGCGGGGGCCGGGCTGTCACGGTAGGCCTGTACGAAAGCCTGGTAATTGCTGGCGGCCTTGCTGAAGCCGGTACGCTCGCCGCCTTGCTCCAGGCCTTGGTTGAGCAATGCCTGGAACTGGTCCTGCAGGGTCACCAGGTTGTTCGGGTTGGTGTCCTCGTCGAGCATCAGGTTCAACTGCTCGCCCAGGTTCTGCCGCAGCCTCAGGCCCAGGTCCAGCGAGTGGGTGGTGTCCTGGACCAGGCGCTGTTGCTGGGTGGCCATCTGCATCACGCTGACCAGTCCCAGCAGCAGCCCGAGCAAGGCCACGGTGATCAGCGCCGAGATGCTCAGGAACAGCCGGGTACGCAGCTTCATCGGCCATCTCATAGGTTGTACTGCTTGCGTTTGCGGTACAGCGTCGAAGCGTCGATACCCAGGGTCTTGGCTGCCTGGTCAAGGGTGTCGCTGGTGGCCAGCACCGCGCCAATGTGGGCGCGTTCAAGCTCCTCCAGGCTCAATGCTGCGCCGACCCGGGGCGTGTTGCCGGCTGGCTGTTCACCCATGCCCAGGTGGCTGATCTCCACCCGTTCCTGGGGGCAGATGATGCTGGCGCGCTCGACCACGTTGCGCAGTTCGCGGATGTTGCCCGGCCAGCGGTAGTTGAGCAGCGCCGCGCGGGCCTCGTCACTGAAGCCCTTGGCCGGTCGTGAGTACTCCTTGACGAAGCGGGCCAGGAAACGGTCGGCCAGGGTCAGGATGTCCTCGCTGCGCTCGCGCAAGGGCGGCAGATGAAGCGTGATGACGTTCAGGCGGTAAAGCAGGTCTTCGCGGAAGCGGTTTTCGCGGACCATTTCCTCGAGGTTGAGGTTGGTCGCCGCGAGGATGCGCACGTCGGCGCGGCGGGTGACCGGGTCACCGACCCGCTCATATTCCTTGTCCTGGATGAAACGCAGCAACTTTGGTTGCAAAGTGAGGGGAAAGTCGCCGATCTCGTCGAGGAATAGTGTGCCGCCATCGGCCTGGCTGACCCGTCCCAAGGTACTTTCGCTGGCACCGGTGAATGCGCCGCGAGTGTGGCCGAACAGTTCGCTTTCCATCAGCTCGGCATTGAGCGATGGGCAGTTGATGGTCACGCAGGCCTTGCGGGCGCGCTTGCTCCAGCCATGGATGGCGCGGGCCAGCTCCCCCTTGCCGGTGCCGGACTCGCCGAGGATGAGGATGTTGGCGTCGGTGGTCGCCACCTGTCGGGCGGTTTCCAGCACGGCCATCATGGCCGGGCTGTGGGAGTCCAGGCCGTCCTTGGGCTTGCGCACTTCGCCTTCGAGGGCTTCCAGGCGTGCCGACAACTGCCGCACCTCCAGTTGCTTGGCCGTGGCCAGGCGTAGCTGGTCGGGGCTGCAGGGCTTCACCAGATAGTCGGCGGCGCCGGCCTGGATGGCGTCGACTGCGGTGTCGATGGCCGAATGCGCGGTGACGATCACCACCCGCATCCAGGGCGCCTGGATGCGCATTTGCGCCAGAACGTCGAGGCCATTGTCCTCGCCCAGGCGCAGGTCGAGGAAGCACAGGTCGAACACCTGGCGCTGCAGCAGG
The DNA here is from genome assembly GCF_029478665.1 of Pseudomonas entomophila. Classification (GTDB taxonomy): domain Bacteria; phylum Pseudomonadota; class Gammaproteobacteria; order Pseudomonadales; family Pseudomonadaceae; genus Aquipseudomonas; species Aquipseudomonas entomophila_F. The sequence continues at coordinate 146,899 of NZ_JARPQB010000013.1, forward strand.
GTTTCGGCCTGGGTGGCGCTGTTGGCGGTGGCCACGCTGTAGCCTTCGTCTTCGAGGCAGTAACGGAAGGTGCGCAGGATCGCCGACTCGTCGTCCACCAGCAGGATGCGGCCTTGGTTGTCCTGGGCTGGTTCCATTTCCTGCGCTCCTTTGGGGTTGGTCTCAGTTAGTGTCGGAAAAATCGGGCAAGTTGCATGGTTGATTCTGATTGTTTCATCTCCCTGCATGCTAGCCGCTTGCCGGGATGATGACCAAGTGCCTGAAAACCATGGGGTTGTGTGCTTGTGTGGGCGGTGGTGTTTTTGAGAATCGGCGCTGCTGCGCAGCGCATCGCGGATGAATCCGCTCCTACAGGCACGGCCACGTTGCAATAGAGGTAGGAGCGGATTCATCCGCGATGCGCCGCATGAGCGGCGCTCGATCTCACAGGCACTACAACGCCTGAAGACAGGAACGTGAATCGTGCAAAGTGCACGGCGTACAGGTGCGCATCGTGCAGGATACGTCCCAGGTGATTGCCTAATAAATGAATAACTCATTGATTTAAAAGTATTTTTAATTGTGCGAAAGGCTGGCACGCAGGCTGCACCTCTCTGTTTAAGACAGACAACAGGTCCAGCAGGAGGAGCCGGCATGAATCGCCAACCCGTCAACCGCACGCAGAGTGTCGCCTTGCCGCTGCGCCAGCTGTTGTTCCTCGCCATGGCCATGCTGCTCACCCTGGCGGCCGGGCAGTTCTATTACAGCCTGCAGACCGCCCGCCTGGCCGAACAGGTGGCGATGCAGACCGCGCTGTTGACCCAGTTGAAGGCCAGTCATGCCAGCACCCTGGTGAAGGCGGTCGAGCCATTGCCCGCCCCCGACGCCACGCCTGCTGCCGTCGACAACATCGTGCCCCAGGACCGCTGGGTGTTCTGAGCCCCGGCCAACGATCGATTTCGCACAAGCAAGAAAGGAGAGACATCATGCTGAGTTGGGCTATTACCTTCCTGATCATCGCCATTGTCGCCGCGGTACTGGGCTTCGGTGGTATCGCCGGCGCAGCGACCGGCATCGCGAAGATCCTGTTCATCGTCTTCCTGGTGCTGTTCGTGGCTTCCTTCTTCTTCGGACGCGGCAGGGGTTGAACCATGAGCCGGATGCTTTGCACTGCCCTGGCCGGCGCCCTGCTTCTGGGCGTCGGTACGGCGGCGATGGCGGCCAATGACGGCCAGGTCCGTGCCGACCAGTTGTTGGGCACGGACCCTGAATACCGGGAAACCTGGCAGGACACGATCAAAGGCGAGGAGCGCCTTCCCGAGTGGGTGATCAACCTCACTGGCAGCGCCCCTTTGCAGATGTCCGCAGTGACCGAGGATGGTGATAAATACCTGGTCGGTCCGCTCTGCGAGTCGCAGGGCAACTGCACCTATAAACGGTTGATCGTGGCTTTTAGCTGGGACAAGGAGCATGCCTACGGGATGCTCGTGGAAGTGCCCGAAGGCCTGCCTGCCGACAAGTCGCCCACCCGCCATGCCGAGTACCGCTGGCTCGGCAAGCCGGACGACGGCATGCAGGCGCTGCTGCGCGAGCAGCTCAAGCGCGACCCGAACTGGTACTGACCAGCGGTCACGCTCTGTAACGCAATGGAAGCTGAACCTTTTTATTGTTCTGGCTTCTATGATGCGCGGCCCCGAGGACGGGCCGCGCATGACCAGGGGGCCGGGCCGTTCTGACTGTTGCAGGGTCGGAGTGGCCTAGGGGTACAGGGAGTGCCTCCGCGATGGGCCGGGTCAGGCGAGGGTGGCATCGGAAGCTGCAGATCGGCCGTGTCGAGCACGATGCGCTGACCGGTCTGGCTTCCGAAGCGCCTCTTGTAGGAATTCTTCCTTTTATATGCACGACTTTTTACCAAGACACATTTTGTCTCGACCGTATATCGAAATTTTTTAGGCTGTCCGATAGGTCAGGTCAGAGGGCATTTCAGCCATTCGGATTGTCGAACACGCCATTCGAACCCCCACATGCATACCTCTAAATCGGCCTAAAAATGGCGCTTTGGTCTTGTTCGGAAATCCGAACGTTGAAAATCAAGGCGTTGGCGATGCCCGATTTTCAGGTCGAGTCTCATGCCGATTCGGCATAGGGTAGTCGTTTCCGGCATTAGACTGCCCCCCTTCCCATCGCAATAGTTGCCGCCTTTTTCCCTGGCCCGAGCACCTGAACCATTCGCTCGCGGTGTCCTTACATGGGGTCACCGGACGGCAAGCTCTGCAACCAACATGCTGTTAACAGCTCTGGGACGCGGCTTTCCGCTTGGTGCCCGTGACCACTACAACAAAGGGTAATGACATGAAGAAGGCAAAACTGAGCCTCGCCTGGCAGATCGTGATCGGTCTGTTGCTGGGCGTTGCAGTCGGCGCGCTACTGAATCATTTCAGTGCGGAAAAGGCATGGTGGATCAGCAACGTCCTCCAGCCCGCTGGCGACATCTTCATTCGCCTGATCAAGATGATCGTCGTCCCGATCGTGATTTCGTCGCTGATCGTGGGCATCGCCGGGGTTGGCGACGCGAAGAAACTGGGCAGCATTGGCCTGAAGACCATCATCTACTTCGAGGTGGTGACCACCATCGCCATCGTCGTCGGCCTGGTTCTCGCCAACGTGTTCCACCCGGGCGCCGGCATCGACATGAGCACCCTGGGCACCGTCGACATCTCCAAGTACCAGGCCACCGCGGCCGAGGTGCAGCATGAACACGCGTTCATCGAGACCCTGCTCAACTTGATCCCGTCGAACATCTTCGCAGCGCTGATGCGTGGCGAGATGCTGCCGATCATCTTCTTCTCGGTCATGTTCGGCATGGGCTTGTCGAGCCTCAACGCCGACCTGCGCGAGCCGCTGGTGAAGACGTTCCAGGGCGTGTCGGAGACCATGTTCAAGGTCACCCACATGATCATGAACTACGCCCCGATCGGCGTGTTCGCCCTGATCGCCGCCACTGTCGCCAACTTCGGCTTCGCTTCGCTGCTGCCACTGGCCAAGCTGGTGCTGCTGGTGTACTTCGCCATCGCCTTCTTCGCCTTCATGGTGCTGGGCCTGGTGGCGCGCGTGTTCGGCTTCTCGGTCATCAAGATCATGCGCATCATGAAGGACGAGCTGATCCTCGCCTACTCCACCTCCAGCTCCGAGACCGTGCTGCCGCGCGTGATCGAGAAGATGGAGAAGTACGGCGCGCCGAAGTCGATCTGCTCGTTCGTGGTACCGACCGGCTACTCGTTCAACCTCGACGGCTCGACCTTGTACCAGAGCATCGCGGCGATCTTCATCGCCCAGCTGTACGGCATCGACCTGTCCTGGAGCCAGCAGCTGCTGCTGGTGCTGACCCTGATGGTCACCTCCAAGGGTATCGCCGGCGTGCCAGGCGTGTCCTTCGTGGTGCTGCTGGCCACCCTGGGCAGCGTGGGCATTCCGCTGGAAGGCCTGGCCTTCATCGCCGGTGTCGACCGCATCATGGACATGGCCCGTACCGCGCTGAACGTGGTGGGTAACGCCCTGGCCGCCGTGGTCATCGCCAAGTGGCAGGGTATGTACGACGCCGAGAAAGGCGAGGCGTACTACAACTCGCTGGTGCTGAACAAAGGCAAGAGCGAGGCTGTGGTGGCAGGCAAGACCGTCAACCAGTAAGCCTTTGCGCTGAACGAAAAGCCCCGACTTGTCGGGGCTTTTTGCATTCCGCAGACCTGTAGGAGCCGGCTTGCCGGCGAAGGAGACGGCGCGGTGCCTGGCACCGGCCATGCCGGTGTTCGCCGGCAAGCCGGCTCCTACGGGGGGGAGCGTTTGCGCTATCATTCGGGCATTTTTCACGGGGGAACACACGGATGCTCAACGGCCTGTGGCTCGGCTTTTTCCTGGTGGCGGCCATCTCCGCCCTGGCCCAGTGGCTGGTGGGTGGCAACGCCGGCATCTTCGCCGCCATGGTCGAGAGCATCTTCGCCATGGCCAAGCTGTCGGTGGAAGTCATGGTCCTGCTGTTCGGCACCCTGACGCTGTGGCTGGGCTTCCTCAAGATCGCCGAGAAGGCCGGTATCGTCGAGTGGCTGGCCAAGGTGCTTGGCCCGCTGTTCGCCCGGTTGATGCCGGAAGTTCCGCCCGGCCACCCCGCCCTGGGCCTGATCACCATGAACTTCGCCGCCAACGGCCTGGGCCTGGACAATGCCGCCACGCCCATCGGGCTGAAGGCCATGCGTTCGCTGCAGGAACTCAACCCCAGCAGCACCACGGCGAGCAACGCGCAGATCCTGTTCCTGGTGCTCAACGCCTCGTCGCTGACCCTGCTGCCGGTGACCATCTTCATGTACCGCGCCCAGCAAGGTGCGGCCGACCCGACCATGGTGTTCCTGCCGATCCTGCTGGCCACCAGCTGCTCGACGCTGGTCGGGCTGCTGTCGGTGGCGGTGATGCAGCGCCTGCGCCTGTGGGACCCGGTGGTGCTCGCCTACCTGATCCCCGGCGCCCTGTTGCTGGGTGGCTTCATGGCATTCCTCGGCACGCTGTCGGCGGCCGCCCTGGCCAGCCTGTCTTCGATCCTCGGTAACCTGACGCTGTTCGGCGTGATCATCCTGTTCCTGGTGATCGGCGCGTTGCGACGGGTGCAGGTGTACGAAGCATTCGTCGAGGGCGCCAAGGAAGGCTTCGACGTGGCCAAGAGCCTGCTGCCGTACCTGGTGGCGATGCTGGTGGCAGTCGGTGTGCTGCGCGCCTCGGGTGCCCTCGAACTGGCCCTGGACGGCATCCGCCATGCGGTGAACTGGATGGGCCTGGACACCCGTTTCGTGGAGGGCCTGCCCACTGCCCTGGTCAAACCGTTCTCCGGCAGCGCGGCGCGGGCCATGCTGATCGAGACCATGCAGACCCAGGGTGTGGACAGCTTCCCGGCACTGGTGGCGGCAACCATCCAGGGCAGCACCGAGACCACCTTCTACGTGCTGGCGGTGTATTTCGGCGCGGTGGGGATCCAGCGGGTGCGCCACGCGGTGGGTTGCGCCCTGCTGGCCGAGTTGGCCGGAGTGATCGCGGCGATCTTCGTCTGCTACTGGTTCTTCGGCTGAGCCTGGCCGACGGTCCAGTCGATCACCTGGCGCGCCAGCTGGTCGCTGGCCGTGCCGAAGCCGGCGACTACCGCTGGCACCTGCTGTTCGCCTAGCGGCTGGCGCACCTCGAAGCGCTTGCTGGCGAGGATGCGCTGGCTGCGCCCCTGCACCAGCCGCGCGTCATAGCGGATCACCACTTCCACGCTTCCTCCAGGCCGGTATTCGGCCTGGAAGGCCTGCAACTCACCCCCCAGCTCATAGTCGGCCTGCAAGTTGCTGTCGTCGGCGCTCAGGCGCTGTACCCGGCCGTCGCGCTGGAAGCCATCGAGCAGGCGGTTGCGCACCAGCATCGGCACCGGGTCGCTCCAGCGGGCGCCCTTGTAGCTGCTGATCACGTCACCCTGGGGGATCACCGCGATGCGCGGCCCGGCCAGGGCTTCGCTGGCCAGGGGCTTGTTCAGGCGCAGCGACCAGTCCAGCGGCGCGGCACCCCGCGCGGGCTGGCCAACTGGCAGGCGATAGATATCCACAGGCTCGCCCTGAGGCAGGATCGAGCAGGCCGACGCCAGGCTCAGGGTGGCGGCCAGGGCGGCCAGGCGCAAGGACGGCTTCATGGCTGGAACTCCTTGTTGTTGTCGCGGCCCAGCAGGTAGCCGCTCGGGTCGGCCTCCAGACGCCGGGAAATGCCCTTGAGCGAGTTGAGGGTTTCACGCAGTTCACGTATCGCCGGGGACAACTGGTTCAGGCCCTGGGCGCCGTCGTCGATGGACTGGCGGTTGTCCTGCAGCAGGTTGTTGAGGGTGGCGGCGCTTTCGGCCAGCGCCTGCATGGCCTGCTCGGCGCTGCCGATCGCCTGCTTGCCCTGGTTGCCCAGCAGGCCGTTGGCGTTGCGCATCAATGCCTGGGTCTCTGCCAGGGTGGCGTTGGCCTGCTTGCCGACCTGGGCCAATTGTTCGATGGCCGCGGAAATCCCGCCCTTCTGGTTGGCGAAGGCGCCGGTGGTCTGTTCCAGGTTGGCCAGGGTGTTGCTCAGCCGTTCGATGTTGCCCTCGGAGAACATCTGGTTGGCGTTGTGCAGCAGCAGATTGATGTTGGTCACCAGGTCACTGCTGTCGTTGAGCAGGCGCGAAATCGGCGAAGGCGAGGCGACGATCACCGGCAGTTTGCCGTCCTTGCCCTTGAGCTCGGGGCTCTGCGGGGTGCCGCCGCTGAGCTGGATGAACGAGTTGCCGGTGACGCCGGCCAGCGTGAGCTTGGCCTGGGTGTCTTCCTTGACCGGCGTGTCACCGCTCAGGCGCACGCGGGCCAGGACCCGACGCGGGTCCTTCGGGTCCAGGCGCAGGCTGCTGACATCGCCGACCTTGATACCGTTGTATTGCACCGGGCTGCCACGGGACAGGCCCGACACCGCCTCGTTGAACACCACTTCGTAGTCCTTGAAGGCCGTGTCGACGCTGGACTTGGTCAGCCACAGGCCGAACAGCATGGTGCCGGCCACCACCAGCACGGTGACCAGGCCAATCAGGACATGATGAGCTCGGGTTTCCATCGTTCAGCGCTCCTGGCGGGCGCGCAGGGCGGCGTCTTCGGCTGCCCGGCCGCGCGGGCCGTGAAAGTATTCGTGAATCCACGGGTCGTCGGCCTGCTCGACTTCGCTGAGTGGCCCGGCCACCAGCACCTTCTTCTGCGCCAGCACCGCCACCCGGTCGGTGATGGTGTAGAGCGTGTCCAGGTCGTGGGTGATCAGGAACACCGACAGACCCAGGGCGTCGCGCAGGGTGAGGATCAGTTGGTCGAAGGCGGCGGCGCCGATCGGGTCGAGGCCGGCGGTCGGCTCGTCGAGGAACAGGATGTCGGGGTCCAGGGCCAGGGCGCGGGCCAGGGCGGCGCGCTTGATCATGCCGCCGGACAGCGACGCGGGGTATTTGTCGGCAGCGCTGATTGGTAGGCCGGCCAGGGCCAGCTTCACCCCGGCCAGGTGCTCGGCGTCGGTGCGCGACAGCCCGGCGTGTTCGATCAATGGCAGGGCGACGTTCTCGGTGACGGTCAGCGAAGAGAACAAGGCGCCTTTCTGGAACAGCACGCCGAAGCGCCGCTCCACCAGCGAGCGCTGCGTTTCATTCAGTGTGGCCAGGTCCTGGCCGAATACCCGGACCTGACCTTCATTGGGCCGCCGCAAGCCGATGATGCTGCGCAGCAGCACCGATTTACCACTGCCCGAGCCACCGACCACGGCGAGTATTTCACCGCGGTACAGGTCCAGGTCGAGGTTTTCGTGCACGCTCTGGTTACCGAAGCGGTTGCAGATGCCCCGTGCCTCGATCACCGCTTCCCGGCCCGTCACCAGCCCATCTCCATGAAGAACAGCGCGGCCACCGCGTCCAGCACGATGACCACGAAGATCGACTGCACCACGGCGGAGGTGGTGTGGGCACCGACCGACTCGGCGCTGCCACTGACCTTGAAACCCTCAAGGCAGCCGATGGCGGCGATCAGGAAGGCGAAGAACGGCGCCTTGGCCAGGCCCACCAGGAAGTGCTGCACGCCGATGTCGCTCTGCAGCAGCGAAAGGAACATGGCTGGCGAGATATCCAGGGTCAGGGCGCAGACCACCGCGCCGCCGACCATGCCGCAGATCATCGCAAGGAAGGTAAGCAGCGGTAGTGCGATCAGCAGTGCCAGCACCCGTGGCACCACCAGCAGTTCGATGGGGTTCAGGCCCAGGGTGCGGATGGCGTCGATCTCTTCGTTGGCCTTCATCGAGCCGATCTGCGCGGTGAAGGCGCTGGCGGTGCGGCCGGCCATGAGGATGGCGGTCAGCAGCACGGCGAATTCGCGCAGGAAGGAGAAGGCCACCAGGTCGACGGTGAAGATCGTCGCGCCGAACGCGGCCAGCACGGTGGCGCCGAGGAAGGCCACCACGGCGCCGACCAGGAAGGTCAGCAGGGCGACGATCGGCGCGGCGTCGAGGCCCGTCTGTTCGAGGTGCGCCACCACTGGGGTGACCCGCCAGCGGTGGGGCTGGAACAGGCGCAGCAGCAAGGTTTCGAGGATCAGGCCGATGAAGCCCAGCACCTGCCGGGTGTCCTGCCACAGCTGGTCGACCGCCCGGCCGATGCGTGCCAGCAGCAGGAGCAGCACCGGTTGTTCGGGCTGCTTGACCGGGATGCAGTAGTCCTGCACCGAGCAGTAGACGTTCTTGAGCAAGGCGCGGCTGGCGTCGGGGAGGTCGTCGGTGCAATGCGACAGGCGTTCGGAGCCCAGCAGTTCGGCCAGCAGCGAGGCACCGGCGGTGTCCAGGCGGCCCAGTTGGCTGAGGTCGACCTGGGTGTCATCGCCGTACTGTGTGCCCAGGCGCTCGCACTCGCGCTTGAGGTTGGCGTAGTGGGCCAGCGTCCAGTCGCCGACGATGCGCAGGCGGGTGGGCTGCTGCTGGGTGTCCAGGATTGCGCTCGGGGCGGTCATAGGCTCCATGCATCTGACTGGGGGCATAGAGGCTGATCATAGCGCACTCTCATAGCGCAAAATCCAACCCCTTGACCCGACACGACCCCTGTAGGAGCGGCTTCAGCCGCGATCACCCGCGATGCGGGTGCCACAACCGCGTCGCCCGCATCGCGGCTAAAGCCGCTCCTACCGACGAACAGGGCCCTATTTGGGCACTGCGTCGTCGACCACCTTGAACCGCAACACCCCAATCACCTGACCATCCTCGGTCAGCACCCTCACCTGCCATTTGCCCACCGGGTTGGGCGGGAAGTTCTGCTTGTGGGTCCAGGCGCGGTAGCCCTCCTTGCGCCCGCCGTGGATGTCCAGGGCGATGCGGTCGACCTCTTTGCCGTTGAGCTGCCACACATGATAGATACGCTCGTTCAGCCCGCGCGGCGCATTGATCGCGGTATAGGCGTACAGCCCGCCGCCGCGGATGCGGCTGGCGGCGACTTCGTCCAGCGACGCGCCTGGCTGGCGGTTGAGCACTTCGGTGCTGATCGCCACGTCGGTCATCCACAGGGTGGCTGGCGGCACCCAGGAGCGCAGCAGCCAGCCACCGCCCCCCACCGCCAGGGTGACCAGCACCAGCCCCACGCCACGGCGCCAGTTGTTGATCGGGAAGCTGCTGGCCAGGCTCGGGAACGACAGCACCATGGCGGCGATCAGCGCCAGCTTGAAGCTCTGCGCGGTGGTCAGGTTGAGGATGATCGGCAGCGCCGTGAGCATGGCGGCGAACAGTGTCAGGGTGTGCAGCGCCAGGAACAGCCAGCGCCGTGGCGCCAGCCACTTGTGGTACAGCGGGTCGACGATCGAGATCAGCCCGGCGGCGCCGAGCAGGCCGGTGAACACCAGCTGGCCGCTGTTCCAGGTGGTGGTGATGAAGAAGAACGGCAGGACGAAGAACAGGCTTTCCTGGTGGATCATCTGTGTCGCGAAGCGCAGCAGCGGCTGCGGGATCTCGCGCTTGAAGGTGCGGGCGAACAGCTCGGTGAGGGTGTTCTCCAGCATCAGCCAGACCCAGCTGATCAACATGACGATGGCAATCCAGCTGGCCAGGCCGGCCTGGCGGTCGACCAGGATGAAGCTGCAAATTCCCGAGATGAAACCGTAGAGGGCGATAACACCGGGGTAGCGCTTGAGCAGTTCGATCACGCGCAGGACGAAGTTGGGTAGTGGAGGCATGGGTCTACAACAGGATGGATGGGTAACAGCGCCGGCCTCTTCGCGGATAAATCCGCGCCTACAGGATTCGCGGTGAAGGAATTCTGTGGGCGCGGATTTATCCGCGAAGAGGTCGACACAGGATACCGCCGAATCACTACTCCCGAGTAGCACCGCTGGGGCGATTCGCCACTACGCGACGCCGGCGGATCAGGCCGATGGCCAGGAGTACACCCAGGATCAACGCCACCAGCCCATACAGCTCGTCATACCCCAGCAGTGGCTTCTCGATCCGCAAGTACCCCGGCTCCTTCAGCAGCTCGCGCAATGCCGCATCGGCCTCTTTCAAGGTGACCTGGCGCAGCTTGCGCATCGGGTCGCTGAAGCGCCCGTTCTCATAGTCGTTGAGCGCCCCCCAGTAATAGTCGGCCAGTGCCGTGTTGCCCTGGGTGCTCCAGCTTTCGCGGGCGATCGCCGCTTCCTTGATCCGGGCGAAGGTGTCTGGGTCAAGGCCATGCTTGCGCAGATGGTCGAACAACTGCGTGAGCACTTTCACCGCGGTGTCGATGTCCTGGCGTTCGAGGTCGGCATTGAGGCTTAGCATGCCACTGTCGCCGAAGCTCTCGCGCTGCGCCGAGGGGCCGTAGGACAATCCATGGCGCAGGCGCAGCTGGTCGTACAGGGCCCAGTCCAGGTAGCGCGAGAGCAGTTCCAGGGTTTGCTCGTGGCCGGTGTCCAGGGCAGGTTCTATGAACAGCCAGTGCAGCTTGACGCTGTCGCCCAGCCAGCCGCGGGTCAGGTCGCGGCGCTGCTCGGCCTGCTGGCTGATGCTCTCGAGATTGCGCCGTTCCTCCGGCTCCGTCGCCGGCAGCTCGCCGAAAGTCCGTTCAAGATAGGCCGGCAGCAGGCGGTCGAGACCGCCGACGACGATCAGGGTCATGTTGTTGGCGACATACCAGTGCTCACGCAGGTGCTGGACTTGCTCGAGGGTCATGTCGTCGACGTCGGAGCGCTCCTTGCACTTGAGGCCAAGTTCCGTCGCCAATTGCTCGCTGGCCGGGTGGCCGACCTCCTGGCGATCGAGCCAGCGCTGCAGGTGGCCGTAGTGGCCGCCATCCTCGCGCTCGATGATCTTCTTCGCCGTGGCCAGGGCCCTGGCGTCGATGCGCGTGTCACGCAGCAATGAGAGCAGCAGGTCGAGCACCTTGCGCTGGTTGCGCGCCGGGGCCTCGATGACGAAGGTGGTGTCGGCGTTGCTGGTGAAGGCGTTCCACTCCCCGCCCAGCGCCTGGATACGTTCCTCCAGGCCGCCCTCCCCGGTCTCATCGATGCCGCTGAACAGCAGGTGCTCCAGCAGGTGCGGCAGCTCGCGCTGGTCGCAGCCGAAGTCGTCGAGGCCTACGCCCACCACCAGGCGGATCGAGACATGGTCACGTTCGTAGCCGGACTTGAGGATCACCTGCAGGCCGTTGGGCAACAGGTAGCCTTCGACCCGCGAGCGATCGAGGGCGAGGCTGGGCAGGCTGCAGATCAGCAGGCAAACGAACATCAGGCAACGCATGGGCGAGCTTCGGTCTCCGGGGTGGGTGAATTCAGGGTTGGCGGGCTTCGTCCGGCACGCTGTCGAGCATCAGCCCGCCGGTATCGGTGCCGCCCAGTACCACATAGGCACTGCTGCAGAACAAAGAGTTCAACCGTTTCATGTCGGCGATGAGCTCCAAGTGTAGCGAACTGGTTTCGATACTCTGCACCACTTTACGTTGCAGGCGGCTGACATGGGCGTGGGCCAGGCGCCGCTCCTGGGCGCGGAAGCGGCGTTTTTCCCGCAGCAGCTGGTGCGCGCTTTGCGGGTCGGCCGTGAGGAACACCGACAGGCCCAGGCGCAGGTTGGCCAGCAGTTGCTCCTGCAGGCCGGTCAACTCTTCCAGACCGACCTGCGAGAACTCGCGGCGCTGCGAGGTCTTCTGTTGCTGGACCTTGCGCAGCATGCGCTCGATCAGGTCGCTGGCCAGCTTGAGGTTGATCGCCAGCTCGATGATCTCGGCCCAGCGCCGATTGTCCTGTTCGCCGAGGTCTTCGCGCGGCATCTGCGCCAGGTACAGTTTGATGGCGTTGTACAGGGCCTCGGCGTCCTCGCTCATGGCCCTTACCTGCTGCGGCATGGCGGCCTGGGTGCCACGCAGGGCGGCGAGCATGGCGCTCAACAGGCTGTCGACGATGTCGCCCAGGCGCAGGGTTTCGCGTACGGCGTTGGCCAGGGCCAGCGTGGGGGTGGTCAGGGCGGTCGGGTCGAGATGACGAGGTTGGTAGTGGCCGTTGCCGCTCTCCCGTTCAGGCAGCAGGCTGTCGCACACGCGACCCATAAGCTTGGTCGTGGGCAGCATGAGCAGGCAGCGCAGGGTGTTGTAGAGCAGGTGGAAGCCGATCACCAGCTCCTGCGGGCTGAAGCTCAGGCTGTCCATCCACTCCACCAGCGGGTGCAGCACCGGAATGATCAGCACCAGGCCGATCATCTTGTACAGCAGGCTGCCCAGCGCCACCCGCCGACCGGCACTGTTCTGCAGGCTGGTGGTGAGGAAGGCGAGCAGGCCGCTGCCGATGTTGGCGCCGATCACCAGGCCAATGGCCACCGGCAGGCTGATCACCTCGGCCCCGGCCAGGGTGGCGGTGAGCAGCACGGCGGCCAGGCTGGAGTAGGAGATCATCGCGAACAGCGCGCCGACCAGGGCGTCGAGGAGGATATCGCCGGTCAGCGAGGCGAACAGCACCTTCACCCCTTGGGCGTGGGTGATGGGGGCGGCGGCATGCACGATCAACTGCAGCGCCAGGATGATCAGGCCCAGGCCGATGCCCACCCGGCCCAGCTGGCCGGCGCGGGTCTGCTTGCGCGACAGAAAGAAGATGACCCCGAGGAAGATCAGCAGCGGCGACAGCCAGGACAGGTCGAAGGTCAGCACCCGGGCCATCAGCGCGGTACCGACGTCGGCCCCAAGCATGATCGCCAGGGCCGGGGTCATGGCCATCAGCCCCTGGCCGACGAACGAGGTGACCAGCATGGCGGTGGCGTTGCTGCTCTGCACCATGGCGGTTACGAGGATGCCGGCGACGAATGCCAGCGGGCGCTTGTTCATGTTCTGGCTCAGCACCCGGCGCAGGTTCGCGCCGAATACCCGCAGGATGCCGGTACGCACGATGTGCGTGCCCCAGACCAGCAGGGCAACGGCGGAAAGCAGGTTGAGCAGGGTCAGCATGTTCGGGGCCCCCTTCTGTCTTGTGCCCCAGCGCGGGGCCAATGGGTGAAGCGGCGAGCCTGGCCCGGGGGTGGGCGGTTTTTTCAGTGCTCACTGAAGCTTTAGTTGTTTTGCGCGGCAGGTGCCAGCTTGGCATGGCTGAAACATATTTGAAACCTGTAGGAGCCAGCCTTGCTGGCGAACGATCTCGGGAGGGGCTGTTCGCCAGCAAGGCTGGCTCCTACAGACGGCGGCGCAAATGACAGAGGGCCCCGAAGGGCCCTCTGTCTTGTTGCGCTGCCCGATCTTACTGACCCGGAATATCCTTGCGCAGTTTCACCGGGTCATGCTCCTTGCCCTTTTTACGCGCCATCGCCGTGCGCATGCGGATGTTGATCGCCTCCACCGCCAGCGAGAAGGCCATGGCGAAGTACACATAGCCTTTCGGTACATGCACGTCGAACGATTCGGCGATCAGCACGGTACCGACGACGATCAGGAACGAAAGCGCAAGCATCTTCAGCGAAGGGTGCTTGTCGATGAAGTCGCTGATGGTGCCGGCGCAGAGCATCATCACCAGCACCGCGACGATGATCGCGGCGATCATCACCGGCACATGGGAGACCATGCCCACGGCGGTGATCACCGAGTCCAGGGAGAACACGATGTCGATGATGGCGATCTGGATGATGGTGTAGAAGAACTTGCCGCCCGCGCCTTTTGGCTCGTCCGCGCTTTCGTCCTCGCCTTCCAGGCCGTGATAGATCTCCTGGGAGCTTTTCCACAGCAGGAACAGGCCGCCGAAGAACAGGATCAGGTCGCGCCCGGAGATGCCCTGGCCCAGTACATGGAACAGGTCGTCGGTCAGGCGCATGACCCAGGTGATCGACAGCAGCAGCATGATCCGCGTGACCATGGCCAGGGCCAGGCCGAAGATCCGCGTGCGCGGTTGCATGTGCTTGGGCATGCGGCTGACCAGGATCGAGATCATGATGATGTTGTCGATCCCGAGCACGATCTCAAGGGCCGTGAGGGTGAAAAAGGCAACCCAGATTTCCGGGCTGGTCAGCCATTCCATGTGTATTCCTTCGAGCGGTAAAGGCAAAACGCCCTGATGGCGGGCGCTTTGCGGTTGGATGATGCGCTTGTATTACAGACTGCTGAACAGCGGGAAAGTCCCCAGGGCCAGCGCGCCGAACATTATGCACAGGCACACCAGCACTGCCCACTTGAGGGTGAAGCGCTGGTGATCGCCGAACTCGATGCCAGCCAGGGCCACCAGCAGGTAGGTGGAGGGTACCAGCGGGCTGAGCAGGTGTACCGGCTGCCCGACGATCGACGCACGGGCCATTTCCACCGGGGTGACGCCATAGTGGCTGGCGAATTCCGACAGCACTGGCAGCACGCCGTAGTAGAAGGCGTCGTTGGACATGAAGAAGGTGAACGGCATGCTGACGATGGCGGTGATCACCGCCATGTACGGGCCGAACGCCTCCGGAATCACCGCCAGCAGGCTCTTGGACATGGCGTCGACCATGCCGGTGCCCGACAGGATGCCGGTGAAGATGCCCGCGGCGAAGATCAGCCCGCTCACGGCCAGCACGCTGGAGGCGTGGGCGGCGATACGGTCCTTCTGCTGTTGCAGGCACGGGTAGTTGACGATCATGGCGATACTGAAGGCGATCATGAACAGCACCGGCAGCGGCAGCAGGCCGGCGATCAGCGCGACCATCAGGGCCGCGGTCAGGGCGCCGTTGAACCAGATCAGTTTCGGCCGACGGGCCTCCGGGAACTGCGACACGCTGATTTCGCTGTGGTCGATGTCGTCGGTCGGCAGGTGCAGCTCGCCCAGGCGGGCGCGCTCGCGCTTGCCGTACCAGTAGGCGATGGCCAGGATCGCCGCCACGCCAAAGGCCATGGCCGGGATCATCGGCACGAAGATGTCCGACGGGTCCACGTGCAGGGCGCTGGCGGCGCGGGCGGTGGGGCCGCCCCACGGGGTCATGTTCATCACCCCGCCGGCGAGGATGATCAGGCCAGCCATGATCCGCGGGCTCATTCCCAGGCGGCTGTACAGCGGCAGCATGGCGGCGCAGCAGATCATATAGGTGGTGGCGCCGTCACCGTCGAGGGAGACCACCAGGGCCAGCACGGCGGTGCCGACCGAGACTTTCAGCGGGTCACCCTTGACCAGCTTGAGGATCTTGCGCACGGCCGGGTCGAACAGGCCGGAGTCGATCATCAGGGCGAAATAGAGAATGGCGAACATCAGCATCACGCCGGTGGGCGCGAGCTTGCTGATGCCTTCGAGCATCATCGGGCCGATCTTGGCGGAAAAACCGCCGAACAGGGCGAACAGGATCGGTACCAGGATCAGGGCGATCAAGGCCGACAGGCGCTTGGTCATGATCAGGTACATGAAGGTGATGACCATGGCGAAGCCGAGGAAGGTCAGCATGGCGGTACTCCAGGCGTGGCGCGGCGAAAGGAAGGACGATTCGGGCGGATCAGCGCGTCAGGCGCTGCGCGGGGAGCAGGCGGAGGGGTACTGCGAAAAGGCGGGCACAGGAAAACATCAGAATCACCATTGTTGTTGTTGATTGGGCCGGGCGCGGAAGTTTCCGGCTGCCCTGGCTGACCGGTCTGCTGCCGGTGGTGGCGCTATCCTATGTGGGCAAGCTTTCAGCCAGCTTTCGCCCGGTACGAGGCGACGAGAGGTCGATCTGATGTCGAATGTCGAGGAAGGCGGCTGCCATTGCGGCGCGCTGCGGTACCGTTTGGAGGGGGAGATGGGCGATGTCGCCCATTGCCATTGCTCGATTTGCCGACGGGTCAGTGGTGGCACCCTGGTGACCTGGGTCAGCGTGCCCCTTGAGGGTTTCCAGTGGTTGTCGGGGTCGCCGCAGCGTTATGTGGCACCCGCCAGCTGCAGCCGGTATTTCTGTGGGCTTTGTGGCGCGCATGTGGCATTGGTGACCACTCTCAGCCCGCAGACCGTCGATGTGACGGTGGCGACGCTGGATCATCCGGAACGGGTGCGGCCGAACCGGCATATCTGGGTGGGGAGCCGGTTGCCGTGGCTGCATATGGGGGACGGGCTACCCTCGGAAGACGAAGAACACTTGTAGGAGCCAGCCTTGCTGGCGAACAGCGGCAAACACCGTTGTGAAGCCGTTCGCCAGCAAGGCTGGCTCCTACAGGGGGTTCAAGGCAGTTGCAGGCCCCCGGCGGCCTTGTGCAGCGCCCGCAGGTGCTCGCCCACCTGCTTGATATTGGCTTCCACCGCCTTGATCTCCCGGCCCCGCTCCGGCCCCAGCAGCGCCCGCACCTGCTGGTCCAGGTCGGTGCTCAGGCGCAGCAGCTGTGCCTGGCGCTCGTTGCTCACCTGCTCCAGCTGCTTGCGCTCTTCAGGTTGTGGCAAACCATAACCACCGGCCCCCAGCAATTCAGCCGGGCGGCTGAGGAAGCCGCTGTTGGCCAGCATCGCCTGCAGGGTCTCATTGGCCTTGTCGAAGCTGCCGTCCTTGAGCGCGCGGCCGTTCAAGTAGCGT
This sequence comes from Pseudomonas entomophila, assembly GCF_029478665.1. Lineage (GTDB taxonomy): Bacteria > Pseudomonadota > Gammaproteobacteria > Pseudomonadales > Pseudomonadaceae > Aquipseudomonas > Aquipseudomonas entomophila_F. Next base: position 163,405 of record NZ_JARPQB010000013.1, read on the forward strand.
TGCTTGACCTCGTCCTGGGCCAGCAACAGCTGGCGCCGCAGGCTGGCCTGCTCGAGCAGCAGCAAGGCGGCGCTGGTGCGCAGGTCGGCGCGGTCGAACCACTGGCGGCGCTGTTCGGCGTCCAGGGCCAGCCAGTCCTCCACGGCGGTCTGCTTGATCGGCAGATGCTTGCGCAGCACGTCGAACATGGCCTGGTAGCGGTCGCGGTAGGAGTCGAAGCGATAACCCAGGCGCAATGCTTCCCTTGGGTCGTCCAGCACGCGGGTATCGGCCAGCCCCCTGCCCTTCATCACCTCGAGCAGGCCATTGGGCATGATGCTGTCCAGGTCGTTGAAACCGGGATTACCGGTGCCGCTGCGCAACAGCTTCAGCGATTCCACCGCGCAGTTGTTGGACAGGAAGTAGTAGTTGCCGTCGTAGCTCCAGTGCATTTCGGCGGCCTGACGCACCAGGTTCTCGATTTCATCGCGGCTGAGCTTGATGGGTACCGAAGCCAGGCTGCGCAATTCGGTCTTGGTGTATTCGTCGATCACCTGCCCCAGTGGCAGCACGAACAGGCGCGAGGGGTAGGCGCCAACCAGGCCGTCCCAGCTGGACAGCTGCACATCGTTGACGAAGGCGCGGTACGACAGCACCAGGTGCTGGTCGAGGTCGAGCCGGCATGCCGGCCCACGTGGCCGGCCAGGGGCGCAGACTACAAGGCGCAACATGCTGTGGCCCCAGCGGCTGACCCAGTTCTGGTTGGCTTCGGCCAGCAGGTAGTCGACCTCATAGACCCGATCGGGATCGATCTCGCCGAGTGGCTGGCGAGCGAAGTCGTTACCGGCGTTGAGGAACGGCAGCCCTTTGGCGCAGGCGTCCTGTTGCGGCGCCCAACCAAAGTGGTCGCGCAGGTACTGGTTCAGTGCCGGGCGGCGGCAGCCATAGCTGGGGTCGAGGAGGAAGTACTCCATGTTGACCGCGATGAACTCTTTCGGGCTGCTCAGCTCGTAGCTGTCCGGGCTGCGCACGAGTTGGCCGTTGTGCTGCTCGCGCTCGCCACGGCGGCCGACGTATTGCGGCCAGCCGGCCAGGTCGAGCAGGCGCGGGTCGTCACTCAAGGTGAAGCGGCGCTCAGCCTGGCCACGGCAGTCTTCCGGCAGGCCGATCTTGCCGAGCGTGCCCTGCTGGCGTTTGCAGCGCGAGATCACCTGGCGTTCGGCGGCCGGCCACAGGCGGGCGCGGTCGTAGATGTGGGTCAGTTCATGCAGGACCGTGGCCAGCAGCTCTTCGCGGACCGTGCCATGGGGGCGGTTGGTCTTCTCGCGGGCGGCGCTGCCGTCGGCGAGGCTGGGCAGCAGGCGCCGGTTGAGGTCCAGCGTGGCCACCGGTGACGCCTGGCCATAGGCGTCCTCGGGCATGCGCTCGCTCCAGCTGACCAGGATTTGCCGGTCCAGTTGCTGCTTGAAGCGCGGCGGCAGCTTGGTCATGGCCTCGTCGAGCAGGGCCTGGCTGGCTTGTTGTTGTTGCGGATCGAGACCATCGGCCTGCAGCACGAGCTGCAGGTCGGCCAGGGCGGGCGTGCCGAGCAGCGTCAGGGCGCAGCCGAGCAGCCAGGCACGCGCGCGTTTCACAGGGCGAGGATGGCTTCGGCCAGGACCTGGTCGCTGGCGTCGCGCGCTTCAGGCACACGGGCACGCAGGGTGTCGAAGGCCGCTTCGAGCTGGGCGCCGCGGATAGCGCCGTTGCTGGCGACGAAGCTGGCGGCGTCGTCATGGGCTTCGCGCACGACTTTTGAGTCGCGGATCGAGGTAGTGGTATCAGAGGTGAAGTCGATCGAACGGCCGAAGGCACGGACGATGATATTGCTGGTGGCCACCAAGGTGTGGGCCTGGGCAAGGTCGGCCAGTAGCAGCATGCCGAGGGTGGCGGCGATCAGCGGTTTACGCATGGAGCATCTCCGGGAATACGAGGAGTGGTGTGATTATTGGACGAGAATCGCTTCGGCCAGTTCAAGGTCGCCGACGGAGTGCCGGGAGCAGCCCTGGCGCAGCGTGTTGAGCGCTGCCTGCAGGCGTGCGCCACGGATCAGGCCATCACTGGCAACAAAGGCGGCCGCATCATCCCGGGCACCCAGGATCAGCTTGCGGTCGAACGGTGCGCTGGTCACCTGGCTGGTGACGAAGCCGGTCAGGAATGGTGCCTGTGTGGTGGCGTCCATGGCATGGGCGCTTCCCACGCCAGCGAGGGCGAACAGCAATGGCAACAAATAACGCATGGGCTTTCTGGGGCGATTATCTCGGGCGGCGAAGGCTACTCCGGATTCCCTGGGCAGGGCCAGTGAATCCGGTTTTTGGAGCCGGGTTTCAGAGCGCGAGGATGGCGCGTGCCAGTTGGGCGTCGCTGGCTTGCAGCTCAGGCAGTTGCTGGCGGATGTGCACAAATGCGCTTTCCAGCTTGGCGCCGCGAATCGCGCCTTCGCTGCCAACGAAGCTGGCGGCATCGTCGCGGGCGGCCTGGACGATCTTGTCGTCACGGAACGACGAGGAAATGTCGGAGGTGGCATCGGTGGTGGCGGCGACGGCGCCCACCACGGCATCGGTGGTGACGACGAAGCTGGTGGCATTGGCTGCGCCGGTGAAGGCCAGCAACAGGGCGGCGCCAAACAGATGATTACGGGACATGGTCGAAGGACTCCTGCACAGGGGCTGGGTGGATCTGCTTATCGGACGCTGGCTGGGTTCGTCACGGTACGTTTTCTACCAGGCGTGTAGGACAAGCGTAACACGCCGTGGTTCTGCCGCTCGGGGCGGAGAAACATCACAATTCGTAACTGTACTCATCGATGTTGATTAATTCAAAACTGTTATGGTTCTTGTCGTGACGTGTCTAATACGGGCCATACAAACAGAAAACCCGTCGCAGTTACCTGCGACGGGTTCTTCTGAATGCGCGGTGCCGACCCGGGTCGGCGCCCGAAGCTTAGCGCCAGAACGGCTTGCTCAGCTCTTCGTAGCGCTGCGACTCGCTGATACCAGCGTCGGCCAGCAGGCGGGAGTCCAGGCGCGCCAGCTGGCGGCGGCTGGCCATGCGGCGCTGCCACAGTACCAGGGTGGACAGGACGCGCAGCGGCAGGGCGGCGTTGGAAGCTTGGGCGTTTTCGAAAACCAGGTCGGAACTGAGGGTACGTTCCATGATGTGTCATCCTTCCGCTTGTGGCGGCATTAGGGAGTGATTTAACTGGTGCCCATCTTCCTCTTCTGTTGTCCATAACAGTAGATACAGTTCTGCTGTAATACGATGGCTCAGTTAACTGTGTAACCCTACTGTTGCACTCGAAAGTGACGAAACTGTACTGGTCCGCACGATAATGGTGCGTTTTTTGAAGGCGTGAGGAAATTGCGCGGCGGGAAGTTTGACTTTTACCGGTACAGTAGAACAGTTTTTATTGTTGCTGGTGCCGGTCTGTAGGAGCGGCTTTAGCCGCGATGCGGGCAACGCGGTGTCTGGCACCCACTTCGCGGGTGATCGCGGCTGAAGCCGCTCCTACAGAAGCGGTACCAGGCTCCTGCGGGGATTGCGGGGCAAGGCGGCTTGCCCCGTGATCGGTACAGTTGTGGCGTCAGCCGACGAGCATGCGCCCGGTCTCTTCCAGGTTCTCGTGCCAGCTCAAGGCCTCGCGCAGGATATGTGGAGTATGGCCGCCACGCTGGCAGGCGCGCTCGAAGTAGTCGTTCAGCGCGGCGCGGTAGTCCGGGTGCACACAGTTGTCGATGATCACCCGGGCGCGCTCGCGGGGTGCCAGGCCACGCAGGTCGGCCAGGCCCACTTCAGTCACCAGGATGTCCACGTCATGCTCGGTGTGGTCGACGTGGCTGACCATCGGCACCACGCTGGAAATCGCGCCACCCTTGGCGATCGATTTGGTGACGAAGATCGCCAGGTGGGCGTTGCGGGCGAAGTCGCCCGAGCCACCGATGCCGTTCATCATCTTGGTGCCGCAGACATGGGTCGAGTTGACGTTGCCGTAGATGTCGAACTCCAACGCCGTGTTGATGCCGATGATCCCCAGGCGACGCACCACTTCAGGGTGGTTGGAGATCTCCTGCGGGCGCAGCACCAACTTGTCCTTGTAGCGCTCCAGGTTACCGAACACATCGGCGTTGCGGCGGCTCGACAGGGTGATCGAGCTGCCCGAGGCGAAGCTCAGCTTGCCGGCGTCGATCAGGTCGAAGGTCGAGTCCTGCAGCACTTCGGAGTACATGGTCAGGTTTTCGAACGGCGACTCGATCAGGCCACACATGACGGCGTTGGCGATGCTGCCAATACCCGCTTGCAGTGGACCGAGGTTGTTGGTCATGCGACCGGCCTCAACCTCGCCCTTGAGGAAGGTGATCAGATGGTCGGCGATACCCTGGGTCTCGTGGTCAGGCGGCAGCACGGTGGACGGCGAGTCCGGCTGGTCGCTGATGACGATGCCGACGATCTTGGCCGGGTCGATCGGGATGGCGGTGCTGCCGATGCGGTCGTCGACTTTCACCAGCGGGATCGGGGTGCGGGTCGGGCGGTAGGTCGGAATATAGATGTCGTGCAGGCCTTCGAGGTTGGCATTGTGCGACAGGTTGATCTCGACGATGACCTGCTTGGCGAAGATCGCGAAGCTGGCCGAGTTGCCGACGGAAGTGGTCGGCACGATGTGGCCCTGTTCGGTGATCGCCACCGCTTCGATGACCGCGATGTCCGGCAGGGTGAGCTGTTTGTTGCGCAACTGTTCGACGGTTTCCGACAGGTGCTGGTCGATGAACATCACCTTGCCGTCGTTGATGGCCTTGCGCAGGGTGCTGTCGACCTGGAACGGCATGCGCCGCGCCAGCACGCCGGCTTCGGTCAGTTGCTTGTCCAGGTCGTTGCCCAGGCTGGCGCCGGTCATCAGGCTGATCTTCAGCGGCGACTGTTTGGCGCGTTCGGCCAGTGCGTGGGGCACGGCCTTGGCTTCGCCGGCGCGGGTGAAACCGCTCATGCCGACGGTCATGCCGTCCTGGATCAGGCCAGCGGCATCAGCCGCACTCATTACCTTGCTGTGCAGGGAGGACAAGCGGATACGATCACGGTACATGGATTGTTATCTCGGGCTACTGAGGCTACTGGAAGCGCAGTCTAGAGATTTCGCCTGGTGCCGTCCCGCGACCATGGTCGTAGGCGAAGGCCGGAAATAGAGCCGTTGATCTGGATCAAGCAAATGAAAAGGCCCCCGGAAATATCTCCCGGGGGCCTTATGCCCTTCTATATATAGAAGGGCTGATCAGTCCACCGCCTTGACCATGTCCTCGATGACCTTCTTCGCGTCACCGAACACCATCATGGTCTTGTCCAGGTAGAACAGTTCGTTGTCCAGGCCGGCGTAGCCGCTGGCCATGGAGCGTTTGTTGACGATGATGGTCTTGGCCTTGAAGGCTTCGAGGATCGGCATGCCGGCGATCGGCGACTTCGGATCGTTCTTCGCCGCCGGGTTGACCACGTCGTTGGCGCCCAGCACCAGTACCACATCGGCCTGACCGAACTCGGCGTTGATGTCTTCCATCTCGAACACCTGGTCGTAGGGTACCTCGGCTTCGGCCAGCAGCACGTTCATGTGCCCAGGCATGCGCCCTGCCACCGGGTGGATCGCGTACTTAACGGTCACACCGTTGTGGGTCAGCTTCTCGGTCAGTTCCTTGAGCGCGTGCTGGGCGCGGGCCACCGCCAGGCCGTAGCCGGGGACGATGATCACGCTGTCGGCGTTGCTCAGCAGGAAGGTGGCGTCGTCGGCCGAGCCGGACTTCACCGGGCGCTGCTCCTTCGAACCTTGCGCCGCGCCGGCATCGGTATCGCCACCGAAGCCGCCGAGGATGACGTTGAAGAACGAGCGGTTCATCGCCTTGCACATGATGTACGAGAGGATCGCGCCGCTGGAGCCCACCAGGGAACCTGCGATGATCAACATCGAGTTGTTCAGCGAGAAGCCGATGCCGGCCGCCGCCCAGCCCGAATAGCTGTTGAGCATCGACACCACCACCGGCATGTCGGCGCCGCCGATCGGGATGATGATCAGCACGCCCATGACGAAGGCCAGGGCCAGCATCAGGGTGAAGGCGCTGTAATGGCCGGTGAAGGTGAACAGCAGCCCCAGGGCGATGGTCGCCAGGCCCAGGATCAGGTTCAGCTTGTGCTGGCCGGCGAACTGTACCGGTGCGCCCTGGAACAGGCGGAACTTGTACTTGCCCGACAGCTTGCCAAAGGCGATCACCGAACCCGAGAAGGTGATGGCACCGATGGCCGCGCCCAGGAACAGCTCCAGGCGGTTGCCGGTGGGGATTGGGTCGCTGATGCTGGCGACGATGCCCAGCGATTGCGGTTCGAGCACGGCGGCGATGGCGATGAATACCGCGGCCAGGCCGATCATGCTGTGCATGAAGGCGACCAGCTCAGGCATCTTGGTCATCTCGACGCGCTTGGCCATGATCGAGCCGGCGCTGCCACCGACCAGCAGGCCGATGATCACATAACCGATCCCGGCGGTAGCCAGTTCGGCGCCGAGCTTGTAGATGAGCCCGACCGTGGTGAGGATTGCGATGCCCATGCCGATCATGCCGAACAGGTTGCCGCGGCGTGAGGTGGCCGGGTGCGAGAGGCCCTTGAGCGCCTGGATGAAGCAGATCGAGGCGACCAGGTACAGAAGCGTTACCAGATTCATGCTCATGCTTACTTCTGCGCCTCGTTCTTGGTTTTCTTCTTGAACATTTCCAGCATGCGGCGGGTGACCAGGAAGCCACCGAACACGTTGACCGCGGCCAGCGCCACGGCCAGGGTGCCCATCACCTTGCCGGCCGGGGTGACGGTCAGCGCGGCGGCCAGCATGGCACCGACGATGACGATCGCGGAGATGGCGTTGGTGACCGCCATCAGCGGCGTGTGCAGGGCCGGGGTGACGTTCCACACCACGTGGTAGCCCACGTAGATGGCCAGCACGAAGATGATCAGGTTGTAGATGCCGTGGGAAATCAGCATGTCTTCCATTGTCGTGCTCCTCAGCCGTTCTTGCGCACGACCTGGCCGTCGCGGCACATCAGGCACGCGGCGACGATGTCGTCTTCGAGGTTGATGACCAGGTTGCCGTCCTTGTCGAACAGCAGCTTCATGAAGTCCAGCAGGTTGCGGGCGTACAGCGCCGAGGCGTCGGCGCCGACCTGAGCCGGCAGGTTGGTCGGCCCGACGATGATCACGCCGTTGGCTTGCACCACCTGGTCGGCGACGGTCAGCGGGCAGTTGCCGCCCTGGGCCGCCGCGAGATCGATGACCACCGAACCGGGTTTCATTTGCGCCACGGTCTCTGCGCTGAGCAGGGTCGGCGCCTTGCGCCCGGGAATCAGCGCGGTGGTGATGACGATGTCGGCCTGCTTGGCGCGCTCGTGCACGGCCTGGGCCTGGCGTTGCATCCAACTGGCGGGCATTGGACGGGCATAACCGCCGACACCTTCGGCGCATTCGCGCTCTTCATCGGTCTCGTAGGGCACGTCGATGAATTTGGCCCCCAGCGATTCGATCTGCTCCTTCACCGCCGGGCGCACGTCGGACGCCTCGATCACCGCACCCAGGCGCTTGGCCGTGGCGATGGCCTGCAGGCCGGCGACGCCGGCGCCAAGGATCAGCACGCGGGCGGCCTTCACGGTGCCAGCGGCGGTCATCAGCATGGGCATGAAGCGCGGGTAGTGATGGGCGGCCAGCAGCACGGCCTTGTAGCCGGCGATGTTGGCCTGGGACGACAGCACGTCGAGGCTCTGGGCCCGCGAAGTGCGTGGCGCGGCTTCCAGGGCGAAGGCGGTGACGCCGCGCTCGGCCATCTTGCCGATCAGTTCGCTGTTGAAGGGGTTGAGCATGCCCACCAGCAGGCTGCCGCTGTTGATCAGCGCCAGTTCCTGGTCATTGGGCGCGACCACCTTGAGCACCAGCTGCGCGCCGAATGCGTCGGTGGCTTCGCCTAGCTTGGCGCCCACGGCTTCATAGGCACTGTCCGGAATGCTGGCGTTGAGCCCTGCCCCCCGTTGCACGGTGACCTGATGGCCCTGGCCTACCAGTTTCTTGATGGTTTCCGGGGTCGCGGCGACCCTTGTCTCACCCGTCTGCGTCTCGAGAGGAACACCAATGTGCACGTCTATGTCTCCTGCGGTGACCTTTATTGTCTTTATGGAAACCAGCGCACTTCGGGTGGTGCGGCTGGGCGGCCGTAGAGCACGACTCCGCCTGATTCGGGGGCGGGGGAGGCATTTTGCAGACGAACCTGAAGGCCTTCAACCGGTTCTGAAGCGAAACGAAGTTAAAACTACAAGTCACCCTGTGACCCTATGTCGCAATGAATCGGTAAGAAGCTGTCAAACTCGCGCTATCCGGAGCTTAGGAGAAATTTGGAAATTTTTTTCGTTGTTTTCGTCAACGGCTGGGTGAATGTCGCAAAATAAGCCGCAAACCCGCATGTCTACTAGGGTTGAAGGGGGTTTTAATGAGCAGCGGAACAGATTACGAATTTGCGACAAATCCATATATCTGTAGGTGTTTAAAATAATTGACTACGGGGTCAGCTTCTAGGGCTTCCCCAACGAGTTCGCTGCCGTGTACTGCTGTGCCTGGGCCACCAGCCAGTCGCGGAAGGCCCGCAATGAAGCGGATTCGACCTTTCGCTCGGGAATCATCAGATGGTAGGCCTTGTCGCTGGCCAGGGCATGCCTGTTAGCGACCACCAGCCTGCCCTCCTCCAGCTCGCGCTGGATCAGGAACGGTGGAATCAACGCGATGCCCATCTCGTGCATCGCTGCCTGGGCCAGCATGGAGAATAGTTCATAGCGCGGGCCGGTCATGTCGCGCTCCACACTCATGCCGAGACCGTCGAACCACTGCCGCCAGGCATAGGGCCGGGTGGTCTGCTGCAGCAGGGGCAGTTCGGCGATCCGTCCCGCGTCGAGGCTGCCCTGCCCGCCCAGCAATGCCGGGCTGCACACGGGCATCGGGTTCTCGCCCATCAGCCGGTGCGCCTGGGTACCCGACCAGTCGGCGTCACCGAAGTAGATGGCGGCGTCAAAGGGTGTGTCGGCAAACAGGAACGGGCGGGTGCGGTTGGTAAGGTTGACCGTGACTTCCGGGTGGCGTTGCTGGAAGTCCTTGAGGCGAGGCAGCAGCCACTGGGTGCCGAAAGTCGGCACGACCGCCAGCTCGATCACATTAGCGCCCTGCTGGCGCATCACCGACAGCGTATCGCGCTCCACCGCGTCCAGCTGCGAGGCTACCTGGCGACTGTAGGACAACCCGGCTTCAGTCAACTTCACGCCCCGCCGCGAGCGACGGAACAGTTCCACATTGAGGAAGGCTTCCAGCCCACCGATTTGCCGACAGACGGCGCCCTGGGTCAAGGCCAGCTCCTGGGCGGCTTTGGTGAAACTCTCATGCCGGGCGGCCGCTTCGAAGCAGACCAAGGCCGTGGTGCTGGGGATCTTGCGGCGCATGTACGTCAACCTCACTTGTTCGCCGTGTAATACGGCTTTTGACTGATCACGGAGTGAGAAAATATCACTAAACCGTGCGCAATCCTCGTTTGTCCGGACGGCTGAACAGGCCTAGGATCAATGCAACAACAATATCCGTCCCCACCTTCTCTTGAGGAATCCACACATGGCCGGTAAAGCAAGCTTCAACTGGATCGACCCACTGCTGCTTGATCAGCAGCTCACTGAAGAAGAGCGCATGGTGCGTGACAGCGCTTATCAGTTCGCCCAGGACAAGTTGGCGCCACGTGTGCTCGAAGCTTTCCGCCATGAGCAGACCGATCCTGCGATCTTCCGCGAGATGGGCGAAGTCGGCCTGTTGGGCGCGACCATCCCCGAGCAGTACGGTGGCAGCGGCCTCAACTATGTGTGCTATGGCCTGATCGCCCGTGAGGTTGAGCGCATCGACTCCGGCTACCGCTCGATGATGAGCGTGCAGTCGTCGCTGGTGATGGTGCCGATCAACGAGTTCGGCACCGAAGCGCAGAAGCAGAAGTACCTGCCCAAGCTGGCCAGCGGCGAGTGGATCGGTTGCTTCGGCCTGACCGAGCCCAACCATGGGTCCGACCCAGGCTCGATGATTACCCGCGCGCGCAAGGTTGAGGGTGGCTATCGCCTGACCGGCTCGAAGATGTGGATCACCAACAGCCCGATCGCCGATGTGTTCGTGGTGTGGGCCAAGGACGATGCCGGCGACATTCGCGGTTTCGTCCTGGAGAAAGGCTGGGCGGGCCTTAGTGCACCTGCCATTCACGGCAAGGTCGGCCTGCGCGCTTCGATTACCGGCGAAATCGTCATGGACAATGTGTTCGTGCCGGAAGAGAACATCTTCCCGGATGTCCGCGGCCTGAAAGGCCCGTTCACTTGCCTGAACTCGGCCCGTTACGGTATCTCCTGGGGGGCGCTGGGCGCCGCCGAGGCATGCTGGCACACCGCGCGCCAGTACACCCTGGACCGCCAGCAGTTTGGCCGCCCATTGGCCGCCAATCAGCTGATCCAGAAGAAGTTGGCCGACATGCAGACCGAGATCACCCTCGCCCTGCAAGGCTGCCTGCGCCTGGGGCGGATGAAAGATGAAGGCACCGCGGCTGTTGAAATTACCTCGATCATGAAGCGCAACTCCTGCGGCAAGGCGCTGGATATCGCTCGAATGGCCCGTGACATGCTGGGCGGCAATGGCATCTCCGACGAGTTTGGCGTGGCTCGTCACCTGGTCAACCTCGAGGTGGTCAACACCTATGAGGGTACTCACGACGTGCATGCGCTGATCCTGGGGCGTGCGCAGACCGGCATCCAGGCGTTCTATTAATAGAGGAGCCAGGCCATGGGTGCGCTTTCCCATCTGCGGGTGCTGGATCTTTCCCGGGTACTGGCCGGCCCCTGGTCCGGCCAGATCCTGGCTGACCTTGGCGCTGACGTGATCAAGGTCGAGCGTCCGGGCTCGGGTGACGACACCCGCTCCTGGGGGCCGCCCTTCCTGCGTGATGCCCACGGCGAGAACACCAGCGAGGCGGCCTACTACCTGTCGGCCAACCGCAACAAACGCTCGGTGACCATCGACTTCACCCAGCCGGAAGGTCAGCGCCTGGTGCGGGAGCTGGCGGCGAAGTCGGATATCGTCATCGAGAACTTCAAGGTCGGCGGGTTGGCTGGCTATGGGTTGGATTACCAGAGCCTGAAGGCGGTCAATCCGAAGCTCATCTATTGCTCGATCACAGGCTTTGGCCAGACGGGGCCGTATGCCAAGCGTGCGGGCTATGATTTCATGATTCAGGGGCTGGGTGGGTTGATGAGCCTGACCGGACGCCCCGAGGGAGAGGAAGGCGCGGGCCCGATGAAGGTCGGGGTCGCTCTGACCGACATCCTGACTGGCCTGTATTCCACCGTGGCGATCCTGGCTGCTCTCGCCCACCGTGACCAGGCCGGTATTGGCCAGCACATCGACATGGCGCTGTTGGATGTACAAGTGGCCTGCCTGGCCAACCAGGCGATGAACTACCTCACCACGGGTAGCGCTCCCCGTCGTTTGGGTAACGCTCACCCCAATATCGTGCCTTACCAGGACTTCCCGACGGCGGATGGCGATTTCATCCTCACCGTGGGTAACGATGGGCAGTTCCGCAAGTTCGCCGAGGTGGCTGGTCAGCCGCAGTGGGCGGATGATCCGCGGTTTGCCACTAACAAGCAGAGGGTGGCTAATCGGGCCGAGCTGATTCCGTTGATTCGTCAGGCCACGGTGTTCAAGACCACGGCGCAGTGGATCGGTGAGCTGGAGAAGGCGGGTGTACCTTGTGGCCCGATCAATGACCTGGCGCGGATGTTCCAGGATCCGCAGGTGCTTGCGCGGGGGTTGGCGGTGAAGATGGATCATCCGTTGGCGGGCAGTGTGCCGCAGGTGGCGAGCCCGATCAGGTTGTCGGAGACGCCGGTGGAGTATCGACAGGCGCCACCGTTGCTGGGGGAGCATACCGAGGCGGTGCTGGGCGATGTGCTGGGGTTGGATGCTGGGGCTGTGGAGCGGTTGCGGGCTGCCGGGGTGTTGTGAGGCTATATAGAGAGCGGGGAGGCCGACAGGCCTCTCCGCTTTGCTTTTGGGGCTTCTATATAGATGGCGTTGTGGCTGGCAGGTGCCTGTCTTTAGATTGTGTTGGTCTTGAGAGGTGCCTACCTTGGTTTCTCCAGCGCCTGTCAGATCGAGCGCCGCCGCGCGGCGCATCGCGGATGAATCCGCTCCTACATCTATTGCAACGTGCCGCACCTATGAGGCCATGGTTGCTCGCCTGGGGGTTCGGCAAAATACCGCGTCGTGCCCGTTGGCTTGGAACAAACCCGTGTAGGAGCGGATTCATCCGCGATGCGCCGCGCGGCGGCGCTCGATCTCAACGGCGGTGCAGGTGCTGAGCGCACGCCTGGCGGCCGTTATGCAGTCTTCTCGCTAATTATTTGAAAT
>NZ_JARPQB010000130.1 GCF_029478665.1 Pseudomonas entomophila
CTACATCTCGCGCCTTCGGCTACGCCGAAGGGTGCTGCGCACCCGGCCCTCCAGACGCCTGCGCTCAGCCTCCTGAAGTCGCGAAGTTACGGGTGGCGCCTGGGCTGGCGCAGCTGTCGCTCGTTGATTATTCATGGCCTTCAGTACGCATTCGCCGGCAAGGCCGGCTCCTACCGGACGGTGCACGCCGCTCCAGGGTGCACGCCGCACCATTGTAGGAGCCGGCTTTGCCGGCGAACCAATGGTACAAACACCCCATTCATTACAGCATTACGTAGCTATCAAGCTCTTTGCTCTTTGCTCTTTGCTCTTTGCTCTTTGCTTCTGCGAGCGCGCAGCGCCTCGCCCGGCTTTTGATCTTGGTACGCAATAGTCCAGGCGCCGCCCATTGCGACTTCAGGAGGCCGAGCGG
>NZ_JARPQB010000131.1 GCF_029478665.1 Pseudomonas entomophila
TGAACATGCCGCACTACAAGCTGCCCGACCTCAAGACCCTGGCCACGATCAAGAGCAAGGAATACAAGGGCAGCCGCAACAACGAACTGCGCATCGACGACACCACCAGCGAAATCAGCATCGCCCTGCGCAGCGACCACGGTGCCAGTGCGCTGAACCTCGGTTACCTGACCCATCCACGCCCGAGCGGCGGCGCGCCACGCGGTGAAGGCTTCGAACTGCGCACCGACCGCCACGGCGCCGTGCGCGCAGCCGGTGGCCTGCTGATCACCACCGAACCCCGCGCCAACTGCGCAGCGACCACGGCGCCAGTGCGCTGAACCTCGGTTACCTGACCCATCCACGCCCGAGCGGTGGCGCCCCACGCGGTGAAGGCTTCGAGCTGCGCACCGACCGCCACGGCGCCGTGCGCGCGGCCGGTGGCCTGCTGATCACCACCGAACCCCGCGCCAACGAAGCCAAGCACCACAAGGACCTGCCCGAGACCGCCGAACGCCTGGCCACCGCCAGCGAGCAGCAGGACAGCCTGGCCGAACTGGCCAAGCAGATGCAGGCCCAGGAACCCGGCGACCAGGACGCCGTGGCCAAGCGCCTGCACGAGCAGCACCAGGGCATCCTCGGCAGCGGCCCGGTCAACCAGAGCGCCAACGAGTTCCCCGAATTCGCCCAGCCGCACCTGGTGCTGTCGAGCCCGGCCGGCATCGCCCTGACCACTCCCGGCCCCAACCACATCACTACCGGCGAGCACCTGGCGCTGAGCAGCACCGGCCACACCAGCATGTCCGTCGGCAAACGCCTGCTGGCCAGCGCCAGCCAGGGCATGCGCCTGTTCGTGCAGAGCCTGGGCTGGAAACTGGTGTCGGCCTCCGGCGACATCGACATCCGCGCCCTCAAGGACAACATCAACCTGCCAAGGACAACCGGTTTCAACCAGGCCAGCGGCGCCGCCGCCGGCCCGCTGTGGGTCGACTTCGGCCTGGACCCGGCCGACACCTGGGCCGAGGGCAGCCACTTCGGCGCCGGCGACTGGCCACCCAAACCCAGCTTCGCCGACATCGCCCCCGGCCAGCAGGCCGTGGTCGGCGAGGTGCTCAGCGGCGGCAAGGGCGCAGAGGGGTTGCTGGGCAAGGGCCTGGCACTGGCACAGCAAGGCATGGACAAAGGCAAGGGACTGATGCAGAACGCGATGGCACAAGGAAAATCGATGGCCCAGGGCCTGATGGGCCCCGGCGGCAACGGCCTGCTGGAACAGGGCAAGGCCCTGGCCGGCACCGGCATGCAACTGGCGAAAAGCGGCCAGGCCGC
>NZ_JARPQB010000132.1 GCF_029478665.1 Pseudomonas entomophila
GTCCTCGAGGGTGCGGATCAGCGGCCCGAGCAGGGTGTCCAGCTCGCCGCTGAAGTGACGGGCGACGCTGTTGTAGCCGTCCTTGAGGCTGCCCTCGGAGGCATTGGCCAGGGCCGACAAGGCCAAGCGCCAGGCGTCGGTTTCGAACGCCGAATCGTACAGCGCCACCTGGGCCATCTGCGCACGGGCCAGGCGGTGGCTGCTGGCGGCATCCAGGTCGCCACGAGCGGCGGCGGCAATGGTCTTGGCCAACGAGGTGAACAACAGGCGCGCAGTGTCGGCGGCGGCGCTGAGCATGGCCGGCAGCTGGGCCAGGGCCTCGCGCACGTAATGCTCCAGGGCACCGCGGATATTGGCGTGCAGGTGGCCGTCGA
>NZ_JARPQB010000133.1 GCF_029478665.1 Pseudomonas entomophila
ACAAGCTGATGGATAACCTGCTGCGCGAGTACGCCGGCACTCATTACCGCTACGACGAACGCGGCAACCTGATCCACCGCCTGCAAAACGGTGCCCATGCGCACTTCACCTGGGACTTGTTCGACCGACTGGCCAGCTACAACGACGATAAGCTCAAGGTCGACTACAGCTACGATGCTCTGGGTCGTCGTCTGCACAAGCATTCGGTGGCGCACTTCTGGGACCGCCCGGAAGCGGGCACTGGTTGGAACCAGCTGCAACGGGCCAAGCGGCAACGTGAACTCGGCTGTGGCTTCACCCTGTTTGGTTGGGATGGCGACACCCTGGCCTGGGAAA
>NZ_JARPQB010000134.1 GCF_029478665.1 Pseudomonas entomophila
CCACGAAGAAGTTGCGGTAGCCCTGCTGGAAGCCGTCGAAGCGGGGGTCGATGTCGCTGGTGATGGCTTCTTCCAGGACCTGTGGCTGACGGCCCTGATGGCGTAGCTCGACCAACAGCCAGAGATCGTTCCAGCTGGCGTTGGGGTGGCTCGCGAGGGTCAGGAAATGGCCGCTGGCGAGCAGTGGCTGGTCGCTGTCGCCCTGGGCCTGGCGGTAATCGCTGCGGTGGCGCTCCAGGGCGCGGTTGGCCAGGTGCTTGCCGCGCGGGCGGTCGAGGAAGCGGCCGGGGTAGTCGTAGTCTTCCAGGGCCGGCTCGT
>NZ_JARPQB010000135.1 GCF_029478665.1 Pseudomonas entomophila
CCACGAAGAAGTTGCGGTAGCCCTGCTGGAAGCCGTCGAAGCGCGGGTCGATGTCGCTGGTGATGGCTTCTTCCAGGACCTGCGGCTGGCGGCCCTGGTGCTGGATTTCGGTGAGCAACCAGAGATCGTTCCAACTGACGTTGGGATGGCTCGCCAGGGTCAGGAAGTGCCCACTGGCGAGCAGCGGCTGGTCGCTGTCGCCGCTCGCCTGGCGGTAGTCGCTGCGGTGGCGTTCCAGGGCGCGGTTGGCCAGGTGCTTGCCACGTGGTCGATCAAGGAAGCGGCCGGGGTAGTCGTAGTCTTCCAGGGCCGGCTCG
>NZ_JARPQB010000136.1 GCF_029478665.1 Pseudomonas entomophila
GCGACAAGTCAACAAGGCGCTTTCGCGCTGTACCTGTACGGGCTTGCACACCCGGTCGTTGAATTGGCAACGACCGGGCGAGACTAAGGAATGCGGCGGGCAGGAACAACAGCGAAAAGGCCGTGAAAGCTTGAATGGGAAATGGACTACATGGAATCAGGAAAGTCTGAAGAACATTCTTATAGCTTGCTCGTTCGAGGTCTTTGGGTGCAGGGCTTTTGACCGCGTATTGGCGGCCAGGTGCTCGCCGTCGGCCTTGCAGCGAGTTCAAGATCGAGCGCCGCCCGCGCGGCGCATCGCGGATGAATCC
>NZ_JARPQB010000014.1 GCF_029478665.1 Pseudomonas entomophila
GCCTGGCGTTGCAGGAAAGTCTCGCGTTGCAGGTAGTCGGCCACCGAAACAGGGCCAAGCACCACCGCCATGCCCGCCGCCTGGGAGGGCTGGGCGGGATCACCGCTGTCGAGCTGGTACAGGGCGACTGGCTGGTGCATGCTGCACCCGCTCAGGCCCAGCAGGCCAGTCATCAGCAGCGCAAATGGAAGGCGCAGAAATTTCATTCATCCCATCCAGGCGGTCGTCACCAGACGGACCGCAGTGATACTCATGTAGATTCATACGGGCACTCGGCCACGCCGGCGCCACAAGCGCACTATCATCCGCGAAATGGCCTCCAGACTCCAGCATTTCCGCCTGAAGCGGCGCCGAAAGCGCCGCAGCAGACAGCCCATTCACTCAGGCGGGTGTCTCCACCATCAAGCCATCCACGCGCTGGAAGCCACGTGGCAATTTGCTACCACGACGGCCACGCTCACCCTTGTAGTGTTCGAGATCATCCGGTTTCAGGGAAAGGGTACGCTTGCCAGCTTGCAACACAAGGGTCGACCCCTCGCTGATTACCGCGAGATCGGAGACGAACTCTTCGCGGCTGGCCACCCGATCCCCCGGCACGCCGATGATCTTGTTGCCCTTGCCCTTGCCCAGTTGCGGCAGGTCGGCGACCTTGAATACCAACAGGCGGCCTTCGGTGGTGACGGCTGCCAGCCAGTCCTGTTCGCGGCTGGCCACCGGGCGTGGGGTCATGACCTTGGCACCGTTGGGCAGGCTGAGCAGGCCCTTGCCGGCCTTGTTCTTGGCCTGCAGGTCCTCGCCCTTGACCACGAAGCCGTAACCGGCGTCGGAGGCCACTACATACAAGGCGTCATCCTCAGGCAACAGCACGCACTCGAAGGTGGCGCCCGGCGGCGGGGTCAGGCGACCGGTCAACGGTTCGCCCTGGCCACGGGCCGACGGCAGGCTATGGGCAGCCAGCGAATAGCTGCGGCCGGTGGAGTCGATCAGCACGGCGAATTGATTCGAACGGCCAGCAGCAGCGGCCTTGAAGCCGTCGCCCGCCTTGTACGAGAGCCCGGTGGCGTCGATGTCGTGGCCCTTGGCGCAACGCACCCAGCCCTTCTCCGAGAGCACCACGGTGACCGGTTCGGTCGGCATCAGCTCGTTTTCCGACAAGGCCTTGGCCTCGGCGCGCTCGACGATCGGCGAGCGGCGGTCATCGCCATAGGTTTCGGCGTCTTCGAGCAGTTCGCTGCGCACCAGCTTGCGCAGCTTGGCGTCGCTGCCCAGCAGGGTGGTCAGGCGCTTCTGCTCCTTGAGCAGCTCGTCCTGTTCACCACGGATCTTCATTTCTTCCAGGCGGGCCAGCTGACGCAGGCGAGTCTCGAGGATGTAGTCGGCCTGGATCTCGGTAAGGCCGAAGCGGGCGATCAGCGCCTGCTTGGGGTGTTCCTCGGTACGGATGATGTGAATCACTTCATCCAGGTTGAGGAACGCGGTGAGCAAACCTTCCAAGAGGTGCAGGCGTTTCTCGACCTTGTCCAGACGGTGTTGCAGGCGGCGGCGAACGGTACCGATCCGGTACTCCAGCCACTCCAGCAGCAGCGCGCGCAGGTTCTTCAACTGCGGACGGCCATCGAGGCCGATGATGTTGACGTTGACCCGGTAGGTGCTCTCCAGGTCGGTGGTGGCGAACAGGTGCTGCATCAGTTCGGCGGCATCCACGCGGTTGGAACGCGGGATGATCACGATACGGCAGGGATTCTCGTGATCCGACTCATCACGCAGGTCGGCGACCATCGGCAGCTTCTTGGCCTGCATCTGCGCGGCGATCTGCTCAAGCACCTTGGCCCCGGAAACCTGGTGCGGCAACGCGGTGACGATGATGTCGCCATCCTCGACGCGGTAAACGGCGCGCATGCGGATCGAGCCTTTACCGGTCTCGTAGAGCTTGAGGATGTCGGCGCGCGGGGTGACGATCTCGGCTTCGGTCGGATAGTCCGGGCCCTGGATGTGCTCGCACAACTGCTCGATGGTGGCCTTGGGCTCGTCGAGCAGGCGCACGCAGGCGCTGGCCACTTCGCGCAGGTTGTGCGGCGGTACGTCGGTGGCCATGCCCACGGCGATACCGGTGGTGCCGTTGAGCAGGATGTTGGGGAGCCGCGCCGGCAGTACCGCAGGCTCCTGCAGGGTGCCGTCGAAGTTGGGTACCCAGTCGACCGTGCCCTGGCCTACCTCGCTGAGCAGCACTTCGGAATAGCGCGACAGGCGTGCCTCGGTGTAACGCATGGCGGCGAACGACTTGGGATCGTCCGGCGCACCCCAGTTGCCCTGGCCGTCGACCAGGGTGTAGCGGTAGCTGAACGGCTGGGCCATCAGCACCATGGCCTCGTAGCACGCCGAATCGCCGTGGGGGTGGAACTTGCCGAGCACATCACCGACGGTACGCGCCGACTTCTTGTGCTTGGAATCGGCGTCGAGGCCCAATTCGCTCATGGCATAGACGATGCGGCGCTGGACCGGCTTGAGGCCGTCGCCGATATGCGGCAGGGCGCGGTCCATGATCACGTACATGGAGTAGTTGAGGTAGGCCTGTTCGGTGAAGTCCGCCAGGGAACGGCGTTCGACGCCTTCGAGACTGTCCAGTAAGTCGCTCATGCGAGCCTCGTCATTTCAGGTTCTGGCGCAGCAGCATGGTGCCGCCGCGCTGGGTGAATTCAAGTTGTTTCAGGGCACTCATGCCCAGCAGCACGGCCTGCCCGTCCAGGCCGGGCACCACCAGCGCGCGCACGTCGCGCAGGTGGATGTCGCCCAGCTGCAAGCTGTTGAGCCGTGTGCGGTAGCCTTCGGTGCGACCGTTGGCCGTGCTCAACTGCACTGGCGGGCCACGATCCAGGTCCAGGTCGCGGGCCAACGCCTCGGGGATTGCCACGTCGGTGGCGCCGGTGTCGAGCATGAAATGCACCACCCGGCCGTTGATAGCACCGTCGGCGACGAAATGGCCCTGGCCATTGCTCAGCAGGCGCACTTCGATGAAGCCGTCGCCCTGCTCGCTTTGCACCACGGCATTGGGGTTCTGCTGGCGCTCCTCCCATTGGCCGAAAAAGCGCGTGGCGAGGAACATCGCCGCCGCCCAGGCGACGATCATCAGCACCCTGCCCGCGCGCTTGCCCGGTGGCTGGTTCATGGGTTGGCGCTCCAGCCGCCGGCCGGCGCATCGAAGCGCCAGACGATCGGCCGCGCTTCACCATCCACACGGGGGCGATCATTGTTGTCGACACCGATCCAGGCACCGCGCTTGTCGATCACCAGCGCCTCGGCCAGGCCGTAGGGCTGCGTGTAGCGCCGCGCCTCGACCAAGGCATCGGCGGCGAATGACCAGCAGCGTTCGACCTCACCTGTTTCAGTATCGCGGCGGCAAATCCGGTAGGCGTTGCGTTCGAGGGTGAACAGCTTGCCCTCGAACCAGGCCAGGTCGGCAAAGTCTCGCGATACCGGGCGAGCTTCGGGGAACTGCGACGGTTGCATCTCGACGCCGGCTTCACTGAGCAGCACGCAACTGCGCCCGCAGGTCCATACCGATTGCTGGCGCTGTACGGCAAGCAGGCCGCGACGTTCGCGCTCGGCGGCCAGCCACAGGCGGTCGCCCGCCGGGTTGATCGCCAGCCCTTCGAACAGTGCGTTGAAGTGCAGCAGCATGCCGCTGCCCCGTGCCTGGCGGACCATGGCCTGGTCGATCCTGAGCCAGTTCGGCTCGCCGTCGACCGGCAATTGCAGCACGGCGGCATGGGCCTCGCTGACCACATAGAGGTTGCCGGCCTGGTCGCAGGTAATGCCCTCGAGGTCCAGAGAGCCACCGCGGATATACGATGCCGCCCAGTTGCGCGACTTCAACCCCCATGGCAGGCCGGTGTCCGGCACGTCCGGCGGGGTGAAGACCAGTGGCTGGGCGCTCCAGGTCGCATTGTCCTGGTCCAGCCGATAGATGCGCTCGTCATCCCGGTCGGAGACCGCCCACAACGCGCCGCGGCACCAGGCCAGGCCCGAGAGGTTGCCGCCGCGCATGCCATCGACGGCGTGCTCACTGGTGAGCTTGAGCTCCGGCCAGTTGCCCGCCTGGGCCTGCAGGGCGAACAACGCCAGGCAGGTTGCCAGGAGCAGACGAATCAAACCATGACCTCGGCCAGGTTGCCCTTGGCCTCCAGCCAGCTCTTGCGGTCACCGGCGCGCTTCTTGGCCAGCAGCTTGTCCATCAGCTCGCAGGTGGCCTGCACGTCGTCCAGCGTGAGCTGGACCAGGCGACGGGTGTTCGGGTCCATGGTGGTCTCGCGCAGCTGCGGCGGGTTCATCTCACCCAGGCCCTTGAATCGGGTGACCTGGGGCTTGCCGCGCTTCTTCTCGGCGACCAGGCGGTCGAGGATGCCATCGCGCTCGGCGTCGTCCAGGGCATAGTAGATCTCCTTGCCCAGGTCGATGCGGTACAGCGGTGGCATGGCCACATAGACGTGGCCGGCCTCGACCAACGGGCGGAAATGCTGGACGAACAGCGCGCACAGCAACGTGGCGATGTGCAGGCCGTCGGAGTCGGCGTCGGCGAGGATGCAGACCTTGCCGTAGCGCAGTTGCGAGAGATCGGTGGCGCCTGGGTCGACGCCGATGGCCACGGCGATGTTGTGCACTTCCTGGCTGGCCAGGACTTCGCCGCCATCGACTTCCCAGGTGTTGAGGATCTTGCCGCGCAGCGGCAGGATCGCCTGGAACTCCTTGTCCCGGGCCTGCTTGGCGGAGCCACCGGCCGAGTCGCCCTCGACCAGGAACAGTTCGGCGCGCATCGGGTCCTGCCCGGCGCAGTCTGCCAGCTTGCCAGGCAGCGCCGGGCCCTGGGTGATGCGTTTGCGCTCGACCTTCTTGCTCGCCTTCAGGCGACGGCCGGCGTTGCTGATGGCCAACTCCGCCAGTTGCATGCCCAGCTCGGGGTGGGCATTGAGCCACAGGCTGAAGGCGTCCTTGACCACGCCGGAGACGAATGCCGCCGCCTCGCGGGACGACAGGCGCTCCTTGGTCTGGCCGGAGAACTGCGGCTCCTGCATCTTCATCGACAGCACGAAGCTGATGCGTTCCCAGACGTCCTCGGGCGCCAGCTTCACCCCGCGCGGCAGCAGGTTGCGGAACTCGCAGAACTCGCGCATTGCATCCAGCAGGCCCTGGCGCAGGCCGTTGACGTGGGTGCCGCCTTGCGCGGTGGGGATCAGGTTGACGTAGCTTTCCTGGATGCTGTCGCCACCTTCGGGCAGCCACAGCAGGGCCCAGTCGACGGCCTCCTTGTTACCGGCCAGGCTGCCGCAGAACGGCTCGTCGGGCAGGCGCGGGAACTCGCTGACCGAGTCGACGAGATACGAACGCAGGCCATCCTCGTAATGCCACTCGACCTTCTCGCCGGTGCCCTTGTCCTCGAAGCTGATGGACAGCCCCGGACACAGCACGGCCTTGGCCTTGAGCACATGCTTGAGGCGGCTGATGGAGAACTTCGGCGAGTCGAAGTACTTCGGATCGGGGGTGAAGTACACGCTGGTACCGGTATTGCGCTTGCCAACGCTGCCGACCACCTCCAGCTCGCTGGCCTTGAAGCCGTCGGCAAAGGTCATCTGGTACTCGTTACCGTCGCGTTTGACCCGCACGCGGACCTGGCTCGACAAGGCGTTGACCACCGAGATGCCGACACCGTGCAGACCGCCAGAGAACTGGTAGTTCTTGTTGGAGAACTTGCCGCCGGCGTGCAGCTTGGTGAGGATCAGCTCGACACCGGAAACGCCCTCCTCGGGGTGGATGTCCACCGGCATGCCGCGGCCGTCATCGCTGACTTCCAGCGAGTGGTCGGCGTGGAGAATGACCTGCACCGAACGGGCATGACCGGCCAGGGCTTCGTCGACACTGTTGTCGATGACTTCCTGGGCCAGGTGGTTGGGCCGGCTGGTGTCGGTGTACATGCCCGGCCGCTTGCGGACCGGGTCAAGGCCCGAGAGGACTTCGATGGCGTCTGCGTTATAGGCGCTAGCGCTGGGATTGGCCATGGGGTCTCGTCGTCAGTCAGGTGAATACAAAAGTCAAAATACAGAAAAATCCAGCGCCGCATACTGCCCACGGGCAATACCGGCGAAGGCCAGCAAGGCCGGGAGCTGTTCGGCGAAGCCCTGGTAACTGTGGTCGCCGCCGGCCTGGATGCGCAGGGCGCAGGCGCGGTAATAGCGCTCGGCCTGGCGATAGTCCAGTGTTTCATCGGCGGTCTGCAACCACACTTGATAGCGGCTGGCGTCCTGTGGGGGCGGCACTTCCAGTTCCGCCAGCGCGTCCACATGATCGTGGGTCAGCTCCCAGGCCTCGTCGGTATAGAGGTTGCGCTGGGTGCCGAGGTGGCCGTCGAACAGGCGATGCGGCGCGACCGCCGGGTTGACCAGCAAGGCCTTGAGCCCGTGGCGCTCGGCCAGATGGGTGGCATAGTAGCCGCCGAGGGAGCTGCCGACCAGCAGCGGCGCGCCCAGCTCACCGATGGCTGCCTCCAGCTGGGCGATAGCCTGGCGCGGGTGGTGGTGCAGCGCCGGGACGCGCAGTTGGCCAGACAGGCCGAGCTGCTGCATCACCGCCTCGAGCTGACGGGCTTTCTTCGACAGCGGCGAGCTGTTGAAGCCATGGATATAGAGGATGGAACCCGACATGCTGCCCCCGGACGCAAAGATGCGCAGTGTAGCGCGTTCGAAGGGCATTGGCGCAGCGCCTGGATTTTCGCGACAAAGGCTGCAAATGGTGCATCACGCTTCTGTAGGCGCGGGTTTACCCGCGAACACCGACGCTGCCGGTGCCAAGCACCGCGGTGCCTGCTTCGCGGGTAAACCCGCTCCTACAAGCAGCCGCTCAGTACCCCGGGCTGTCGAAGTCCAGCTTCACCTCGAAATCGAGCGCCCGTTCCACCCCGGTTTCCAACCGTCCGTCGTCATGCAACCGCAGCCAGCGATACCCCGGCTGCTCCTCGCTCACCTTGAAATCCTCGCTGCGGGGCGCGAACTGGATACAGGTCGAGGGTGTGGCGAGGTAACGGACGCCATCACGCAGCTCATCCCACTCCTGATGGATATGCCCCCAGAGCAAGGCTTTCACCTGTGGGTAGCGCTTGAGTCGCTGCAACAGTTCATCGGCATTGCGCAAACCGATCGGTGCGATCCAGGCGCAACCGATATCCACCGGCTGGTGATGGCAGCACACCAGGCAATGGCGTTCACCCGCGCCGGCCAGCGCCTGGTCCAGCACGGCCAGTTGATCGTCCGCCAACAACCCGAACGTGGCGCCGACCACCGCCGAATCGAGCATGACGATGCGCCATTGGCCAATGTCAGTTACCGCCTGCACCAGCTCTGGCGCCACGGTCTGCATGACCTGGGCTTCGTCATGGTTGCCTGGCAGCCAGCGCGAAGGTGCGCCGAACACTGCCGTCATTTGGCGGAAAGCGTCGTAGGAGGCCTCGCTGGCATCCTGGGACAGGTCGCCCGTGCATAGCAGCAAGTCAATGCGCGGCTGCTCGCGCAGGACCTGGCCGACCACATGCCCAAGGCTGTCGCGAGTAATGAGGCCCAGCAGGCTGCCTGCCGGATCGGCGAACAGGTGAGCGTCGGTCAGTTGCACCACGTGAACGGGTGACGGAGGCGAAAGTGGTTGCGGCAACGGCCGTCTCCTCGAACGGATTCAGCACGGATTATGGCGGGGGATCGGTTCCGAGCAAACACTCGGAACCGACCTGCATCACATTTCAGCGCACCGCTTCCAGTTCATGGCCGCAAGCCAGGCAGTGGCTCAGCCACTCACCGAGGAACAGGTTGAGCTGGGCTTTTTCGTCCGGCTGGTGCATCGCCGTGTTGGGGTACGGGTAGATGCTGCGCAGGCGGCGGGTGTGCTCGGCGCTGACCACTTCCGCCATGCGCGCGTCGTGATAGACCTGCACTTCCAGCGCCGGCACGGGCAGCCACGGCAGGCTGTGTTCCTGGCGCACCCGCAGCGTGGTGGTGTAGGGGCAGGCCAGCACCACGTCGAGCACCAGCACACCGAGCATCTGGTCACCCTGCGTCATGCCGATGCGCCGCGAACTTTGCGTGGTGCGCATGTCCGGCAGCAGGCGCATCAGGCGGGCATAGTTGGCCTCGCAGGCAGTCTGCAGCCCGACCAGGTCGACCCGATAGCGCTCGCGCAGCAGGTTCACTTCCACATACCTCGGACTTCGTCGCGGTTCAACGCCAGCCATTGCAACCCGATGATCGCGGCAGCGTTGCAGATCTTGCCATCACGCACGGCCTGCAGCGCATCCTCGAAAGACCAGACGCGAACACGGATGTCTTCGCTTTCTTCTTCCAGGCCATGCAGGCCACCCGCGCCCTCGCTGCTGCAACGACCGAGGAACAGGTGGACAAACTCATCGCTGCCGCCCGGGGACGGGAAGTAACGGGTCATCGGCCACAGTGCGCTGAAGACCAATCCGGCCTCTTCCTCGGCCTCGCGATGGGCGACCTCTTCGGGTTGCTCGTCCTTGTCGATCAGGCCGGCCACCATCTCGATCAGCCAGGGGTTGTCGACCTTGCCCAAAGCGCCGACCCGGAACTGCTCGATCAGCACCACTTCGTCGCGTTGTGGATCATACGGCAGCACACAGACGGCATCGTGCCGCACGAACAGCTCGCGGGTGAACTCACGGCTCATGCCGCCAGCAAACAGTTCATGACGCAGATGCAGCTTGTCCAGCTTGTAGAAGCCCTTGAACAACTGCTCGCGCCGGGCAATCTCAACCTGGGTGGGCACCGAATTCAACGTGTCCGTCATGCAAACTCCTCATTACCTCGTTTACCGCATCGCGCAATCCTACTCTGCGCGCCACGCGGTTTCACCCCTTTCCGCCGACCGTTCGGGCAGCCGGGACAGGCGCGCCACTCTCTGTTAGCTTAGTGGCGAACTGAAGGCCGCGCAGGCGGTCCAAGGCCGATCATCACCGTTGTGCAAGGATCAACATGAGGCTAGTCAAACTGACTTGCGTGGCCGCCCTGGCCCTGGCGCTCGGCGCCTGCCAGAGCCTGTTCACGCCCAATTACCGGGCTCCGCTGGAGGTCAAGCGCGACGCCTGGGAACACCTCAAGCCCGGCTGCAGCGAAAGCGACTGCCCGCTGGTCAACATCGACGTGGTGCACTTCCCGGCCCTGCCCAAGCTCGATGCCATCGTCGAAAAGCGCCTGTTGCAACTGACCGAAGACAACCAGCGCGGCACCCCGCCGACCTCGCTGCAGATGTACGAACAGCAGTACCTGGCCAAGGCCGACAAACGCAACAGCAGCTACCTGCAAGCCAAGGTACGCGAACAGCATGACGGCCTGGTGATCATCGAGCTGTCCAGCTACCTCGACAGCGGCGGTGCCCACGGCATGCCCGGGCGCGGCTTCATCAACTACTCGCGCAAGCTGGACAAGGTGCTGACGCTGCAGGACATGCTGGTGCCCGGCCAGGAAGCGACCTTCTGGAAGACCGCCGAGGAATCCCACCGCGCCTGGCTGATCAGCACCGGCATGGACAAGGACCCGGAGTTCGTCAAGACCTGGCCGTTCAAGCAGTCGCCGCACATCGCCCTGACCTACGGCGCGGTGGTGATCAAGTACGAGGTCTACGCCATCGCCCCGTACTCCATGGGCCACGTCGAGCTGAAGATCCCCTACCCGCGCCTCAACGGCGTGATCAAGCCCGAGCTGTTTCCCGGCCGCGGCTGAGCGCTAGCAGCAAGTGCAGCCCCCCTGCCAGCAGCAGTGCCGGCAGGGTCGCCCCCAGTTCCGGCGCCGCGTTCGCCATCAGGTGATAGGCCGCCACCCCCAACGCCCAGGCCAGCAGCGCCTGCCAGTGCACCCCCTCCACCACTGCTGGCAGGCGGCGGCGACGGACCACGAAGTGGTCCACCAGCACCACGCCGAACAATGGCGCGAACACCGAGCCGATCAGCAGCAGGAAGTTCTGGTACTGGGCCAGTGGCGCCAGCAGGGCGATCAGGGTACACAGTACGCCGATGGCCAGGGCCAGGTGCTCGACCTTGAGCTTGATCAACAGCCCGGTGGAAACCGCAGCGGAATGAATGTCGGCGAAGGCGTTCTCCGACTCGTCCAGCAAAATCAGCAGCAGCGGAATACCCAGCCCGGCGCCTGCCAGCGCCAACAGCAGCGCATTCACCTCACCGCTCGGCGCGAAGGCCAGGGTGTAGGCCACGCCCAGGCTCATCAGCCAGGCATTGCCGATGAAAAAGCCCAGCGCCGTGCCACCGAACACCCGGCTGGCGCGCTGGCCGAAGCGCGAATAGTCGGCGATCAGCGGCAACCACGACAGCGGCATGGCGATGACGATGTCGAAGCCCACGGCCTGGGACAGCGAACCATCCCCCGGGCGGCGCCACAGCTCGCCCAGGTCGGCCTTGGCGAACAGGTTCCAGGTCAGCCACAGGCAGGCGCCCAGCAGCAGCCAGATACCCCACTTGCGCAATACCTTGCGCACGAAAGCCAGTGGCCCGCTGACCGCCAGGAGCGTCGCCAGGGCGCCAAAGCACAGGGTCCACAACAGTGGGCTGCTCCAGTGGCTGCCTTCTCCGAACGCGCGCGTGCCCAGCAGGCTGGCGGCGTCGCGCATGACGATGATCTCGAACGAACCCCAGCCGATCAGTTGCAGCAGGTTGAGCAAGGCCGGCAGGCGCGCGCCGTGGCGCCCCAGGGTCAGGCGCAGGCTGCCCATCGCCGAGAGGCCGGTGTCGCTGCCGATCACACCGGCCGCCGCGAGCAATAGCACACCCACCGCCGTGCCAAGCGTGATCGCCAGGACCGAGCCGGCCAGGCCCAGGCCCGGCGCCAGCAGGCCGCCGACCTGCAGGACCATCAGGCCGATGCCGAGGGAGAACCACAGCGAGAACAGGTCACGGGCGCCGAACTGGCGGTGGTGGGAAGGGACCGGGTGGTCGGGGGAGAAATGGCTGGGTGATGTCATGGAAGGCTCGCCGGAATATTGGAATTGTTGCTGGCGAGGACGTTGTCCTCGATTCGCGGCACAAGGCCGCTCCTACAGAGACCTGCGCCGTCCCTGTAGGAGCGGCCTTGTGCCGCGAAAGGGCCGCGACGCGGCCCCCAAGGTTTACTTACACCTTCTGGTACAACTGGCTGCCTTCCTGGCGGAACCGCTCGGACTGCTCGCGCATGCCCTGCTCGACCGTTACGTCAACGGTTTCGATCTTGGCAGCGTACTCGCGCACTTCCTGGGTGATCTTCATCGAACAGAACTTCGGCCCGCACATCGAGCAGAAGTGCGCGACCTTGGCCGACTCCTTGGGCAACGTCTCATCGTGGAACGCGCGCGCGGTGTCCGGGTCCAGGCCCAGGTTGAACTGGTCCTCCCAACGGAACTCGAAGCGCGCCTTGGACAACGCGTTGTCACGAATCTGCGCGCCTGGGTGGCCCTTGGCAAGGTCGGCGGCATGGGCGGCGATCTTGTAGGTGATGATGCCGGTCTTCACGTCATCCTTGTTCGGCAGGCCCAGGTGTTCCTTGGGCGTGACGTAGCAGAGCATGGCGCAGCCGAACCAGCCGATCATCGCCGCGCCGATGCCCGAGGTGATGTGGTCGTAGCCCGGGGCGATGTCGGTGGTCAGCGGGCCGAGGGTGTAGAACGGTGCCTCGTCGCAGCACTCGAGCTGCTTGTCCATGTTCTCCTTGATCAACTGCATCGGCACATGGCCGGGGCCTTCGATCATGCACTGCACATCGTGTTTCCAGGCAATCTTGGTCAGCTCGCCGAGGGTTTCCAGCTCACCGAACTGGGCGGCGTCGTTGGCGTCGGCGATCGAGCCTGGGCGCAGGCCGTCGCCCAGCGAGAAGCTGACGTCGTAGGCCTTCATGATTTCGCAGATCTCATCGAAATGCGTGTAGAGGAAGTTCTCTTTGTGGTGCGCCAGGCACCACTTGGCCATGATCGAGCCGCCGCGGCTGACGATGCCGGTGACACGCTTGGCGGTCAGCGGCACATAGCGCAGCAGCACGCCGGCGTGGATGGTGAAGTAGTCCACGCCCTGCTCGGCCTGTTCGATCAGGGTGTCGCGGAACAGCTCCCAGGTGAGGTCCTCGGCGACGCCATTGACCTTCTCCAGGGCCTGGTAGATCGGCACGGTGCCGATCGGTACCGGCGAGTTGCGGATGATCCACTCGCGGGTTTCGTGAATGTGCTTGCCGGTGGACAGGTCCATGACCGTGTCCGAGCCCCAGCGGATGCCCCAGGTCAGCTTGGCCACTTCTTCCTCGATCGAGGAGCCCAGGGCGCTGTTACCGATATTGCCGTTGATCTTCACCAGGAAGTTGCGGCCGATGATCATCGGCTCCAGTTCCGTGTGGTTGATGTTGGCCGGGATGATCGCGCGGCCACGGGCGATCTCCTCGCGAACGAACTCGGGGGTGATCTCTTTCGGGATGCTCGCGCCGAAGCTGTGGCCAGCGTGCTGCTGGTCCAACAGGCCGGCGGCGCGGGCTTCCTGCAATTTCATGTTCTCGCGGATGGCGACGTATTCCATCTCGGCGGTGATGATGCCCTGGCGTGCGTAGTGCATCTGCGAGACGTTGGCGCCGGCCTTGGCGCGGCGTGGGTTGCGCACATGGGCGAAGCGCAACTTGGCAAGCTCCGCGTCGTTCAGGCGCTGCTGGCCGAAGTTCGAGCTCAGGCCCTCCAGGCGTTCGGTGTCGCCACGGGCGTCGATCCAGGCCGAGCGCACATCGCCCAGGCCCTTGCGTACGTCGATGACGACATTGGGGTCGGTGTACGGACCGGAGGTGTCATACACCAGCACCGGGGCGTTTTTCTCGCCGCCGAAGTCGGTAGGGGTGTCGTGCAGGCTGATTTCGCGCATGGGTACGCGGATGTCGGCGCGCGAACCTTCGACATAGACCTTGCGCGAATTGGGCAGGGGTTGCACGGACTGTTGGTCGACTTGGGCCGACTCGCTCAGACTGATCGCTTTTTCTTGTTTGCTCATCACAGGCTCTCCAGACAGCTCCCTCACGGGCGGAATGTCGGGGTGAACCTGAAAGGCGCGGACGCACCCGTGTCGACGAGTGCAGTGCCGGATACGTGGAGGTGCCTTGCGCTGCAAGCAGCTGAGACATTCCCGGACCTGGCACAAGAGGCTCCCGGGAAATGAGAGCAATCTTGTTCCCTACGCAGGCGCTAACCTGATCAGGTTCAACGGGATCCGCAACTTTGCGATCTCAGCCTTTGCTTCAAGGCACCCCGACAAGAACATGCGCAGTCTAGACTGGAGTGGCCGGCAAAGCCAAGCGGGTAAATCCGGGGGTGATAAATGGCACACGCGGCGGATTGTTGAGGACGGCGTGCGGCACTACACTGGCGCATCGCTCAATACCCGACAGTACAGTAAATAAAATTTGATCAAGGATTGCCCTATGCTGCGCAAACTCTCACTGGCAATTGCCGTGTCTTGTGCGTCCCACGGAGTGGCCTGGGCAGTGGATACGCCCACGACGGTGAAGACCGACCTGGTCAGCGTCTACCAGGAAGCGGTCGATAACAACGCCGACCTGGCCGCCGCCCGCGCCGACTATGGCGCCCGCCGTGAAGTGGTGCCCCAGGCCCGTGCCGGCCTGCTGCCCAACCTCTCGGCCGGTGCCGAGATGATGAACACCCGGACCAAGCTCGACGAACCGTCGATCACCTCCAACCGCAGCGGCAACGCCTGGAGCGCCACCCTGGCGCAACCGATCTTCCGCGCCGACCGCTGGTTCCAGTTGCAGGCCGCCGAGTCCGTCAACGAGCAGGCCGCGCTGGAACTGTCGGCCACCGAGCAGAACCTGATCCTGCAGACTGCCGAGAACTACTTCGCCGTGCTGCGCGCCCAGGACAACCTGGCCTCGACCAAAGCTGAAGAAGCGGCCTTCAAGCGCCAGCTCGATCAATCCAACGAACGCTTCGACGTCGGCCTTTCGGACAAGACCGACGTGCTGCAATCGCAAGCCAGCTACGACACCGCCCGGGCCAACCGGATCATCGCCGAGCGCCAGGTGCAGGATGCCTTCGAAGCCTTGATCACCCTGACCAACCGCCAGTACAGCGCGATCCAGGGCGTGGTCCACACCCTGCCGGTTCAGGTGCCGACCCCCAACGACGCCAAGGCCTGGGTCGAGACCGCCGGGCGGCAGAACCTCAACCTGCTGGCGACCAACCACGCCGTGACCGCCGCCGAAGAAACCGTGCGCCAGCGCAAGGCCGGCCACGCGCCGACCCTCGATGCCGTGGCGAAATACCAGAAGGGTGACAACGACAACCTCGGTTTCACCAACTCGCAACTGCAACCGAACGTGCACTACGGCCGTGACGTGGAGCAGACCAGCATCGGCCTGCAGTTGAACATTCCGATCTACAGTGGCGGCCTGACCAGCTCGCAGGTTCGCGAAGCCTATGCGCGCCTCACGCAGACCGAACAGCAGCGCGAAAGCTTGCGTCGCCAGGTGGTGGAGAACACCCGTAACCTGCACCGCGCGGTGAACACCGACGTCGAGCAGGTGCAAGCGCGCAAGCAGTCGATCATCTCCAACCAGAGCGCGCTGGAAGCCACCGAGATCGGCTACCAGGTGGGGACACGCAACATCGTCGATGTGCTCGATGCCCAGCGCCAGCTGTACACCTCGGTACGCGACTACAACAACAGCCGCTACGACTACATCCTCGACAATCTGCGCCTGAAGCAGGCCGCCGGCACCCTGAGCCCGCAGGACCTGCAGGATCTTGGGCGCTACCTGAAAGCCGACTACAACCCGGACAAGGACTTCCTGCCACCGGACCTGGCAGCGGCGGCGGCAAAGAACTTCGAACGCCGCCCCTGAGAATCTGGGGCAGCTTCGCTGCCCGTTCGCGGCACAAGGCCGCTCCTACAGGATTCGCGCAATCTGCTGTAGGAGCGGCCTTGTGCCGCGAACGGAGCGCAAAGCGCTCTCAAAACGTTTCTATTTCAACAGTCTTGCCAGCCCATCCAGCAAACGCTGCAGCGCGCCCTGATTGGCCTGCATCACCGCCCTGCCCGCCTCGCCCATGCGCCGGGCATCCTGGGGCAGCTCCACCAGTCGGCGCACTGCCCCCGCCAGCCCGTCGGCGTCATCCACCTGCTGCAACGCTCCCGCCTGGCGCAGCATCGCGCTGATCTCGAGGAAGTTGAACACGTGCGGCCCCATGAGCACCGGCAACGCCAATGCCGCTGGCTCCAACGGGTTGTGCCCGCCCGTGGGCACCAGGCTGCCGCCGACGAAGGCGATGTCAGCCAGGGCATAGAGGAACAGCAACTCGCCCATGGTGTCACCCAGCAACACCTGGGTCTGCGCCGCCACCGGCTCGCCTAGCGAGCGGCGTACCGTGGCGAACTGCTCGGCGCACTGGGCATGCACCGCGTCGAACCGCTCGGGATGACGTGGCACCAGGATCAGCAGCGCATCACTGTGCACCTGCAACAATTGCTGGTGGGCAGCGAGAATCAGCGCATCCTCACCGTCATGGGTACTGGCGGCGATCCACACCGGGCGCTGGGTCGCGCCCCACTGCCCACGCAGCTCACGGGCACGCGGCAACAACTGCTCGTCGACCTTCAGGTCGAACTTGATCGAGCCGGTCACTTGCACGCACTCGGCGCGGGCACCCAGGCTGCGAAAACGCTCGGCCTCGGTCTCGGTCTGCACCGCGATCAGGCTCATTTCCTCTAGCATCGGTCGGGTCAGGCCGGCGAAACGGGCATAGCCCCGCGCCGAACGCTCGGACAGCCGCGCATTGGCCAACGCCACCGGAATGCCGCGCTTCGCGCACTGATGGATGTGGTTGGGCCATAGCTCGGTTTCCATGATGACGCCCAGCTTCGGCCGCACATGGTCGAGGAAGCGCCCCGCCGCCCACGGCAGGTCATAGGGCAGGTAGCAGTGCTGCACCCGCGGCTCGTTGGCGAACATCGCGTGGATCCGCTCGGACCCGGTCGGGGTCATGCAGGTGAGCGTGATGGGCAGGTCCGGGTACTGCGCGAGCAGGGCGCGAACCATCGGTGCGGCGGCGATGCTCTCGCCCACCGAGACCGCATGCACCCAGATGCCCCCCTGGCGCAGCGGCGGCAACTGCCAGGCGAAGCGCTCGGCAATGCGCGCACGATAGGCCGGCGCCTTGCGCCCGCGCAGGAACAGGCGCAGCGCGACCAGCGGCAGGCCCAAGTGAAACAGCAGGGTATAGAGGGTTCTGTTCATGGCGGCGGAGTTTACTAGGAACCGCGCGAAAAGGCCTGTCAGCCAATCGCTTGCAAGTGCACGGCGAAGCGCTCGGCCAGCCATTGGGCGGCTGGGCCCAGTGGTTCGTCGCGGCGCCAGGCCAGCTCCGCGACCAGGGCCGGCGGGCGCCACTCGCTGTCCAGCTCGACCATCTGCGCCTGGTAGGTGGGGTACTGCACCACATGCCGGGGCAGCCAGGCCCACCCCAGGCCGCGCATCAGCAACTCGGCCATGGCGTAGAAGCTGTCGGCGCGCCAGACCTGCGGGCTGATCGCCTCGCCACCGGGGTAGCCGCTTTGCTGGGGAGTGATCAGCAACTGGCGATGACGCGCCAATTGCTGGCGGCTGACCTTGGCCAGGCTCGCCAGTGGATGGTCGACGGCACACACCGTGACCATCTCGACACTGCCCAGCGCGCGGCGCTCGAGCGAAGCCGGAATGCTTTCGTGATGGAAGAACAGGCCAAGGTCGGCGCGCCGCTCCACCAGCTTGCGTGCCACATCACCCTGGGCACCACTGGCCAGCTGGACCTCGAGATAGGGGTAGCGAGCCGCCAACTCGTCGAGGCTGTCGATCACCGGCTGGTACGGCATGGCCTCGTCCTGAGCCACTCGCAGCAAGGCTTCCTGGCCGCGCATCAACGCCAGCGCCCTACCATCGAGGCGTTCGCACTGGCGCAGCAGTTCGCGGGCATCCTCCAGCAGTGCCGCGCCGCTTTCGGTCAGCCGGGGCTGGCGTCCGCTGCTGCGCTCGAACAGCGCCACGCCCAAGTCCGCCTCCAACAAGGCGATGGCGTTGCTTACCGCCGACTGTGCCCTGCGTTGCTCGCGCGCCACGGCGGAAAACGAACGCAGTTCCGCCGTGCGCACGAACAGCCGCAGTTGTTCCAGGTTCCAATGCTCCGCCATGACCAACCCATCTCCAGATCAGATAGGTAATGACTTTACCGCACCTGGGCATCCTCTAGAATGCACAGCCAGCAACGGAGGACCCGCCCCATGAACGCCTATACCTATCTCGCCATCGCCATCTGCGCCGAAGTCATCGCCACCGCCTCCATGAAAGCGGTCAAGGGGCTGAGCACGCCGCTGCCGCTGCTGTTGATGATCTGTGGCTACGGGGTGGCGTTCTGGATGCTGACCCTGGTGGTACGCAGCATTCCGGTGGGCATCGCCTATGCGATCTGGTCGGGGCTGGGCATCGTGCTGATCAGCGTCGCGGCCCTGGTGATCTACGGGCAGAAGCTGGATGTCCCGGCGATGCTGGGCATGGCCATGATCGTCGGCGGCGTGGTAGTGATCCAGGTGTTCTCCAACACCGCCGGGCACTGACCCCGCGCCCCTGTAGGAGCCAGCCTTGCTGGCGAACGCACCCGCCCTCTGGCAAGGCTTGCGCCTTGCATCGCCAGCAAGGCTGGCTCCTACAAGCTGGTCGAGGGCTTAGCCTGTATACTGCGCACCTGTCCCAGCTTTCGAGGTGCCCGCATGCCATCCGCCATTTCCACTGACGTGCTGATCGTCGGCGCCGGGGTCGCAGGCCTCTGGCTCAACGCCCGCCTGCGCCGCCTGGGCTATTCGACAGTACTGGTGGAGCGTGCCAGCCTGGGCGGCGAGCAGACCATCAAGTCGCAGGGGATCATCCACGGCGGCACCAAGTACGCCCTGCACGGCGCCCTGACCGGCGCCTCCGAGGCCATCGCCGACATGCCGCGGCGCTGGCGCGAAGCGCTGGCCGGCAACGGCGAGCTGGACCTGGCGGGCACCCGCCTGCTGTCCGACGCCCATTATCTCTGGTCCCCCGGCACCCTGGCCGGCAACCTCACCAGCTTCTTCGCCAGCAAGGCCGTGCGCGGCCGGGTCGACCAGGTCAAGGGCGAGCAACTGCCCCCGGCGCTGCAGGACCGGGCATTCAAAGGCAAGGTCTACCGCCTGGCCGAACTGGTCATCGACGTGCCCAGCCTGCTGGCCAACCTCGCACAACTGGCCGGCGACAGCCTGCTGGCAGGCGAACAGATCGAGCCGCTGCGCGAGGGCGACGAACTGGCCGGGCTGCGTGTCGACGGTCGCGAGATCCGCGCCCAGCGCATCGTCCTCAGCGCCGGTGGCGGCACGGCGGACCTGCTGCATGCGCTGGGCCTCGAGCAGCCCGCCATGCAGCGCCGTCCGCTGCACATGGTCCTGGCCAAGGGGCCCAACCTCAAACCGCTGTACGCCCACTGCCTGGGCGGTGGCCCCAAGCCACGCATCACCGTGACCACCCACCCGGCCGCCGACGGCCAGTGGGTGTGGTACCTCGGTGGCGACATCGCCGAAGCCGACGGTGTGGCCCGCGAGCCCGCCGCGCAGATCGCTGCGGCGCAGAAGGAAGTCGCCGGCCTGTTGCCCTGGGTCGACCAGAGCCAGGTACGCTGGGCCACCCTGCGGGTCGACCGCGCCGAACCCGCGCAATCGGGCCTGGTTCGCCCGGACAACGCCTTCCTCGCCGAACAGCGTCGCCTGCTGGTGGGCTGGCCGACCAAACTGGCTTTGGCGCCGGACTTCGCCGACCGTGTGCTGGCCAGCTTCGAACGCGATGGCATCCACCCCTCGGCACAGCCGGACTTGGCCGGCCTGCCGCGCCCACCGCTGGGTGTACCGGCCTGGGAGCAACTGCTGCCATGAGCCTGCCAACCTTGCACGACCATCATCGTCCCCTGGGCAGTACCGGCCTGCGCGTATCGCCCCTGGGCCTGGGCACGGTCAAGCTGGGCCGCGACCAGGGGGTGAAATACCCCAACGGTTTCACCATCCCCGATGACGAAACCGTCCGTCTGCTGCTCGGGCAGGCGCGCGATCTGGGGATCAACCTGCTCGACACCGCCCCGGCCTATGGCCGCAGCGAGGAGCGCCTGGGCCCGCTGCTGCGCGGCCAGCGCGACGAATGGGTGATCGTCAGCAAGGTGGGTGAAGAGTTCGACGACGGTCAGTCGCATTTCGATTTCAGCGCCGCCCACACCCGCCGCTCTGTCGAGCGCAGCCTCAAGCGCCTGGAAACCGACCGTATCGAACTGGTGCTGGTGCACTCCGACGGCAACGACCTGGCGATCCTCGAGCATGAAGCCGTGTATGAAACCCTCGCCGCGCTCAAGCAGGAGGGCAAGATTCTCGGCTATGGTTTCTCCGGCAAGACCGTTGCCGGCGGCCTGAAAGCCTTGGAGCAGGGCGACTGCGCCATGGTCACCTACAACCTCAACGAGCAGGCGGAACGGCCGGTGCTGGACTACGCTGCCGAGCACGGCAAGGCGATCCTGGTGAAGAAGGCTCTGGCCAGCGGGCACATCTGCCTGGCGCCCGGCGTCGACCCGGTACAGGCCAGCTTCGAGCTGCTGTTTGCCCACCCAGGCGTCAACAGTGCCATTGTCGGCACCATCAACCCGGTTCACCTGGCCCACAACGTGGCCACCGTCGCCCGCATCCTGGGTCGCCACTGAGCCGCCCGGGCGGGGGCCCATCGCAAGGAGGAGCCTCGTGCCGCGTACGCTGATCCGCAAGAACCCGAGCAACTTCAAGACCCTGCCCCTGCATGTGGAGGCCACGCCAGATGGCCTCACCTACCAGAGCATCGGCATGCCGCTGAACTTCGCCCAGACGCTGCAGCGGCGCAAGGCGATTCAGTTGGAGAACAGCGACCACTTCGTGGCCGAGCTGGCCAACCTGGGCGTGTCGGTACGCCTGACGTTACATTGGCATGGCCGCGACTATTGGGTGCTTGTGCGTCAACGCCGCCAGGATCGCGGCGATGTGGTGCTGAAACTGATCTCTGGCTATGTGCCCGCCCACGAACTGAACCTACCCCTGCATACGGCGATTCAGGAAGTAGCCGAGGAGTGTCTGCTGGAAACCCCGGAAGGCTGGCTGGGTGGACGCTTCAATGACACCTGGTTGCCAGCGCCCTACTCCGACGCCCTGCATTATCGAGAGGCCCTGCCTTTCGTCCTGACACCGGCCTCGGGAGCAGCCCGCCCCGTGCACTGTGGCAACCTGATGTTGCTGGAGCGGCCACACGCCTATGTGCACTTGCCCACCGCCTCGTTGCAACTGATCTACGACTTGCGCCTTGAAATACCCAGGGAAGCCAAGTCACTGAGCTTGTTCCATGTCGACGAACGGCTGGAAGGTGATCAACTGGTGGCACGGCTCGATCGAAAGCGTCCGGACCTGTACCTGATGCCCTTGCAGGATGGCAAGCCACTGGCAGAGCTCTATACCGTGAAGAAGGACCAACTGTTACCGGCCAGCACGCGCGGGTTATGGCTGGCAGAGAGCTTTGCTCGCCAGGAAGGCTGGATCGTGCGGGATGAGCGGGTGCGCTGGAAGCAATGGTTGAAGGACCAAGGGCTGGTCGAAAGCAGGACGGCGCCGGCGTCGCATCTGGAGCGCTTCAGTGACAAGGCGCGGGCCCTGCTGGAGCGGGCGCGCACCTCGCTGCACAAGTAGGTCGCCCTCTGTAGGAGCCAGCCTTGCTGGCGAACGCTGCGCAGATGCCGGTTCGCCAGCAAGGCTGGCTCCTACAGGAAGGTCGATGTCAGTGCTTGCGGATCTTCTCGACGATGGCCGTGGTCGAGCTGTTTTCCACCAGCCCCAGCACCTTCACCGTGCCGCCATAGGCCTTGACGATATCGGCGCCGACCACCTGGTCGATGCCATAGTCGCCGCCCTTGACCAACACGTCCGGCTTGACCTGGCGCAGCAGGTTTTCCGGCGTGGCTTCGGGGAAGCTGATCACCCAGTCCACCGCCCCCAGGCCAGCCAGCACGGCCATGCGCCGGTCGACGCTGTTGATCGGCCGGCCTGGCCCTTTCAGGCGGCTGACCGAGGCATCGTCGTTGATCGCGACGATCAGGCGGTCGCCCTGGGCGCGTGCCTGCTCCAGGTAAGTTACGTGGCCCGCGTGAAGAATATCGAAGCAGCCGTTGGTGAAGACGATTGTCTCGTTGTGCGCGCGGGCATCGTCGATGGCCAGCAACAGCTGCTCCAGGCTCAGCACCCCACGCTCCGAACCCTCTTCGCGCTGGATGGCCCGGCGCAGTTCAGGGGCACTGATGGCGGCGGTACCGAGCTTGCCAACCACGATGCCGGCCGCCAGGTTGGCCAGGGCGACCGCATGGGGCAGGTCCTCGCCAGCGGCAATGGCGGCGGCAAGGGTCGAGATCACGGTATCACCGGCACCGGTCACATCGAACACTTCACGGGCACGGGCCGGCAGGTGCAGGGCGGGATGGCCGACGCGCAACAAGGTCATGCCATGCTCGCCACGGGTCACCAGCAAGGCGCCAAGGTCCAGCTCTTCCAGCAGCTTCAAGCCTTTGGCGACCAGCTCAGACTCGTCGGCGCAGCGCCCGACGATCGTTTCGAACTCGCTCAGGTTCGGGGTGATCAGGCTGGCGCCACGGTAGATCGAGAAGTCCTTGCCCTTGGGGTCGGCCAGGACCGGGATCTGCTTCTGGCGAGCGGCCTGGATCAGTGCCTGATGATTGCGCAGCGCACCCTTGCCATAGTCAGAGAGGACCAGGACCTTGACACCTTCGAGCAGCGCTTCGACTTCCTCCCCCAGCGACAAGGGGTCGGTGGCGAAAGGCTCTTCGAAATCGATGCGCAGCAACTGCTGGTGCCGGCTCATGACCCGCAGCTTGACGATGGTCGGCTGGTGGGCGATGCGCTGGAAGATCGAACGCACGCCGGCGGCCTGCAGGCTGTTGGCGAGGCTGTCGGCAGCCTCGTCCTGACCGGTGACACCGACCAGCGAGGCGGGCGCGCCGAGGGCGGCAATGTTCAAGGCCACGTTGGCCGCGCCACCGGGGCGATCCTCGATCTGGTCGACCTTGACCACCGGCACTGGCGCCTCGGGCGAAATACGTGAAGTACCGCCATGCCAGTAGCGGTCGAGCATGACATCGCCGACCACCAATACCGGGGCTTGATCGAAACGCGGCATGGACAACTTCATGGGCAACCCATATGAAAAAGTGAACAGGGGCAGGATATTAGCACAGGGGCGAGGATGGCTTTACGGCCACCTGCATCTGAACTCATCGTGGTGATGATCGGGGCCTTGCAGACCCCGAATATCGGAGGGGTCAGGTGATGTCGGCGTTTTCCGGCGCATCCAGCCCCATGGCGTGCAGGCGGGCATAATAGCCATTGGCCGCGAGCAGCTCGGTGTGGGTGCCGCGCTCCACCAAGCGGCCCTGGTCCATCACCAGGATCATGTCTGCCTTCTCGATGGTCGACAGCCGGTGGGCGATCACCAGCGTGGTGCGCCCCTGCATGACATGATCCAGGGCTGCCTGGATATGGCGCTCGGACTCGGTGTCGAGGGCCGAGGTCGCCTCGTCGAGGATCAGCAATGGCGCGTTCTTCAGCAGTGCCCGGGCAATCGCCAGGCGCTGGCGCTGACCACCGGACAGCAGCACGCCGTTCTCGCCCACTTCAGTGTCGAAGCCTTTGGGCAACTGGTCGACGAACTCCTTGGCATAGGCATCCGCCGCCGCGGCCTCGATGTCCTCGCGCGGCGCACCGGCAAGGTCGCCGTAGGCGATGTTGTTGGCTACCGTGTCGTTGAACAGGGTCACATGCTGGGTCACCTGTGACACATGCTGGCGCAAGTTGCGCAGGCGATACTGCTCGATCTCCACGCCATCGAGCAGGATCTGCCCTTCGCTATGGTGATAGAAGCGCGGGATCAATGCCGCGAGCGTCGACTTGCCACTGCCGGAGCGCCCCACCAGGGCGATCATCTGGCCCGGCTCGGCGGTGAAGCTGATATCGCTGAGTACCTGGCGCTCGGTACCGGGGTAGGTGAAGCTGAGGTTGCGCACCTCCAGGCGACCCTCGACTCGCTGCTTCTCGACAGTACCGCTGTCGACCTCGGGCTGTTCGTCCAACTGCTCGAAGATGCTCTCGGCACCCGCCAGGCCCTTCTGGATGGTCGAGCTGACCTCGGAAAGCTGGCGAATAGGCTTGGGCAGCAGGCCGGCGGCGGTGATGTAGGCGACCAGGTCCCCGGCCGAGGCTTCGCCACGCAGGAACAACACCAGGAACATCAACACGGCCATGGCGGTGTAGATCACCAGTTGCAGCAGTGGCGTGTACAGGGCGCCGGTCTTGGTCATGCGCAGTTGCTTGTCGGTGTTGCTCTGGCTGGCCTTGTTGAAACGGCCTTCCTCGTAGCGCTCACCCCCGAAGCTGCGCACCACCCGGTAACCCTGGATGGTCTCGGAGGCGACATGGGTCACGTCGCCCATGGCCACCTGGATCTTCTTGCTCTGCTTGCGGAATTTCTTGCTGGCCGTGCTGACCATCACCGCGATGACCGGCAGGATGGCGAGCATCACCAACGTGAGTTGCCAGTTCATCCACAGCAGGTAGAGGAACAGGAACACCACCGTCAGGCCTTCGCGGATCACGACCTTGATCGCGTCGGTCGCCGCGCCGGTGACCATCGTCACATTGAAGGTGATACGCGAGATCAGGTGGCCGGAGTTGTGGTTGTCGAAATAGCGGTTGGGCAGCACCAGCAGCTTGTTGAACAGTTCGACACGCAGGTCATGCACCAGGCAGAGCGATACCTTGGCCAGGAAGTAGTTGCCCAGGAACGAGCCCAGGCCCTGCCAGGCGGCGATCAGGATGATCAGCAGCGGCACCGCCTGCAGCAATTGCAGGTCGCGCAAGTAGGGCACATTGGGGAACAGCACGGCCTCCGGGTTGCTCAGGCCGTCGACGAAGTACTTGAGGATCCCGGCCAGCATGGGCTGGGTGGAGGCGAAGATCACGAAGCCCACGATGCTCAGCAGGAAGATGCCGATGTAGGGTTTCACATAGCTCAGCAGCCTGAAGTAGATCTTCAGGCTGGAGGAGTTTTCCGCAGGGCGCGGTGTTTCGGCCATCGTCAAGCTCGCTGTACAGGTTGAACCGGTGATTTTACCACAGGCTTGTCAGCCGGCCGCGCTCCGGGCAACAACATCGCCAACCCCACCGGCAGCCAGCTGATGAACCATTCGGCTCGTGGCGTGCCCGTCAGGCTTGCGGCGTCGAACTGCATCGCCAGGGTGGAGAACACCCACAGGCTCAACAGCACCTTGCCGAACGGCGTCGAGCGCGCGCGGATGATCTCGCCCAGGGTGAACAGCCATACCGCGATCCACAGCAGCATGCCCGGCAGACCGAGTTCGACGGCAACATGGGTGAACATGTTGTGGGTATGGTCGAACTGCAGGCCGGCAGCCTCGACCCGATAGAACGCCCCCAGACCAAGCCCGGCCCAGGGATGCTCGGCGATCATTTGCAGGGACACCTGGAATATCTCCGGGCGGTACGACGAGCCCCGCTGCATGATCAAGTCATAAGCCATGTAGGTTGCGGCACTCCCCGCGACCAATACGCCCACGGCAAGGGCACCACTGTAGCGACTACGCAACCAGAGCGGCGCAAGCAGGACAGTAAGCGCCACCGACAGGAGCGCGCCACGGCTTTGAGTGAACGCGACAAACGCCCCCAGGCACGCGAGTGCCGCCAACCACCCCAATTGCAGCCCCCGATTACGAGGGCAGTCGTACAACAACCAGATGATCGCCGCGCCGATGACATAGGCACCGAGAATCGGGTGGGAGATCTCCCCGATCCCCTCAAGCCGGGCATTGAACGGATAGCCAATCACACTGTAGAAGCGAATGATCGATACCAGCGCCGCGATGGCCAGCAGCACCCCGCCAACGCGCAAAAGCACGCGGCAACGCCCCTCCCCCAACTGCGCCAGCAACGGGAAAGCCATCAGAAATACCAGGATGTACAGCAGGCGCTTGACTTCGCGCGAGCCTTCCTCGGTGGAGGACCAGACCAGCGTCATGGCACTCCAGGCCAGCAACAAGGCAATACTGGCCCACAAGGCACGCTGTCGGCGCCACGCCTGGGCGAACACGTGCCGGGCCGGCCAGGCCAGCAACAA
Organism: Pseudomonas entomophila; assembly: GCF_029478665.1. Taxonomy (GTDB): domain Bacteria; phylum Pseudomonadota; class Gammaproteobacteria; order Pseudomonadales; family Pseudomonadaceae; genus Aquipseudomonas; species Aquipseudomonas entomophila_F. The sequence continues at coordinate 25,311 of NZ_JARPQB010000014.1, forward strand.
GGTCGGTAACCACAGGAACAGCACCAGCCCCTGCTGGTACAGCTTGTTGCTCGGTGCCAGCGCAATCGCCGCCAGGAACCAGGCAAGCCCCAACCCCAACCAGGCTTGCACCCAGCGCTTTTCGTAGAACATCAGTCTCCCCCCGATGAATCGAACTCACACCCGCATGGCGCGTCCAGGTAATTTTCGGCATTATGGCCGGTCATTTTGCTTGCCCAGAAGACAAGGCCACCCCAATGCAATGCTCCCGGCTAACTCAGGTCGACTTCGATCAGCTGACACACGGCGCCAAGATTCTTGAAGCAGACAGCCATGGCGCCAAAGTCTACCTGCTCGGGGATGGAAACATCCTCAAGGTTTTTCGTCGCAAGCGCCTGATTTCATCCGCATTGCTACGACCGTATTCGCAACGCTTCGTCGACAACGCCCTTCACCTCACACAACTGGGCTTTCCAACCCTGGAGGTGATCAGCCATCACAAGCTGGCGCTGCCAGGCCGCACGGCCGTGCTCTACCGCCCGCTCCCGGGGCGAACCCTGCTACAGCTGTCGCGCGAGGGCAATTTCGATTGGGAGCAGCACTTGCCACGGCTGGTGGACCTGGTTCGCCGGATGCACCGTTCAGGCATCTACTTCCGCTCGCTGCACCTGGGCAATGTGGTGGAAACCCCCGAGGGGGTCCTGGGGTTGATCGACGTCGCTGACATGCGCTTCCTGCGCGCCCCGCTGTCGTTGCGGATGGTAAGGCGCAACGTTCGCCACATGGTGCGTTACATCGAGCGTGAACGGCTCGCCAACGAGTTCCCTCTGGAAGCGTTCGAGGCGGCGCTCTCGCAACACTGAGCCTCAGCGCTTCAGCAGGCCGGCCGAACCTTCCTTGAAAGCCTCCCATCGCTCTTGCGGTGCCATGGCCCGCCACTGCTCGCGGGCCTGGGCAGCCGCATCGCGCCGGCCACATTGGCCGATCGCGTCGGCCCAGGCAGCCAGATCACCAACGGGCAGGTAGCATCCCGCCTCGCCCAACTGCTCGCGAAACACCGGCAAGTCGCTGCAGAACACCGGTACGCCTGACAGCACGGCCTCCTGCACCACCAAGCCAAGCCCCTCCGAGCGGGAAGGCACCAACAACCAGTCGAATGCCGGGTACAGCCGGATCAGGTCATCACGATGCCCGCCGAAGTACACGCTACTCTCGACACCAAGGGTCTTGACCTGCGCCTCCAGCCGAGCGCGTAGCGGACCGTCGCCAAGAATGGCCAGACGCAAATCGGGTTGACGCTCCCGCACCTGGGCGAATGCCTCGATCAGCATTTCGAAGCCCTTGCCCTCGACCAGGCGCCCCACAGCGCCCAGCAAAGGCCCTTGCAGCGGAAGCGCCAGCGCCTGGCGAGCCCCTTCCCGACCCAGCAACTGCTGGGTGAATACCTGAGGGTCCAGGGCCATGCGCAAGGTGCCCACCGGGCAACCAAGCCCCTGTTCAAGCGAATGCGCCAACGTCGCGGAGACGGCCGCGATACTCAGTTGCTCGGGTGGCAGGCTGCGAAACAGCCTGACATCGCGTGTGCTCAGACGCGTCTTGCCGTGGAACAGCACGGTGACCCGCACATCCGGCATTTGCCGGACGAGCGGCAACAGCAGCCGGGCCACACCCAGTCCATCCAGCACCAGCAACTCCACCGACGCCTCGACCAACGCCTTGCGCAGGCGCCAACGGAGCCACGGCATCGCCAGCACGTAAGGCATGCGCCCCTTGAGTAGACGCTGCGGCAAATGCCAACTACGCACCTGCCCGAAACTGCTGCACAGACCGTCACCGAGCAACAACCAGTTGCAAACCTGCGCGCCCGAGTGCGCATGAACCAGAAGATCCCGATGGACCTTGTGTATGGACATGTACGGCGAACCGCCCGACCACATCACATTGACGATATTCAACGGCATTGCGCCCCTTCCAGGAGTCCGTGGGCCTCGTATGAGCCGTATCAATGGGCCAGGAAACCGATCCCCAGCCCAACCACCAGCCCGAGCAACGACGATAGCGCAAACTTCAACCGATCCCGTTGCCGACGGCGGACCTTGCGTTGAACCTCTTCCGGCACGGTCACGTGCATGCCGAAGCCAGTATGCAACACCGCGTCACCCTCAAGGGTCACGGCTGTCAGGTTCAACTCGGCATAACGACGTGACAGCGCCTTCTCACCAGAATAGGCCGCGTATGGCGCACAGCTTTGATAATCGCTCAAGCGCCGCAACCCCGGGTTGAGCGAGAAGGCCTGCCACTCGGCTTTCTCCGAGATCAGAGGGTAGCAAGGCACGCCAGCGATCACCTGGCGATCACCCAGGTGGATGTACGGGCTGTGGATGGCCAGGTCGTGGGCGTGGCTGCGCAGCCAGACCTGAAGCAGGTGCGGGCTGACTTCAAGTATTGCGCGGGAATCCTCGACGAACCCCGGGCGATAGAAGCGCCAGTCATCCTCGCAATGGAAGATGTACGGTGTCCGCACACGGCTGTAGGCCAGGTCGATCGACGCCAGTTGGCCCAGCTTGGGGCGGTTCACGAACACTGTGCAATGCCCTTTCCAGTGCTCCGGCACAGCGTCATGCACCGCATCGTTGCCCGAGTCTTCGGTGATGAAGACCTCACGGACCGTCGCGGTGTTGTACCGGTCAAAGCTTTCCAGGGTTTCCTTGAGCAGGTCGAAACGCCCGCAACTCGTCACCACCAAGGTGACATCACTTACATCGGAAAAACGCACGGGGTTCCCTCCGCCTCGCGGCAGGCACACTTCATGCCCATCGTGGATGGGCGAATCAAAATTCAGAATCCGAGCTGCAGGCGCAGGCGCTGCCATGGGGTCAGCGGTGGGTGAGGCCGCAGCGCGGGGCTCATGTGTTCGACAATGCTACGGCCGACCTGGGCAAAACTGAAGCGGGAAGTCGCCAGTTCACAACCTTTTACAGCTATGCGCGCCGCCAGTTCCGGCTCGTCGCGCAACCGGCGCAACTTGGCCTGCAATACCGGGATGCTGTCGTAGAGCACGACGTTGTGCATGTCCTCGAGGCCCAGGGCGCGGTTTTCCTGCTCACCTTGGTCATAGGCCAGCAGCACGCAACCGCAGGCCATTGCCTCGAAGTTCTTGATCATGTATTCGCCCATGCCCACATCGGCACTGACGAAGAAGCGGATGCGATTGAGCGTGTTGCAGTAGTCTTCGCCCGACTTGGTCCGGGTGACCACCAGGTTCTCCACTCGCCCCAGCTCGTCCAGCAGCGCCTTGCGACCGCTGTAGGCGACGCTGTTGGTGCTGCCCACGAACGCCAGCTCGATGTCGCGCTCGCGGCCCTGGTCGGTCAGCAATTGCTCGTCATAGCCCTTGGGCACGAACACCGCGTCGAAACCTTCCTGGCGCAGGCGCTCGCTGACCATGTAGCCGGAGCTGATGACCCGCGCCCACGGCAGCTTGCGGTAGTGCGCGCTGAACTTGCCGGTGTACTTGCAGGGGATGTAGTTCTGGTAGGCGTCATGCTCGAGAATCACCAGGTTGGGGATGCTGCGGATGAACGCCACCTGGCGGATTTCCTGCTTGAAACGCAGGAAGAACACGATGCGGTCGTAACGCGTGACATCCACCTCGCGCTTGAAATAACGGCGCAGGTTGCGCTGGTCCTCGCTGGACAGCCAGCGCAGGTCGCAGTCGCAGTTGGCCGCGACGCCGTCGTACAGGCGGTCGAGAATCGCCCGTTGTTCCTTCTGCACCAGAAATAGGACTTTCATTGCTTTCCTTGGGCGCTCACAAGTCGCGACGCCAGAACAGTTCATGTCGGCGCACCGCCTTGCGGAAGAACTCGTTCTCCCCGTACGGCGATGGGCGGCGCCCTGCCAGCCAGCGTTGCAACGCTCGGCGCAGGCGACGCTTGAAAGGGGGGGCAGGTTGCAAGTCGTGCATCATGCCCAGGGCCATGGCCTTGTCACGCTGGGTGTCGATGTCCAGCACCAGGCTGCAGGGCGCCCAGGCTTCAACGGCTTCCAGTTGCGGCGGCAAGGCCACGCCATCACCGCTGTCACCCATTGGCCAGCGGTCGTTGTCATGCAGGTGGTTGGCGTAGCACAGCAAGGTTTCAGGCTGCCACGCCAGGCCTTGCAGCGCTTCGAGCACCGCGGCCTGGGCACAGATGTGGTCCGGGTGCGGATCCAGCATCGGATGCGGCATCACCAGCACCTGGGGCCGCGCCATCTCGAGCAGGGCGCGCAGGTCGGCCAGCAGGTTGTGCCAGGTCGGCGCACCATCGGCATCGGCTGGCAGCGGGAACGGATTGAATCGGCGGAACGGGCGAATATCGGCCATGTCGGCCTCACGCGAGCCCATCGACTGATCCGGCGCGGCCTGCATGGCCGGCAGTTGCAGACAGAAGTAGCCCAACTGCACGCAACGCGACGCCGGCACGCCGGCCCAACGCGGAACGGCGATGCTGTCCCAGGCACGCAGGCGGCCCTTCAGCCTGGCTGCCTCGGCCTTGGCCAGACCCATGGCCTGATAATGTTCGGCCTCGATCTCACCGGCGGTCAGGGTGACCACCCAGGTTTCGTCGGCCTGGCTGTAGAGGCCGTAGGCCGCCAGCTCGGCGTCGTCGGCATGGGGAGCGATGACCATCACCCGGCGTTTGCGCAGTTCGACCGCGGGGGTTATCCACAAGCGCGGCGCGCCCTGCAATCGGCAATGCCGACCACGCAGGCGCAACGTGCCGGCCATAAGCGGTTCGGCCAACCCCGTCAGGTTGAGGAAGCGCGCCCCTTTGACGCCACGCTCGAACGTTTGCATGTCGCTGGCGGCCCCCGCCAGCAGCTCGACGCGAGGGTCGAGGAAACGACCGAGCCAACTGCTGCGGACACCGACTTCAAGGATCAGTGTCTCGTCACCCTGCAGCGCAACATCGGTTTGCAGAAGATCGCCCTGCAGGCTTGCTGCGGCTTCGCGAGTGTCCTCAGCGAAACGGTAGGCGTAATCTTCACCCGGCGAGTAGAACAGGTGATCGGCGAACCACGCTTCGTGCACTGCCCACAGCAGCGGCAGCAGCACCAGCGGCAACCACCAGGCCACGAGCACACCCAGGGCGACCAGCATCAGCAGGCCCGCCAGCAACCCCAGGCGCTTGTTACGCCGGTGGCGCTTGAGCAACTGCTGCTTGCGGCTCACGACTGGAACACCGGCACAGCGTTGCACCAACGGTCCTTGTATTCGCGATCGGCACGACCGAACGAGAATCGCAGTGCCTTGCCGCGAGCGTTGGCATCCTCCCAGGCGGCCTGGGTGTTGAGGAAGCTCAGCACGCTGCCCGGGCTGAAGGCCTTGGTTTCAGGGTCGACACCGCCATTGACGTACTCCACGCTGATCCACTCGGGCGCCTCGACCCGGTATACCAGCTGGATGGCAATGGCCGCCCCGTCGAGGAACAACACCGAGCCGATCAGCAGCTCGCGCAGGCGCTCGACCACCTCTGCCATACGTGCCGCGCCAGTGGCCGGGAAGCCCCAGCGACGCTGGAACAGGTCGCAGTACAGGGTAGCGATTTCGGTGGCAGTGAAGTCACTGATCGGGCGCACCTGGCCGCCCGCCTCTTCCAGCAGGCGCAGCTCGCGTCGCTGGTTGTAGCGAAACTTCTTTGAAAGGTCTTCGTGCGCACGGGCCATGGCCAACTGCTCGGGTTGCGCCTTCAGGCCACTGAAGCGCCCCTGGTTCAGTTCCGACAGGTAACGCCCGGCATGGCGCAACGGCGCCGCCGCGTCGGTGGCGGCCGGCAGGATGATCTCGGCGTTACCCAGGTCGAACAGGCCTTTCTTGCCGTGACGCTTGAGCACGTCCTTGGACAGCGCCAGATGGCGGCCCCAGGCCGGCAATGCGGCCTTGAGCTCACCGCCCTGCACCCAGCCGAGATAACGCACCGGGATCTGCGCGAGGTCGGCCAGTTGCTCGATTACCAGCGGATGCGTGGCCACGCTGCCACCGAAACGCTGCCAGGCCTCGTTGTAGGCGGCCGCGTCGATGACCTGCCAGCCGCGCTCGCGCCAGGCTTGAATGTGCTTGAGCATCAGGCCTCCGCCACCAGCGTGCGCACGTGCGGCAATTGCCAGAAGGCATCGCGTACCGCCTGGTCACTGAAGCGTTCATGCAGGCGCTGGAGCATATGCTGGGTGCACAACGCGCGCTGCTGCTCATCAAGCCCGGCCATATGTTTCAGGGCCTGAGCCAGGTGCGCGGCGTCGCCCAACGGGAACAACACGCCCACGCCCTCGACGACTTCGCGGGCGCCGCCGCAAGCGGTGGCCAGCACCGGCACGCCAGCGACCATCGCCTCGAGCAGGACCATCCCGAACGGTTCGTGGTCGGAGCTCAAGGCGAACACATCGAAGGCCTGGAAATAGCGACGGGCATCCGGCACCTGGCCGAGAAAGTCGACTTGAGCGGCAACCCCCAGCTCAGTTGCCTGTGCCTTGAGCTGCGCCTCCAGGCGCCCTTTGCCGAGGATCGCCAGGCGCGCACCGGCAGGCAGCCCCGGCAGCGCTTCGGCAAAGCCGCGCAGCAAGGTGGCCTGATCCTTGTCCGGGTGCAGGCGCCCGACATTACCCACGACCCAGGCCTGCTCATCCAGCCCCAGGGCCCGCCGTGCCTCGTCGCGCGGCACGAGGGTGGCCTGCAACGCCGCGACATCGATACGGTTGTACAGGGTCTGGATACGCTCGGCCGGCCACTGCGCCAGGCAACGGCGCATGTCGTCACGCACCGCATCCGACACCCCCAGCAGGCTCAGGCGCTTGCGGAACAGGTTGGCGAACAGGCGCCGCCCCTTGCGCTGGTAGTCGCCGAAGGCGTGATGTACGCCGATCACCGGCAAGCCGGTGGCCAGCAGTGCCACGTAGATCGGCTTGAAGCGATGAGCGATGCAGAAACTGAAATTGCGCTGCGCGGCGATCTTGCGCAGCGCCCGGATCGCGCCCAGCTTCAGGCCGCGCACGGCCTTGGAGCTGAACTCAAGAAACAGCACCTCGTCCGAGGCGCAGCCTGCCGCGACCTGCGCGTCGGCTGCTCCGGTGAGGAAGACGGTGGTGACCTTGTAGCCGCTGCCCTGGAACAGGCTGGCATATTGACGGGCGCAATCGAGGAACGGCCCGTCATAGCCATGGCAGAACTGCAGGATCCGTGGTTCAGAGCGGCTGGTCATACGGCGCCGCGCCATCCTTGACCACCAGGATATCTTCCATGATCAGGTACTGCAGGTCCGAGCCGAAGAACATGTTCAGGGCGTCGGTCGGCGAGCAGATCATGGGTTCGCCACGGCGGTTGAGCGAAGTGTTCAGCGACACGCCGTTGCCGGTCAGGTCTTCCAGCGCCTTCATCATGTCGTAGTAACGCGGGTTGTACTCGCGCTTGAGCACCTGGGCGCGGGACGTGCCGTCCTCGTGCACCACTTCCGGCACGCGGGTCTTCCACTCTTCAGCCACTTCGAAGGTGAAGGTCATGAACGGTGCCGGGTGGTCGATCTTGATCATCTGCGGCGCCACGGTGTCGAGCATCGACGGGCAGAAAGGCCTCCAGCGCTCGCGGAACTTGATCTGGTGGTTGATGCGGTCGGCCACGCCTTCCACGCTTGGGCAACCAATGATCGAGCGACCACCCAGGGCACGCGGGCCGAACTCCATGCGGCCCTGGAACCAGGCCACCGGGTTGCCATCGACCATGATCCTGGCGATCTGCTCAGGCATGTTCTCGAGCTTGCGCCATTTCGGTTGGCTCGGGTGGCGGGCACAGGCGGCGACCACGTCTTCGTTGGAGTATGCAGGGCCGAGGTAGACATGTTCCATCTTCTCGACCGGCACACCACGGGCGTGAGAAACGTAGGCTGCGGCACCCACCGCGGTACCGGCGTCACCGGAAGCCGGCTGGACGAACAGCTCTTTCACGTCGTCACGGGCGATGATCTTCTGGTTCAGCTTGACGTTCAGCGCACAGCCGCCGGCGAAGGCCAGCTTGCCGGTTTCCTTCAACGTGTCGCCCAGATAGTGATCGATCATCTGCAGGGCGAGTTTCTCGAACAGCGCCTGCATGCTCGCCGCGTAGTGGATGTAAGGTTCGTCGGCGATGTCGCCTTCGCGTTTCGGGCCCAGCCACTCGATCAGCTTGGGCGAGAAGTAGAAGCCCTTGCCTTTCTCTTTATAGCGACGCAGGCCGATGACGTTGGCGTACTCGGTGTTGATCACCAGTTCGCCGTTTTCGAAGCTGGCCAGGCGCGAGAAGTCGTACTTGCTGGCATCGCCGTACGGTGCCATGCCCATGACCTTGAACTCGCCGTCGAGCATCTCGAAGCCGAGGAATTCGGTGATCGCGCCATACAGGCCGCCCAGCGAGTCCGGGTCGAAGAATTCCTTGATCTTGTGGATCTTGCCGTTTTCGCCGTAGCCGAAGAAGGTGGTGGCGTACTCACCCTTGCCGTCGATACCGAGGATCGCGGTCTTCTCCTTGAAGCCCGAGCAGTGGTAGGCGCTGGAGGCGTGGGCGAGGTGGTGCTCGACCGGCTCGATCTTGATCTTCTTCGGGTCGAAGCCCAGTTGTTCCAGGCACCAGACGATCTTCTTGCGGTAGCGCTTGTAGCGACGGTTGCCCATCAGCAGCGCGTCGAGGGCGCGGTCCGGGGCGTACCAGTAGCGCTTGGCATAGTGCCAGCGGGCCTTGCCGAACAGGCTGATAGGCGCGAAGGGAATCGCCACCACGTCAACGTCCGATGGCTTGATGCCGGCCTGCTCCAGGCAGAACTTCGCCGACTCGTAGGGCATGCGGTTCTTCGCATGCTTGTCACGCACGAAGCGCTCTTCTTCGGCGGCGGCGATCAGCTTGCCGTCGATGTACAGGGCCGCGGAAGGGTCATGGCTAAGGGCGCCGGACAGGCCAAGAATCGTCAGTGCCAAGGGTCTAGCCTCTCAAATCGGTAGAAATGCGCCAGCGGCCTCTTGGGCGGATGGCGGCTAAAGGGCGGGATTATAACGCAAAGATCAAGGACACACCGCCCCCTTGTAGGAGCGGCCTTGTGCCGCGAAAGGGGCGCGAAGCGGCCCCAGGCTTTCAGCTTCGCCATCGAAATCGCGGGGCTGCTGCGCAGCCCTTTCGCGGCACAAGGCCGCTCCTACAAGAGCACGCGCCGCGGTTTATTCCGCGATCAGCCAGTCCATGCGGAAGCTGCCATCGGTCTGCGCCAGCTCCTTGGCGAGCCAGGGCAGCAGCGCCTTGAGTTCGTCCTCCAGGCCCCAGGGCGGGTTGGCGATCGCCAGGCCCGAACCGTTCAGGCCCTGCGGGCTGTCCTGGTGATGCACATACAGTTCGACCCGCAGCAGTTTGGGTGCGCCCGTGCTGGTCAGGTCCTGGTAGAAGCGGGTCAGCGAGCGCTGGTCCTTGATCGGGTACCAGATAGCCGCGACGGTCTGGCGCATGCGACCGATCGCCTCTTTCATGGCCACGGTGCAACGCTTGAGCTCGTCGGCCTGCTCGAACGGCGGGTCGATCAGCATGATCGCGCGCTTTTCCTGCACCGGCAGCAGTGCCCGCGGAATATGCCAGCCTTCACCCAGGTGCACGGTCACCCGTGGGTCCTTCTTCATGTTTTCCTTGAGCAGCGCCCCGTCTTCAGGGTGCTTCTCGTTGAGCAGGGCACGATCCTGCTGACGCATCAAGCGCCGGGCCAGCTCAGGGGAACCAGGGTAGTAGCGCAGCTCACCGTCCTGGTTCAGGCGCTTGATGATGCGCAGGTAGTCGGCGGTCATTTCCGGCAGATCGTCGCGATTCCACAAGCGGGCGACACCTTCGAGGTATTCGCCGGTACGGCTCGCCTGGTCGCCTTGCAGGTCATAGAGACCGAGGCCGGCATGGGTGTCGATGTAGGCGAACGGCTGCTCCTTGCGCGACATCAGGGCGATGAGGCGGGTGAGCACGATGTGCTTGAGGACGTCGGCGTGGTTGCCGGCGTGGAAGGCGTGACGATAGTTCATGGCGACTCCTGCGGGGGCGGCAAGTTTACCTTGTCGCGACGGCGTCGTCAGGTGCGGCGGTCGATCGGTACTGAAGCGTTCGCCGGCAAGCCGGCCCCTACAAGCACAGCGTCATCTTGTAGGAGCCGGCTTGCCGGCGAACCGCTCGAAGATCACTTGTCGGCGTGATAGGCCGCGTCAGCGGTTTCAAAACGCGAAACCATGCTCTTCGACGGGCTGCCCAGCTTGCTCACCACCAGGATGGCAATGCTGGCGAACAGGAAGCCCGGAATGATCTCGTACAGGCCCAGGCCCACGTAGTTCTTCCACAGGATCACGGTCAGCGCACCGACCACGATGCCGGCCAGCGCGCCGTTGCGGGTCATGCCTTTCCACAGCACCGAGATCAGCACCACCGGACCGAAGGCGGCACCGAAGCCCGCCCAGGCGTAGGCCACCAGGCCCAGCACGCGGTTTTCCGGGTTGGCGGCCATGGCGATGGCGATCAGGGCTACGGCCAGCACCATCAGGCGACCGACCCAGACCAGTTCCTTCTGCGAGGCATTCTTGCGCAGGAACGACTTGTAGAAGTCTTCGGTCAGGGCGCTCGAGCACACCAGCAGCTGGCAGCTCAGGGTGCTCATCACCGCTGCCAGGATGGCCGACAGCAGAATACCCGCGATCCATGGGTTGAAGAGGATCTTGGCCAGCTCGATGAACACGCGCTCGTGGTTCTCGGTGACCGGACCCGCCAGATCAGGGTGCGCCGAGAAGTAGGCGATACCGAAGAAGCCGACGGCACAGGTGCCGCCCAGGCACAGGATCATCCAGGTCATGGAGATACGGCGGGCATTGGCGATCGATTTCACCGAATCAGCGGCCATGAAGCGCGCCAGGATGTGCGGCTGGCCGAAGTAGCCCAGCCCCCAGCCCATCAGCGAGATGATGCCGATGAAGGTGGCACCCTTGAACATGTCGAAGTGAGCCGGGTTCACCGCCTCGATCGCCATGAACGTGGTGTCGAAGCCACCAGTGGAGATCAGCACGATCACCGGAGTCAGGATCAGCGCGAAGATCATCAGCGAGGCCTGCACGGTGTCAGTCCAGCTCACCGCCAGGAAGCCGCCGACGAAGGTGTAGGCGATGGTTGCCGCGGCACCCGCCCACAGGGCGGTCTCGTACGGCATGCCGAAGGTGCTTTCGAACAGGCGGGCGCCGGCGACGATGCCGGAGGCGCAGTAGATGGTGAAGAACACCAGGATGACGATGGCCGAGATGATGCGCAGCAGGCCGGTCTGGTCTTCGAAGCGGCTGGAGAAGTAGTCCGGCAGCGTCAGGGCGTCACCGTTGTGCTCGGTCTGCACGCGCAGACGGCCGGCGACGAACAGCCAGTTCAGGTAGGCGCCGACGGTCAGGCCGATGGCGATCCAGGCCTCGGAAAGGCCCGCGAAATAGATGGCGCCCGGCAGGCCCATCAACAGCCAGCCGCTCATGTCCGATGCGCCGGCGGAAAGCGCGGTGACCACGCTGCCGAGGCTACGGCCGCCGAGAATATAGTCGGAAAGGTTCTTGGTGGAGCGATAGGCGGCGAAGCCGATCAGCACCATTGCCGCAATGTAGATCACGAAGGTGATCGTTAGTGGATTGCCCATGAGTTGTGCCCTGGCGTTGTTTTTATCTCTTGCGAACCGCCGTGCACGACGACGGTTGCACCCAGGCGGCGCATCCTATGCAACAACATGAACGAGGTGCAACCATTTTTCATTTGCAAGTTGCACCCAGTCATGATTTTTCAGACAAAGCCTCTTTTTTGCTCCTTTTCGGAGCAAACATCGCGTTTTACATAAGCAAATGCACCAAAACAGCCCCTTTGAGCTATCCAAAAACGCCCTTCAGACGAGTTGCACCTTTGCCGCGAAGATTTCGGGTTGCACCCGGTTGCACCCGAATTGTCCTACAGGCTAATCTTGCCTCCAGCTTAGGCCACGCCCGTGGCCAATAACGAGGATAAGAAATGGCGACGACCACCCTTGGGGTCAAACTCGACGACCCGACCCGTGAGCGACTCAAAGCAGCTGCGCAGTCCATCGACCGCACGCCGCACTGGTTGATCAAGCAAGCGATCTTCAACTATCTCGAGAAGCTCGAGGGTGGCGCCACCCTGAACGAACTCAACGGCCACGTTGCCAGCCTCGGCGACGACGCTGGCGAAGTAGCCGCCGACCATGCCCACCAGTGCTTCCTGGAGTTCGCCGAAAGCATCCTGCCGCAGTCGGTACTGCGCTCGGCGATCACCGCCGCCTACCGCCGCCCCGAGCAGGAAGTGGTACCGATGCTGCTGGAGCAGGCACGCCTGCCCGCCGCGCAAGCTGAAGCCACCAACAAGCTGGCCGCGAGCCTGGCCGACAAGCTGCGCAACCAGAAGAGCGCCGGTGGCCGCGCCGGCATCGTCCAGGGCCTGCTGCAGGAATTCTCACTGTCCTCGCAAGAAGGCGTGGCACTGATGTGCCTGGCCGAAGCCCTGCTGCGCATCCCCGACAAAGGCACCCGTGACGCGCTGATCCGCGACAAGATCAGCACCGGCAACTGGCAGCCGCACCTGGGCAACAGCCCGTCGCTGTTCGTCAACGCCGCCACCTGGGGCCTGCTGCTGACCGGCAAGCTGGTCAGTACCCACAACGAATCCGGCCTGACCTCCTCGCTCACCCGCATCATCGGCAAGAGCGGCGAGCCGATGATCCGCAAGGGCGTCGACATGGCCATGCGCCTGATGGGCGAACAGTTCGTCACCGGCGAAACCATCGCCGAGGCCCTGGCCAACGCCAGCAAGTTCGAAACCAAAGGCTTCCGCTACAGCTATGACATGCTCGGCGAAGCGGCCCTGACCGAACACGACGCGCAAAAGTACCTGGCCTCCTACGAGCAGGCGATCCACTCGATCGGCAAGGCGTCCCACGGCCGCGGCATCTATGAAGGGCCGGGCATCTCGATCAAGCTCTCGGCCCTGCACCCGCGCTACAGCCGTGCCCAGTACGAGCGCGTGATGAACGAGCTGTACCCGCGCCTGCTGTCGCTCACGCTGCTGGCCAAGCAATACGACATCGGCCTGAACATCGACGCCGAGGAAGCTGACCGCCTGGAGCTGTCGCTGGACCTGCTCGAGCGCCTGTGCTTCGAACCGTCGCTGGCCGGCTGGAACGGTATCGGCTTCGTTATCCAGGCCTACCAGAAGCGCTGCCCGTACGTGATCGACTACGTCATCGACCTGGCCAAGCGCAGCCGCCACCGCCTGATGATCCGCCTGGTGAAAGGCGCCTACTGGGACAGCGAGATCAAGCGCGCCCAGGTCGAAGGCCTGGAAGGCTACCCGGTCTACACCCGCAAGGTGTACACCGACGTCTCCTACATTGCCTGCGCGCGCAAGCTGCTGTCGGTACCGGAAGCCATCTACCCGCAGTTCGCCACCCACAACGCCCACACCCTGTCGGCCATCTACCAGATCGCCGGGCAGAACTACTACCCGGGCCAGTACGAGTTCCAGTGCCTGCACGGCATGGGCGAACCCCTGTACGAGCAAGTGGTAGGCAAGGTCTCCGAAGGCAAGCTGAACCGTCCGTGCCGCGTGTACGCGCCAGTCGGCACCCACGAAACCCTGCTGGCCTACCTGGTCCGCCGCCTGCTGGAAAACGGCGCCAACACTTCGTTCGTCAACCGCATCGCCGACCACTCGATCTCCATCCAGGAACTGGTCGCCGACCCGGTCGCCAGCATCGAGCGCATGGGCACCCAGGAAGGCAGCATCGGCCTGCCGCACCCGCGCATCCCGATGCCGCGTGAGCTGTATGGCAGCGAGCGAGCCAACTCGGCCGGTATCGACATGGCCAACGAACACCGCCTGGCGTCGCTGTCCTGCGCCCTGCTGGCCACCGCCCACAACGACTGGAAAGCCACCCCGCTGCTGGGTTGCACCGCCAGCGAGCAGCCCGCCGCCGCGGTGCTCAACCCGGCCGACCACCGCGATGTCGTGGGTCACGTGCAGGAAGCCACCGTCGCCGACGTCGACAACGCCATCCAGTGCGCGCTGAACGCCGCGCCGATCTGGCAGGCCACTCCACCGGCCGAGCGCGCTGCGATCCTCGAACGCGCCGCCGACCTGATGGAAGCCGACATCCAGCCGCTGATGGGCCTGCTGGTGCGCGAAGCCGGCAAGACCTACGCCAACGCCATCGCCGAAGTGCGCGAGGCCGTGGACTTCCTGCGCTACTACGCGGTGCAGGCACGCAACGACCTGCGCAACGACAACTGCCGCCCGCTGGGTCCGGTGGTGTGCATCAGCCCGTGGAACTTCCCGCTGGCGATCTTCTCCGGCCAGGTGGCCGCAGCCCTGGCCGCCGGTAACCCGGTGCTGGCCAAGCCGGCCGAACAGACCCCGCTGGTCGCTGCCCAGGCCGTGCGCCTGCTGCTGGAAGCCGGCATCCCCGAAGGCGTGCTGCAACTGCTGCCAGGCCAGGGTGAAACCGTCGGTGCCGGCCTGGTCGGTGACGAGCGCGTCAAGGGCGTGATGTTCACCGGGTCCACCGAGGTCGCCCGCCTACTGCAGCGCAACATCGCCGGCCGCCTGGACAACCAAGGCCGTCCGATCCCGCTGATCGCCGAAACCGGTGGCCAGAACGCCATGATCGTCGACTCCTCGGCGCTGACCGAGCAGGTGGTGATCGACGTGGTGTCCTCCGCGTTCGACAGTGCCGGCCAGCGTTGCTCGGCCCTGCGCGTGCTGTGCCTGCAGGAAGACTCCGCCGACCGCGTGATCGAAATGCTCAAGGGCGCCATGGCCGAAAGCCGCCTGGGCAACCCCGAGCGCCTGTCCGTGGACATCGGCCCGGTGATCGACGCCGAAGCCAAGGCCGGCATCGAGAAGCACATCCAGGGCATGCGTGACAAAGGCCGCACGGTCTACCAGGTGGCCATCGCCGAAGGCGAAGAGATCAAGCGCGGCACCTTCGTGATGCCGACCCTGATCGAGCTGGAAAGCTTCGACGAGCTCAAGCGCGAGATCTTCGGCCCGGTGCTGCACGTGGTGCGCTACAACCGCAAGGACCTGGACCAGCTGATCGAGCAGATCAACGCCTCCGGCTACGGCCTGACCCTGGGCGTGCACACCCGCATCGACGAGACCATCGCCAAGGTGGTGGACAACGTCAACGCCGGCAACATGTACGTCAACCGCAACATCGTCGGTGCCGTGGTCGGTGTGCAGCCGTTCGGTGGTGAAGGCCTGTCCGGCACCGGCCCGAAAGCCGGTGGCCCGCTGTACCTGTACCGCCTGTTGTCGACCCGCCCGGCCGACGCCATCGCCCGCCACTTCCAGGCCGACGATGCGCGCAGCCAGGCCGACACCACCCTGCGCGACCAGCAGATCAAGCCGCTGACCACCCTCAAGACTTGGGCGGCCGGCAGCCAGATGAGCGACCTGGCCGCCCTGTGCGAGCAGTTCGCCGAACAATCGCAGAGCGGTATCAGCCGCGTGCTGCCAGGCCCGACCGGCGAGCGCAACACCTACACCGTGCTGCCGCGCGAACACGTGCTGTGCCTGGCCGACAACGAAGCCGACCTGCTGGCGCAACTGGCGGCGGTACTGGCGGTGGGTAGCTCGGCGGTGTTCCAGGACGGCGAGCCGGCCAAGACCGTGCGCGCCCGCCTGCCGAAAGAGTTGCAAGCGAAGATCAAGCTGGTGGCCGACTGGAACAAGGACGACGTGGCCTTCGACGCGGTTATCCACCACGGTCACTCCGACCAGCTGCGCGGTATCTGCGAGCAGGTGGCCAAGCGTGCCGGGGCGATCGTCGGCGTGCACGGGCTTTCGAGTGGCGATCACCAGATCGCCCTGGAGCGCCTGGTGATCGAGCGGGCGGTGAGCGTGAACACTGCGGCGGCAGGTGGTAACGCCAGTCTGATGACCATCGGCTGACGCTGACGGTTGTTGAACAGAAAAAGGAGAGCTCAGGCTCTCCTTTTTTGTGCTCGCCACAATCTTTGCGGCGCCTAGCAGATCGAGCGCCGCCCGCGCGGCGCATCGCGGATGAATCCGCTCCTACATCTGTTGCAACGTGCCTATGTCTGATAGGCCATGGTTGTTCGCCTTGTTGGCACGACGCAATTTTTCGTTTGGCGCATCTGCCGCCCCACCTGCCTTAAGCCTTGCGCCAAGGCTGACAACTATGGCCTCACGGTTGTGGCACGTTGCAATAAATGTAGGAGCGGATTCATCCGCGATGCGCCGCGCGGGCAGCGCTCGATCTCAAAGGCGCTGCAACGCTAACCTCAAACACCGTTTACAGCCCGCCGCTAGCGACTTCTGAACCCATATCACTCAGACCAATTAACCTGTCCCACCCGCCGCCACCCCGCCTAGACTCGCTGCATCCCGAACCAGGAATGCCGCCATGTCCGAGCAACTTCTCAGCAGCCGCAACCTCGCCTTCGAACTCTACGAGGTCCTCGACGCCGAGGCCCTGACCCAGCGCCCGCGCTTCGCCGAGCACAGCCGCGAGACCTTCGACGCCGCATTGACCACCGCCCGCACCCTCGCCGAAAAATACTTCGCCCCGCACAACCGCAAGGGCGACGAGCACGAGCCACGCTATGTGGACGGTCGCGCCGAGCTGATCCCGGAGGTGAAGCCTGCGGTGGATGCCTTCCTCGAAGCGGGCTTCCTCAACGCCAACCGCGACTTCGACGTCGGCGGCATGCAGTTGCCCAGCCTGGTATCGCAGGCCTGCTTCGCCCACTTCCAGGCCGCCAACGCCGGCACCACGGCCTACCCGTTCCTGACCATGGGCGCGGCCAACCTGATCGAAAGCTTCGGCAGCGACGAGCAGAAGCGGCTGTTCCTGCAACCGATGATCGAGGGCCGCTATTACGGCACCATGGCCCTTACCGAGCCCCATGCCGGCTCGTCGCTGGCCGATATCCGTACCCGCGCCGAACCCGCGGGCGACGGCAGCTACCGGCTCAAGGGCAACAAGATCTTCATCTCCGGCGGCGACCACGAACTGTCGGAGAACATCGTGCACATGGTCCTGGCCAAGCTGCCGGACGCCCCACCCGGGGTGAAGGGCATCTCGCTGTTCATCGTGCCGAAGTACCGGGTCAACGCCGACGGCAGCCTGGGCCCGCGCAACGACGTGCTACTGGCCGGCCTGTTCCACAAGATGGGCTGGCGCGGCACCACCTCCACTGCGCTGAACTTCGGCGACAACGGCCAGTGCGTCGGGTACCTGGTCGGCCAGCCGCACCAAGGCCTGGCCTGCATGTTCCAGATGATGAACGAGGCACGCATCGGCGTCGGCATGGGCGCTGTGATGCTGGGTTACGCCGGCTACCTCTATTCGCTGGATTACGCCCGCCAACGTCCACAGGGCCGCCTGCCGGACAACAAGAACCCGCACAGCCCCGCCGTGCCGATCATTGAGCACAGCGATGTGAAGCGCATGCTGCTGGCACAGAAAGCCTACGTGGAGGGCGCTTTCGACCTGGGCCTATACGCGGCCCGGCTGTTCGATGACACCCATACTGCCGCAGATGCAGACGCACGCCGGCAAGCCCTGGAACTGCTCGACCTGCTTACCCCCATCGTCAAGTCCTGGCCCTCGGCGTTCTGCCTCAAGGCCAATGAACTGGCTATCCAGGTCCTCGGTGGCCACGGCTATACCCGCGAGTACCCGGTCGAACAGTACTACCGCGACAACCGCCTCAACCCGATCCACGAAGGCACCGAAGGTATCCAGTCCCTCGACCTGCTCGGGCGCAAGCTGGCGCAGCACAACGGCGCCGGCCTCAAGCAGCTGACCCGCCTGATTGCCGGCACCTGCGAACGCGCCAGCCATAACCCGAACCTCGACCCGCTGCGTCAGCCACTGGAGCAACTGGTCAACCGCCTGCAAGTGGTGACGCTCACCCTGCTCGGCGACCTGGCCAGCGGCGAGGTCGCAGGCGCGCTGGCCAACTCGGCGCTGTACCTCAAGGTGTTCGGCCACTGCGTGATCGGCTGGCGCTGGCTGGAGCAGGCCATTCATGCCGAGCTCGGCCTGCTCAAGGGCAGCGACCGCGACTTCTACCTGGGCAAGCTCCAGGCCGCGCGTTATTTCCTCACCTGGGAAGTGCCGGGCTGCCATAATGACCTCGCGTTGCTCGAGGCCCGCGACGACACGTGCCTCGCCATGCAAGAGGGGTGGTTCTAGGGGGAGCCACCGCACACACGGAGGTTTCCGATGTTCGACTCCAGCACCCTGCTGCGCCAGCGCTTCAAAGCGCTGCGCAGCACGGCCGAACTGTTCTCGCTTCGCCACGTGAAGCAATCGCACCAGTCACTTTCGGTTCGCCGCAATGTCGCCGAACCGCCCTATTTCAGCCAGGACGAGGGCGCCATGCTCACCGTGCGGGTCGCCGGCGTCGAGGCCTACGCGGCCACCGCCGACCTCTCCCAGGCAGGCCTGCAACGTGCCCTGGAACAGGCCGAGGCGCTGGCCCGGCGGATCAAGGCCCGCAGCCTGCTCGACCTCAGTGGCCAGCCAGCGCCAAGCGGTCGTCACGATCACGTCTCACCCAACTTCGAACAGGCGCTGCCCAGCCTCGCCGACTGTCTTGAACTGCTGGCCAGCGAATCGGCCAGCGTGCCGAAGGACACTCGCCTGGTGGACTGGCAGGCGAGCCTGGGCATCAGCCTGGTCGAACAGACCTACCTGAACTCCGCTGGCGCCGAACTGCGCCACGCCCAGCGCTTCATCTACCCAGGCCTGGGCGTCACCGCCAGCGACAGCCAGGACAGCCAGAGCCGCAGCCTGGGCCGGGAGAACTTCGGCCAGCAAGGCGGCTTCGAGGTGATCGAGCGCTGCGGCCTGGTCGGCGCGGCCCGGCGCGTGGCCGACGAGGCCCTGCAACTGCTGCTGGCCCCCAATACGCCGAGCGGCAAGCGCGACCTGCTGCTGATGCCCGACCAGATGATGCTGCAGATCCATGAATCCATCGGTCACCCGCTGGAGATGGACCGCATCCTCGGCGACGAGCGCAACTACGCCGGCACCAGCTTCGTCAAAGCCGCTGATTTTGGCCATCTGCAGTACGGCTCGACATTGCTCAACGTGACCTTCGACCCGACCATCGGCGAAGAGCTGGCCAGCTACAGCTTCGACGACGACGGCACCCCGGCCAGCAAGCAGTACCTGATTCGCGATGGCCTGTTGGTCCGCCCCCTGGGCGGCGCGCTGTCGCAGTTACGCTCGGGCCTGGACGGTGTCGCCAACAGCCGCGCCTGCGGCTGGAACCGGGCGCCGATCGACCGCATGGCCAACCTCAACATCGAACCGGGTGACCAGTCGCTCGAACAACTGATCGGGGGGATCGAGCGCGGCATCCTGATGCGCACCAACCGCTCCTGGTCCATCGACGATGCGCGCAACAAGTTCCAGTTCGGCTGCGAGTGGGGGCAGCTGATCGAGAACGGCGAACTCAAGGGCGTGGTGAAGAACCCGAACTACCGCGGCATCTCCGCCGACTTCTGGCGCAACCTGTCGGCAGTCGGCGACCGCGGCACCTTCCAGGTGCTCGGCACGCCCAACTGCGGCAAGGGCGAGCCCAACCAGGTAGTGCGGGTCGGCCATGCCTCACCGGCCTGCGTGTTCAGCCAGATCGACGTCTTCGGAGGGGATGCCTGATGAGCTCCGTGTATCAACAACGCTTCGAAAGCCTGCTCGACAGCCTGAACGCCGCCGTGCAGCCGGGCGAGCAGTTCACCCTCGGCTACAGTGCCGAACAATCGCAATTCGTGCGCTTCAACCACGCCAAGGTGCGCCAGGCCGGCCTGGTCAGCCAGGCCAGTGCGCAACTGCGGTTGGTGCGTGACGGGCGCCAGGCTGAACAGCAGATCACCCTGGGCGATGACGCCGAACTCGATCGCCAGCGCCTGCACGAGGCACTGGCGCAATTGCGCCAGACCTTGCCTCTGCTACCGCTGGACCCTTACCTGAGCCTCGACGAAAGCGCGTGGCACAGCCATAGCCTGCTGGAGACGCCGCTGCCCGAGCTGGACGAGGTACTGGCCCTGATCGAGCGCGAAGCGGGTGATCTGGACCTGGTCGGGATCCACGCCGCCGGCCCCATCTGCCGTGGTTTCGCCAGCTCTTTCGGCGCCTTCGGCTGGCACCAGGCCAACAGCTTCAACATCGACTGGAGCCTGTTCCACGCCAACGGGCAGGCGGTCAAGGCCAACTATGCGGGGCAAACCTGGCGTGGCGAGAAATTCGCCGCGCGCCTGCGTCAGGCCCGTGAGCAGCTGGAGCATCTGGGGCGCCCGGCCATCACCCTCGAACCCGGCAGCTATCGCGCCTACCTGGCGCCCGCAGCGATGGACGAAATCGCCGGCATGCTCTGCTGGGGCAGCTTTTCCGCGCAGTCCCTGGCCACCGGCAACAGTTCGCTGCAACGCCTGTACAACGGCGACGCGCGGCTGAGCCCGCTGGTGAGTTTCAGCGAACAGGTCAGTGGTTCGCTGAGCCCGGCGTTCTCCGACGAAGGCTCGCCCCGTCGCGACCTGTTGCTGATCGGCGAAGGGCGTGGGCTGGAGCGGTTGGTGAGCGCCCGTAGCGCCGCCGAGTTCAAGCTTGTGGCCAACGGCGCCGACAGCCATGAATCACCCTGCGCGATCAGCCTGGCGCCAGGTAACCTGCCCAGCGCGCAGATCCTCGAACGCCTCGGCACCGGCCTGTACATCAGCAACCTCTGGTACCTGAACTATTCGGACCTGCCAGCGGCACGCATGACCGGGCTGACCCGCTTCGCCACGTTCTGGGTCGAGAACGGCAGGATCCAGGGGCCAGTGAGCACCATGCGTTTCGACGACAGCCTGTACAACCTGCTGGGCAGCCAGTTGGAAGACCTGACCCAGGAGCGCGAGATGATCCTGTCGACCAGCACCTATGGGCAGCGCAGCACCGGGTCGAGCCACCTGCCGGGGGCGTTGGTCAAAGGGTTGACCCTGACATTGTGATTGGCAGGTCCGGCCTGTTCGCCGGCAAGCCGGCTCCTACAGGGGGTTGCACGTAGGAGCCGGCTTGCCGGCGAACAAGTCCGACTGCAGAACAAAGAGAAGCCCCATGCCCGACCGTGCCCCGCCGGACCCCGTCACCGCCCGCTGGATCCCCTGGGTGGTGGCCATCGCCTTCTTCATGCAGTCGCTGGACGGCACCATCCTCAACACCGCATTGCCGGCCATGGCCCGCTCCCTGGCCGAGGACCCGCTGCGCATGCAGGGGGTGATCATCGCCTACATGCTCACCGTGGCCCTGCTGATCCCGGCCTCGGGCTGGATCGCCGACCGTTTCGGTACCAAGCGCATCTTCTTCAGCGCCATCCTGCTGTTCAGCTTCGGCTCGTTGCTGTGCGCCATGGCCAACAGCCTGGGCTTGCTGATCCTGGCCCGGGTGATCCAGGGCCTGGGCGGCGCGCTGATGCTGCCGGTCGGGCGGCTGGTGGTGCTGCGCGCCTACCCACGCACCGAGCTGGTGCGGATCATGAGTTTCATCACCATCCCCGGCCTGCTCGGGCCGTTGCTGGGGCCAACGCTCGGCGGGTGGCTGGTGGAGATCCTCACCTGGCACTGGATCTTCCTGCTCAACCTGCCGGTGGGCGCACTGGGTTGCTACGCGGTGTGGAAGTTCATCCCCGACCTGCGCGGCGCCGAACGCACCACCTTCGACGGCCCGGGTTTCCTGCTGTTCGGCGCGGCGATGGTGCTGATCACCATCGCCATGGAGGGCCTGGGCGAACTGCACCTGCCGCACCTGCGGGTGATGCTGTTGCTGTTCGCCGGCATGGCCTGCCTGGCTGCCTACTGGCTGCGTGCCGGGCGTGATCCGGAGCCGCTGTTCTCGCCGTCGCTGTTTCGCGTGCGCACCTTCGCCATCGGCATCCTCGGCAACCTGTTCGCCCGCCTGGGCAGCGGCGCCCTGCCCTTCCTCGTGCCCCTGCTGCTGCAGGTGGCGCTGGGCTATTCGCCGGCCCAGGCCGGCATGAGCATGATCCCGCTGGCGGCGGCGGCAATGGTCGCCAAATCCATCGCCCGGCCACTGATCGAGCGCCTGGGCTATCGCATCGTGCTCACCGGCAACACCCTGCTGCTGGGCCTGTTGCTGGCCAGCCTGGGGCTGGTCGACGCGCAGACACCCTACGCCTTGCTGCTGGTGCAACTGGCGCTGCTGGGGGCGGTGAACTCGATGCAGTTCACCGCGATGAACACGGTGACCCTGATCGACCTCGATGACGCCAGCGCCAGCAGTGGCAACAGCTTGTTGTCGGTGGTCGCGCAACTGTCGCTGAGCCTGGGCGTGGCCTGCGCCGGTGCCTTGCTCGGCGGCTTCACCGCGGCAGGCAGCGCCGAGGGCGTGGAAAGCACGCTGGGCGCGTTCCAGCTGACTTTCGTGACGATCGGTGTGATGGCCATGCTGGCGGCGGCGATCTTCCTGCAACTGGCACCGACGGACGGAAGGCGCGCCCGTCGTCCGGAACATCACGTCGAGTCGTAGGGCGAATGGCCACGAGGCTGGTAGACTGTGCGGCATTTTTCGCTTCGCACCGCAGGCCCGCCTCGTGACCGTTGAAACCACCGCCTTTGCCACCCTCCCGCTGTCCACCGCCATGCTGGCCAACCTGGACGCCCTGGGCTACGCCTCGATGACCCCGATCCAGGCCCAGAGCCTGCCGGTCATCCTCAAGGGCCAGGACCTGATTGCCCAGGCCAAGACCGGCAGCGGCAAGACCGCTGCCTTCGGCATCGGCCTGCTCAACCCGATCAACCCGCGCTACTTCGGCTGCCAGGCGCTGGTGCTGTGCCCGACCCGGGAGCTGGCCGATCAGGTGGCCAAGGAGCTGCGTCGCCTGGCCCGCGCCGAGGACAACATCAAGATCCTCACCCTGTGCGGCGGCGTGTCGCTCGGCCCGCAGATCGCTTCGCTGGAGCACGGCGCGCACATCATCGTCGGCACCCCGGGGCGCATCCAGCAGCACCTGGACAAGGGCACTCTGGTACTCGACGGGCTCAACACCCTGGTACTGGATGAAGCCGACCGCATGCTCGACATGGGTTTCTTCGACGCCATCGCCAGCATCATCGGCAAAACCCCGTCGCGCCGCCAGACCCTGCTGTTCTCCGCCACCTACCCGGCTGGCATCGAGCAGTTGGCCAAGGACTTCATGCGCCAGCCGCAGCAGGTCAAGGTCGAGGCGCTGCACAGCGACAGCCAGATCGAGCAGCGCTTCATCGAGATCGACCCGCAGCAGCGTCTTGAAGCCGTGACCCGTGTGCTCGGCCACTACCGCCCGCAGTCCTGCGTGGCGTTCTGCTTCACCAAGCAGCAGTGCGAGGACCTGGTCACCCACCTGACCGCCAAGGGCATCGTCGCCCAGGCCCTGCACGGCGACCTGGAGCAGCGCGACCGCGACCAGGTGCTGACGATGTTCGCCAACCGCAGCAGCTCGGTGCTGGTGGCCACCGATGTGGCCGCCCGCGGCCTGGACATCGACGGCCTGGACCTGGTGATCAACGTCGAGCTGGCCCGTGACGCCGAGATCCATGTACACCGTGTCGGCCGTACCGGCCGTGCCGGCGAAAAAGGCGTGGCGATCAGCCTGGTGGCCCCGGCCGAAGGCCACCGCGCCCAGGCCATCGAGGACCTGCAGAACAAGCCGCTGCGCTGGGAACAGCTGGACAACCTCAAGAGCAAGGGCGGCGAGCCGCTGCTGCCGACGATGACCACCCTGTGCATCGGCGCCGGGCGCAAGGACAAGCTGCGCCCGGGCGACATCCTCGGCGCGCTGACCGGCGATGCCGGGCTGCCGGGCAAGCAGGTGGGCAAGATCGCCATCTTCGACTTCGTGGCGTTCGTCGCCGTGGAGCGGGCGGTGGCCAAGCAGGCCATGCAGCGGCTGAACAGCGGCAAGATCAAGGGCCGTGCCCTGAAAGTCCGCATCGTCTGACCTAATTTGGGGCCGCTTTGCGGCCCTTTCGCGGCACAAGGCCGCTCCTACAGGGAATCGCGCACATCCTGTAGGAGCGGCCTTGTGCCGCGAAAGGGCTGCAAGGCAGCCCCGGCAATTCTGAAGAGGTAACACCGTGCAATCCACCGACGTGATCATCCTCGGCGCCGGCGCCGCCGGCCTGATGTGCGCCCTGCTCAGCGCCCAGCGCGGGCGCCGGGTGCTGGTGCTCGACCACGCCAACAAGCCGGGCAAGAAGATCCTCATGTCCGGCGGCGGGCGCTGCAACTTCACCAATATGTACACCGAGCCTGCCAACTTCCTGTCGCACAACCCGCACTTCTGCAAGTCAGCGCTGGCCCGCTACACCCAGTGGGACTTCATCGAACTGGTGTGCAAGCACGGCGTGCCGTACCACGAGAAGAAGCTCGGCCAGCTGTTCTGCGACAACAAGTCCAGCGACATCCTCGACATGCTGCTGGCCGAGTGTGATAACGCAGGCGCCGAATTGCGCATGAACACCAGTATCGAACAGATCGAGAAAACCGAGGCTGGCTACACCTTGCAGACCAGCGCCGGGCCGTTCGCCTGCCAGTCGCTGGTGATCGCCACCGGCGGCCTGTCGATCCCGACCTTGGGCGCCACTGGTTTCGGCTACCAGGTCGCCCGCCAGTTCGGCCATGAACTGCTGCCGACCCGCGCCGGCCTGGTGCCGTTCACCATCACCGAGCCCCAGCTCAAGGCACTGTGCACCGAGTTGTCCGGCACCTCGCTGGATTGCGTCGCCAGTTGCAACGGCACGAGCTTCCGCGAAAACCTGCTGTTCACCCACCGCGGCCTGAGCGGCCCGGCGATCCTGCAGATCTCATCGTTCTGGGAGGCCGGCGACACGGTCGAGATCAACCTGCTGCCCGACCGCGATGCGCTGGAGTGGTTGCAGGGCCAGCAGGTCGAACGCCCCAACAGCGAGCTGAAGACCGTGCTGGGCGAGGTGTTCACCCGCAAGCTGGCCAACCTGCTGGCCGAGCAGTGGTTCGTTTCGAAACCCTTGAAACAGTACACACCGGCAGAGTTGACCCAGATCGCCGAGAAACTGTCGGCCTGGCAGGTGGTGCCAGCGGGCACCGAGGGCTATCGCACCGCCGAGGTCACCCTGGGAGGCGTGGATACCCGCGAAGTGTCGTCCAAGACCATGGAGTCGCTGAAGAGCCCGGGGCTCTACTTCATTGGCGAGGTGCTGGACGTGAGCGGGCACCTGGGCGGTTTCAACTTCCAGTGGGCCTGGGCTTCGGCCAACGCCGCGGCACAGTTCGTGTAGAGTAGAATCCATTCAGCAGCACGGAACGCTTCTTGCTGGTCTGTGCTCGGAGTGCCATTTCTGGGGCTGCTGCGCAGCCCTTTCGCGGCACAAGGCCGCTCCTACAGAGGTACGCGATCTCCTGTAGGAGCGGCCTTGTGCCGCGAAAGGGTCGCACAGCGGCCCCAGACGGCCTCGAAGCTACTCAACCGATCTCAGCCCAGGGCCATCATGTCATCGAGCTCGTTCCGCCATTCATTGCGTCGCCTGTGGGGCCAAGACAAGTTCAGCTACGCCATCCGCGTGACCATTGCCCTCACCGGCAGCATGGCCTGGTGCTGGTACCAGAACGAGATGAGCCTGCTGATCCCACTGTTCCTCGGCATCATCGCCAGCGCCCTGGCCGAGACCGACGATGGCTGGCAGGGCCGCCTCAGCGCCCTGGCCGTCACCCTGGTGTGTTTCGCCATCGCCGCCCTGTCGGTGGAACTGTTGTTCCCCTACCCCTGGATCTTCGCTGGCGCCCTGGCCCTGGCGGCCTTCGGCCTGACCATGCTCGGGGCCCTGGGCGAGCGTTATGGCGCGATCGCCTCGGCGACGCTGATCCTGTCGGTGTACACCATGATCGGCGTGGACCAGCGCGGCGGCGAAGTCAGCGACTTCTGGCACGAACCCTTGCTGCTGGTGGCCGGCGCGGCCTGGTACGGGTCGCTGTCGGTGCTGTGGCAGGCGCTGTTCTCCAACCAGCCGGTGCAACAGAGCCTGGCCAAGCTGTTCTTCGAGCTGGGCAGCTACCTCAAGCTCAAGGCCAGCCTGTTCGAGCCGGTGCGCACTCTCGATGTAGAAGCCACGCGCCTGGAGCTGGCCAAGCAGAACGGCAAGGTGGTGGCCGCGCTCAACGCCGCGAAGGAGATCATCCTGCACCGGGTCGGCAACAGCCAACCCAACTCCAAGGTCAGCCGCTACCTCAAGCTGTACTTCCTGGCCCAGGATATCCATGAGCGGGTCAGCGCCTCGCACTACCCCTACAACGCCCTGACCGACGCCTTCTTCCACAGCGACGTGATGTTCCGCTGCCAGCGCCTGCTGCGCAAACAGGGGGCATCCTGCCAGGAGCTGGCCCGCTCGATCCGACTGCGCCAGCCGTTCGTGCTCGCCAGCGGCTACCCCGAAGCCCTGGAAGACTTGAACGCCTCACTGGAACACCTGCGCACCCAGAACAACCCGGCCTGGCGTGGCCTGCTGCGCTCGCTGCGGGCATTGGCGGCCAACCTGGCAACCCTTGATCGCCTGCTCAGCGCCGCCAGCAACCCCGACAGCCTCGCCGACGCCAGCGACAGCAGCCTGCTCGACCGTTCGCCACGCACGCTGAAGGATGTCTGGACGCGCCTGCGCACCCAGCTCACCCCGACCTCGCTGCTGTTCCGCCATGCCCTGCGCCTGCCGCTGGCGCTGTCGATCGGCTACGGCATGGTGCACCTGATCCACCCGACGCAGGGCTACTGGATCATCCTCACCACCCTGTTCGTCTGCCAGCCCAACTATGGCGCCACCCGACGCAAGCTGGTGCAGCGGATCTTCGGCACCGCCATCGGCCTGACCGTGGGCTGGGCGCTGTTCGACCTGTTCCCCAACCCGTTGATCCAGTCGACCTTCGCCGTGGTGGCCGGGGTGGTGTTCTTCGTCAACCGCACCACCCGCTACACCTTGGCCACGGCGGCGATCACCCTGATGGTGCTGTTCTGCTTCAACCAGATCGGCGATGGCTACGGCCTGTTCCTGCCGCGCCTGTTCGACACCTTGGTCGGCAGCCTGATCGCGATTCTCGCGGTATTCCTGTTCCTCCCCGACTGGCAGGGCCGACGCCTGAACAAGGTGCTGGCCAATACCCTGGCCTGCGCCAGCCAGTACCTGCGCCAGATCATGCAGCAGTACGCCCACGGCAAGCGCGACGACCTCGCCTACCGCCTGGCCCGGCGCAATGCGCACAATGCCGACGCGGCGCTGTCGACCACCCTGGCCAACATGCTCATGGAGCCCGGGCATTTCCGTAAGGAGGCCGACGTGGGCTTCCGCTTCCTGGTGCTGTCGCACACCTTGCTCAGCTACCTCTCGGGGCTGGGGGCGCACCGCGACACGGCGCTGCCGGCCGAGGTGCACGAGCAATTGATCGAGGGGGCCGGGCAAGCGTTGGCCGCGAGCCTCGACGAGATCGCCAATGGCCTGGCGGCACGGCTGCCAGTGGCAATTCACAGCGATGCCGAGGAAGCACTGGCCAACAGCCTGGAGCAGATGCCCGAGGAGCTGGATGAGCATCAGCGCCTGGTGCAGTCGCAACTGGCGTTGATCTGCCGGCAGTTGGGGCCGTTGCGGACCTTGGCGGGGCATCTGATCAAGGAAGGCGAACCGGCTTGAGGTGAATGCCTTTTCGCCGGCAATGCCGGCGCCTACAACTGCAGCGAATACCCGCAACCTGTAGGAGCCGGCTTTGCCGGCGAACGGGCCCTCACGTCAAAAACCATGCTGGCGCAACAAGCGGTCATAGCTCCCGTCGGCCTTCATCGCCGCAATGGCCTTCTCGAAGCGCTTGACGATCTGCTGGTGCTCGGGATGCTTGAGGCTCACCAGGATATGCAGGCTGTTCTCCGCCAGCGGCGGCTCGACAAAGGACACCGCCTCGCGCACCTGCGGCGGCTCGCGCTGCAGGTTGTAGCGCGCCACATACTCGTCCTCCACCGCCAGGTTGACCCTGCCCGCTGCCAACATGCGCACTGCCGACGAAAAGCTGCGCACCGGTACCTTGTTCAGCCGGGTGTCACTGTCGAAAGCCGGTGAATAGGCGTAGTCACGCACCACGGCAATGCTATAGGGGTAAAGGTCGGCAAGCTTCTGGTAGCCGAAGGTTTCACCTTCGTGCTTGAGCAGGCGGATGCGGTTGGTGAGGTAGGCATTTGAGAACTGGCCGATGCGTGTGCGCTCGTCATTGAACCACGCGTTGATCAACACGTCGTAGCGCCCTTCCCCCACCCCCATCAGCGCCCGGGCCCAGGGCACCTCTTCGAACTCGGTGGCATAGCCGGCGCGTGTGAGGGCAGTGGTGACGATGTTGGTCGCCAGGCCGCCGCCGGGCATCCCGCTATCGGTGAAGGGCGGCCAGCTGTCCGCCACCAGACGCAGCTTCTCGAGGCCGGAGGCCGGACCTGCGCACAACACACTCAGCAATCCAAGAACGCAAAGCAGTGGCCGCATGCTCAAGTCCTTTCGCAGTGGGGGGCACACGCTGGAAATGGCGATCTTCGCTACAGACTTTGCAGATTACACAAAGCCTGCGGCCGACGGCAGCGGCCAGTAATATCAAATAGCCTCTATTTTGGTCGAACTAGAGGATCCTCCGTGCCGCAAGGCGTGGTAAGCGTAGCAAGCGATCTGCGCGTCCTGGACCGCGACACCGGTCAGGTCCGCCACGGTCAACTGGTCGTCACTGGCGCGCCCCATGCTGGGATTGCCGAGCAAGGTGCCAAGTTCCAACAAGCGCGAACGCTCGAGCAACCCGGCCTGCAATGCATGGGAAACCTCGCCGTACTGGCTGCATTGACTGAGCGAATCGACCACGACCAGGTCGGCCTTCGCCACCAGACGTGCAGCGAGCTCCTGCTTGCCAGGTGCATCGGCACCGACCGCAGTGATATGGGTGCCGGGGCGGACCCAGTCGGGTTCGAGCAGGGCTTGGCGCGAAGGCGTTGCGCTGATGATGAGGTTCGCGGCCTCTGCCACGGCCCGCGGCTCACGTTCCAGGCGCACCGTGAAACCCAGCCGCTCGGCGAAATCACGGTAACTGGCCAGCCCCGCTTCGCTGCGGCCCCAGACACTCAACTCGCGACAGGGGATAACCGGCATCAGTTGCTCAAGCTGCATGCGTGCCTGGGTGCCGGTGCCCAGGATGCCAATGCGCTCGACCTGGCGTGGCGCCAGCAACCGCGCCACGATGCGCCCGGCCAGGGCGGTGCGCATGCCGGTCAACCAGCCCTGGTCAGCCAGCAGGGCCAGCGGTTGGCCCGTGCGCGCGCTGAACACCAGCATCAGGCCGTCGTTGCTTTCCAGGCCCTGCGCGGGATTGTCGTAGAAACCCGTGGATACCTTGACGGTGAAAGTGTCGCCGCCTTCGAGGTACGCGGACTTCACGCAACAGTCGCCATTGGCCTGGGCGAACGCGAAAGCCTGCACGGGGGGCGCCTGCACCCGCCCCTGCGAGTAGGCCGTGAAGCCCTGTTCCAGCCAGCGCACGGCCTCGTCGAGGTCAAGGCTGGTGATGATCGCGTCACGTTCATGGATTTTCATGCGATGGCCTCGAGGAAGGTCTCCAGCTTCACGTTGCGCCCACACAGGATAACGGCCACTTTCTTGCCCTGATAATCCCTTGCGACCTGCTTCATGCCTGCCAAGGCCACCGCGGCGGCACCCTCGATGATCCAGCGCTCACAAGCGGCGACGTCGCGCATGGCCTGCTTGATTTCGTCTTCACTGACCAGCACGGTTTTCTTCAGCAGCCGCTGCAGAATCGGGAAGGTGACGGCGTCCTGCTCCACGCCTCCGGCGGTCCCATCGGACAGCGTGGGCTGCTCCTCCATGTCGATGATCCGGCCAACTTCGAGCGAGCGCTGCAAGGTCGGCGCATTGGCTGGCCAGCAGCCGATGATTTCGGTCGAAGGGGATAACGTGTGCAAGGCGGTGGCGATACCAGAGACCATGCCGCCGCCACCCACGGCGACGAACACCGCGTCCAGGTCCGGCGCCTGGTCGAACAACTCCATGCCGATGGTGCCCTGCCCGGCGATCACTTCGAGGTCGTTGTAGGGCGAGACGAACGTCTTGCCCTGGCGCTCGGCTTCGTGGCGGGCCTGCATTTCGGCGCCCAGGGAGTCGACGTCCAGCACCGACACCTCGGCGCCGAGCTGGCGCATGGCATTGATCTTCACGGGCGAGGCTTCATGGCTGACATGCACGGTCACCGGCACGCCAAGCAGCTGCCCGGCCAGCGCCAGCCCCTGACCATGATTGCCGGAAGAGGCCGCGATTACGCCCTTGGTGCGTTGCTCGGCATCCAGCAGCCGCAGCTTGTTGCTGGCGCCGCGAAACTTGAAGGAGCCGGTGAGCTGAAGGTGTTCGCACTTGAGGTGGACGTCGCATCCCGTCATGGCGCAAAGGCCGGGGCTACGCGTCAGCGGCGTCACCGGCACCTGGGGGCGCAGGGCGGCATGGGCCAGGCGGATGGATTGGTACAGCTGATCGAGCGCAATGTCGTCTATTGCCACGGGTGGATGCTCCTGGATCAGACGGCGGGTACAGGCCACCGCCTATGGAATAAAAATCCACCGTAGAATATTTTTCCATTTAACACAAGCCGGCAACAGACCACCGGCGCGCAGGCCTCAAGCCTCCCGGGCAATCTTCACGTACTTGTAGATCGTCGCCCGGCCCATGCCCAGGACATTGGCCACGTAGTCGTAGGCGCTGCCACCGCGGAACGCCCCTTCACCGTGCAGCGCCTCCACCAGCTCGCGCTTGTGCTCGCGGGTGAGGCCATCGAGGCTCAAGCCACGCTCCCTGAGCCAGCCATGCAGGAAGGTGTTGATGCGCTCCTGCCAATCGTCGCGGAACAGCACGTCGGGCTGGGGCAGCAAGCGGTTGGCCTGGAAGAACAGGTCCAGCGCCTGCTTGGCCTGCTCCAGCACCGAGACATTGAAATTGATGCACAACAGCGCTTCAGGTACCCCGGCGTCATTGAGCATGACACTGCTGATCGAGCGAACTTTCTGACCGTTCCAGTTGAGCTTTTCGTAGGGCCCCAGCGGCGTGGCAGCACTCAGTTCGCCCGGCAAGTCTTCGAGCGCCGAGTCGTCGCCCAACTGCCGCTTGGAAATGTTGTTGGCGATATGCACCACGGTCTGGCTGCGCAGGTCATGGACCACGACTTCGGCGTGGGGGAACAGCAGGGTGGCGACACCATCGGCCATGGCGGCGTAGTTGCTGAAACGTGCGTTGATGGCCTTGGCAGACATCGGAACATCCTGAAAATGGGGTGTGGTGTAAGGGCCCGGCACGGCCCCTGTAGGAACGGCTTCAGCCGCGAAGCAAGCGACGCGCTGCATGGCACCGGCTGCGCCGGTGTTCGCGGCTGAAGCCGCTCCTACAGAGACTGCGCCCCTTTCAGGGGTAACCCAGCACTTCGCGGATCTGGCGCAGGTGCTGGATGATCCACTGCTTGTCGATGGCGCCCCAGTCACGGATACGGTAATGCCCGGCGTGGTTGCGCGCCCCAGCCTGCTGCTCGAACTCGCAGATGATATCCAGGTCGGCCAGGGCGGTGATGGTGTCCTGGGCGGTGCGCCGCGGCATGCCGGTGGCCTCCATCAAGGCCGGTACGCTGGTGGCGGTCTGGCTGTCGATCAGCCAGGCCACGTACAGGCGGCGGTAGAAGCTGCTGCGGGTCTTGCTCACTTCCGTGGTCATGGGGTGCTTGTCCCTCAGGTGTTGCCCGGCAGTTCCCGATAGGTCAGGTAGACGCGCAGGTCGAATTCCAGTTGGTGGTAGTCCGGCTCCATGTGCTGGCAGAGCTGGTAGAACGCCTTGTTGTGGTCGCGCTCTTTCAGGTGCGCCAGCTCATGCACCACGATCATGCGCAGGAACTGCGGCGCAGCCTCCTTGAACAGCGAGGCGACGCGGATCTCCTTCTTCGCCTTGAGCTTGCCGCCCTGCACACGCGACACCGCGGTGTTCAGCCCCAACGCGCGGTGGGTGAGGTCCAGGCGGTTGTCGAACAACACTTTATCCAGCGGCGGCGCGCTGCGCAGGTACTGTTGCTTGAGGTCCTGGGCGTAGGTGTACAGCGCCTTGTCGTTCTGCACCGCGTGACGCTCGGGGTAACGCTGCCGCAGATAGTCGCCCAGGCGTTGGCTGGCGATCATCTGGCGCACCTGTTCCTGGAGGTGAGGCGGGTAGGCTTGCAGATAGCGAAGTGCGGTCATGACGGGTGGATCGGACTGGGAAGAGGCGAGTGTAGCCAATCACGGGGTCCAGGGGAAAATCGGCGGAAAGCCACTGGCATCGCTGGCAGTCATCGGGCGGGCGACCAGGAACCCCTGCACATAGGTGCAACCGCTGCTTTTGAGCCAATCGGCCTGGGCTTTGGTTTCCACGCCCTCGGCGATCACCGTGATGCCATAGTCGGCGCACAGGCCGATGACGCTGCGGGCCATGGCGATGTCCGCCGCCGACTCCGGCAGCCGCGCCACCAGGTGGCGGTCGATTTTCAACGTGTCGATGGGCAGGTCGCGCAACATACGCAACGAGCAGTCGCCAGCGCCAAAATCATCCAGCGCCACGCGAATGCCCAGCTCACGCAGACGATGCACCTGCTTCACCGCGGCGTCGATGTTGTACATCAGCGAAGTCTCGGCTACCTCCACTTCCAGTTGGGCCGGCTGCAAGCCATGCTCGTCGAGTACTCGCGCCAGCTCGTCAGCCAGGCCCGGCATGGCGAACTGCGCCCGGCTGAGGCTGATTCCCAGGACCAGCTGCGAGCCGAAGCGCTCGTCCCACTCCCGGCGCTGGGCAGCGCCCTTGCGGTAGATCCAGCTGGCCAGCCTGTTGATCAGCCGTGCCTCTTCCAGCAGCGGGATGAACAGCCCGGGCGGCACATCGCCGACACTCGGGTGCTGCCAGCGCAGCAGGGCCTCGAAGCCACGCAGACGACCATCGGCGAAGGCTACCTGGGGCTGGTAGACCAGGGTGAAATCGTTCTGCTCGATGGCCTCGCGCACACTGTCCTCGAGCATCAATCGCGAACGGGCGCGGCCGTTGAGCTCTTCGTCATAGAAACGATACTGCTGGCGCCCGGCCTGCTTGGCGGCATACATGGCAGCGTCGGCCGCGCGCAGCAGACCTTCGACATTGGCACCACAGTCCGGGTAGGTGGCGATACCAATGCTCACGCCGAGGCTGACCTCCAACCCATCGAGTTGCTGGAAGCTGGACATCCGCTCGAGCAGTTTCTCGGCGTAGCGCCCGGCCTGCTCCGGGTACGGCAAACCGTCGAACAGCGCGGTGAACTCGTCCCCGCCCATGCGTGCCAGCAACGCCTCGCTGCCCAGGCACTCCTTGAGCTGCTCGGCGACCCAGCGCAGCACCTTGTCCCCGGCTTCATGCCCGAGCAGATCGTTGATCCGCTTGAACCCATCCAGGTCCATGTACATCAGGGCGCGGACCTTGTCGGAGCGCTCGTTGCGCATCAGCGCGCCCTCGGCGGCCTGGTAGAAACCGCGGCGGTTGAGCAGGCCGGTCAGCGGGTCGGTGACCGCCTGGTACTCCAGCTGCTGGTGCAGGCTGCGCACCACCGACATGTCCAGCACCGTCACCACCATGGCCCGCTGCTCGGCAGGCAGCGGCGCGCAGGACAGCGCCACGGGTATCAGCTGGCCGCTGACGGTGCGCAACTGCGCGTCGTGGACCCGGAAGATCTGGCGCTTGAGGTAAGCCTGGTAAAAGTCCGACTCATGCCACAGGTTGGCGCATGGCAACTGAATCAGGTCCAGCACATGCGCGCCCTGCAGCTTCTCCACCGGTGTGTCGAGCAGGCGCGAGATGGCAGGATTGGCGAAATTGATGGTGCCCGACTCGTCCACCACCAGGATGCCTTCGGCGGCGTTCTCCAGGATCGAGGCATTGAAGGCACGGGCCGACTCCAGCTCACGGGTCAGGCTTTGCAGCATGCGCCGGTTGCGCTGTTGCTCAAGCAGCGCCTGGACTTTGGGCTTGAGGATCTGCGGGTCGAACGGTTTGAACAGGTAGTCCACCGCGCCATTGGCATAGCCCTTGAGCACGGCGGCCTCGGACTGTTCATTGGCGGTGAGGAAAATGATCGGGGTCAGCCGGGTGCGTTGGCTGCCGCGCATCAACCGAGCGACTTCAAAACCATCCATCTCGGGCATCTGCACGTCGAGCAGCACGA
The DNA here is from genome assembly GCF_029478665.1 of Pseudomonas entomophila. Classification (GTDB taxonomy): domain Bacteria; phylum Pseudomonadota; class Gammaproteobacteria; order Pseudomonadales; family Pseudomonadaceae; genus Aquipseudomonas; species Aquipseudomonas entomophila_F. The sequence continues at coordinate 59,654 of NZ_JARPQB010000014.1, forward strand.
GGTCGACTTCGTTTTCCAGCAGGGCACTCAGGGCTTCCATCCCTGAGCTGGCGGTCAATACCTGCCAGTCCTGGCGGGACAGCAAGGCCCGCATGCTGATGAGATTCTCCGGATAATCGTCTACGACGAGCAGAACCGAGCGATTGTCCGGTGGTTGAGTGTGAGCGACATCCATGCTGCTTCTCTTGTTAGGCCGATTACGACGAGCCATTGGATCCGATCTTTACTCTAGACTCGGCGACCGAAGACGCAACGCGTGCAGATGGCTATAAGCCATCTGAAGTGATGTTAGCCGACTAACGGTATGCGCGCGCCGCGAGCGACACACGGACACGTGGGAGCGGACTTACCAGCCCAAGCCTAGCGCGACTCCTGTAGGAGCGGCCTCGTGCCGCGAAAGGGCCGCGAAGCGGGCCCGGCGATCTTTGCTCAACCTGAAATCCCGGGGCCGCTACGCAGCCCTTTCGCGGCACAAGGCCGCTCCTACAGGGGCCGGTGTAAATCATGAACACCTGCGAGACTGTCGCGACCACCAAGGGAAATGGCATAGGGGATTCACACGCACAAAAAAACCCGCATCACTGCGGGTTTTTTCGTGAAGCGGCGCCGGATCAGTTGATCTTGGCGGCCAGCTCGCCCTTGGCGTAGCGCTGGAACATGCCTTCCAGGGAGATCGGCTTGATCTTCGAGGCATTGCCGGCGGTGCCGAAGGCTTCGTAGCGGGCGATGCACACGTCACGCATGGCCTTGACGGTCTCGCCGAAGAACTTGCGTGGGTCGAACTCGCTCGGGTTCTGCGCCATCAGGCGACGCATGGCGCCGGTGGAGGCCAGGCGCAGGTCGGTGTCGATGTTGACCTTGCGCACGCCGTACTTGATGCCTTCGACGATCTCTTCGACCGGCACGCCGTAGGTCTCTTTGATGTCGCCACCGTACTGGTTGATGATCGCCAGCCACTCTTGCGGCACCGAGGACGAACCGTGCATTACCAGGTGGGTGTTGGGGATGCGCTTGTGGATTTCCTTGATGCGGTCGATCGCCAGCACGTCACCGGTCGGCGGCTTGGTGAACTTGTAGGCGCCGTGGCTGGTGCCGATGGCGATGGCCAGGGCATCCACCTGAGTCTTCTTGACGAAGTCGGCGGCTTCTTCCGGGTCGGTCAGCATCTGGCTGTGGTCCAGCACGCCTTCGGCGCCGATACCGTCTTCTTCACCGGCCATGCCGGTTTCCAGCGAACCCAGGCAACCCAGCTCGCCCTCTACCGAAACGCCGCAGGCGTGCGCCATGGCAACGGTCTGCTGGGTGACGCGAACGTTGTACTCGTATTCGGTCGGGGTCTTGCCGTCTTCGCCCAGCGAACCGTCCATCATCACCGAGCTGAAGCCCAGCTGGATCGAGCGCTGGCACACGTCAGGGCTGGTGCCGTGATCCTGGTGCATGCACACCGGGATGTGCGGGAACTCTTCGATGGCCGCCAGGATCAGGTGGCGCAGGAACGGGGCACCGGCGTACTTGCGGGCACCGGCGGAAGCCTGGACGATGACCGGAGAGTCGGTCTTGTCGGCGGCTTCCATGATGGCGCGCATCTGCTCGAGGTTGTTGACGTTGAAAGCCGGAACGCCGTAACCGAACTCGGCGGCGTGGTCCAGCATCTGGCGCATGCTAATGAGTGCCATTGTGTATCTCTCTCCCGACAAGCGTCGTTGTTTCGTGCAAGCCTGCCGCAGGGGCGGTTGCTGTTCAAGTAGTGTGGGCCATCCATGCGGCCCGGCCAGTCACGGTGCCTTGCAGCCCCGCCCAATCAGATCGTTGGTCGCCACCCAGTACACCAGGCCTTCATTGCCTTTGGTGTGCAGGGCCAGCACGCCATCGCTGTACAGCGCGCCCGAGGCGCCCGGCTCGGACTTGAGCCGGTAGACCTGGTCGCCGCCGCCAAGGCGCACGTCGACCGCATCCTGTTTCGCGTCTGTGAAACGCCACAGCACTTCGGCCTGGCTGTCGCAGACCCAGCGGGTCCAGTTGTCCGCCGGGGCGGGTTGGGCAGGTTGCAGCATCGAGCAGCCTGCCAGGGTCGCCAGGGCCAACACGGCCAGAAGCGCTTTCATCCTAAAAACCTCGTTGGGGGCTGCTTTGCAGCCCATCGCCGGCAAAGCCGGCTCCTACAAGAACCGCATCGCCTGTAGGAGCCGGCTTTGCCGGCGATGGGTCGCACAGCGGCCCCAATGTCCAAGACCACGAAACCCGCGTTAGGTTGCCCGCTACCCGATCAAGGGCAGCCCGCCGCCTTGCGCTGGTGCTCGTCGTCGTACTTTTCCAGGCCATCCGGGCCCAGGCGCTTGTTGATCACCGGCGCTGTCTCCGCCTGCCACTGGGACTGGTAGCAACCGCCCTTGGGCGGCTGCGCCGGATCTGCGTCGCTGCCTTTGTTGCTGGCGCAGGCGCCCAGCAACACGGCCACGATCATCACAGGCAATTGCTTGACCATCAGGTCGCTCCCTTTGCCAGGCGCCGTCAAAATCAGGCCTTGGCCCGCTCTTCCAGGATTGCCACCGCTGGCAGGACCTTGCCCTCGACGAACTCGAGGAACGCGCCGCCACCGGTAGAAATGTAGGAGATATCGGCACCAACGCCATACTTGTCGATGGCCGCCAGGGTGTCACCGCCACCGGCGATGGAGAACGCGGCGCTGTCGGCGATGGCCTTGGCCAGCACCTTGGTGCCGTTGCCGAACTGGTCGAACTCGAACACGCCGACCGGACCGTTCCACAGGATAGTCTTCGAGGTCTTCAGCAATTCGGCGAACTGCTCGGCGGTCTTTGGACCGATGTCCAGGATCATGTCGTCGGCAGCCACGTCGGCGATGGCCTTCACAGTGGCTTCGGCGTCTTCGGCGAATGCCTTGGCAACCACCACGTCCACCGGCAGCGGCACGCTGACCTTGGCGGCGATGGCCTTGGCGGTCTCGACCAGGTCAGGCTCGTACAGCGACTTGCCGACCGGGTGACCGGCGGCGGCGAGGAAGGTGTTGGCGATACCGCCACCGACGATCAGCTGATCGCACACAGTGCTCAGGCTGTTCAGCACGTCCAGCTTGGTGGAGACCTTGGAGCCGGCGACGATGGCGGCCATCGGCTTGGCCGGGGCCTTCAGGGCCTTGCCCAGGGCATCCAGCTCGGCAGCCAGCAGCGGGCCTGCGGCCGCGACCTTGGCAAACTTGGCAACACCGTGGGTGGAACCCTCGGCGCGGTGGGCGGTGCCGAAGGCATCCATGACGAACACGTCGCACAGGGCGGCGTACTTCTGCGCCAGCTCGTCGGCGTTCTTCTTCTCGCCCTTGTTGAAGCGCACGTTCTCGAACAGCACCAGGTCACCGGCCTTCACTTCGACGCCATTGAGGTAGTCGGCGACCAGCGGCACTTCGCGGCCCAAGGCCTTGCTCAGGTAAGCGGCGACCGGCTTCAGGCTGTTCTCTTCGGAGAACTCGCCTTCGGTCGGGCGGCCCAGGTGCGAGCAGACCATCACCGCCGCGCCCTTCTCCAGGGCCAGCTTGATGGTCGGCAGCGCTGCCAGGATACGCGCGTCGCTGGCTACCACACCGTCCTTCACAGGCACGTTGAGGTCTTCGCGGATCAGTACGCGCTTACCTTGCAGGTCGAGGTCGGTCATCTTCAACACGGTCATGAATGCAGTCCTTCAGGGCTGTTTGCTGCGGGTGGGGTGGACGACGTGCAGAAAGTGTTCGGCAACGTCGAGCATACGGTTGGCGAACCCCCATTCGTTGTCGAACCAGGCCAGCAAGTTCACCAGGCGTGGGCCTGAAACGCGGGTCTGGCTGGCATCGACGATGGCCGAATGCGGGTCATGGTTGAAATCACAGCTGGCGTGGGGCAGCTCGGTGTAGGCCAGCAGGCCTTTCAGCGGGCCATCCAGGGCAGCCTCGCGCAGCACCCGGTTGACTTCCTCGGCGCTGGTATCGCGGGAAGTCTGCAGGGTGATGTCCAGGCACGACACGTTGACGGTGGGCACGCGTACCGCTTTGGCCTGGATTCGCCCGGCAAGTTCCGGCAGCAGGCGCTCGATACCGCGCGCCAGGCCTGTGGACACCGGGATCACCGACTGGAACGCCGAACGGGTGCGGCGCAGGTCCTCGTGGTGGTAGGCGTCGATCACCGGCTGGTCGTTCATTGCCGAGTGGATGGTGGTGATCTGCACGTATTCGATACCAAAGGCCTGGTCCAGCACACGCAGCAGCGGCACACCGCAGTTGGTGGTGCAGGAGGCGTTCGACACCAGCAGCTCGCCGCCGGTCAGGCAGTCCTGGTTCACGCCGTAGACCACCGTGGCATCGACGTCCGCCTCGCTGGCCATGGGCTGGGAGAACAGCACCCGGGGCGCGCCGGCGTCGATGAAACGCTGGCCGTCGGCCCGGGTGTTATAGGCACCGGAGCACTCCAGCACCAGGTCGATACCCAGGGCTGCCCAATCGATGCCTTCAGGGGTGGCGCTGCGCAGCACTTTCACGCAGTCGCCATTGATATGCAGACAGTCGCCGTCGACCTTCACCTCGCCGGGGAAACGCCCGTGGGTGGAGTCGAAGCGGGTCAGGTATTCCAGGCTGGCCTGGTCGGCCAGGTCGTTTAGCGCGACGATCTCGAAACCGGCCTTCGCCCCTCGCTCAAACAGCGCGCGCAGGACACAACGGCCGATGCGGCCGTAACCGTTGAGTGCAACTTTGTAGGGACGCGGGTGGGGCATAGGTAGCTCTTGAACTCCGGCGGTTGAACGGGGCCGCTGCGCGGCCCATTCGCGGCACAAGGCCGCTCCTACAGGGAACGGCGTGCGCAGTGCCCTGTAGGAGCGGCCTTGTGCCGCGAACGAGGGCCAAAGGCCCTCGCCTTTCCTGCATCAGTCTTCCAGCAGTTCTTCGGCGGTGCCCAGGATGTTGTCCAGGGTGAAGCCGAACTCCTCGAACAGCGCGCTGGCCGGCGCCGACTCACCGTAGGTGGTCATGCCGATCACGCGACCTTCGAGGCCGACGTACTTGTACCAGAAGTCAGCATGAGCGGCTTCGATGGCAATGCGCGCCCCCACTTCCAGCGGCAGTACCGACTGCTTGTAGGCGGCGTCCTGGGCGTCGAACACGCTGGTGCTCGGCATCGACACGACGCGAACCTTGCGGCCCTGCTCGGTCAGCTTGTCGAACGCCTGGACCGCCAGGCCCACTTCGGAACCGGTGGCGATCAGGATCAGCTCGGGCTCGCCGGCGCAGTCTTTGAGCACGTAGCCGCCACGGGCGATATCGGCGATCTGCTGGGCGTCGCGTGGCTGATGCTGCAGGTTCTGACGCGAGAAGATCAGCGCCGACGGGCCGTCCTTGCGCTCCAGGGCGGCTTTCCAGGACACGGCGGATTCGACCGCGTCGGCCGGGCGCCAGGTGTCCAGGTTAGGGGTGCTGCGCAGGCTGGTCAGCTGCTCGATCGGCTGGTGGGTCGGGCCGTCCTCGCCCAGGCCGATGGAGTCGTGGGTGTAGACATGGATCACACGCTGTTTCATCAGCGCCGACATGCGCACCGCGTTGCGGGCGTATTCCATGAACATCAGGAAGGTCGCGCCGTAAGGGACCAGGCCGCCGTGCAGGGCAACGCCGTTCATGATCGCGGTCATGCCGAACTCGCGCACACCGTAGAACACGTAGTTGCCGCTGGCGTCGTTGGCTTCGACACCCTTGCAACCTTTCCACAGGGTCAGGTTGGAGCCGGCCAGGTCGGCCGAGCCGCCGAGGAACTCAGGCAGCAGCGGGCCGAAGGCATTCAGGGCGTTCTGGCTGGCCTTGCGGCTGGCGATGGTTTCGCCCTTGGCGGCGACTTCCGCGATATAGGCAGCGGCTTTCTCCGAGAAGTCGGCCGGCAGTTCGCCGCTCAGACGACGCTTGAGCTCGCTGGCCAGTTCCGGGAAGGCAGCGGCGTAGGCATCGAAACGCTTGTTCCACTCGGCTTCGACCTTGGCGCCTGCTTCCTTGGCATCCCACTCGGCCTTGATGTCGGCCGGGATCTCGAACGGTGCGTGGTCCCAGTTCAGTTCCTTGCGGGCCAGGGCGATTTCGTCGTTGCCCAACGGAGCACCGTGGCAGTCTTCCTTGCCCTGCTTGTTCGGGGAGCCGAAGCCGATGATGGTCTTGCAGCAGATCAGGGTCGGACGGTCGCTCTTGCGCGCGGTCTCGATCGCCATCTTGATCTCTTCGGCGTCGTGGCCGTTGACGTTGCGAATCACCAGCCAGTTGTAGGCTTCGAAGCGCGCCGGGGTGTTGTCGGTGAACCAGCCGTGCACTTCGCCGTCGATGGAGATGCCGTTGTCATCGTAGAAGGCGACCAGCTTGTTCAGGCCCAGGGTGCCGGCCAGCGAGGCGACTTCGTGGGAGATGCCTTCCATCATGCAGCCGTCGCCGAGGAACACGTAGGTGTTGTGGTCGACGATGTCGTGGCCTTCACGGTTGAACTGGGCGGCCAGCACTTTTTCCGCCAGGGCGAAGCCCACGGCGTTGGCCAGGCCCTGGCCCAGCGGGCCGGTGGTGGTCTCGACGCCTGGGGTGTAGCCGAACTCCGGGTGGCCCGGGGTGCGGCTGTGCAGCTGACGGAACGACTTGAGGTCATCGATGGTGACGTCGTAGCCGGTCAGGTGCAGCAGCGAATAGATCAGCATCGAGCCGTGGCCGTTGGACAGCACGAAGCGGTCACGGTCGGCGAAGCTCGGGTTGCTCGGGTTGTGCTTCAGGTAGTCGCGCCAAAGCACTTCGGCGATATCCGCCATACCCATGGGGGCACCTGGGTGGCCGCTGTTGGCCTTTTGCACGGCATCCATGCTGAGGGCACGAATGGCGTTGGCACGTTCACGACGGCTGGGCATCGCTGAGTCTCCTGGGGCTTGAATAAGTAGTGAAACGAAAAAAGGCGGCCATTTTCGCCCACTGCGGGGGCCGGGGGCAATGACGGATGGTCGCAGTCGGGCTTTTTTCCTGTGTTTGTTCGGCAATTTGGGTGAAAACAGCGGAATTGCCGTCGACTGCTTCGCGGGTAAACCTGCGCAGGCGAGCTCATCCTCCGCCCATCGACCAATATCAAAACTTTTTGATATTGGTCTTGCTAGGGCAACGATGCCTGTCTAGACTCCCGCCCCATGAACGTCAATGCCCCCATCACGCCTCAACGTAACGACGCGCTGGCCGCCCTGTGCAAGGCCAGCGGCGATCCGTTGCGCCTGAACGTGCTGCGCGCACTGGCCAACGACTCGTTCGGCGTGCTGGAACTGGCGCAGATCTTCGACATCGGCCAGTCAGGCATGAGCCACCACCTGAAAGTGCTGGCCCAGGCCGACCTGGTCGCGACACGCCGCGAAGGCAACGCGATCTTCTACCGCCGCGCCCTGCCCGACAGCCAGCGCCTGGGCGGCCGCCTGCACACGGCACTGCTCGAAGAGGTGGACGACCTTGCGCTGGCCCAGGACGTGCAAGCGCGCATCGCCCAGGTCCAGCAACGCCGCGCGGCCACCAGCCAGGACTTCTTCCTGCGCGTGGAAGAAAAGTTCCGCGCCCAGCAAGACCTGATCGCCGGCCTGCCGCAGTACCGCGAGAGCCTGCTGGCGCTGCTCGACAACCTGAGCTTCGAGGCCGGCGCCAGCGCCCTGGAGGTCGGCCCCGGCGACGGCGGTTTCCTGCCCGACCTGGCGCGGCGCTTCGCCCAGGTCACGGCCATGGACAACAGCCCGACCATGCTCGAGCTGGCCCGCCAGGTCTGCGCGCGCAACGAATTGAGTAACGTAAACCTGCAGTTGGCCGATGCACTGGGTGCAACGGATGTGGAAGCCGACTGCGTTGTGCTGAACATGGTGCTGCACCATTTCAGCGACCCGGCCCTGGCCTTGCGCCTGCTGGCCAAACGGGTGAAGGCGGGCGGCAGCCTGCTGGTCACCGAGCTGTGCAGCCATGACCAGGGGTGGGCGCGCGAAGCCTGCGGCGACCTGTGGCTTGGCTTCGAACAGGATGACCTGGCCCGTTGGGCCGACGCTGCCGGGCTGACCCCCGGGGACAGCCTCTACGTGGGCTTGCGTAACGGTTTCCAGATCCAGGTCCGGCACTTCCAGCGGGCCGCTGGCGACACACAACATCGGTAAATTTCAGGAACCCATCGAGATGAGCGAATACTCCCTTTTCACCTCCGAGTCCGTGTCCGAAGGGCATCCGGACAAGATCGCCGACCAGATCTCCGACGCGGTCCTGGACGCGATCATCGCCCAGGATAAATATGCCCGCGTCGCCTGCGAGACCCTGGTCAAGACCGGTGTCGCCATCATCGCCGGCGAAGTCACCACCTCGGCCTGGGTCGACCTGGAAGAGCTGGTGCGCAAGGTGATCATCGACATCGGCTACAACAGCTCCGACGTCGGCTTCGACGGCGCCACCTGCGCCGTGATGAACATCATCGGCAAGCAGTCGGTGGACATCGCCCAGGGCGTGGACCGCTCCAAGCCGGAAGACCAGGGTGCCGGCGACCAGGGCCTGATGTTCGGCTACGCCAGCAACGAGACCGACGTGCTGATGCCCGCCCCGATCTGCTTCTCGCACCGTCTGGTCGAGCGCCAGGCCGAAGCGCGCAAGTCCGGCCTGCTGCCTTGGCTGCGCCCGGACGCCAAGTCCCAGGTCACCTGCCGCTATGAGAACGGCCGGGTCGTGGGTATCGACGCCGTCGTCCTGTCCACCCAGCACAACCCTGAAGTGTCGCAGAAAGACCTGCAGGAAGCGGTGATGGAGCTGATCGTCAAGCACACCCTGCCGGCCGAGCTGCTGCACAAGGGCACCCAGTACCACATCAACCCGACTGGCAACTTCATCATTGGTGGCCCGGTGGGCGACTGTGGCCTGACCGGTCGCAAGATCATCGTCGACAGCTACGGTGGCATGGCCCGCCACGGCGGTGGCGCGTTCTCCGGCAAGGACCCATCCAAGGTCGACCGTTCCGCCGCCTACGCCGGCCGCTACGTGGCCAAGAACATCGTCGCCGCCGGCCTGGCCGAGCGCTGCGAGATCCAGGTGTCCTACGCCATCGGCGTAGCCCAGCCGACCTCCATCTCGATCAACACCTTCGGCACCGGCAAGGTTTCCGACGACAAGATCGTCCAGCTGGTGCGCGAGTGCTTCGACCTGCGTCCGTACGCCATCACCAAGATGCTCGACCTGCTGCACCCGATGTACCAGGAAACCGCCGCCTACGGCCACTTCGGCCGTACCCCGCAGCAGAAGACCGTCGGCGACGACACCTTCACCACCTTCACCTGGGAGCGCACCGACCGTGCCCAGGCGCTGCGTGACGCTGCCGGCCTGTAAGCCTCTTACAGCGGTAAACGAAAGCCCCTGCCGAGCAATCGGCAGGGGCTTTTTTGTGCAATATCGGCTGACATTTCCCGGGCGCAGAATTCACCACCCCTGCCTAGGCTGAGCACTCCAAAGCACCACGCAAGGAGGCTGGCCATGCTGCTGCGCCTGCTCATCCCATTGCTGTTTTTCCCGGGCTTCGCCCTGGGCGACCACGGGCCGTGTCCCGACTGGCCGGCACAACGCGCCCGGGCCGAGGTCAGTCAGTTGCTCAAGACCCTCGCCCACTGGGACGATCACTATCATCGCCAAGGCGTTGCGCTGGTGGCGGATGAACTCTACGACCAGAGCCGCCAGCACCTTCGGCATCTGCAAGGCTGTTTCGACCTGGCGAGCAACGAAGCCCCCCTGGCCAGCGCACGTGGCCAGGTCCCTCATCCGGTGCCACACACCGGTGTCGACAAGCTGCGTGACGAGCCTGCGGTACGGCGCTGGCTTAAAGGCAGGCAAGGCGTGTGGATACAGCCCAAGGTCGATGGCGTGGCCGTGTCGCTGGTGTACCAACAAGGCCAGCTGACCCAACTGCTCAGCCGGGGTGATGGCGTGCTGGGGCATGATTGGAGCCGACACATCCCCCGGCTGGGTCGTATCGTGCGGCAACTACCGCAACCACTGGACACCGCTTTCCAGGGCGAACTCTACTGGCGCCTCACCGACCACGTGCAAGCCGAGGCGGGCAGCGCCAACGCACGAGGCATCGTCGCCGGGTTGCTGGCGCGCAAGCAACTGAGCGACGAGCAAGGCGCGAGCATCGGCCTGTTCGTCTGGGACTGGCCCATGGGGCCGGACACCCATGCCGAACGCATGGCACGCCTGGCCGACCTGGGGTTTACCGACAGCCAGCGTTTCAGCGTCGCCATCGAGGGTTTCGATGACGCGGAGCACTGGCGCCAGCACTGGTATCGGACTGCCCTGCCCTTCGCCACCGACGGCGTGATCCTGCGCCAGGACGCCCGACCTCCGGCACAGCGCTGGCGAGCCCAGGCCCCTTACTGGATCGCCGCCTGGAAATACCCCTTCAGCCAAGCCTTGGCGCAGGTCCGCAACATTCACTTCCGCATCGGCAGGACCGGGAGAATCACACCGCTTTTGCAACTGGTACCCCTTCAGCTGGATGACCGACGGATCAGCCAGGTCAGCCTCGGTTCCCTGGCCCGCTGGACGCAACTGGACATCCGACCGGGTGACCAGGTCGCGATCAGCCTGGCGGGCCTGACCATCCCACGGGTGGATAGCGTGGTACATCGCAGCCCGCTGCGAGCGGCAGTGGCCGTGCCCGATCCGGCGGCGCATCACTTACTGAGCTGCTGGCAAGCCAGCGCGGCCTGTCAGGAACAGTTTCTCGCCCGCCTGGCCTGGCTGGGTGGCAACAACGGGCTGGACATGGCCGGGGTCGGCGCTGGCGTCTGGCGCCAACTGGTCGAAAGCGGAAAGGTCGCCACCTTGAGCGATTGGCTGGAGCTGACCCGGGAGGACCTGCTGGAAGTGCCGGGTATCGCCCAGACGCGAGCCGAACGCTTGCTGCAGGCATTCTCCCTCGGGCGCCGGCAACCTTTCGAGCGTTGGCTGCGGGGCCTTGGCGTCCCGGCCCCAAGCCATTTCTCGCCAGGGGCAGGCTGGTCCGCCCTGGCCTCCAGAAACATCGAGCAATGGCTTGCCGAACCGGGTGTCGGTGCCGGTCGCGCCGCGCAATTGCAGGCATTCTTCTCCCATGAGCAGATGCAGGCCTTGGCCCAACGCCTGCGCACCCATGAAATCGAGGGTTTCTAATTTCCTCGGATCAGGGCAGCATTTCGCTTTCCGTTGCCCAGCCTTCGAATGGAGTCCCTGATGAAACTGCTCTCGTCCATCGCACTGTCCGCCTTGCTCGGCCTGACTGCCCAGGCCGCGCTGGCCGCCGAGGAGCAACCCGCGCTGACCGGCTGCGCGGCCAAGCGCCAGGCCATCAGCGAGCAGGTCGAACAGGCCCGCGCCCATGGCAACAGCGACCAGCAGGCCGGGCTCGAGAAAGCCCTCGCCGAAGTCACCGAGCACTGCACCGACGCCGGCCTGCGCAAAGAACGTGAACAGAAAGTGCTCGATGCCCGTCACGAGGTGAACCAGCGTACCAAGGACCTGGACAAAGCCATGAAGAAGGGCGACGCGGAGAAGATCAACAAGCGCAAGGACAAGCTCGCCGAAGCGAAGAAAGAACTGCAGGAAGCCGTGGACGAGTTGGAGCGTTAACCCTCACACGATCACTGTAGGAGCGGCTTCAGCCGCGATCACCCGCGAAGCGGGTGCCGCATACCGTGCCGCCCGCATCGCGGCTAAAGCCGCTCCTACAGAAGCTAAACATCAATGATTGCGAAACTCGCTATGACAGGCCTTGCACGCCGCCTCGACCTTGTCCATCGGCGCTTTCATCTGCGCAACATCCAGCGGCTGGGTACGGGTCACCTCGACCAGCTCGCCGGTAACACCCTCCAGCTGACGGGCCAGATCCTGGAACCTGGCCTGACGCTCCCAGATGTCCGGCCGCGCGCTGCTGTCGCCCTCGTCACGCACTTGCGGGAAATGCTGCCAGGGCTGATGGGACAGGCCATCGAGCTTCGCCGCACCGTCGGCGAATTTCGCACCATCGAACGGCAAGCGGCCACGCAGCATGCCGCCCATGTCTTCACTGGTCTTGAGCATCGCCTTGAAAATGGCCTTGCGCTGGCCCAACGGCGAGTCGGGGTCGACGCGATCACAGGCACTCAGGGCAAGGGCGGCGAGCAGAACTACGGTCAATCGCTTGAACATCACGGTCACTTCGGCCTGGCAAAACGGGTGGCCAGTATCACCGCCTGTCGGGCAAAGACCAATAGCCACACAGAAAACAGGGGCGAATTTTCATCTTCGCCCGCATCAGGATCACATTCATGACATCTGTAATGCGCCATCTTATCTGGGCATTCCCGGCCGTGGCCCTCCTGGCCGGCTGCAATGGCGGCGAGAACGCCAAGCCCGAACCCCATGCCATTGCCACCTACGCCAACGCCTCCTGGCAAGACCTGCCCACGGTCAGCGACAACGATCTGCTGGCCGGTTTCCAGGCCTGGCGCAATGGCTGCGAGAAACTCACCCGCGACCCGGTCTGGGCTGAAACCTGCACGGCTGCCACCGGCGTCGCGGCAGACCCTGCCCAGGTACGCGCCTTCCTGCAGCAGAACCTGCAGGTCCACGGCTTGCGCTCGGCCGAGAACAATGCCAACGGCCTGATCACTGGCTACTACGAACCGGTCTACCCCGGCAGCCTGACGCGCACCGAGGCCGCACAGGTACCGGTGTATGGCGTCCCCGAGGACATGATCGTGGTCGACCTGGCCAGTGTGTACCCCGAACTCAAGGGCAAGCGCCTGCGCGGGCGCCTTGAAGGCCGCGTGCTCAAGCCCTACGACACCGCCGAGGTGATCAACCGCGAGGGCGCCAAGGCCCCCGTGCTGGCCTGGCTGACCGACCCGATGGACCTGCAGTTCCTGCAGATCCAGGGTTCGGGCCGCGTCCAGCTGGAAAGTGGCCGGCAATTGCGCCTGGGCTATGCCGACCAGAACGGCCACCCCTATCGCCCGATCGGCCGCTGGCTGATCGAGCAGGGCCAGCTCAAGAAAGAGGATGTGAGCATGGGCGCCATCCACGCCTGGGCCCAGGCCAACCCGCAGCGAGTGCCTGAGCTGCTGGCCAGCAACCCCAGCTATGTATTCTTCGGCACCCGCCCGGACAGCAACGAAGGCCCGCGCGGGTCGCTCAACGTGCCATTGACCGCGGGTTACAGCGTGGCGATTGATCGCAAGGTGATCCCGCTGGGCAGCCTGCTATGGCTCTCCACCACACGCCCCGACGGCTCGCCGGTGGTGCGCCCGGTGGGTGCGCAGGATACCGGTGGCGCCATCACCGGCGAGGTGCGTGCGGACCTGTTCTGGGGTACTGGGGCAGAGGCTGGCGAACTGGCCGGCAACATGAAACAGCAGGGGCAGATCTGGATGCTGTGGCCCAAGGGCAAGCCGTTGCCAGACGTACCCAAAGTACCCTGAATCGGCTGGCGGCCCCTCAGGGGTGCCGCCGTACCTGTAGGAGCCGGCCTTGCCGGCGAAGAAGGCGACGCGGTTCTAGATCGATACCACGAAAAACGACACGATCAACGCCAGCCCGGCAAACCAGACCAGCGAGCGCAACGCCGCCCAGTCCGCCAGGTAGCAGATGATGTAAAGCAGCCGGCTGGTGATATACAGCACCGCCAGCACATCCTGCGTCACCTGCTCGGCATTGCCGACAATATCGGCCACCAGCACCGCCGCGGCAAACGCCGGAAATGCTTCGTAGCCGTTCTGCTGCGCGGCATGGGCACGCCGCGGCAGGCCTGCCAGCTTGTCGAGAAACGCGCGCGGATCATGATTGTCCTTCAGCCCGAAGCGGCCGCTGCTCACCTTGGCAATCAATGCACAAAGCGGTGGCAGGACCAGCGCGATCAGGATGCACCACAGGGCTACGGTCATGCACAGGACTCCTTGTTCACAGGGATAGGTCAGAGCTTCATCACCAGCATGCCTGCCAGCACCAGCCCGCAAGCTAGGAGTCTCGGGCCGCCAAAAGGTTCTTTGAGGTAGCGCATGCCCAGCAGCACCACGAGGATCACGCTCAGCTCGCGCAACGCCGCCGCTTCGGCCACAGAACCCAAGTGCATGGCCCACAGCACCAGAGCGTAGCTCAGCAGCACGCACAGCCCCACGGCCAGCCCCAGCCGCCACCGGGTGCGCCAGAACAGCACGAACTGCGGGCGGCGGGCGACGCCGGCCAGCAGCGGGAACGGCCAGGCACTGAGCAGGGTCAGCCATACCAGGTAGTCCAATGGCTTGCCCCACAAGCGCACGGCCTGACCATCGAACCAGGTGTAGCAGCCGATGCACAGGCCGATCAGCGCCACCACCGGCAGCATCGACCAGGGCAGGCGATCACCACCACCGCCTTGCCACAGCAGGCACGCCATGCCACACGGGATCAGCAGGATGCCGATGATCTGTTGCTGGCTGAGCGACTCGCCGGCGAAGGCCAGGGTCAGCCCCAGCACGACCAGTGGCGACAGGCCGCGCATCAGCGGATAGACCAGGCCCAGGTCACCCACTTTGTAGGCTTTTATCAACAGGTAGCGATACAGCTGTTCGGCGAGCGCCGAAGCCAGCAGCCAGGGCCAGATGCTGGCCGGTGGAAAGTCGACGAAGGCCACGGCCAGGACCGCGAAGACCAGCGCGACCAGGTCCATGCTGGCGATCACCAGCAGGCGTTCGGCGCTGAATTTGATCAGGGTGTTCCAGGTGGCGTGCAGCAGGGCCGCGACCAGTACCAGGGAGGTTGCCAACACGCCTTGGGATCCTTGGGGCCGATGAGAGGCGATCACTATATAGCGTGCCGGCTGGTTCGCCGGCAAGCCGGCTCCTACAAGGGTGAACGGGAACGAATCCGAGAAATCCGGTCATAGGGTGTGTCCCGAGCCCGCCGCCAGATCATCAAAGAACTGCCCGGGCACTTCGGGTAACGACTTGGAAGCCACTGTCACAGGATTCGGGATGCTTGAATTAGTTGCCGCGTTTATCTGCCTCACCACCCTCCTCACTTACGTGAACTACCGCTTCATCGGCCTGCCGCCGGCCATCGGCGTGATGGTCACCGCACTGCTGTTTTCCCTGCTGCTCCAGGGCCTGAGCCTGATCGGCTTCCCCGGCCTGGAGGAGCGCGTCGAAGGCTTGATGAACCAGATCGACTTCAATGACCTGTTGATGCACTGGATGCTGTCGTTCCTGCTGTTCGCCGGCGCCCTGCACGTCAACCTCGCCGACCTGCGCAGCTACCGCTGGCCGATCGGCCTGTTGGCCACGCTGGGCGTGCTGATCGCCACCGTGGTGATCGGCTATCTGGCGCATTGGGTGTTCGCCCTGTTCGGCTGGAACGTGCCGCTGATCTACTGCCTGCTGTTCGGCGCGCTGATCTCGCCGACCGACCCGATCGCCGTGCTGGGCGCCCTGCGTACCGCCAATGCCTCGAAACCGCTGAAGACCACCATCGTCGGCGAATCGCTGTTCAACGACGGCACCGCGGTGGTGGTGTTCACCGTGCTGCTGGGCATCATCCAGCTGGGTGAAACCCCGAGCGTCGCCGAAACCGCCACCCTGTTCGCCCGCGAAGCCATCGGTGGCATCGTCTTCGGTGGCCTGATCGGCTATGCGACCTATCGCATGATCAAGAGCGTCGAACAGTACCAGGTCGAGGTCATGCTGACCCTGGCACTGGTCATCGGCGGTTCGGCGATGTGCTACGAGCTGCATGTCTCGGCACCGATCGCCATGGTCGTGGCCGGCCTGATCATCGGCAACCTCGGGCGCAACCTGGCGATGAACGACATGACCCGCCGCTACATGGACGGTTTCTGGGAATTGATCGACGACATGCTCAACGCCCTGCTGTTCGCGCTGATCGGCCTGGAACTGTTGCTGCTGCCGTTCAACTGGCTGCACCTGGCGGCCGGTGGCGTGTTGGCGGTGGCGGTGCTGGCCTCGCGCCTGCTGACCGTGGCGCCGGCGATCGTCTTGCTGCGCCGCTGGCGCAGCGTGCCCCAGGGCACCATTCGCGTGCTGACCTGGGGTGGCCTGCGCGGCGGCGTGTCGGTGGCCCTGGCGCTGTCGTTGCCGCAAGGCGATGAGCGCGACCTGCTGCTGTCGATCACCTACATCGTGGTGCTGTCGTCGATCCTGGTGCAGGGTTTGACGGTCGGCAAGGTGGTGCGCAAGGTGAGCCAACCGGCCGAATGACGCGCGGCGTAGGAGCCGGCCTTGCCGGCGAACACCGGCATGGCCGGTGCCATGCACCGCGGTGCCTGGGGTTCGCCAGCAAGGCTGGCTCCTACTTTCCTTGCGGCGCTTACTCGACGGCGCTGTCCGGGAACTGGTCCTGGATGTACTTGATCTCGGTGCGCCCGTGCGGTGCCGGCAGCCCATCCTCGCCCAGGTTGACGAAGACCATCTTGTCCACCGTCAGGATGGCCTTGCGGGTGATCTTGTTGCGCACTTCGCACTTGAGGGTGATGGAGGTGCGGCCGAACTCGGTGGCGGTGATGCCCAGCTCGATGATGTCACCCTGGCGCGAGGCGCTGACGAAGTTGATCTCGGAAATGTACTTGGTCACCACACGCTGGTTGCCCAGCTGGACGATGGCGTAGATCGCCGCCTCTTCGTCGATCCAGCGCAGCAGGCTGCCGCCGAACAGCGTGCCATTGGGGTTGAGGTCTTCGGGTTTTACCCATTTGCGGGTGTGAAAGTTCATCTGTACTCCTGGCCGGTGGCCTCATGAACGTCTAGCGGCGGGCGGCGGATCAGCCGGCCCGGCCACGCCCTACATGGTAGTCCCATTGACTTGCGTCAACCATGTCCACGCCCTACGACCATTGGTCAGTATCCGCAGGCCGCCGTTTGACACCCACCCCCACGGATCTAGCCTGATCCTGTGATCCGCAGATCACTCCAAGTGGTCGGACAACCGGAACTTGGCAGACGGCGCGGCTAGACCGGCATTCGCGGGAAGCGAGGCTCCGGGCAGTGCCAGTGGAGAGCGACTGAGGCTCACCATTGACCTACTCGAAATCAGTGAAAGGGAATCCACTATGTCCAGAATCATTGATGTCAGCATCAACTTCGACACCGAAACCATCCTCAAGAAGTTCCCCAACGCGAGCAAGGACCCGAACAAGCCCACGTTCATCCAGCCGGAACACATCTACATGGTCACCTACCAGGACAACGTCATCTCCGGCCAGGCCGGTGGTGAACTGCACCTGAAGGGCCGGGTGGGCGATGTGGTCCGCTGGCGCGAGCAGAGCATCTCGTTCGGCTTCGAGCAGTCGGTGATCCTCTATGGGTTCGTGTCGGACGATCCGAACCATCAACTGCTGGAGGATCCGCGCGCACTCAAGGCCAAGGTGCAGACCGCCGTACCAAACGCCAACAACAAGACCGTGCCAACCTGCCAGGTCAACGAAAACTACTACTGGCGCGGCGACCTGCTCGCGCAGGGCAAGGTCACCTACCACTTCAAGTTCATGATCATCGACCGTGACTGCAAGTGCTGTGGCTACTTCGAATGGGATCCGTTCATCACCATCACCAACTGATCCACGCCGCGCACCGCCGAGCCTTGGGCCGGCGGTGCGCGCCTGTACCCGGATCCATCGTTGGTGCTCAAGGAAGGAGCGCATCATGATTACGGAGAACTCCCCTCATCACTTGCTGCTGATCGTCGACACCCGGGGCCTGCTGGAGGCCTTCGAGCAACTCCCCGATGACCCCGAAGCACCCGCCGAACTCGATCCCCGGCACCTCTGTATCCTGCACACCCGCCCGACATCGGACGCCACCCAGCTCCTCGACTCTCCAACACTGGACGTGGCGATCGGAGACACCCTGCTCCTCAAGGTGGTCCCGGTGGCGCTGCTTGGCGAAGAAATGCTGCTCAGCCACAGCCCGACCAGCGAACCGCCGCTGGACATCGAGCTGGTCGAGCAACGCAACCTGCGCCTGGCGCTTCCCGACGCCTCGGCCCCCCTGCAGCCGGAAAGCCGCCTGGTCGATACTTATCATTGGCGTATCCAGTGCGACACACCGGGCGAGTTCGCGCTGACCTGGAAGCTGATGGTGCTGGCCCAGGGCTGCGAACCCATGGCCCACCTCACCCTGCGTCTTGCATTGCGGACCAACGGCCGCCCTCAGTGAGCCCGTCTGTGCTGTTTAGCCCTTGGGATGCATCGAAAGCCCCGCTATAATCGCCCGGCACTTTCGACGGTGGCCCCTGCGGCCGCCGTTCCCGCCACCCATCCGAGGGGCGCTGCAGCAGGTTCATCCTGTCAGGCTCGGTTGGGGCGTTGTCCGCACAGCGGACGCTCAACGCACAACGGCGCCCATTCGCACACTACGAATGGAGGCTCTCATGAGCGCTGTAAACACGCCTGCAGGTTTTTCCGACTTCAAGGTCGCCGACATCTCCCTGGCCGACTGGGGCCGCAAGGAAGTCATCATCGCCGAATCGGAAATGCCCGCACTGATGGGCCTGCGCCGCAAGTACCAAGCCGAGCAACCGCTCAAGGGCGCGAAGATCATCGGCTGCATCCACATGACCATCCAGACCGCCGTGCTGATCGAGACCCTGGTCGCCCTGGGCGCTGAAGTACGCTGGTCGTCCTGCAACATCTTCTCCACTCAAGACCAGGCCGCCGCCGCCATCGCCGCCGCCGGCATCCCGGTGTTTGCCTGGAAAGGCGAGACCGAGCAGGAGTACGAGTGGTGCATCGAGCAGACCATCCTGAAGGACGGCCAGCCTTGGGACGCCAACATGGTCCTGGACGACGGTGGCGACCTCACCGAGATCCTGCACAAGAAATACCCGGCCATGCTGGAGAAGATCCACGGCGTGACCGAAGAGACCACCACCGGCGTGCACCGCCTGCTGGACATGCTGGCCAAGGGCGAGCTGAAAGTCCCGGCGATCAACGTCAACGACTCGGTCACCAAGAGCAAGAACGACAACAAGTACGGCTGCCGTCACAGCCTGAACGACGCCATCAAGCGCGGCACCGACCACCTGCTGTCGGGCAAGCAGGCCCTGGTGATCGGCTACGGCGACGTGGGCAAGGGTTCGGCCCAGTCCCTGCGCCAGGAAGGCATGATCGTCAAGGTCACCGAAGTCGACCCGATCTGCGCCATGCAAGCCTGCATGGACGGCTTCGAAGTCGTCTCGCCGTTCAAGGACGGTATCAACACCGGTACCGAAGCCGGCATCAACAAAGAGCTGCTGGGCCGCATCGACCTGATCGTCACCACCACCGGTAACGTCAACGTCTGCGACGCCAACATGCTCAAGGCCCTGAAGAAGCGCGCCGTGGTCTGCAACATCGGCCACTTCGACAACGAGATCGACACCGCCTTCATGCGCAAGAACTGGGCGTGGGAAGAGGTCAAGCCACAGGTGCACAAGATCCACCGCACCGGCGCCGGCACCTTCGACCCACAGAACGACGACTACCTGATCCTGCTGGCCGAAGGCCGCCTGGTGAACCTGGGCAACGCCACCGGCCACCCGAGCCGCATCATGGACGGCTCGTTCGCCAACCAGGTCCTGGCGCAGATCTTCCTGTTCGAGCAGAAGTTCGCCGAGCTGCCTGCCGCGAAGAAGGCCGAGCGCCTGACCGTGGAAGTGCTGCCGAAGAAGCTGGACGAAGAAGTGGCCCTGGAAATGGTCCGCGGCTTTGGTGGCGTGGTCACCCAACTGACCCCGCAACAGGCTGAGTACATCGGTGTGACCGTCGAAGGTCCGTTCAAGCCGGACGCCTACCGCTACTAAGCGGCGGGTTGCCAGTACCCGGCGCCTCGCCGGGCACTGGCTGGCAACGTTTCGAACCGATGTCCGAGCCAGGCCGGCCCCCACCGTCCTGGCTTTTATTTGCAGGCAGCTGCCCAGTGTTCGCTGTCCAAGGAACCAGAGATGTCACAAGAACGCCGCTACAGTTTCGAGTTCTTCCCCACCAAGACCGACGCCGGCCATGAAAAGTTGATGGGCGTCGCCCGCCAGCTGGCCAGCTACAACCCGGACTTCTTCTCCTGCACCTACGGTGCCGGTGGTTCGACCCGCGACCGCACGCTCAACACCGTGCTGCAGCTGGAAAGCGAGGTGAAGGTCCCCGCAGCCCCGCACCTGTCGTGCGTGGGTGACAGCAAGGATGACCTGCGCGCCCTGCTCGCCGAATACAAGGCCGCTGGCATCAAGCGCATCGTCGCCCTGCGCGGCGACCTGCCCTCCGGGATGGGCATGGCCAGCGGCGAGCTGCGCTACGCCAGCGACCTGGTCGAGTTCATCCGCCAGGAAACCGGCAACCACTTCCACCTGGAAGTCGCGGCCTACCCGGAGATGCACCCCCAGGCGCGCAACTTCGAAGTGGACCTGGCCAACTTCGCGCACAAGGTCAAGGCCGGTGCCGACAGCGCCATTACCCAGTACTTCTTCAACGCCGACAGCTACTTCTACTTCGTCGAGCGCGCACAGAAGCTGGGCGTGGACATCCCGGTGGTACCCGGCATCATGCCAATCACCAACTACAGCAAGCTGGCACGCTTCTCCGACGCCTGCGGCGCCGAGATCCCGCGCTGGATCCGCAAGCAGCTGGAAGCCTATGCCGACGACACCGCCAGCATCCAGGCCTTCGGCGAGGAAGTGATCACGCGCATGTGCGAGCAATTGCTGCAAGGCGGCGCGCCTGGCCTGCACTTCTACACCCTCAACCAGGCCGAGCCGAGCCTGGCCATCTGGAACAACCTGAAGCTGCCGCGCTGAAGGTATTTCCCGGTAATAATTATTTCGAGCTATGAAGAAGGCTTTGGCTTAGGCTAAAGCCCTCTTCACATTTGCCTCGCAATAGGTTAACGGCCAGCATGCAGCACCCTCAACCCGCCACTCCCCAACTCGTCTACCTGGCATTCGGTGCGGCCACCTACCACCAGGAGGCTTGCTTCAGCATTGTCAGCGCCCTGGCCCATCTACAGCCGGGCGAAACCATGGCCATCCAGGTCTACACCGACGACCCCGCGCCGTACGGCAAGCTGCCCGTGGACCTGCACGTGCTCGACGAAGCCACGCGAAGCGCCTGGAATCAGCCCCACGGCTATCATTTCCGCAGCAAGCATGTACTGCTGCGCCAGGTCCTCGAGCACCACCCGCTGGCCGTGCTCATCGACACCGACACGTTCTTCCGCACATCCCCCATGCAACTGTTTCGGCGGGTCGCTCCCGGCAACCTGCTGTGCAACGCCATCGTCGGGCGTTACGGCGAGTACCCCGAATGCCTGCTGTACAAGAGCCTGTTGTCAACGCTTGAGGCCCGCGACCTGGCCGACTGCCAGATGCCACTGCTCAACTCCGGCGTGATCGGCCTGGCAAAAGAGGACGCCTCGATACTGGATCACTCCATCGCCATGATGGACGAGTTCTACCTGCTCGCGCAGAAAGCCTACATCCTCGAGGAGTTCTGCCTGGCAGTAGCGGCCTATCGCACACTGCAGGTCAACACCTGCACCGATGTGATCCACCACTACTGGAGCCGCAAGGCCCAGTTCCGCGCCAAGATCCAGGCCTGGTTGCGCAAGCACGGTGACGCACCACTTAGCACGGCGGCGCTTGCCGATGTCCGGCTGGTCAATGACCAGTTGCCTCGCCCCCCCAGGCTCCAGCGCCTGGGCTACAAGGCTCTGAGCCTCACCCTGCCGAACAACCAACGGCAGTTTGCCCGGGAATTGCTGTACGGCTGCTACCCCTACGAAAACGAGTTCGACCGTGCCTGCGCGTCGGCCTGGTGGGACAAGGCCCTCGAGAACCTCCGACAGCGTCATGGCCAGGTGGATGCGGCGCAGTTACGCCAATGCCTGCACCAACCCGGGCTGCGCCTGGCCCTTGGCAAGCACCGGCAGGCCATAGAAACCCATCTGCTCAAGCAGCAACAGGCCTGATCGACATGCCGGGCACGCCACCGCAGGGATACCGATCTTGCCCCTGACACGCGCCCTGCTCTCACTCCTGCGCCCTGCTTGCCTTCTACTGCTCATAGGCCTGAGCCCCCAGGCGCACAGCGAGCGGTTGCGTATCGTCAGTGATGACTGGGCCCCTTACCTCTACCAGGACAATGCCCAGGCCAAAGGCATCGACTACGAAGTCACCAACGAGGTGTTCAAACGCCTTGGTGTCGAGGTGGAGTGGGAGTTCCTGCCCTGGAAGCGCTGCATGGCGATGATCCAGCAGGGGCTGGCTGACGGCGTGATGGATACTTTTCGGGTCGAATCGCGTCAGGGCTTCCTGATCTACCCGGACGAGCCCATGTCGGATGTCGAGTTCGTCCTGTATCAGGCCCGCACCCGGCGCCACACCATCGAACACCCTGAAGACCTGGCCGGCCTGACCGTGGGGACTTCACCGGGCTACAACTATGGTGATGCCTTCGACAATTCAGCGCTGTTTCGCCGCGAATCGGCCCCGACTCAGCAAGCCAATTTTGGCAAGCTGGCATTGGGGCGCATCGACCTGCTGGTGACCGATCGCCGTGTCGGTCGTTTCCTGAGCCGCCAGCTCGGCCTGGAGCAGACGGTCGAGGCCCTGCCCATGGTGATCAGCCGCCGCCAGCAGTACCTGGGGTTGGCGCGCAAACCCGGCCGGGAGCAACTGGCCAAAGCGTTCTCGGATGAACTGCGGCGCTTCAAGCAGGAGCCGGCCTACTCCGCTATCGCCTTGCGTTATGACAACCTGGATAACTTTCCTGTCACCGTTGAGCAGCAGGAACGCAGCACGCGCTGATTGCTCTGTTATACTCGGGCCTTCCCGCCCGGCTCACGCCCGGACGCTCGGCCTCACCACAGGCATCCCAAACGACGGCAGCATATAGATGATGCCCGCCAGCCGTTTCCCGGATGCACCGTGAAAGCCCAGCTGGACCGGACGCGATCGCATCCCTCCGATGCCCGTCGCGCCAGGCAGAACACCCCATCGGGCCCAGCCCCCACGAGAACAGGATTGCCCATGTCCTTTGCTTCCCTCGGTCTCTCCGAGGCTCTTGTCCGCGCTATCGAGGCTGCGGGCTATACCCAGCCCACTCCGGTGCAACAGCGGGCTATTCCCGCCGTGTTGCAAGGCCGCGACCTGATGGTTGCCGCCCAGACAGGTACTGGTAAAACCGGCGGCTTCGCGCTCCCCATTCTCGAGCGCCTGTTCCCGGGTGGCCACCCCGACAAGTCGCAACGCCATGGCCCGCGCCAACCGCGCGTGCTGGTGCTCACGCCCACCCGCGAGCTGGCAGCCCAGGTGCACGACAGCTTCAAGGTCTATGCCCGCGACCTGAATTTCATCAGCGCCTGCATCTTCGGCGGTGTTGGCATGAACCCGCAGGTCCAGGCCATGGCCAAGGGCGTCGACGTGCTGGTCGCCTGCCCGGGCCGCCTGCTCGACCTGGCCGGCCAAGGCAGCGTCGACCTCTCCCGCGTCGAGATCCTGGTCCTGGATGAAGCCGACCGCATGCTCGACATGGGCTTCATCCACGATGTGAAGAAAGTGCTCGCACGCCTGCCGGCCAAGCGCCAGAACCTGCTGTTCTCGGCCACCTTCTCCAAAGACATCACCGACCTGGCCGACAAGCTGCTGCACAACCCCGAGCGCATCGAGGTCACGCCGCCGAACACCACGGTCGAGCGTATCGAGCAACGCGTCTATCGCCTGCCGGCCAGCCACAAGCGCGCGCTGCTGGCGCACTTGATCACCCTGGGTGCCTGGGAGCAGGTGCTGGTGTTCACCCGCACCAAGCACGGCGCCAACCGTCTGGCCGAGTATCTGGAGAAGCACGGCCTGACCGCCGCCGCGATCCATGGCAACAAGAGCCAGAACGCCCGCACCAAAGCCCTGGCCGACTTCAAGGCCAACTCCGTGCGGGTGCTGGTCGCCACCGACATCGCCGCCCGCGGCCTGGACATCGACCAGTTGCCCCATGTGGTCAACTTCGAACTGCCCAACGTCGAGGAAGACTATGTGCACCGCATTGGCCGTACCGGCCGTGCCGGCCGCTCGGGCGAAGCCATCTCGATGGTCGCGCCGGACGAAGAGAAGCTGCTCAAGAGCATCGAACGCGTCACCAAGCAGAAGATCCCCGATGGCGACCTGATGGGCTTCGATGCATCGACTGTCGAGGCGGAGAAACCGGAAGTTCGCGAGCGCCAGCAGACCAATGGCCGTGGTGGCCGCAACCAGCAACCTCGCGGCGAAGGCGGCAAGGAAGGCAGTGGCGGGCGCAAGGACAAGGGCAAGGATAAAGGCAAGCAGAAGCCTGCCGCCGAGAAACAGGCCGACAAGGAAAAGTCCGGCGACAAGCAACAGCAAGGCCAGCAACGCAAGCCACGTGACAAGCAGCCGCGCCAGCAGCAAGCCGCCCAAGGCCAGAAAACTGCCCAATCGGCACCGGCCAACCGTGATCCGGAAGAATTCCTGGACGACGATGTCGACAATTTCGGTAACCGCGCCGACTACGTCAGCCCCTATCAGAACGCCAAGAACCAGGGTCGCAACCGCCGCCCAGGTAGCAATGCTGGTCAAGCCCAGGGCTCCGGCCAGCGTAGCGGCGGTAGCCAGGGCCAAGGCCGTGGCACCGGCCAGCAGCGCCAGGGCCAGAACCAGGGTTCCGGCGAGAAACGTGCCCGCAATGGCGGCGCTGGTAACGGCGGTGCTCGTCGCGACAACAACGG